>NZ_JAMTCN010000006.1 GCF_024171865.1 Prauserella aidingensis | reverse complement strand
ACGACCTCACCGCCGCCCGCGAACATGCGCTGGGCGCGCTGTACGCCGCCGCCTCACAGGGGCTGCCGACCCTGGCCGACGGCGGCTACGAAGGCACCGGAATCGGAGTGCACACCCCGATCAAACACCCACCCGGCAACCAAGTCCTCGATGCCGACAACCGCACCTACAACGCCCTGCTACGCAGGCTGCGCTGCCTCGGCGAACGCGGATTCGCCCTGCTCACCGGCCGCTGGCGCACCTTACAACGGATCACCGCCAGCCCCAGCAAGATCGGCAGCATCATCCAAGCCGCACTCGCCCTCACTCACCTCGAACACCGGCCGACCTGAAACTCGCTGAGATCAACTCAGTGAGCCGCTAGCGTCAACAAGTGGAACGGTATTGGAGGGTGAAAATGCTGACAATGATGCGTCAGCAGGGGATCAATTCGGGTCACATGTTCGCCGCAGGCATGGCCTCGATCGGATTAAGTGTGGTCAGCTGGGTTGCATCGCTGAATGCGGAAAATTCTACCGCGCGCGCGGACCGTTGGGGGATATTTGTCGGCGAGTGGGCTCCCAGTTTTTTCGCTCTGGGGGTGGCACTACGTATTGAGGAAACTCAAGAGTCGAAAAAACCTCGCTAATCTCCTGTTGGCACCGTGACTGGTTGGTTCTCTTCAGGTGGACGGGGAATCCGGTCCCGTGATGGTCGCGTCTCAGTGCAGGCGGACTTGAAGGATCACATGGTTGCTTCTGGGCGGCGTGGTTCCCTCTAGCGCGCTGCCGTGCGTGCCGACGGCGCAACGCGTGGCTTCACTGGACACCGAGTGGGCTGGGACGTCGGAGTCTTGAATCCGCGGGGATCATGTCGGGCTGCCGGCCTGGTCGTTATCGCGAGATGTTCGGCAGTCAACTGCGCAGGGACAGTGGCACCGCCTGATCAGCGACCGCGGGGGGAGTCGCCTCATGGCCGGGCCGGTCGCTCCTGCGGGTAAAGGCAGTGAACCCGTCACCGTGCCCCCGGCGGCTGCTGGGCATCGGGTCATGCCTATTCAGTCGCGACGGAGACGTGTAGGCTCGGGAAGTGGCGGGCCCTCCGTGCACAGCCGGCGGCTGTGATCAACGTCGACCGTGTGAACGACACCGGTCAACCGACGCTGTTTCGAACAAACGCTGTGATTGACACGCTGTGATTGACGCAGAGATACGCGACCTGCCCTGAACCTACTTATTCGAACGGACCTCGCTTCCACACGGACACCGCTTCCGAACGGAGACCGCTCCGAAGCGACGAGTCGAGTTCGCTCATCGACGTACGCCTTCGCGTACACGTCTCAGAACCGGCGACGCCAGACCCGTCGCCGTCAAGGAGTTCCCCATGTCCACCGCTCACGTTCACTCACGTGCATCCGGTACCGACGTCGCACCCGTGGTGTTCAGCCACGTGCCGACCCAGCCTCCGACGGCCGTGCCGGTGACGGCCGCGGCGGCCGACCGCGCGCGCCGCATCTCGTTCTCCTCCGCGCCCGCGGCGTTCGGAAGTGAGCTGCTCCGATGACCGATTTCGCCGAAGCTCCCGCGAAGACCGGCGGAGAGTACGCGGCTCTGCTCCACGAGGTGCGGGAGGCGGGGCTGCTCCGCCGTCGGTACGGTTACTACGCACTCCGGATCTCCGCCAACCTGCTGGTGTTCGCCGGTGCCTGGGTGGCGTTCGCGTTCCTCGGCGACAGCTGGTGGCAGCTGGGCATCGCCGCCGTGTTGGGCGTCGTGTTCGCCCAACTGGCGTTCATCGGCCACGACGCGGGGCACAAGCAGATCTTCCGCACCCGCAAGCCGAACGACGTCATCGGCACTGTGCACGGGGGACTCGTCGGGATGAGTTACCGCTGGTGGGTCAGCGGGCACAATCGTCACCACGCGAACCCCAACCACGAGGACCACGACCCGGACCTCGACATCTCCGCGTTGGCGTTCACCAGCAAACAGGCCCGGCTCAAACAGGGATTCCTGCGCTGGATGGCCAAGCACCAGGCGTGGCTGTTCTTCCCGCTGCTGTGCCTGGAAGGGCTGAACCTGCACTTCAACGGGATGAAGGCGGTGTGGCAGGGCAAGACGAAGGGCCGCAAGGTCGAAGGCGTCCTGCTCACCGCGCACCTGGCGGGATATCTGACAGCCGTGTTCGTCGTGTTGTCGCCGGGAATCGCGGTGCTGTTCATCGCGGTGCACCAGATGCTGTGGGGCATCTACATGGGATGCTCGTTCGCCCCCAACCACAAGGGAATGCCGACGATGAGCGGCCAGTCGGTGGACTTCCTGCGCAAGCAGGTGCTCACGTCACGGAACGTGCGGGGCGGCTGGTTCACGGACTTCCTGCTCGGCGGGCTGAACTACCAGATCGAGCACCATCTGTTCCCGAATATGCCGCGCCCGCACCTGCGGCGTGCCCAGCCCATCGTGCGCCGTTTCTGCGACGACCACGGCATTCCGTACAGCCAGACCGGGTTGATCCGGTCGTACCGGCACGTACTGGAGCACCTGCACGAGATGGGTGCCCCGTTGCGTGCGGCCGACCGGGCCCGCGCGGCCGCATAGCGGCGGCGGGTTCTCAGTCCGGCACATAGGCGGAGAGCTGAAGGGCGAGGGCATGTCGGTCGACGGCCTTCGCCCTTCTCGCCTGCCGGGGTTCAACAGGCAGTGAGGGGCCTGCCAGGATTCCCCTGACCCAGCGGGCGACCGTGCGTGGCGACGGCACCGGTTCGTCGCTCAGCCGTGCGAGCACGACCGGGCGTTCGGCGGGGTTCGTCTCGACCGCGACCGCCCACCCGGCGCGTTCGTCCCAGATCAGCATCAGATCGCGGCCCGGCCACGTCGGCCTGCGCGTGGACAGGCCGAGATACGCGGTGGCGGTGTCGCTGATCTCGAAGCTCATGCCCTCGTCCGGGACGTCCAGTTCGGCGGCGACCGCACGGACGTAGCCGTCCAGAGCGCGTTGTAGTGCAGGGGTGCTGTCGACGTCCATGTCGGTGTCCATACGAGCCTCGATCCTCCGGGACTCCGTTGTGGTCGCGCTGGTGTGGTCGCACGGCCTTGTTGCTGTGGCCGCACGGCGTTGTCGTGGTCGGCGGCGCCGTGATCGTACGCTCGGGCGCACGCGGCACCGGCCGTGCCAGACCCGGGCCGCGGCGTCGCGGTCTCGTGGCTACCCGGTCATCCCGACATTACGTCATACGCCAAGGAAAGCGGGCGCACCGGGAAACCGCCGCGAGCGCGTAAACTGGGAAGTGTCGACGGCACTTCGCGCGTGAGCGGCCAAGCTCGCGTCTCCGACGACGAAACACCACGTCGGCCGCATCGCGGCCGGGACGGAGAATCGACATGACGTCGATCCCGCGCACACCCACCATCGACACACAGACCTCTCTCGCCCCTTCCGCACCACAGCGCCATGCTCGGCTGCGGGTCAAGTCCGAACAGCGCGCCACGGGACACGTCGACGGCGCGTGGTGGCCCTGCTCCCGCGACCTCGCCGCGGAACTGCCGGAGCTGCTCGAGGCCCTGGGAACACCGTGGGGCCCGTGGGAGCGAGTGACATACAACCTCGCGGCGTGGGAGCCCGTCGCGCGCAAGGTGGTCATCGACGGCGTGCGGATCCGGGTCGAAGGATTCAACTCCCAGCCACCGGAGACCGTGACCGTCATCGGTGGCCAGGGGCGCGGCCGGTTGACGCTGCTCGTGGTGCCGCCCGAGGCCGTTCCGGCATCGGCGCGCGCATCGCTGACCGCGGCGTCGCAGGGCGGCAACACGGACGGCGTCGACAGGCTGCTCGGGTTCGTCGACACGGCAGACATGGCGGCGTCGACGCAGCGCTGGGAGCTGGACGGCGGGATGGTCCGATGAACACCGCGAGCGCACTCCGGCGACCGGGCGCGGGCCCGGCCGCCGTGGTCGGCGAGGAGTTCCGTATGACGGCGAGCGATCGGAACACCGGGCCGCCGCGGCCCGCCCTGATCACCCCCAGACTGGTGTTGCGCGGCTGGCACGTCGCGGACGCGCCCGACGCGCTGGCGATCTATCAGCACGCGTCGGTCACCCGTTGGCTCAGCCCGGCCATGGCCAGAGTGCCGGATCGAGCGGCCATGCGGCGGCTGCTGCAGCAGTGGATCGCCGAGACCGCCTGCCTCGACGTGGCCGCCGGGCACTGGGCCGTCGAACGGCGCAGCGACGGCCGCGTCATCGGCGGCGCGTCGATCCTGCCGCTCCCGCCGGGCAACGACGACCTCGAAATCGGCTGGCAGCTGCATCCCGATTTCTGGGGACGCGGTTACGCGGGCGAGGCGGGCTACGAGCTCGCGAACTGGGCGTTCTCCCATGACGTGGACGAGCTGTACGCGGTCGTGCGGCCCGACAACACGCGAGCCGCCGCGAGCGTGCGCCGCAACGGCATGCAATGGGTCGGGGAGACCGACAAGTACTTCGGGACGCCCCTGCAGGTGTTTCGCCTGCGCCCGGCCGATCTCGAACGCACCGCGCCACTCGGCCAACTGCCGCCCGCCTATCAGGACGACTGACAGGGCCGACGGATCTTCGTCCGGCGCGACGGCCGTCGTTGCCGGACGATGGACGACGGGGGGCAAGTGACGACACACGCAGGAGGACGGCATGAGCGACGCCGCGGACTTCAACCGCAGGACCATCGAGGAGTTCCGTGCCAACCACGGCAAGGTCGGCGGACCGTTCGAAGGCGCACCGCTGCTGTTGCTGCACACCCTGGGTGCCCGCAGTGGCAAGCAGCGGGTCAACCCGATGATGTATCTGACCGACGGCGACCGCTATCTCGTGTTCGCCTCCAACGGGGGCGCTGACACCCACCCGGACTGGTACCGCAACCTGCGCGCCAACCCGAGCGCGCGGATCGAGGTCGGCGACATCGACCTCGACGTCGAGGCCACGGACCTGGAGGAGCCGGAACGCACTGAGAAGTACCGCATCCAGGCCGAGCGTTACCCCGGCTTCGCCGAGTACGAGCAGCGGACCGGCCGAGCGATCCCCGTCGTCGCACTCAGCCCCATCGGCCAGATCCCCTGACCACCGCGGGCCGGCGGCGAACCATGCTCACGGGTCGGCCGATCCGCCGGTACGGACCCGGTCGGGTTCATGCGCGGTGCGGTGCGCGGACAGCGACGACAGCGGCCGCTCCGAGGGCAAGGCCATAGAGCAGGTAGGTGACGAACAGGCCGCCGGTTGTTCCGGTGGACGTGAGCGCGCCGCCGGCGGAACGGCCGAGCAGCCCTCCGATCGCCTCGGCGGTGATGACCGCCGTGGCCAGCTCCGTGGCGCTGAAGCCGCTCGAACCAGCGGTGCTGGCCATGAGATACAGGCTCGGGTAGGCCAGGCCGACACCGGCTCCCGCCAACGCCCACGCCGCCACGGCGGCCGGTACGGACGGAGTCGTCGCGAGCAGGGCCGTCAACCCGACGGTGCCGACTGCTGCCATCGCCAGGCCTATGACGGGGAAGCGGTGCCCGCTCCGGTGTCTTCGCAACACGGTCGTGGCGAGACTCGTCGTGCCCCACGCGAAAGGGGCTGCTCCGAGGACGATCGCGGCCTGGCCGAGCCCGGTGTCGTAACCGTCGGTGAGTAGCACCGTGACGAGGCTGTCCGCCCCGAAGTATCCGAACGCGAACAGCACCATCGCCGCCAGCGCCGCGGGGTGCCCCGGCGGAGGGTTGCGGTGCCGCGGGGCATGATCGCTACGGTTCCCGCGATCGCGACCAGGCAGCCCAGCACCGCGAGCGGCCCGCCACCGACGTCGAGGACGAGGACGCACGCCCCGAGCGGCACGAGCAGCGTCCGACCGAGCGGTCGAGCAGGCTCGGCCGACGCGGCCGCGCTGCGGCGAACCACACGGGCGACCAGCACTCGGCCGAACAGGACGATCGGCACCGGGACCAGGAGCGTCCAACGCCAGCCGACGAGATGCTCCAGCCCGAGTGTGGCCGCGGGTCCCACGAGCGCGGGCAGGATCCACATGGCCGCGGATGCCGCCACCACGCGTTCGCGAATCCGGTCGTCCAGGTGTTCGATGGCCGCGCCGATGCCGAACACGCCGAGCAGCCCACTCGACAGGCCCGCGGAGAACTGTCCCGCGGCGAACACCCATGCAGTGCCCGACGACGCCGCGACGGCCAGCCCTCCGACGTATCCCACGACACCGGCGGTGAGACCCGCGGCTGCGCCGATCCGCCGGATCACCCGGGTGGCCAGCGGTAGCGCGACGAACAGCCCCAACGTCGACCCGGCTATCAGCAGGCCGAGTCGGTCGCGTGCGACGAGATCGGTGGCGACCACCGGAAGCAGCGTCGAGGCCACGAACCCCGTGACGGCAGCGCCGAACTCGAGCGCCACGATGCCGAACGCCAACCCGGTGTTTCGGCGGAGGGGCACGTCGGGCAAGGCTAATCGCGGCCCCGGACGGGGACAACCTCGCCGATACCGTCCCATGCAGGCCGGTTCGACTGGTGCCGGCGGCGTCGTGCGTCAGCCGGCGCGGCGGACGCGCAGGCCGTCGAAGGCCACGGCGGCGACGGCGTCGGCCACCGTGTCGGCGTCGACGCCGCCGCGCGGCCGGTACCACTCGACCAGCGAGTTCACCATGCCGAACAGCAGCCGGGCCGAGGTCGCCGGGTCGACGTCCGGCCGCAGGTCACCGTCGGCCGCGGCCTTGCTGACCAGGTCCGCCACGATCTGGTCGAACTCGCGCCTGCGCGCCAGCGCCGCCTTCTCGACCTTCGTGTTCCCGCGGACGCGCAGCAGCAGCGTGACGAACGGCAGCTGCTCCACCAGCACGCCGACGCTGGCTCGCACCAGCCGTTCCAGCTTCTCGATCGCGGGGCCGTCGACGGACTCCAGCCGGTCGACCTCCGCGAACAGGCCGTCCAGCGCGCGGCCCACGGCCAGCTGCAGCAGTTCGTCCTTGCTGCGCACGTGGTGGTAGATCGCCGACTTCGTGATGCCGAGCTTGCGCGACAGATCCTCCATGCTGGTGCCGTCGTAGCCGCGCTCGTTGAACAGCGTGACCGCGACCATCAGCAGGGACTCGAGGTCGTAACCGGGCCTGCCGCGCCGGGTACGGGTCACCGTGGGTGGTTCGGTCATGGCCACATCATCGCAGCTCGCATCACTGCGGCGGCCGTTGGTCGACCACCCGGCGGAGCTTGCCGACCGAGCGTTCGAGCGACTCCGGATCGACGACCTCCACCCCGACGGTCACCCCGACGCCGTCCTTGACCCGCTCGGCCACCTCGTTCGACGCGGCCCGCCTGCGTTCCTGCGGCGCGTCCGGATCCGCCTCGACGAGCACCGTCAGGTGGTCCATCCGGTCCTGCCGGGTGAGCCGGAGCTGGAAGTGCGGCGCGAGCCCGTCGGTGCCGAGGACGATCTCCTCGATCTGCGTGGGGAACACGTTCACGCCACGCAGGATGATCATGTCGTCGCTGCGGCCGGTCACCTTGTCCATCCGCCGGTACGCGGGGCGTGCGGTGCCGGGGCGCAGCGCCGTGAGGTCCCGCGTGCGGTAGCGGATGATCGGCAGCGCTTGCTTGGTGAGCGAGGTGAACACGAGCTCCCCCGTGACACCGTCGTCGAGCACGGTGTCCTCGAGCGGATCGACGACCTCGGGGTAGAAGTGGTCCTCCCAGACGTGCAGCCCGTCCTTGGTCTCGACGCACTCCTGAGCCACACCCGGACCCATCACTTCGGACAGTCCGTAGATGTCGACCGCGTGCAGGTTCATGCGCTCCTCGATCTCGCGGCGCATGTGCTCGGTCCACGGTTCGGCACCGAAGATGCCGACCTGCAGGGATGTCGAGCGCGGATCGATGCCCTGGCGTTCGAACTCGTCGAGCAGCGTCAGCATGTACGACGGCGTCACCATGATGACCTCGGGCCGGAAGTCGGTGATGAGTTGCACCTGCCGTGCCGTCATGCCGCCGGAGGCGGGGACGACGGTGCAGCCGAGTTTCTCGGCACCGTAGTGCGCGCCGAGCCCGCCGGTGAACAGGCCGTAGCCGTAGGAGACGTGGACCTTGTGGCCGGGACGGCCGCCCGCGGCGAAGATGGACCGCGCCATGACGCCCGCCCAGTTGTCGATGTCGGTCGCGGTGTAGCCGACGACCGTCGGCTTGCCCGTCGTGCCGCTCGAGGCGTGGATCCGGCTGACCTCGCTCTCAGGGACGGCGAACATGCCGAACGGATACGCGTCGCGCAGGTCGCTTTTCGTGGTGTACGGGAACTTGGCGAGGTCGGCGAGCTCCCGGCAGTCCTCCGGACGGACACCTGCCTCGTCGAACTTGCGGCGGTAGAGCGGAACGTTCTCGTAGGCGTGCCGCAGTGTCCACTGCAGACGTTCGAGTTGCAGCGCGCGGAGCTCGTCGATGCTCAGCCGCTCCTCCGCCGACAGGTCGTCGAGCGCGGGCGCCGAGCCCCGCCGCTGCGTGTTCGGCACCTCGTTGTGCGTGGTGGTCATGGTCGCGGGCTCCTCAGGACGTGATCTGACCGACGGTTCTGCTGCGGCCGCGGAACTCGGCGACGACCTCGCGCCCAGCGCCCGTCTCGCGGTGCACGGTGACGTCGTAGATGCCGTTGCGGCCGTACCGGGTGCGCTCGACGGCTTCGGCGACGAGCTCGTCGCCCAGGCGCACGCTGGTCACGAACGAGATCTCGGCGCCCGAGGCGACGGTGACGGGGCCGTGGCTGTTGCATGCGGCGGCGAACGTCGTGTCCGCCAACAGGAACAGGTATCCGCCGTGCGCGATGCCGTGGCCGTTCACCATGTGCTCGGTGATCCGCATGGCGGCGACGGCCTCACCGTCGACGGCACGGGTGACGTCGATGCCGAGCGTGGCCGAGGCGGTGTCGGATTCGAGCATGGTGCGCGCAGCGTCGCTGACCTGCGCCGCCGGGACGTGTGCCGCCGGATGGGACACGAGGCTTCACCGCCTTGCCTGTTCGCCGGGGCTCGCCCGTCGCAGCAGGCCGACCGACGTACTCGCCGACCGGCTTGCTCTTCGATCGGGTCGATTGCTGACCGGTGTTGCTAACTGACCGAATGGACGGTAATGAATTCGCGTGACGAGTAAAGGCCAGCGCGAGAACCGATGTCAAGAGGAGAATCCCATGAACGAGGCGTCCGTGCCCACCGGTCCGAAGGTCGTCGGCGTGATCGGCGGTGGCCGGATGGGAGCGGGGATCGCGCAGGTCTTCGCGGTGCTCGGGGCACGGGTCGTCGTCGTGGAGAGCGGTGACGAGGCGGCCGAGGCGGCGCGGCGGCGAGTCGCCGACGGGCTGTCGAAGGCCGCAGACAGGGGCAAGCTCGCAGACCCGCCCGAGGTGGTGTCGGAACGGGTCGCCGTGGCCGGTGCGGTCGGTGACCTGCCCGCGCACGCCGAGCTCGTGGTCGAAGCCGTGCCGGAGCGGCCCGAGGTGAAGGTGGAGGTGCTGACGCAGGCCGAAGCGGTCGTCGGCGCCGAAACGGTGCTCGCGAGCAACACGAGTTCGCTGCCGGTCGCCGAACTCGGCGCTCCGTTGAGCAGGCCGGGACGCTTCCTCGGTATGCACTTCTTCAACCCCGTGCCCGCGTCGAAGCTGGTCGAGGTGGTCATGCCGCCCGCGGTCGACGGGGGTGTCGTGGAACGGGTCCGCGGCTGGGTTCGGGCGCTCGGCAAGACCGACGTCGTGGTGCGCGACTCGCCGGGATTCGCGACGAGCAGACTCGGCGTGATGCTCGGGCTGGAGGCCATCCGGATGCTCGAGGAAGGCGTCGCCGACGCGGAGGCCATCGACAACGCGATGGAACTGGGATATCGGCACCCGATGGGCCCGCTGCGCTCGACCGACCTCGTGGGGCTCGACGTGCGCCTCGCGATCGCCGAGCACCTGCATTCGGCGCTCGGGGAGCGGTTCGCGCCCCCGCGGCTCCTGAGGGACAAGGTCGCGGCGGGCGAGCTCGGCCGCAAGGTGGGCAAGGGATTCCACGACTGGAGTTGAGGCCCGGCGAATTCGTGGTCTTGCCGTCCGGCGTGGGCCACGCTAACATTAATTCCCGACCGTTCGGTTAGTAATTGCACGAGTCCCGGTCCGCGAGGTTGCGGTCGTACGAGATCGCCGGGCGCGCGACGTCCGGACCCGCCGGAACTCGTGGTCGAGAGAGCGAGGATCGATGGGCAACGGAGCCGATTCGCACGAGGACGGGACGCGATCCGGCGTTCTGCGCAGCTACGTCGGCGGACGCTGGCAGCGCGGCGGGGGTGACGGCGCGCCGGTGTGCGACGCCGTGACGGGTGCCGAGGTGGCCCGCGTGTCGTCCGACGGCATCGATCTGGCCGCCGCGCTCGACCACGGGCGCCGGACCGGCGGTCCCGCGCAGCGCGAGCTGACGTTCCACCAGCGCGCCGCACTGCTCAAGGCACTGGGTTCGCACCTGCGGGAACACCGCGACGAGCTCTACGCACTCTCGGCGCGCACCGGCGCCACACGCGGCGACTCGAAGTTCGATGTGGACGGTGGCATCGGCGTGCTGCTCGCGTACGCGAGCAAGGGCAAACGCGAACTGCCGAACGACACGGTGTACGTCGACGGTGACGTCGAACCGCTCAGCAAGGGTGGCACCTTCGTCGCGCGGCACGTCGCGACACCGTTGCGGGGCGTGGCCGTGCAGATCAACGCGTTCAACTTCCCGGTATGGGGACCGTTGGAGAAGCTCGCGCCCGCCTTCCTCGCCGGCATGCCGAGCCTGATCAAACCCGCGAGCCAGACCGCCTATCTCACCGAGAAGCTCGTCGAGCTGATCGTCGAATCCGGGATCCTGCCCGAGGGGTCGGTCCAGCTCGTCTGCGGCAGCGCGGGCGACCTGCTCGACCACGTCACCGAACAGGACGTCGTGTCGTTCACCGGCTCGGCCGACACGGCACGGAAGCTCCGCGCCCACCCGGCGCTCGTTCGCAACTCGGTGCGCTTCAACGCCGAGGCGGATTCGTTGAACTGTTCGATCCTTGGTCCGGACGCCACCCCGGGTACCGCCGAGTTCGACCTCTACGTCGACCAGCTCGTCACGGAGATGACCGTCAAGGCGGGGCAGAAGTGCACCGCGATCCGCCGTGCCTTCGTGCCCGCGGCGTTGCTCGACGACGTCGCCGAGGCCGCGCGGCAGCGGCTGGAGAGGGTGACGGTCGGCGACCCGGCGAGTGCGGACATGGGTGCGTTGGCGAGTCTCGAACAGCGTGAGGAGGTGCGCCGCAGTCTGAAGGCGTTGCAGGGCGCGGCGACCGTGGTGTTCGGTGATCCGGAGCACGTCGAGGTCACCGGTGCCGACGCCGAGCGTGGCGCGTTCCTCTCACCCGTGCTGCTGTCCGGCGACCCGGAGCGGGCCGAACCCCACGAGGTCGAGGCGTTCGGCCCCGTGTCGACGTTGCTGCCCTACACCTCCACCGACCAGGTCGTCGACTTCGCCGCCCGCGGCAAGGGCAGTCTCGCTGGGTCGGTCGTGACCGGTGACAAGGACTTCGCACGCGAGGTCGTGCTCGGCGCGGCGCCGTGGCACGGCAGGCTGCTGGTGCTCGACGCCGACGACGCACGCGAGTCGACCGGGCACGGTTCGCCGATGCCGCAGCTCGTCCACGGCGGCCCGGGACGTGCCGGCGGTGGCGAGGAGCTGGGCGGCATCCGGGGCGTGCTGCACCACATGCAGCGCACGGCCGTCCAGGGCAGCCCGGCCGTGCTCGCGGCGGTCACCGGCCGCTGGACGCCTGGCGCCCCGCGGACGACGACCGACGTGCACCCGTTCCGCAAGTCGCTCGCCGAACTGCGCGTGGGCGACGCGGTCGTCGCGGGTCCGCGCACGGTCACGGCCGAGGACGTCGCACACTTCGCCGAGTTCACCGGCGACACGTTCTACGCCCACACCGACGAGGCCGCGGCCGTGGAGAACCCGCTGTTCGGCGGCATCGTCGCGCACGGCTACCTCGTCGTGTCGCTGGCGGCGGGCCTGTTCGTCTCGCCCGAGCCCGGCCCCGTGCTCGCCAACTACGGCCTGGAGAACCTGCGCTTCCTCACGCCGGTCAAGCCCGGCGACTCGCTGACGGTGACGTTGACCTGCAAGCAGATCACGCCGCGCGAGAACGCCGACTACGGCGAGGTGTGCTGGGACGCCGACGTGACCAACGCCGACGGCGACTCGGTCGCCAAGTACGACGTGCTCACCCTCGTCGCGAAGGAGGCGGCATGAGCGTCACCGAACCAGCACTGTCCGAAGCGGACTCGGAGCGGCGCTTGGAGCGGCACTTCGAGGACGTGATCGCGAAGGACCAGCGGATCGAGCCGCGGGACTGGGTGCCCGAGGCGTACCGCAAGACGATGATCCGGCAGATCGCGCAGCACGCGCATTCGGAGATCATCGGCATGCAGCCGGAGGGAAACTGGATCACCCGGGCGCCGTCGTTGCGCCGCAAGGCGATCCTGCTGGCGAAGGTGCAGGACGAGGCGGGCCACGGGCTGTACCTGTACTCGGCGGCGGAAACCCTCGGCGGTGACCGTGACGACATGACCGAGAAGCTGATCAGCGGTCGGCAGAAGTACTCGTCGATCTTCAACTATCCGACGTTGTCGTTCGCCGACGTCGGCGTGATCGGCTGGCTCGTCGACGGCGCGGCGATCTGCAACCAGGTTCCGCTGTGCCGCAGCAGCTACGGGCCGTACGCCCGCGCGATGATCCGCATCTGCAAGGAGGAGTCGTTCCACCAGCGGCAGGGCTACGAACTGCTGATGACGATGATGTCCGGCACCGATGCGCAACGCGAGATGGTGCAGGACGCGGTGAACCGGTACTGGTGGCCGTCGCTGATGATGTTCGGCCCGCCCGACGACGATTCGCCCAACACGGCGCAGTCGATGGCGTGGAAGATCAAGCGCCACACCAACGACGAGCTCCGGCAGCGGTTCGTCGACATGACCGTGCCGCAGGCCGAGGCGCTCGGGGTGACACTGCCGGATCCGGGCCTGTCGTGGAACGCCGACCGCGGGCACTACGACTTCGGCGCCATCGACTGGGACGAGCTCAAACAGGTCATCTCCGGCGGCGGGCCGTGCAACACCGAGCGGATGGAGCGGCGTCGCGCGGCGCACGAGGACGGCGCGTGGGTACGTGAGGCCGCGGCCGCGCACGCGCGGAAACAGCAGCAGCGGAAGGAGGTCGCGGCATGACGGGCGAATGGCCGCTGTACGAGGTGTTCGTACGAGGCAAGCGGGGACTCAACCACGTGCACGTCGGGTCGCTGCGGGCCGCCGACGACGACATGGCTCTCCGCAACGCGCGTGACCTGTACACGCGGCGCAACGAGGGCGTGAGCATCTGGGTCGTCCAGGCCGCCGACATCGCCGCGTCCAGTCCTGACGAGAAGGATCCGTTCTTCGCCCCGTCCGGCGACAAGGTCTACCGGCACCCGACCTTCTACGACATCCCGGAGAACGTCCCGCACATGTAGGTCGCCGGGGCGGGCATTCCGCCTCCCGAACGAGGGAACGCACATGGCTTTCGACAACGCCTACGAGGCGCTGGCCGACGCCCACGACGACGCGCGGTGGGCGTTCGGCACCGGATTCGAGGATCCGCTGTCCGGAGTGGACACGACGGTGCCGGCCGGTGTGGACGGAGACGATCTCGCGCAGTACTGCCTGATGCTCGGCGACGACGCGCTCGTGCTGTCGCACCGGCTGCAGCAGTGGTGCACCCGGGCGCCGGAGCTGGAGGACGAGGTCGCGATCGCCAACATCGGTCTCGACATGCTCGGCCAGGCGCGGCTGTTGCTGGCGCGGGCGGGCAAGGCCGACGGCACCGAGCGGGGCGAGGACCACTACGCCTACTTCCGGGGTGAACACGAGTTCCGCAACGTCCGGCTCGCCGAACGCGAACAGGCCGACTTCGCGCAGCTCATCGCGACGGTGCTGGTGCTCACGACGTGGCGGCTCGCGGTGTTCCAGCGACTGCGCGAGTCGGCCGACCCGGTGCTGGCCGCGATCGCGCAGAAGGGCGTCAACGAGCTGACCTACCACCGCGACTACGCGGCGCAGTGGGTCGTGCGGCTCGGGGACGGCACGGAAACCTCGCACGCCCGTACGGTCGCGGCGCTGGACGACGTGTGGCCGTTGGTGGCGGAGCTGTTCGAGACGCACGACGTCGAGCGTCGGCTGCACGGTGTCGCCGTCGATCCGGCCGAGGTGCGCGACGAGTTCGACGACGTGCTCGCGCAGGTTCTGTCGGCCGCCACCCTGGAGCCGCCGCAGGTCCGTGCGAAGGCGGGCGTCGCGGGCGGCAAGGGCCGCGACGGCAGGCACACCGAGGCGATGGGCTACCTGCTGGCGGAACTGCAGAGCGTTGCGCGAGCGCACCCGGAGGCGACATGGTGACGGCCAGGACCGACGAGATCACGGGGGCAGGCGTGTCCACGGGCGCCACCGTTCCCACGGGCACGTCCGTGACCGCGCGGCAGGTGGCCGAGACGGTGACCGACCCGGAACTGCCGATGCTCACGCTGGCCGACCTGGGCGTGCTGCGGGAGGTCACCGAAACGGCCGACGGCGTGACGGTGTCGATCACGCCGACCTACAGCGGTTGCCCCGCGATGGACACCATGCGCGACGACCTCGTCCACGCGTTGCACGAGGCGGGTTTCGGCGAGGTGGAGGTCCGCACGGTGCTGCATCCGCCGTGGAGTACGGACTGGATCACCGAGCGGGGGCGCAGGCGACTCGCGGAGGCGGGGATCGCACCGCCGGGTGCCGCGCCGCGGCGGGGGAGCGGCCCGGTGCCGGTGCAGCTGTTCCCGCCGCAGCGCCGGGTGAGCTGCCCCCACTGCGGAGCCGCCGACACCGAACCGGTGTCCGAGTTCGGGCCGACCGCGTGCAAGGCGCTGCGCCGGTGCCCGGCCTGCTCCGAGCCGTTCGAGCATGTCAAGGAGATCTGACGTGACCGCATCCACCACACCCGTCCGGTCCCGGCTGCGAGGCGAGTTCCACACGCTGACCGTGGCGGGCGTCGACCGGTTGTGCGACGACGCCGTCGCGGTCACGTTCGCCGTGCCGCCCGAGTTGGCCGACGTCTACGATTTCCGCGCGGGACAGTCCCTCACGCTGCGCCGGAGCATCGACGGGCGGGAGGAGCGCCGGTCGTATTCGATCTGCGCGGCGGAGGGGAGTGCGCTGCGGATCGGTGTGCGGGAGGTTCCGGGTGGGCTGTTCTCCGGCTGGCTGGTGCGGGAGGTGCGGCCCGGCGACGAGGTCGAGGTCGCCGCGCCGACGGGTACGTTCACCCCGGCCGAGACGTCGGGCAGGCACGTGCTGATCGGTGCGGGATCGGGGATCACTCCGCTGCTGTCGATCGCGGCGACGGTGCTGCGCGACCCGGCTGCGACCGTGACGCTGCTGTACGGCAACCGCCGCAGCGACACCGTCATGTTCGCCGACGAACTGGCCGACCTGAAGGACCGCTATCCGCAGCGGCTCGAACTGGTGCACGTGCTGTCCAGGGAGCCTCGGGAGGCGGAGCTGTTCACCGGCAGGCTCGACGCGGACAAGCTCCGCGGACTGCTGGCGCTAGTCGGCGAGCCGGGGGAGATCGCTGGGTGGTGGCTGTGCGGTCCGTTCGACATGGTGGCGGGCGCGCGCGACCTGCTCGGCGACGTGGGCGTGCCCGTCGACCGCGTTCACGCCGAACTGTTCTATGCGGGTGACGTGCCCCCGGAACCGGTGCGGCACGTC
The DNA here is from genome assembly GCF_024171865.1 of Prauserella aidingensis. GTDB lineage: Bacteria > Actinomycetota > Actinomycetes > Mycobacteriales > Pseudonocardiaceae > Prauserella > Prauserella aidingensis. Next base: position 195,935 of record NZ_JAMTCN010000006.1, on the reverse strand, counting down.
GAACAGCAGGCGACGGCCGACGCGTGCGACGTCACGGTCGTCCTGGACGGCAGGCGCACCACGACGGCGCTTCCCGGCGACGTGTCCATTCTCGACGGTGCGCAGCGCGTGCGGCCGGACCTGCCGTTCGCGTGCAAGGGCGGCGTGTGCGGCACGTGCCGGGCGAAGGTCACCGGCGGCGAGGTGGCGATGCGCCGCAACTTCGCGCTCGAACAGGCCGAGGTCGACGCCGGTTTCGTCCTGACCTGCCAGAGCGTCCCCGTCTCCGGCGAGGTCACCGTGGACTACGACGTGTGAGCCGTTGTCTGGCGCGTCGTCCGCACGTCCTGCACTACACGCGTGTTGCGCTCCCCGGGGCCCGTGTTGCAGTTCCCGGGGGCTGTGTTGTCGATTCCGGGGCCCGTGTTGCAGTTTCCGGGGGCTGTGTGCGTCTTCGTGGCCCGTGCGTTTCCGGGCGTGTGTGGCCGGTGGCATGTTCGGGGTGAGGACGGGTTCGCGGTGCGCGGTGTGAGTCGCTCTGTGCCGTCGGCACCGTGGGCCGCCGTTGGCCGTCGACGTGGAACCCCCACCGGCCCAAGCCCGTTCGTGGTCGTGATCGCAGTGCCGGGCAGGGCGGTGACACCACGGCATGACGCACTCGCGGTGCCGGACCCGCACCAGTTCCCGGATCGCCGCGCTCGGTCGTCGCCGGGTGCGCCCCAGATCCACCGGCTCGCCCGTACCCGGATCGCACAGCACCGCATGTCAGATACTCCGCTCGTTCGTCATGATCTCGCGGGCGATCGGTGCCGGGATCGGCCCGCAACCGTCCAGCTCGCACTCCTCGTCGGAGATCGACAGGGCCGCGTCGACGGGGCCGTGCACAGAGAGCATCGCCGTAGCCTCGGGAGCTGCCGTTCCCGGACCGCGCCCCAGAAGCAGGTCAGCGGTCACGTCCGCGCGTAGTTGATCGAGCGTCCGCCCGTCGTCGCCATCACGGAGCAGTGACCGCGCCAGTGCATCGACGCCCGAGTAGCACGCGGCGGCGATCTCCGTGGGCACGCTGACCGCCAGGGACGACGACACGGGTTCCTGAAAGCGCGACACGGGCTCCCGAATCGACAACACGCGCCCCTGAAAGCGCAACACGGGCTCCTGGGAATGCAACACGGCGGGATAGTTGCCGTGGGTGACGGTTTCAGATTCTGAAGATGTCATCTATACTTCGCGTACTTCGCGTACTTCGCGTACTTCGCGTACTTCGCGTACTTCGCGGAAAACGTAGGGCGGGTGTTATGGGTTCGACGGGGAAGCCTCAGTGGAGGCGGTGGCACAGAGCCCTGTTTATTTCCGGAAACGTAGGGGTCGTGACCTACGTCGTAGGTGGAATAATTGTACTTTTCACGCATGGGCATATTTCCGCATTTGTTGTTCAGGTGACGGTCTTCCCTGCTTCGCTGATTGTTCTCCAGGTTGGAAGGACGTTGCGTGAACGGCAGATCAAGCAAGCGGGATTCAGGTTCTCGTGGCGCGACTTGTGGAGAAATGAAAGCTAGTGCAAAGGGCTACTGTGGCGGCGGATTGCGAGTGTGGTGTCAGATCGTCCAGCGTTCGGTGCCCCACTCTTCACGCGTGTTTAAACGCACACGTCGGCGAATGTTCTAGTGCGGTGGGGGTTGAATCAAAGGTCTGTGAAAAATAACGAGAATCCAAGATGAAATCGACGCTACAGGTTTGCAGCCGCGTTACCGGCGCCAAGGCTTTCGCCCAGATGTAGAGTTATGAATAGAATCGAGGATTTTATGGCCGAGTCGTACCCGAAATTTCCTGAGAACTTCCTGCGGTTCGAGGGTGAGAAGGTTCTTGTTGTTTACCCTGGAAATCGCAGGCAGAGCTGGTATAGGCAGGTTGGAGGGTGGGTGTACCTGACCAACTTCAGGATTATGTTCTGCCCAAATAAGCTGGAACAGTTTCTTGCGGCAAAAGAGTGGTGGAGTTGGGGTAAGGATGTGACTGGCGCAAGTCCCGTCGGGCGACAATGGAGCGATTTTCTCGGTGGTGGTGGACGCAAGAGGATGAGGGTGTCGTTCCGTGATGCGCCGAGTGGGCTATTTGTTGTCAACGGTCCGGAAAAGATCGTCGAGGAGGTCGAGTTTTGGAGGTCGGATCTCGATAGTTGAGCCCGTTGGTCCAGGCTGCAGATGAAGCCGCGACTATGGTGCTCGACGGTGAGGTGGAGGACGCGACAGCTCTTCGCCAGGAGCCCCTGGACGTTTGTCAGTAGCGGGCCGGCATCAGCTCCGGGCCGGCGTGAACACCGGGCTCGTGGCGGCAAGCAGTGCTCGTGTCGCGCGCGTCCTGGTCTACACCGAGAACGATGGGGCAACATGATCGGCCCACCACGGACAAGGGCCAGTGCTGGCGGTGTTGCTGGCCACGCCGTGGCGTCGTGACGACAACACGCGCCCCGGGAAGCGCAACACGCGCTCCGGAAGGCGCAACACGCGCCCCGGGAAGCGCAACACGCGCTCCGGAAGGCGCAACACGCGCCCCGGAAAGCGCAACACGCGCCCCCGAAGGCGCAACACGGCGGGTGGGGTCAGCCGGCCGGGGGTAGGTTCTTGAGTACCGAGTTGGCGAGGGCCTTCGCGTGCTCGCACGGCTTGGCCTTGTCGTCGTTGGCCGAGAAGGTGACGCTGGCCGTCTCGATCGTCGGCAGCACGTCGTCCGAACCCTCTTCGAAGTCGCGGTGCTTCCAGTCGATGGAACAGGCAGAACTGCGGCTGTTCTGATACCCGGTGACGCCGTTGAGCTGGACCGGTTCGACGTCGCGGTAGCTGTTCTCCGGGCCGAACGTCGACGTGGGCGTGAGTTCGGCGCGCAGGGTGCCGTGGCCCTTGATGGCGTCGATGCGGCAGCTGCTCAGGTCGTCGGCCGTCTTGGACTGGACGACGCCGAGTTGTTGCTGCACGGCCTGGTCGTCGATCAGCGAACACAGGTCCGCCCGCGCGAGGCTGCCCTCCGGCAGGTTCTGCTTCGGCGGGTCGGTGCGCAGCTTGTCGACAGCCAGGTCCAGGGCCGCGGTCAGGTGATCGCACATCCCGGCGTCCTCGGACGCCTCCAGCGTGATCGCCTGCTGCGGCGACGACGGCGACGCGACCGCCCGGCTGCAGCCCGAGCTCGTGCTCTCCTGCAACACGGCTTGGCCCGCGACCCGGTCCCCGGTGGCGCTCATGCGGGAGCGGTCGATCGTCGCTCCGAGCTCGAGATTGATCGAACCCGAGGAGAATCCGCCCTGGCCGAAGCGACAACGATGCAGGTACGTCGAATAGGCCGACGGCTGCAACGTCGTGTCGCCGAAGGTCTCCCCCTCCAGCAGCGCGCACGCGTCGATGTCGCGCAGGCGGTCGACGCCGAGTGCCTGCGCCACCGGCTCGCGCTGGTCCGGCTCGATCACGGTGCCCGCGACCGGCGAGAAGCCCTGCACGACGGCGAGAGCCACCACGGCGGCGGTCGCTCCGACCAGCGCGGTCACCTTCGGCCAGCGCGGCTTGCGGGGAGGTGGGGGCGGTTCCGGCGGCGGCAGCGCCAGCACGTGCCGAACCTCCGCCTCCTGGGCGTCGATCAGCCGCTGGATCTCGGCGGGCCAGACCGGGCCCTCGTGGTCGATCGGGCCGACCATGTCGAGCAGCTGCGCCGGCGTCGGCCGGGCGTCGGGATCGCGGGCGAGGCACGCCTCGATCACCGGCAGGACCTCGGGCGGCACCCCGTCGAGCTGCGGCGGCTCGTGCACCACGTTGTACAGGGTCTGCGCCGCGGTCGTTCCCGTGAACGGGCCTTGCCCGGTCGCGGCCATCACCAGCAGCGTGCCCAGCGAGAAGATGTCGCTCGCCGGCGTGAGGTCCTTGCCCTCGGCCTGTTCCGGCGACATGTACGCGGGCGACCCGACGACCGTGCCGGTGCTGGTGAACTCGGCACCCTCGGCGGCACGGGCGATACCGAAGTCGATCACCCGCGGGCCGTCGGAGGTGAGCAGCACGTTGCCCGGTTTGAGGTCGCGGTGGATCAGCCCGGCGCGGTGCACGTCCGACAACGCCGTGGCCAGGCCCGCGATCAGCCTGCGCATCGACGGCACCGGCAGCGGGCCGGACGCGTCGACCGCGTCCTTCAACGGCGGGCCCGCCACGTACACCGACGCCAGCCACGGCGCCTCCGCCTCGGGGTCGGCGTCCATGACGGCGGCGGTGTAGGCCCCGGACACCCGGCGGGAAACCTCCACCTCCTGCCGGAACCGCACGCGGAAGCCGTCGTCCTTCGAGAATCCGGGGTGGATGCGCTTGACCGCGGCGACCCGGCCGTCCTGGCTCAGGCACAGGAACACCTGGCCCATGGCGCCCTCACCGAGCAGTGCCAGCGGGCGGTAGTGGCCGATCGGGTGGGACTGTTCCGGTTGCAGTGGCTTCACGACGTCGGCAGCCCTTCCAGCACGGCTTCGCTGAGTTTGCGGGCGCGCTCACACGCGAGCTCGGCGGTCGTGCTCTCGTCGTCGTACCGGCCCCTATAGGACACCTCGACGACCTGCGCGTAGTAGTCGGAGTCCTCCCCGGACACGGGCGCCTGCGCCCACTCGATCTGGCACGAGGGGGATCCTGTCGAACTCGGCCGTTGGTAGACGTCCCTCCCGCCGACCTCGACCTTCTTTGTGTCGTCCGACGAGGACTCGGCCGGGTCGCCACTGATGCCGACGGACACGACCCCCTCGCCGCCACCGCTGTAGGTGCACTCGCGGAGGTGGTCCGACTCGACCGACGGCGTCTGCCCGAACACGTCCTGCGCCCGCTGCCTGCTGACGAGCAGACACGTGTCGACCTCGGCGAGCGCGCGGTACTGCTCGTCCCACGTGCCGTCGCCCTTCCGGGCCGCCTTCACCGCCTCGCCGAGGTGCTTCTTCCCCGTCTTGCACGGCGTGTAGTCCTTGCCGGGTGTGCCGTCGCCGTACCAGCCGACGGTGACCCCGATGCTGTTCGTCGGCGTCTGCGGGAGCACGCCGGCCACGGTGCACCGCCCGTCCTCGGGGCCCCTGACGAGCGTGGCCAGCCCGGCCGTCTTCCCCTCGGATCTGCTGGAACTCGACAGGACACGCGAGCCGATTTCGAGCGTCACCGTCACGTTCTCGTTCACCTCGAACCGGCACGAGTCGTAATCGGTGCTGCCGCGGGACTTCAGGCTGGTGACGAGCTTGCACGGGTCGAGCTTGCGCAGCGACGCCGGCGCCAGCGGCCCGGTGGGTGCCTCGGTGGTCGGGATCGGGTCGGGCTCCTCGGCCGCCACGGTCGTCGCCGTGCCCGCCTGGGGTGTGGTCACGCCGACGAGCCCGGTCACGCCGAGTGCCGCGACCATGATCAGCGCGGCGAGCGCGACCACCAGGCCGCCGCGCGACTTCCGGAGGTCCGACCCGGCGAGTACGGCGTCGACGTCGTCCTCGTGGCCCCGGATCTCCTGCCGGACCCGTTCCGGCCACGGGTTGTTCGTGGGCGGCAGGGTGCCGATCAGCCCGCGTAGCTGGTCCGGCGTCGGCCGCTGCGCGGGGTCGCGCGCCAGGCACGGACCGATGATCGACATCAGCTCGGGCGGGACCTTGCTCAGGTCCGGCTCGCCGTGGACGACGTTGTAGAGCGTCTGCGGGGTCGTGTTGCCGGCGTACGGGCTCTTGCCCGTCGCAGCCATGACCAACAGTGTGCCCAGCGAGAAGATGTCGCTGGCCGTCGTCAGGCTGCGGCCCTCGGCCTGCTCGGGTGACGTGAACCCGGCCGAACCGACGACCGAACCGGTACTCGTCAGCTCGGAACTGCCTTCGACGGCGCGGGCGATGCCGAAGTCGATCACCCGCGGGCCGTCGGAGGCCAGCAGGACGTTGCTCGGCTTCAGGTCGCGGTGGACCAGGCCGGCGCGGTGGATGTCGGCCAGCGCCGACACCAGGCCCGCGGCGAGGTGCCGCACGGCCTCCGGCGGCAACGGGCCCGCGGTGTCGATCGCGTCCTGGAGCGAGGGCCCCGCCACGTACACCGACGCGAGCCACTGCTGCTCCGCCTCCGTGTCGGCGTCCATGACGGCCGCGGTGAAGGCACCGGAGACCTGCCTGGACGTCTCGACCTCGCGACGGAATCGCTCCCGGAACCCCTGGTCGTGCGAGAACGCCGGGTGGATGCGTTTGAGCGCCGCGGGCCTGCCGTCCGGCGCCATCGCCAGGTACACCCGGCCCATGCCACCTTCGCCGAGCATCGCCAGCAGGCGATACCGGCCCGCGTACTCCCTGTCGCCTTCCCCCAGGACCTTCATCAGCGCGCCACGCCCGTCAGCCCGATCGCCTCACGCACCTGCGACAGCACGCGGCCCGCGCGCTCCCGTGCCTTCTGCGCGCCCTCGGCGAGCACCGTGTCGAGCTCACTGCCGGGCTCCATCAGGGCCTCGTACCGCTCGCGCAGCGGGGCGATCTCCGCGTTCAGCACCTCGAACAGGACGTTCTTGAGCTCGCCCCAGCCCATGCCGCCCGCTTCGAGCCGCTTGCGGGTGTCCTCCACGACGTGCGCGTGGTCGGGCGACGCGAACTGTTCGAGGATCTGGAACGGCGCCGAGGTGTTCGGGTCCTTCGGCTCCTCCACCGGCGTGCTGTCGGTGGGGATGCGCCGCACCAGCTTGAGGAGTTTCTTCTCGGGCAGGAACAGCGGGATCGTGTTGTCGTACGACTTGCTCATCTTCCGGCCGTCGAGCCCCGGCAGCGTCTGCCCTCGGCTCTCGTCGGGGACGATCGCCTCGGGCACCTTGAGCGTGTAGTTCTTGCCGTACACGTGGTTGAAGCTGCCCGCGATGTCGGCCGCGTACTCGACGTGCTGCAGTTGGTCCCTGCCGACCGGCACGACGTCCGACTCCATGATCAGGATGTCGACGGCCATGAGGATCGGGTAGTTGTACAGGCCCATGTTGACGCCCGCGTCCGGGTCCTCGCCCGCCTCGACGTTCTTGTCGCGCGCCGCCTTGTAGGCGTGGGCCCGGTTCATCAGACCCTTGGCCGTCATGCACGAGAGAACCCAGTTGAGCTCGAAGATCTCGGGCACGTCCGACTGCACGTAGAACGTCGTGCGCTTCGGGTCCAGGCCCGCGGCCAGCCAGGTCGCGGCGACCGAGCGCGTGTACTGCCGCAGCTCCTCCGGGTCCCGCAGGCTGGTGAGCGCGTGGTAGTCCGCGATGAAGTAGACCGAGTCGTATTCCTCGGTGAGCGTCAGTGCCGGCCGGATCGCTCCGACGAGGTTGCCGAGGTGCGGCTCACCGGTCGGTTTGATGCCGGTCAACGAGACCTTCGCTCCGCTGGTTACGGCCTGTGACATGGGGGTCATCGTACTGGCCGCCGCTCGCGCGATTGCCGGAAGGCGGCAACTCGCACGGCGACGACCGGAGCTCAGGCGGGCCGGGGCGTGTCGCGGTCGACGGACAGTAGGTCGTCGAGCACGGGCCGCAGTTGCGGGCGCTTCGGCGTGAACCCGTCGCCCGAGCACCGGCCGGTGAGGCGGTTCGTCACCCGGGTACGGGCCGTCGGCAGCACCGAACCCCAGAACCAGCGTGCGTGGGAGAGCGGACCCGGCGAGTGGGGTGCGCCCGGCAGCGGGGCGAGCCAGCTCGGCTCGTAGCGCACGTCGAGGGTGTCGAGCACGTGTCCGGCGACCCGCCGATGGCCGTGCTCGCTCAGGTGCAGCCGGTCCCGGCCGAAGTAGCGCAGGTCGTGGACGGACTCGTCCGGCCACAGGTCGACCACGCGGGCGCCGTGGACGTCGGCGGCGGTGCGCACCGCGTCGTTGAACGCCTCGATGCGCGAGCGCATCCAGCGGACCAGCGGGATCCGCCCGGACACGTCGGAGAGCGTGAACACCACGACCTCCGGTGCGATGTCGGTGAGCAGTCGCAGCGCGGCGCGCACCCGGTTCGCCACGACCTCGTGGTCGAAGCCGCGGGTCGCCATGAGGTCGTTGGCGCCGCCGCACAGCGCGACCAGGTCCGGCTCGAGGTCGGCCGCCGCGGGAACCTGCTCGACGACGATCTGATCGAGGCGTTTGCCCCGCACGCCCAGATTGGCGTAGTGGAGCGCCGGTTCGTCGCAGGCCAGGCGCTCGGCGACGAGGTCGGCCCAGCCGCGGTACATCGGCCTGCCGGGGTACGGGTCGTCGAGACCCTCGGTCAGGCTGTCGCCGAGCGCGACGAAACGCTGGTAGGACATCTTCCGCTCACACCCTGTTCGGTTCGGCTTCGCTCCCGGTTCCCGCGGGATTACCGCTTCCCGGGAGTGTCGCCCCGAATGGGCTAAACGTTACCGGGCCGTGACCGGTGTGGCCGTTTCGGCGCGGATTCGGCGGGTTCGGACGGCCGGCGGTGGCCCGCCCAGGGGACGCTGCGCGCCGGGCGGGGCGCCCGGGTGGGGCGAGCCGGTCCTGTACGGCCGGCTCGTCCCACCTTCCCATCAGGCGTCGGTGCGCAGCACCGGCTTCAGTGCGGTGAGCACCTCCGGGTCCTCGATGGTCGAGGGGATCGGCTCGTCGCGGCCGTCGGCGATGCCGCGCATGGTCTTGCGCAGGATCTTGCCCGAGCGGGTCTTCGGCAGCGCCTGCACGACCGACACCTCCCGGAACGCGGCGACAGGGCCGATCTCCGACCGCACCGCCTCGACGAGCTCGTCGCGCAGCCGGTCCTCTGCGATGTCCACTCCCGCCTTGAGCACGACGAACCCACGTGGCAGCTGCCCCTTGAGCTGGTCGGCCACGCCGATCACGGCGCATTCGGCGACCGCGGGGTGGGCGGCCAGCACCGCTTCCATCGACCCGGTCGACAACCGGTGGCCCGCGACGTTGATGACGTCGTCGGTGCGGCCCATGACGAACAGGTAGCCGTCCTCGTCGAGGTAGCCGGAGTCGCCGGTGAGGTAGTAGCCGTCGTAGCGGGAGAGGTAGGCCTCCTTGAACCGCTCGTCGTCACCCCACAGCGTCGGCAGCGCGCCCGGAGGCAGCGGCAGTCTGATCGCGATCGCGCCCTCCTTGCCCGCGGGGAGGGACACGCCGTCCTGGTCGAGGATCCGCACGTGCCAGCCCGGCACCGGCATCGTCGCCGACCCCGGTTTGACCGGCATCGGCTCGAGGCCGCGCAGGTTGGCGGCGATCGGCCAGCCCGTCTCGGTCTGCCACCAGTGGTCCACGACCGGCACCCCGAGCTTGTCGTGCGCCCAGTGGTACGTCTCCGGGTCGAGGCGCTCCCCGGCCATGAACAGCGTCGTGAAGCCGCCGAGGTCGTACTTGTCCCGTTCCCCCGCGTCCGGATCGACGCGCTTGACCGCGCGCAGCGCCGTGGGCGCCGTGAACAGTGCCTTCACCCCGTGCTCGGAGACGACGCGCCAGAACGCGCCCGCGTCCGGCGTGCCGACCGGCTTGCCCTCGTACAGCACCGTCGTGGCACCGATCAGCAGCGGCGCGTAGACGATGTAGGAGTGGCCGACGACCCAGCCGACGTCGGAGGCCGTCCACCAGACGTCGCCGGGGTGGATGTCGTACACCGCACCCATCGACCACGTCAGCGCCACGGCGTGCCCGCCGTTGTCCCGGACGACGCCCTTCGGCTTGCCCGTGGTGCCGGACGTGTAGAGCACGTAGAGCGGGTCGGTCGCCGCGACCGGCACCGGATCGGCGGGCGTCGCGCCGGCCATGAGGTCCGCCCAGTCGACGTCCCGGCCGGTGAGCTCGGCGCGGCTCGCCTCCCGCTGCAGGACGACCACGTGGTCCGGCTGGTGCTCCGTGGCGGCGAGCGCGTCCTCGACGATCGGCTTGTACTCGACGACCCGGCCCGGTTCGATGCCGCAGGAGGCCGCGACGATCGCCGTCGGCTTCGCGTCCTCGACCCGCGCGGCCAGTTCCTTCGGGGCGAATCCGCCGAAGACGACCGAGTGCACCGCGCCGAGGCGTGCGCACGCCAGCATCGCGACGACCGCCTCGGGCACCATCGGCATGTAGATGATCACCCGGTCGCCCTTCCCGACGCCGAGGGAGCGGAGGCCGCCCGCGAACCGGGCCACCTCGTCGCGCAGCTCGGCGTAGGTGTAGGTGCGCTGCGACGACGTGACGGGCGAGTCCCAGATCAGCGCGGCCTGCTCGCCGCGGCCCGCGTCGACGTGCCGGTCGAGCGCGTTGTGGGCGGTGTTCAGTTCACCGTCGGGGAACCAGCGGTACAGCGGGGCGCGGGAGTCGTCCAGAGCCTTCGTGGGTGCCTTCGTCCACGTCACTCCGCGGGCGGCGTCGAGCCAGAAACCCTCCGGGTCGTTGATGCTGCGCTCGTAGGTGTCGGCGTACGCGCCCATCGCGGCTCTCCTTCGTGCCTTGTGCTCTGCGCTGAGTCTTCGACTCTCGACCGTAGGACGTTGCATGTGCGCTGCACCAGAGCGACGCCCGGCGAGGCGGATGCGCCCGCGGCCACGGCGGCCGACATACTGTGCACCGGCAGGCCCGTGGGCCGAGGACGTCATCAGCGACAGGCACGGAGGCGCGAGAGGTGGAATCGATCGCTGGCTCGTTGTTGTCGCTGGCGTACCGGATCTTCCAGCCCGGGTTCTGCCCCGGCGACTGGGTGTGGGCGACCAGCATGGCGGGCTTGCTCATGGGTCTGTGGCCCGTGTTCGGCGCGCTGGTCATCGCGATCGTCCGCAAGTTCACGGGCAACCGCTACACCGGCGCCCCACTGATCGCCATCGGCGCCATCGCCCTCGTCACGGTGCTGCTGATGCCGTGGCTGCTCGCGACGGGCGTCTCCGGCATCTACCGCGACGTCTTCGCGGGCGGTACCGGCGGGCTGACCCCGACCGACGTCGCGAACATGTCGCGGGAGTACTGCTTCGTCGGCCCGCAGACCGAGTACCTCGGCGGCGGGCAGAACATCTACGAGACGCTGTTCTACCCGTCCGGCGACTCGCTGGCCTACGGCTACTACCTGGGCGGCCTGGTCGGCCTGCCGATCCTGACGTTGCTGGCGGTCATGCTGCTCGGCCGGGTCGCGCTGCGCCGTGGGCCGAAGTGGCCGGGCCGCTTCGTCTGGGGCTCGTACGTCGCCTTCGTCCTGCTGTCGGCGGGCGTCGAGGCCAACACCGCCATCCACCTGTGGCTGGGCTTCCTGCCCGCCGTGATCCTCGGGATCATCCCGGTGGCGATCGTCGGCGCTCCCAGCTGGTCGACGATCCAGCGGTCGGACGCGCCGCCGGAACCCCGGCCGGCCCCGCGGCCCGAACCACGTCCCGAACCCCAGCGGCGGCCGGAACCCGAACCGCCGCAGCGGCAGTACGCGCCCACGGCCGTCGCGCCGTCCCCGCCGATGGCAGCGGCCGCGGCCGTGCCTGCGGCGTCGAACGGGTCGGACGGCCGGTTCGAGCGCATCCGCAAGCTCGGCCAGGGCGGGTTCGGCACCGTGTGGCAGGCGCGGGACACCCAGCTGGGCCGCACGGTCGCGCTGAAGATCGCGCACGTCACCGACCAGGAGACCCAGGAGCGCATGCGGCGCGAGGCCCGCGCGCTGGCGATGCTGTCGCATCCCAACTGCGTGCGCGTTTACGACCTCGTCGAGGAACACGACGGCATGGCGCTGGTCATGGAGTACCTCGAAGGCCGGTCGCTGGCCGACACGGTCGACACGGGCGGTGCGCTCGACGACATGTCCGCGGGCAAACTGTGGGCGACGCTCGCGGGCGCGCTGTCGGCGGCGCACGAGAAGGACGTGCTGCACCGCGACATGAAGCCGTCGAACGTCATCCTCGACCCGCAGGGCCTGCCGCACCTGATCGACTTCGGCATCGCCCGCAGCGCCGGCGACGCGAAGCTGACCGCCACGGGCATGATGATCGGCACCCCTGACTACACGGCACCGGAGATCGCGGAGGGGTCGACCGCCACCCCGGCCTCGGACGCCTGGCAGCTCGCCGCGACCGTCAGTTACGCGCTGTCCGGACATCCGCCGCGCGGCACCCGAGAGACGCCGATGGCCGCGCTGATGGCCGCAGCCCGCTCCGAACCGGCGAGCCACCTGCCCCGGCAGAGCGTGCACGCCCGGCTGCTGCGGGCGTCGCTGGATCCGCAGCCGCGGAACCGGCCTACGCTCGACGCCGTGGAGCGGGAGGTCGGCGGCTGGCTCTCCCGGATCGGTGCGTCCGCCGACGGACCGGTGACGCAGATCGTGCCGCGCTCGCGGTGACCCGGAACCCGGCGGGCCCGTCCCGTCGTGTCGTGCCGGCCGTGGTGTTCGCCGTCGCGTACGCCGCGGTGGCCGTTGTGCACCTGGTCGTGCAGGTCACCGGCCCCGCAGTACTGTCGCGGCCGACTCAGGTGCTGCTCATGCCGCTGCTCGCGGGGTGGTTGTGGTGTGCGGCGCCCGAGCGCACGCGGCCGGTGCGGTTCGTGACGGTGGCGCTGGCCTTCTCGTGGCTCGGGGACACGCTGCCCGCGGCGTTCACGGGGGACGTCGCGTTCCTGGCCATGGTCGGCGGGTTCCTGCTGGCCCAAGTCACGTATGTCGTGGCGTTCTGGCCGTACCGGCACGCGTCGTTGCTGCGCACTCCGGCCGTGGCGGGATACCTCGCGGCGTTCGGCGTGCTGTTCGGGCTCTGCGCGCCGGGTGCGGGCGGGATGCTCGTCCCGGTCGCGGTCTACGGCCTCTGCCTCACGTCGATGGCGGTGCTCGCCACGGGGGCAGGTCGGCTCGCCGGGATCGGCGGTGCGGTGTTCTTCGTGTCGGACGGGCTCATCGCGCTGGGCGCGTTCGCCGACTGGTACGACCCTCCCGCGCACGACCTGTGGGTGATGATCACGTATCTGGCGGGTCAGGCGCTGCTGGCGGTCGGTGTGCTCCGCGCGGGCAGGCTCACCGCCAGGACGGAAGCCACAGCTCCGCGTTCCACCGCTCCGGAGTGATCGGCTCACCGACGAGGATCGGCCACAGCCACACGAAGTTCGCCACGACCAGGCCCGTGTACAGCGACACCACGAGCAGTCCCGTGCCCCGGCGTTCGAACCCGGCGTGCGCGCGGCCGAGCAGGTGGCCCAGCACGAGTGTGATGCCGAGGATCAGGAACGGCGCCAGCGGCGTGGCGTAGAAGAAGTACATCTGCCTGTCGAGGTTCACGAACCACGGCAGCAGGCCCGCACCGTAGCCGACGAGCACGGCGGCGTACCGCCAGTCGGCGCGGAAGACCGTCCGCCACAGGCCCCAGCCCAGCACCGGCAGCGCGAGCCACCACATCGCGGGGGTGCCGATGAGCATCGTCGCCTGGACACAGTCGCTCTGCCCGCAGCCGTCGATATGACCACCGGACTCGTGGTGGTACAGCATCGGCCGGAGGCCCATCGGCCACGTCCACGGCTTCGACTCCCACGGGTGCGGATCGCCGTCGGGCGTGGCCAGGCTGCTGTGGAAGTCGAGGACGTTCAGCGTGTACAGCACCAGGTTGCGCAGTGCATCCGGCAGGAACGCCAGCGAGCCGTCGCCGCTGATCTCGGCGTAGTGCCGGTCCGTCGCCGTCTCGGAGGCGAACCACGCCCACCAGGTGGACAGGTACACCAGCACGGAGATCACGCCGATGCTCCACAGCGCCGGAGCCAGGTCGCGGCGCAGCATGCCCGTCCACGGCCGGGCGACGCCCGCGGTGCGCCGGGCGGCGACGTCGAACGCGATCGTCAGCAGGCCGAACGCGATCACCCAGTACATGCCGGACCACTTGATGCCCGTGGCCAGTCCGAGCATCACGCCCGCCCCGAACCGCCACCAGCGGAACCCCAGCCGCGGGCCGAACGGGGTGTTCCACGCCCAGCCCTCCCGGACGGCCGTCGCGAGGCGTTCCCGCACCTGGTCGCGGTCGATCAGCACGCAGCCGAACGCCGCGACGACGAACAGGGCCTGGAAGATGTCGAGCATCCCCATCCGCGACTGGAGGTGCAGTACGCCGTCGCAGATGACCAGGATGCCCGCGATCGCGCCGAGCAGCGTCGACCGCGTCAGCCGCCGGGCGATGCGGACGACCAGCAGGATGATCAGCGTGCCCGCGAGCGCCGCCGTGAGCCGCCAGCCCCAGCCGTTGTAGCCCAGCAGCCACTCGCCGATCGCCATGAGCTGCTTCGCCAGCGGCGGATGGACGACCAGTTCGTAGCCGTAGTTGTCCTCGTAGCCGCCGTTGCGCAGCATCTGCCACGCCTGCGGGACGTAGTGTTTCTCGTCGAAGACCGGGGACCCGCCGTCGGTGGGGTGGCCGAGATTCCACAGCCGCACGACGCCGCCGACGGTGGTGATGACGAGCGTGACCCACAGGGCGCGCATGCGGTCGGCGGGCATCGGGGTGCCGAGCAGCGCGGCCTCGCGATCCGACGGCGGTTGCCCGGCCGGACCGGTTCCGGCGCGGTGCGGTCGCGGCAGTACGGCGGTCACGGAGGCCGATCTTACGGCCGGCGGTGTTGAGCCCCGTGCAGCCGTGTCGGTGTCGAAACGCCCCCGGGGCACCTTGGTTGCATTGAATGCGACCAAGGTGCCCTTGGGGGCGCGGCCGCGGGGTCGGCGGGACGCGTGCCGGATAGCCTCGCGGTATGCCGTTGATCCTCGCCGGGACGCCGCTCGGCGACCGCAGTGACGCCAGTCCCCGCCTCGCGGAGGCGCTGCGAACCGCGGACGTCATCGCCGCCGAGGACACGCGCCGGCTGCGGTCACTGGCCACGGCACTCGACGTCGCGTCGACGGCGAAGGTCGTCAGCTTCTACGAGGACGTCGAGAGCGCACGGTTGCCGAAGCTGTTGGACGCCGTGCGCGAGGGCGAGGTCGTGGTGCTGGTGACCGATGCGGGAATGCCGAGCGTGTCCGACCCCGGCTTCCGCCTCGTCGCGGCGTGCGCCGAGGAAGACCTGCCGGTCAGCTGCGTGCCGGGGCCGTCGGCGGTGACCACGGCGCTGGCGTTGTCGGGACTCGCTCCGGACCGGTTCTGTTTCGACGGATTCGCTCCCCGCAAGCCCGGTGAACGCGCCCGGTGGTTCGACGAGCTGGCCGAGGAGAAGCGCACGACCGTGTTCTTCGAATCGCCGCACCGGCTGGCCTCGCTGTTGGCCGACGCGGCGCAGCGGCTGGGGCCGGACCGCCGCGCGGCCGTCTGCCGCGAACTGACGAAGACGTACGAACAGGTGCGCCGCGGCACGCTCGCCGAGCTGGCCGAGTGGGCCGCCGACGGCGTGCGCGGGGAGATCACCGTCGTGCTCGCGGGTGCCGCGCCGCGGGACGTGAGCGTCGCCGACCTGGTCGGCGAGGTGACGCGCCGGGTCGAGGCGGGGGAGCGGCTCAAGACCGTCGCCGCGGAGGTCGCGAAGGAGACGGGCGTGTCGAAGAAGGAGCTCTACGACGCCGTCGTGGCGGCGCGCGCGGACTGACCCGGGCCGCGCTCGTCGGCGTCGGCGGGTGGCGGGGACTGTTCGCGGTCGGTGACGTCGCCGGGCGGCGAGGCCAGCAGCGTTTCCAGCGGGGCGGCCTTGTCGAGGCATTCGTTCCATTCGGCGCGCGGGTCGGAGTCGGCCGTGATGCCGCCGCCGACGCCGACGTGCACCTCGCCCGCCGCGATCTCGAAGGTGCGGATCGCGACGTTGAGTTCCGTGCCCGCGACCGGCGAGGCCAGGCCGACGGCTCCCGTGTAGAGCCCGCGCGGCACCGGCTCGAGCTCGGCGATCAGGTCCAGCGCACGGATCTTCGGCGCGCCCGTGACCGAGCCGGGAGGGAACGCCGCGCGCAACAGCTCCGTGTCGCCGGTGCAGGCGGGGAGGGTGCCGACGACCGTCGAGTCGAGGTGCCACACGCCCGGCGCGGGCCGGACGGCGAGCAGCTCCGGCACGCGCACACTGCCGGTCTCGCACACGCGGCCCAGGTCGTTGCGCACCAGATCGGTGATCATCACGTTCTCGGCGACGTCCTTGACCGACTCGCGGAGCAGCCGGGCACCCTGGTCGTCCTCCGGGCCGCGTCGAGGCCGGGTGCCTTTGATCGGGGTGGACCGGACCGTCGCGGCGTGCCGGGCGACGAACAGTTCCGGCGACATCGACACGGCCGCGCCCCAGTCGCCGGCGAGGTAGGCGGCGCGGGCCGGGTGCAGCCGGCGGGCGCCCTCGGTGAACAGTGCGAGCGGAGAGCCGTCGAACGTGCCGGTGAAGCGGGTGCAGATGTTGGCCTGGAACACCTCGCCCGCCCCGATGGCGCGTACGCACTCGGTGACGGCGTGTTCGTGATCGGCGCGGGGTGGCCGGTCGAGCGACGTCGCGTGCCAGGTGTGGGCGGGGTCCGCGGTGGTCGCGCCGGGCGTGAGCAGGTCGCGGAACTCGTCGGCGTCGACGTCACCTCCGGGGGTGCCGTCGAGTGCTTCGAACCACCAGCGCCCGTCGGTGTCGAGGCGCAGCACGTGGCCTGCCCAGCCCCAGACGGCGGGCGGTAGCGGGCCGCGGCGCCGCGACGGGTCGGACAGGTCGTAGGAGAGGTAACCGAACCAGCCGCCACCGACCGCGCCGGGTGGGACGTCGGGGTCCACTTTGCCGGAACCGTCGGTACCGGCAGGGAGGTCGGACGGCGTGGCAAGGGCGTCGGCGAGACCGGTGACCGGCTCGAGCCGGACGGACGGTGCGACGACGGCGGGGGAGCCGAACCAGTCGCCGGTCAGTGCGGCGGGCCCGGCGAGACCGCGTTCGCGCGCGCGACGGGACAGCACTGTGAGGACCTGCTCGGGTGTCAGGTCGCAGTCGAGTGCCGTACGCCGAAGTCGCATGCTCGGCATTGTCACCCGGTCGGCGGCGGATTCCGAGCGGAAGGTGTCCGACGCGACCGCCGAACCGGCACGGGCGGACGTCGGTGTGGCGGGTGACCGGACCGGTCACCCGCCACCCGGCGGTCACGTGCCGCCGGACCGGATCACTCCTCGTCCGGGGCTTCCGGCCCGGGCGTGTGCGACAGGTCCCGGTTGACGACGCGGCCGCCGTAGGCCTCCGCGTAGTCGTAGGCGTAGCCGAGCAGTTCGGCCTCGGTCCACTTCTTGTCCACGAAGATCAGGTTGAACGGCTTGCCGCCCGCGTACGCGCCGTCCGGCACGACCACACCCGGAAGGCCCGCGATGTTGATCTCCGAGACGGTCGAGGCGTTGATCTCGCCGTCGTAGATGCCGGGAATCGCCTCGACCTGCTGCGGGAACACCAGCGCATCGAGGTCGCGGTCGTCCATCACCCGGTCGAAGATCCGCTGGTACTCGGCCGAAGCGCGCTCGAACTCCTCGTCCACCGGCGGTTCCGAGTCGAGCTTGGCCACCATCTCGTCGATGCGCTGGTCGTCCGCGAACCCGTGCGAGTCCGCCCACGCGTCGAGTTCCTCGAGCGATCCGACCGGGGACGTCTCGCCCAGGCCGCGGAGGTAGTCCTCGACCGCGTGCGAGTTGCCGAGGCTGCCGCGGCCGTCGTAACCGCCGTCACCGACCTCGGCGAGCTCGGCGAACCCCGAGCCCGCGAACGGATCCTCGACGACGGTCGCGCCCTGCTCCTCGAGCTTCGCGACCGCCTGCGCGTACAGCTCGGCGGTCTCCGGCGACAACTCACCCTTCTCACCGGAGCGCCAGCCGGGTCCGTACAACCCGATCCGCTTGCCCTTCAACGCCTTCTTCGACAGTGCGGAGGTGTAGCCGCCCTCGGGGACGACGGCGCCCTCGGTCTTCGGGTCGCCGGCGTGCTCGCCCGCCATGACGTCGAGCATCAGCGCGGCGTCCTCGGGGCTCTTGACCAGCGGACCGAGGACGTCCCGGGTGTTGCCCGCGAGGGGAAAGTTGCCGGTGTTCGGCACCAGCCCGAAGGTGGGCTTCACGGCGTAGAGCGACTGCGCGGAGGCGGGGTTCTGGATCGACCCACCGGTCTCCTCGGCGATGCCCGCCGTCGCGAAGTCGGCGGCGACCGAGGTGGCCGACCCCGTGGAGGAGCCGCCGGGCGCCCACTCCTGGTCCAGCGCGTTGAACGTGGGGCCGTACGCCGAATTGTTGGCGTTGGAGCCGGAGCCTGCCAGCACCGGCAGGTTGGTCTTCCCGACGATCACCGCGCCGGCTTCGCGCAGCCGTTCCACGACCGGGGCGTCGTCCTCCGGCACCAGTGAGACACCGTCGGTGACCGGTGACGTCAGTTCCCAGCCGGACGTGGTCGGCATGCCCGCCACGTTGAGGGAGTCCTTGATGACGACGGGAACACCGTCGAGCGGGCCGACGTCCTTCTTGGACCCTTCACGGCGCTCGTCGGAGGCGATCGCCTGGGTCTTCGCGTCCGGGTTCATCTGGGTGAAGGCGTTGTAGTTCCGGTCGTAGGTTTCGATGCGCTGCTGGTACGCCTCGAGCAGTTCGATCGCGGTGACCTTGTTGGTCTTCAACGCCTTCACCGTTTCGCCGAGCGTGAGGGTCGTCGGGTCCTGGTGGGCGAGGCCGGGTGGTGCCGCCGACGCGGGCGCGGTCATCAGCGAGGCGACCGCCGTGGATGTCAGCAGGGCCGACAGGGCCAGGCCGGTGTGGCGAGTGCGGTGCGAACGAGTGCGGTGCACGCGTGCTGCTCCGTTCGTCGGGAACTGGGTCGCGGGCACGTGGGTGAACACGAGCCCGGGCGGCAACCTAGGTCGCCGGTGTTTCCCGGCGATTACTTGTTGATCTCCACGACGGGTCGGGCGGAGCGGGTCGATCGCCGCTACGTTCGCGGCATGGACGTCGCACCCGCGGAGACGGAACGGATCGCCCCGGTCACGGGCGCCGACTCGCCGAACCGGACCGCCGAACGGTTCGCGATCGCCGCGACGGACCTCGGCATCCTGTGGGACGCGGGTGGCGGCAGGGTGTTCGCGCTGTTCGGTGACACCTTCGGTGACGGCTGGGGCGGCCACGGCGCCGGGCCGGGGTCGGCGGACTGGCGCAGCAACGTGCTCGCCTGGTCCACCGCCCGCGACCTCTCCGGCGGGCTGTCACTGGGCGGCGTCGTGACCCGGCGCGGCGGTGGGGCGGCGCAGGTCATCCCGTCGGGCAGGCGTGAGGTGACGGTCGTGCCGAACGGTGCGATCACCGTCGACGGCGTGCACTACGCCCACTACATGTCGGTGCGCGAGTGGGGCGAGCCCGGACACTGGCGCACCGACCATGCCGGCGTCGCCGTGTCCCACGACGACGGGCGCACGTGGAGCAGACCCCGCGGGGCTCGGTGGAAGAACCCCGGCGGCGGGAGCAGGTTCCAGGTCGGCGCGTTCGCCCGCGACGGCGAGCACGTCCTGCTGTTCGGCACCACCAACGGCAGGCACGACCTGCCCTACCTCGCCCGGGTGCGGCCCGCGGACCTGCTGCGCGTACGGGCGTACGAGTACTGGGACGGTGCCGGTTGGCGTGGTGACGAGGACGCGGCGGCACCGGTCTTCGACGGGTCGGTCGGGGAGATGTCCGTCGGCTATCACCGTGGGTGCGGGCGGTGGCTGATGGTGCACCTCGACGAACCGCGCCGCGGCCTCGTGCTCCGCAGTGCACCCGCGCCGACCGGTCCGTGGACGGCGGGAGACGTCGTCGTGTCCGGCGACGAACACCCGGCGATCTACGGAGGGTTCCTCCACCCCTGGTCGCTCGACGGGACGGCGGACGGCGCGGCCGGAGCGCCGGGCGACCGGCCGGGCGGATTCGACCTCTACTACCTCGTCTCGCAGTGGGGCCCGTACAACGTCTTCCTCACCCGAACCCGCATCGAGGCCCGATAGTCGCCGGCCGCTACGCCGCCGCCATCGGCTCGATGTCCTCGAGCTGGTCGCCGATCGCGTCGCGGGCGATCTCGACGTCGTAGGACTCCTGGATGCGGGTCCAGTAGTGGTCGTTCAACCCGAAATAGCGGGACAGCCGGAGTCCGGTGTCGGCGGTGATCGCGCGCTGCCCCTTGAGGATCGCTCCGATCCGTGACTCGGGCACGTGGATCGCCTTGGCGAGTGCATACGCGCTGAGGCCCATGGGGACGAGGAAATCCTCGGGAAGGATCTCGCCCGGGTGGTCTCCTTTGAGCTGTTCGAGCTTGTAGGGCCACGTGGGCCCACGGCGGGTTCACAGCAGCACGTCGGCGAGGGTGAACGGGTAGACGAGCGCCGACGTCGCGCCGGGGCCGTCGCCGGTGTGCTGGTGCACGCCGAGTCTGCTGTGGAACCAGCCCGGCCTGCCGGGGATGCCGTTGCGCCGCACGAGCCACAGCACCACGCCGGCGTCGGCCCACTTGTCCGGGTGGAACCGGTGCTGCCAGTCCTCGAACTCGGCGTACACCAGGGCCTTGCCGATCCCGGCCTCGCCGCGGATCGTCTTGATCCACGTCTTGACGAACCGGTCGTCGATCCCGGCCGCGCGGGCGTCCAGGGCGGGCGCGAGCACTCCGGGTGCGAACGCCCCGAGCGGCGCGCCGGTGCGCACGACGTGCCGTGCCTGGTCGACGGCGCCGCCTTCCCTGGCGAGATGGCGGATCCCCGCGTGCACGCCCGCGTCGAGTGCGCACGTGAGCTGCCGGGCCGAACTCGGTTCGCTCCAGTTGAGGTTCTCGGTGACGGTGATCGACGCGAACGTGACGGCCCTCGCGCGCAGCCGCGTCCAGTCCGGCACGGACTCGCGCAGCTCCAGTCCGACGCCGCTCGCGCCCGCGGGCTCCGTCACGGGTCCCCCTAGCTGCCGGAAGCGATGGTGACGGCCACCCTACGTGCGTTCGCGCACGTCAGGCGGCCATCACCCGCGGCGTGTCAGGCGTTCTCCCTCCGGAACGTTCGCGCGCCCCAGAACACGCACAGCGACATCAGTACGACGAGCACGATCGACCCGGTGAGCAGCGCGTCAACGGAGAAGTCGCCGCGGAACCCGGCACGGCCCGCGTCGACGATGTGCGTGAACGGATTGACCCGCGAGATCGCGTACAACCAGTCCGGTGCGAGTCCGGTCGTGATCGGCACGAGGATTCCGGACAACAGCAGTACCGGCATCATCACCGAGTTCACCAGCGCGGGGAACGCCTGCTCGTTGCGCAGGGTCAGCGCGACCGCGTACGACGCCGACGCCAACGTCACCGACAGCATCGCCACGATCAGCAGTGTCAGCAGGATCCCGCCGATCGGCGCCGACAGGCCGAACACGAGGAACGCGAGGATGGTGATGATGATCGCCTGCGCCACCGTGGTCAGGCCGTTCATCAGGACCTTGCCGAGCAGCAGTGCCACCCGGCTGGCCGGCGTGACGCGGAGTCGTTCGACCACGCCGTTGCGCAGGTCGGCCAGCAGCGAGAAGCCCGCCGTCGTCGCGCTGAACAGGGCGAGCTGAACGATCAGCGCGGGGGTGAGGATCGTCCAACTGCTGCCGGGTGGGAAGCCGGGCGTGCTGGTCACGATCCGCTCCATCAGCGGGCCGAACAGCACCAGGTACAGCACCGGCTGCATCACGCCGATCGCCAACCACGCGGGATTGCGCAACAGCAGGGTCGCGTCGCGCCGGAAGATGAGCCAGGTGTCACGCAGCACGGGTCGGCACCTCGTTTCGCTCGTTGTCGTCGGCCGATGCCTCGGCTGCCGCGTCCGCGTCGCCGCCGCTGGAGTCGCTGCCGCTGGAGTCGCGGAGGCTGCGGCCGGTGAGGGTCAGGAACACGTCGTCCAGGGTCGGCCGCTGCACCTGCATCGACTGCATCGTCAGGTTCTCGGCGTCGAACGCCCGCAGCAGCGCGGGCAGTGCCGTGTCGCCGCGTGGCACGCGGAATCGCACCTCACCGGGCGCGGTCGTCAGCTCGTGGGCGCCCTCGACTCTGCCGACGATCTCGGCGGCCCTCGTCGTGACGTCGTCGTCGACACCGAGTGCGACGCTGTCGCCGGACACCCGCGCCTTGAGTGCGTCCGGTGTGCCCTCGGCGACGATCTCGCCACCGTCGATGACGAGGATGCGGTCGCAGAGCGCGTCGGCCTCCTCCAGGTAGTGCGTCGTGAGGAAGAGGGTCACGCCCTGTTCGGAGCGCAGCATGCGGATGTGTTCCCACAGGTTCGCCCGGCTCTGCGGGTCGAGCCCGGTCGTCGGTTCGTCGAAGAACACCAGCTTCGGTGAGTGGATCAGCCCGAGCGCGATGTCGAGCCTGCGCCGCTGACCGCCGGAGAGTGTCTTCGTCAGCCGCTGGTCCAATCCGGACAGGTCGAGTTGCTCGGTCAGCTCCTTGCCCCGCTCGATCGCGTCGGCCTTGCCGAGCCCGTAGAGCCTGCCCTGGAGCTCGATCTCCTCGGCCACCTTGCATTCGGGCCCGGTGCCGCCGCCCTGCGCGACGTAACCGATACGCCTGCGCACCCCGACCGGATCGGCGCGCAGATCGCATCCGGCCACCTGTGCCTCGCCCGCCGTGGGCGTGAGCAGGGTCGTCAGCATGCGCAGCGTCGTCGTCTTCCCCGCGCCGTTGGGCCCGAGGAAGCCGACCAGCTCGCCTTCGGTGACGTCGATGTCGACGCCTTTCACCGCGTCCACGGTGCGCCCGCGCGACGTGAACCGTCGCTGCAGGCCACGTGCCTTGATCAAGGAAACCCCCGTCGAGTGAAGTGTGGGTCCGCCGTCGCGTGTGGACGTGGCCGACCGCGTGGTCCGGCCGAACGGCCGGTGATGCGGCCACTGTCCTCCGCGAACAGCATCTAGTCAAATTTGATTAGCAGGGTGGAGTCGAGTTAGGATGAGCGTGGCCGCCGAAGGCGGGCGACGCGACGAGTTTTCGCCCGGAGCGATACCGCGCAGAGCGAACGGTCCCCGTGCGGCGGGCCGAGCTCCGGTGCGACGGCGCGGGTCGGGGCTCCTCGGATCAGGACGTGGCGCCGTGCGCCGCGGAACCGAAGTTGTGGCCTGCGTCGTCGGCCATCACGTACTCGCCCGCGCGCAGCCGCGCGACGAGGTCCGTGGTCCACGAGATGTCGGCGTCGCAGTGGGCGAGCCACAGCCGGTACAGCTCGTTGACGTGCGCGGGCTGTCCCCACTCGATGCCCTTGTCGAGCACGGAGGTGACGTTCTCGCGCTGACCGTCGAGCTGGACGAGGCGGTACTCGAGCAGGTCGAGTGCCAGTCGGCGGGGCAGGCACGTGATGAACACCAGCGCGGCCGAGAACTCGTGGGCACCCCCGGCTGCGCCGTCGACGTCGGCGATGCGCTGTTGCAGCTCCCGTTGGAAGGCGTCCTCGCCCGCGCGGGTCAGGGTGTACGCGAGCCGGTCGGGGCCCTTCCCCTGCGGCGTCTCCACCTGCTCGAGCAGTCCTTCGAGCGCGAGGCGCTTCAACGCGTGGTAGATCGACCCCGGCTGGACGTTGGCCCACTTGTCCGCGGACCACGACAACAGCTCCCGCCGCACCTGGTAGCCGTGCGCACCACCCGATCCGCCGTGCATCCGCACCACACCGAGCACGAGCAACCGTGTCGCCGACACCGCTTCCGGCCTCCGTCCCTGGTCGCGTAGCGGGAGGCACCATCCTCCCACCGTCGGGGCGGCCACGACGCCGAAGGCGGCCGGAGACGTCGGCCCGGCCGCTTCCCGCTGCCCGCACCCCGCTGCCCGCACCCCGCTGCCCGGCCGCTTCCCGCTGCACGGCGTCACGCACCACGGTGCCCGCCCGAACCCCGTCCCGGCGAGACGCACGTGCGCCACCCGTGTTCGGCCGCCCGCCTCCCTCAAGGTGCTGGTACGGGCCGCCGTAACCTGTTCAAGTATGAGCACCTCTGTGTTGACCGCGGTGGCCTGGCCTTACGCCAACGGCCCCCGCCACATCGGTCATGTGTCCGGTTTCGGCGTCCCCTCCGACGTCTTCTCGCGGTATCAGCGAATGGCCGGCAACCGAGTGCTCATGGTCTCCGGAACCGACGAACACGGCACGCCCATCCTGGTGCAGTCCGACAAGGAAGGCCTCTCGCCGCAGGAGACGGCCGACAAGTACACCCGCCAGATCAGTCAGGACCTGCGCGGCCTCGGCCTGTCCTACGACCTGTTCACGCGCACCACGACGGGCAACCACGCCGAGGTGGTGCAGCAGATCTTCCTGGCGCTGCACCGCAACGGCTACGTCGTGCCGAAGACGACCACCGGTGCCGTCAGCCCGTCGACGGGACGCACGCTGCCGGACCGCTACATCGAGGGCACATGCCCCCTCTGCGGCTACGACGGGGCGCGCGGCGACCAGTGCGACAACTGCGGCAACCAGCTCGACGCCGCCGAGCTGAAGAACCCGCGTTCGCGCATCAACGGTGAGAAGCCCGAATTCGTCGAGACCGAGCACCTGTTCCTCGACCTGCCCGCCTTCACCGAGTCGCTCGGCGACTGGCTGTCGACCAAGACCGACTGGCGCCCGAACGTTCTGAACTTCACCAAGAACCTCGTCGACGACATGCGCCCCCGTCCCATCACGCGCGACCTGGACTGGGGTGTGAAGGTGCCGCTCGACGGGTGGCGCGACCAGCCGCTCAAGCGGTTCTACGTGTGGTTCGACGCGGTCATCGGCTATTTCTCCGCCAGCGTCGAGTGGGCCCGGCGCAGCGGCGACCCGGACGCGTGGAAGCCGTTCTGGACCGACCCGGACGCGCAGTCCTTCTACTTCATGGGCAAGGACAACATCACGTTCCACGCCCAGCTGTGGCCCGCGTTCCTGCTCGGCCACAACGGCCAGGGCGACAAGGGCGGCGAGCCGGGTCCGTACGGCACGCTGAACCTGCCCGGCGAGATCGTCTCGAGCGAGTTCCTCACCATGAGCGGGTCGAAGTTCTCGACCTCGCGCGGCACGGTCATCTACGTCGAGGACTTCCTGCGCGAGTTCGGTCCCGACACGCTGCGCTACTTCATCAGCGTCGCCGGTCCCGAGACGCAGGACACCGACTTCACCTGGGACGAGTTCGTCCGCCGCACCAACTTCGAGCTCGCCAACGAGTGGGGAAACCTCGTCAACCGGTCGATCTCGTTGGCGCACAAGAACAACGGTGGCGTACCGGCGCCGACCGCGCCCGCGCCCGCCGACGAGGAACTCAAGGCTCTCTCTCGCGGGGCGTTCGACACGGTCGGCACGCACCTGCGGCACTCGCGCTTCAAGCAGGCGGCCGGCGAGGCGATGCGCGTCGTGTCCGCGGCCAACAAGTACCTGTCCGACCAGGAGCCGTGGAAACTCAAGGAGGATCCGGACCGACGGGACGCGGTGCTGCACACGGCGCTGCAGGTCGTGTCCGATGCGAACGCGCTCCTGACTCCGTTCCTGCCGCACGCCGCGCAGAAGGTCCACGAGGCCCTCGGCGGCACGGGTGTGTGGGCGGCGCAGCCCGAGTGCCACGACGTCGAGGACCTCGACATCCCCGGGCGCACGAATCCGATCCTCACGGGCGACTACTCGCACGAGCAGGCGACGTGGGAGTCGACACCGGTGGAGGTCGGCAGGCCACTCGAGAAGCCGTCGCCGCTGTTCGCCAAGCTCGACGCGTCGCTGGGCGAGACCGGCCCCGAGTGGGCGCCCATCCAGAGCTGAACCGATCGTGACACGACCAGCCGGGGAGAAGACGTGAGCCGGAAGAGAGACCGTGACGCGCCGCCGCCGGTGCCGGAACGCCTGCCGTCGCCCGCGGTGGACGCGCACACCCACCTGGACGCCTGCGGCGACGGCACACCGGCGGACGTGGCGGGACTGCTCGACCGCGCGGGCAGGGCGGGCATCGAGCGGGTGGTGACCGTCGCCGACGACCTCGCCGCCGCCAGGTGGGCCGCCGACGCGGCGACGTGGGACGCGCGCGTGTTCGCCGCCGTGGCGATCCACCCGACCCGCACCGCGGACTTCGGCGACACCGAGCGGGCCGAGATCGAACGTCTCGTGGCGGGCGACCGCGTCGTCGCCGTCGGCGAGACCGGTCTGGACTACTACTGGGACTACTCACCGCCGGACGCCCAGCAGGAGGCGTTCCGGTGGCACATCGACCTCGCCAAGCGGATCGGCAAGCCGCTGATGATCCACGACCGCGAGGCGCACGAGGACATCCTGCGGATCCTCGACGAGGAGGGCGCCCCGGACACCGTGGTATTCCACTGCTTCTCGGGGGACGGCGACATGGCGCGCCGCTGCGTCGACGCCGGCTACGTACTGTCGTTCGCGGGCACCGTCACGTTCCGGAACGCCGCGGGCCTGCACGAGGCGGCGAAGCTCGTACCCGCGGAGCAGTATCTGGTCGAGACCGATGCGCCGTTCCTCACTCCGCACCCCTATCGGGGACACCCGAACGAGCCGTATTGCGCGGCCTATACCCTTCACGGGCTCGCGGAGCTTCGTGGGGAGCCGGTCGACACGGTCGCCGACTCCGTTCGGAGTAATGCCGAGCGGGTGTTCGGCCTCTCGCCGTCGCGGAGCGTCACCTCGGCGTGATCGCACTGCGACAACCACGGGGGTGCAACCGTCGATCGGCCCAGGTGACGAAGGTCACGGGATCGCGGGCCGTGTTTGCGCAACCCCCCGGCACCCGTTACGGTCCCGTGACCGTGCCGGTTGAGATCGACTGTCTCGATGCGGCACGCCCACAGTCACGTCGGTGTTCGTCGGGGACGGCATCGCCCGCCGGGTCACGGCCCGTGCGGGAATGTCAGGGGACGACGCTGACTGCGGGAGTCCTGGCCATGCGTGAAAGGGATTGACCCTGTGACTGGTAGCTACGGGCGCGCAGACGCGAGCTCGTCGTCGGCTCCGGCCGGCTCGACGGCTCTGCTCGACCGACCGAGCGACCCAGAGTTCTCCTCCGACCCGCGGATCACGCGGGACGACATCCTCGCCGTGCTCGGCCCCGACGCCGACACACTCATGGCCGAGGCCAATGTCGGAGTGGACGAGCTCATCCGGCTGATCAACGCCGAGACGACGATGCTTCCGCCGATCGTCGACACCCCGCCCGCGCCCGCCGCGGCGGCGGGCACGAGCGTCGAGGAGCCCGAGGACGGCCTCGCGAGCGCGGTCAAGACGTGGAAGAAGCGGTTCCTCAAGGGCTCGGTTCTCGCCATGCTGATCACGCTCACCGGCGGCGGTGCGGCGGCGCTGGCGATGAACAAGAGCGTCACGCTCAACGTCGACGGCGAGGAACAGACGGTCCGCAGCTACGGCGACACCGTCGGCGAGGTGCTGGACGACGCGGACATCGACGTCGGCAAGCACGACGCGCTGTCCCCCTCGCCGCAGGCTGAGGTCGGTGACGGCGGCGTCATCACCCTCGAGCGCGGCCGCCACATGACCGTGTCGGTCGACGGTGAGCAGCGCCAGGTGTGGGTCCGCGCCACCACCGTCGACGAGGCTCTCACCCAGCTCGGGATGCAGGACCTCAAGAACGAGGGTGCGAAGCTGTCCGCGCCGCTCGACAGCGAGGTGCCCCTGGACGGCATGACGCTCGAGGTCCGGACGCAGAAGAGCGTCACGATCTACGACGGCGGCAAGGAGCCCCGCGAGGTCACGACCCACGCCGTCACCGCGGGCGACCTGGTCGACGAGCTCGGCATGAAGCTCGGCCCGCAGGACCGCATCCAGAGCGGCAAGCAGATGAGCCTCGAGGACGGCGCCGAGGTCTACATCAGCCGCACCGGCGTCTCGGTGGTCAAGCAGAAGGAGACCATCGAGCCCGAGGTCCGCACCATCGAGGACCCCGAGCTGGAGCAGGGCAAGGAGGTCGTCGAGAAGCCCGGCAAGGCGGGCGAGGAGCTCGTCACCTACCGGGTCACCAAGGAGAACGGTGAGGAGATCGCCCGCGAGGAGGTCGACTCCAAGGTTCTTCAGGAGGCCAAGGACAAGGTCGTGCGCGTGGGCACCAAGGAGCCCCCGCAGCCACAGATCACCGGTGGCGCCGTGTGGGACCGGCTGGCCCAGTGCGAGTCCGGCGGCGACTGGTCCATCAGCACGGGCAACGGCTTCTACGGCGGCCTGCAGTTCAACAAGCAGACCTGGGACGCCTACGGAGGCGACCAGTACGCGGCCTACCCGCACGAGGCGACCCGCGAGCAGCAGATCGCCACCGCCACCAAGGTGCGCGACGACCGTGGCGGCTACAGCGCCTGGCCTTCGTGCGCGTCGCAGCTCGGCCTGCCGACGTAAGGCTCGCGACAGGCGGACGATCACAGCGGCCCGGTACCCCTTCGCGGGGTGCCGGGCCGCGTTGTGCTGAACTCATCGGTGTGACCGCTGAACCACCGGGGCTGCTGGGGCCCGCCGAGATCCGGCAGCTCGCCGAGGAGCTCGACGTCCGCCCGACCAAGAAGCTGGGCCAGAACTTCGTGCACGACGCCAACACGGTGCGGCGGATCGTCGAGCTGGCCGAGGTCGGCCTCGACGGCGACACCGACCCGCTCGTGCTCGAGGTCGGCCCCGGGCTGGGTTCGCTGACGCTCGGACTGCTCGGTACCGGCGCGCGCGTGGTGGCGGTGGAGATCGACCCGGCGCTGGCGGGACGGCTGGAACGCACGGTGGCGGCGCACGCCCCCGAGGCGGTGTCACGGCTGGCGGTCGTCGCCGACGACGCCCTGAGGGTCGACAGCGGCCACGTCGGCGAGCCGGACGCGCTCGTCGCCAACCTGCCCTACAACGTCGCGGTTCCCGTGGTGCTGCACCTGCTCGCCGAACTGCCGTCGCTGCGGCGCGTGCTCGTGATGGTCCAGACCGAGGTGGCCGACCGCATGGCAGCGGGCCCCGGCGGCAGGGTCTACGGCGTGCCGAGCGTGAAGCTCGCCTGGTACGGCACGGCCCGCAAAGTGGCGGCCGTGCCGAGGTCGGTGTTCTGGCCGGTGCCGAACGTCGACTCGTCGCTCGTCGCCTTCGACCGCGGTCCCGAGCGCACCGATGCGGACCGCGACACCGTGTTCGCGGTTGTCGACGCCGCGTTCGCGCAGCGGCGGAAGACGTTGCGCGCGGCCCTCGCGTCGTGGGCGGGCTCGGCCGAGCGGGCGGGAGAGATCCTGGCCGCCGCCGGCGTCGATCCGCGGTCCAGGGGTGAACAGCTCGGCATCGACGAGTACGTGGCGATCGCGCGGGCGGCCGCCGAGGTGTGATTCCGGCGGTCGCGTTCCTCGTGTCACCGTCGGTGTGATCTACGCCCGTCGGCTTGCCATTACGGCGATGTTTCGTGTCTACTATGTGGGAATTCCATCCCGAGCGACCGAGAGACCTGGCTCGTCGACGTCGCAGCAACCTCCCTCGAGGACGGTGCTACCGCCAGGAGCGATGGAGGAACGCGATGTATTTTTCCGAGCCGCTCACCCGGCGTCTGGTCGTTGATCACAGTCGGCGCACCGTGTCTGCGTGTCGTCGCTCCGCCACCCTGGTCTGAGCGCTGAGCATCGCCCGCCTCGCGGGTGATCCCGTCCGCGGAACCGCCGAATCCGATTGGCGGCCGCGACCGGATCCGACTCGCCGAGCGGTGAACCGGCCGATGAGCCGGACACCGCAGCGCGAACTCGGCGCCGCCGTCCGATCCGATCTTCCGCCTTTTCCCTCCCGGCCCCGGTCCCTGACCGCGCGGGCCGGTGAGCCACCGAGCTGTCTTGGAGCTGCTGTGATCACCGTCGAGAACGTCAGCAAGTCGTTCCGCACCACCGAGTCGGACGCCCCCGTGCAGGCGCTGCACGACGTCAACCTGGATGTCGAAGCGGGCGCGCTGTTCGGCGTCGTCGGCGAGACGGGCGCGGGCAAGTCGACGCTGGCGCGCTGCGTCGCGCTGCGGGAGCGCCCCGACCGCGGCTCCGTCCGCTACGACGGGCTGAACACGACCACCCTCGACGGGCGCAAGCTGCGCGAGGCGCAGAGCCAGGTCGCGGTGGTCGACTCGCGGCTGCGCCCGGAACGGACCGTCGCCGGAAACATCGCCGCCCCGCTCGAGCGGGTGGGCGTCGACGGTGCGCGCAGGAGGCAGCGCGTCGCCACGCTGCTGGACGTCATCGGTCTGAGCCGTGCCGCCGCGCAGGTTCCCGCCGACCTGACGCCGGGGCAGCAGCGCCGGGTGTCGGTGGCGCGGGCACTCGCGGGCGGGCCCGCGGTGCTGCTCGCCGACGATCCGACGTCCGGTGTCGACGCCGACGAGAGCGGCGCCGTGCTGTCGGTGCTCGACCGGGCGCGTGCGGAACTGGGCGCGACCGTGTTGCTGACGACGTCGGAGGCGGGTGTGGCGCGGCGTGTGTGCGACGACGTGGCACTGCTCGACCACGGCTCGGTCGTCGAGAGCGGCAACCTGCTGACGCTGGCCGGTACGCGCGGCAGCCGGATCGCCGACGAACTGCTCCCGTCGGTGGAGACGTCCCCGGCCGAGGCGGCGCGGTTCGACGTGGTCGTGGACGTCGTGCTCGTCGGCTTCGCCTCGGTCGGTGCGCTCCTGCCGGAGGCGGGCGGCCGCTTCGACGTCGAGATCGCGACGATCGGCGGTGGACTGACGCGGTTCGGGGACACACCTGTCGCGCGGTTCCGCATCGGCCTGCGGGGGCAGCGGGCCGACGCGGCGCTGGCGTGGATGGCCGAGCGCGGCGCCCACGTCACGCACACCCTCTGCGGCCTGCGTACCGTCGCCGCCTGACCGACCCGCGCGTGTTGCGGATCCCGGGGCCCGTGTTGCGTTCCCGGGGGACCGTGTTGCGGATCCCGGAGGCCGTGTTGCGGGTTCCGGGGCGCGTGTCGTGCCCTCGGCCGTAGCGATCTCGTAGCTCCAGGCGGTGACCTCGACGTTCGACGTGTTGCCGTTCGATGCCGACTGTGGCGAGTACTACGGAGCGCTGGCGGGCGCGGTTCGTGCGGCCGGCCGGGATCCGCGGCTGCGACCACCGCCCCTCGTCGACGCGCTGACACGCGGCTGCGCCTGTGGTCGCGGGGGCGCCAAGTACCCTGGGTATGTGCTTGCCGTCGTACCGACCCCCGTGACCGTCACGGTGCCGTCCAAGATCAACGTGCACCTGGCGGTGGGGCCTGCGCGCGACGACGGGTATCACGAGCTGACGACCGTGTTCCAGGCGTTGTCGTTGACCGACACGGTGACCGTGTCGGCCGCGGAGGAGTCGTCGCTGCACGTGGTCGGCGAGGGCGAGAAGATCGTGCCGCGCGACGAGCGCAACCTGGCATGGCGCGCGATCGACGTCCTCGCGGAGCATCTGGACACGAGCCCGGCCGAGCTGGGCCCGGTGCGGATCGCACTGGAGAAGGGCATCCCGGTCGCGGGCGGCATGGCGGGCGGGAGCGCCGATGCCGCGGGCACGCTTCTCGCGCTGTCGACACTGTGGAAGCTCGACCTCTCCCGCGACGAGCTCACGCGGCTGGCGGCGAAACTCGGCAGCGACGTGCCGTTCTCCCTGCTCGGCGGCACCGCGCTCGGTACGGGCCGCGGCGAGGAGCTGCTGCCGGTGCTGACGCGGCACACGTTCCACTGGGTGCTCGCGTTCGCCCAGCGCGGCCTGTCCACGCCGCGGGTGTACAAGGAACTGGACCGGCTGCGGGACGTGGGCGAGCCCCCGCCCGCGGCCGGCGACCACGACGTCGTCATCGAAGCGCTGGCGTCGGGTGACCCGCATCGCCTGGCCGAGCTGATCGGCAACGACCTGCAGATCGCGGCCGTGTCGCTGCGGCCGAACCTGCGGCGGACGCTGCGAGCGGGTGTCGAGGCGGGCGCACTGGCCGGTCTCGTGTCCGGCTCCGGTCCGACGTGCGCGTTCCTGTGCGAGGACGCCGAGTCGGCGGTGCAGGTGTCGGCGCGGCTGTCCGGTGCGGGCGTGTGCCGCACGGTGCGCGTCGCGAGCGGTCCGGCGCCGGGGGCGCGGGTGGTCGAGCCGGACGGCGGCCCGTCGGGCGGCGAGCCGCCGTGGGGTCCGCACCCGCCGCAGGCACACGCATGACCCGATCCGAGCCCCGGGTCCCGTCGGATCCGGTGGTCTCGGTTCCCGCCGCGGTCGTGGGCGGGTTCCTGCCCGGGAACCACGCGTGGCCCCGGGGGAGGACCCGCAGGCGACGGCGGGCCGCACTGTCACCATCGACCACGCGACCCGCGTGGTCGCACAGCGTTTCCGCATCCGCGAGAGGTTTGTCCGACACATGGCCAACCTGGTCAATCTCGAATCGGTGAGCAAGTCCTACGGCGTCCGGCCGTTGCTGGACGAGGTGTCCCTCGGTGTCGGCGAAGGGCAGCGCATCGGCGTCGTCGGGCTCAACGGCGGCGGCAAGACGACCCTGCTGGAGGTGCTCGCCGGCATCACCGACCCCGACTCGGGGCGCGTGAGCCGCATGCGCGACCTGCGCATGGGTGTCGTCACGCAGCGCACCGACCTGCCCGAGGGCAGCACCGTGGGCGACGTCGTGCTGGCGGGTTTCGACGCCGAACACGAGTGGGCCGCCGACGCGCGGGTGCGGTCGATCGTCGACGGACTCGGCATCGGGGCGATCGGACTCGACACGGCGACGGCCAACCTCTCCGGTGGGGAACGCCGCCGGGTCGCGCTGGCCGCCACGCTCGTCGGCGAGCTCGACCTGATCGTCCTCGACGAGCCCACCAACCACCTCGACGTCGAAGGTGTCCGCTGGCTCGCCGATCACCTGCTCGCGCGCAAGTCCTCGCTCGTGGTCGTCACGCACGACCGCTGGTTCCTCGACACCGTGTGCGGCCGGACGTGGGAGGTCACGTCGGGCCGGGTCGAGCAGTACGAGGGCGGCTACGCGGACTGGGTGTACGCCCGTGCCGAACGCGCCCGACTGGCCCAGGCCGCCGAGGAGAAGCGGCA
Organism: Prauserella aidingensis; assembly: GCF_024171865.1. Classification (GTDB taxonomy): domain Bacteria; phylum Actinomycetota; class Actinomycetes; order Mycobacteriales; family Pseudonocardiaceae; genus Prauserella; species Prauserella aidingensis. Next base: position 163,116 of record NZ_JAMTCN010000006.1, on the reverse strand, counting down.
GAACCTGGCACGCAAGGAGCTCGCGTGGCTGCAACGTGGTGCGAAGGCGCGGACCTCGAAGCCGAAGTTTCGGATCGAGGCGGCCGAGGCGCTGATCGCCGACGTCCCGCCGCCGCGCGACACCGTCGAGCTGATGAGCTTCGCCAGGCGCCGGCTCGGCAAGACCGTGCTGGAGCTGGAGGACGTGTCGCTGAGCGTCGGCGACCGAACGCTGCTCGACCACGTGACGTGGCGGATCGGACCCGGAGACCGGATCGGCCTCGTCGGCGTCAACGGCTCAGGCAAGACGACGCTGCTCAAGCTGCTCGCCGGGGAACGCGAACCCGAGACCGGCAGGCGTGTCGAGGGCAAGACCGTCCACCTGGCACACCTGAAGCAGGAGCTCGACGACCTGCCCGCCGACCTGCGGGTGTTGCAGGCGGTGGAACGCGTCGCCGCGCGGGTGCAGTTCGGCAAGCACGAGCTGTCCGCGTCGCAGTTGGCCGAGAAGCTGGGATTCCCGCCGAAACGGCAGTGGACGCCCGTGGGCGACCTGTCCGGTGGTGAGCGGCGCAGGCTGCAACTGGTGCGGCTGCTCATGGCGGAACCGAACGTGCTCCTGCTCGACGAGCCCACCAACGACCTGGACATCGACACCCTGCAACAGCTCGAGGACCTGCTCGACGGCTGGCCGGGCACGCTGATCGTCGTCTCCCACGACCGGTACCTCACCGAGCGCGTGTGCGACAACGTCGTCGCGCTGTTCGGCGACGGCGCGATCACCGACCTGCCCGGCGGGATCGACGAGTATCTGCAGCGCAGGCAGACCATCGCGGACCGGCCCGCGGCCGCCGCATCCGCCGGAGCCGGAGACAACGCTGCGTCGCGGGCGAGTACCGAGCAGGCCCCGCCGAAGCTGTCCAACGCCGAGTGGCGGGCCATCACCAAGGAGCTCGGCAAGCTGGAACGCAAGCTCGACGCGCTCGGTGAGAAGGAGTCGAAGCTGCACGCGGCGCTCGCCGACGCGGCGACCGAACCGGACCGGCTGATGGAGCTGAACAACGAGCTGAAGGCGTTGCAGGCCGAGAAGGAGGAGCTCGAACAGCGGTGGCTGGAGGCGTCCGAAGCGGTGGAGTGACGCCGCCGTACGGCCGATTCACCGCACGGCCGATCGCCGCAGCGGTGTGACCCGCGGTTACAGTCATGTGTCATGAGCCGGTTCGTGGACACGATGGTCGCCACCGCACAGGCGGGCGGCACGCAGCGGGGGATGGTCACGGGTGAGCCTTCGGCGCCCGTGCGCAGGACGTGGAGGGACGTGCACGAACGTGCCCGGCACCTCGCGGGTGGTCTGGCAGGGGACGGGTTCGAGCCCGGCGGTGCCGTGGCCGTCCTCGCCGCCGCGCCGGAGCTGATCGCGCCGACGGTGCAGGGCGTGTGGCTGGCGGGCGGCAGCGTCACGATGCTGCACCAGCCCACCCCGCGGACCGATCTGGCGCACTGGGCGGCCGACACGCTGCAGGTGCTGCAGATGATCGGGTCGGACCTGGTGCTGCTCGGCGAGCCGTTCGGCCAGCTGGCGCCGGTGCTGGAGGAGAACGGTATCCAGTACCGCACCATCGAGACGTTGCTCGACTCCGAGCCGATCGCGGAGCCGGTGCCGACCGCGGAGGACGCCCTGGCGCTGTTGCAGCTCACCAGTGGTTCGACCGCCGAGCCCAAGGCCGTGCGGATCACCCACGGCAACCTCTACAGCAACATCAGCGCCATGGCACGGCGTTCCGAACTCGACCCGGCGAGCGACGTGATGGTGTCGTGGCTGCCGACGTTCCACGACATGGGCATGGTCGGCTTTCTGACCGTTCCCATGACCTTCGGTGTCGAGCTGGTCAAGGTCACGCCGGTCGAGTTCCTGAGCTCGCCGCTGCTGTGGCCGGACCTGATCTCCCGGTACGGCGGGACGATCACGGCTGCGCCGAACTTCGCCTACGCCGTCGTGGGCCGCAGGCTCGCCCGGGTCGACGACGGCGATGCCTACGACCTGTCGACGCTGCGCATCGCGCTCAACGGCGCCGAGCCGATCGACGAGGCCGCCGTGGCGGCGTTCACCGATGCGGGCGGCTGGTTCGGCATGCCCGCCGAATGCGTGTTCCCCGCGTACGGGCTGGCCGAGGCCACGCTCGCCGTGTCGTTCGCGCCGCTGTCGACGGGATTGACGGTCGACGTCGTCGAGGCCGGGCCGTTGGAGGCGGAGAACCGTGCCGTGGCGGTGCCCGAGGGTGACGAGCGGCGCGGCACCGAGCAGGTCCGCGGATTCGCCGTGCTGGGCAGGCCGCTCGACGGGATCGAGGCGCAGATCGTCGGCGACGGCGGGACGGTGCTGGGCGAACGCGAGGTGGGCGAGATCCGCCTGCGCGGCGAGGCGATCACGCCGGGATACCTGACGGTCGACGGGCCGGTCGAAACGCAGGACTCCGAGGGCTGGTTCGCCACCGGCGACATCGGATACCTGGTCGACGGGCAGATCGTCATCTGCGGCCGCAGCAAGGACGTCATCATCCTGGGTGGCCGAAACGTCTATCCGACCGACGTCGAGCGTGCGGCGGGCGAGGTCGACGGTGTCAGGGCGGGCAACGCCGTGGCCGTGCGGATCGATGCCGGCACCCGCCGCGAGCGGTTCGCCGTCGTGTTGGAGTCCAAGGCCGCCGGTGACGAGGCCGAGGAGACGCGCATCGTCAAGGAGGTCACGGCGCGCGTGCGCGACGCCGTGGACGCGCGGCCCTACGCGGTCGTCGTGCTGCCGACGGGCAGCCTGCCGAAGACGCCGTCCGGCAAGGTGCAGCGCGCGGCGACCGCGGAGCAGTACCGCGACAGGATGGACGCCGGCGCCTGATCGGCAACCCGATCAGGCGCCGGGCGGGTTCTGTGGAGATCAGCTGTCCCGGGACCGTTGCGGTGCCTGATCGGCTGCGGGCAGGTTCACGACAGGGATGTCGGCGGTGGGCACCTCGGTGACCGCGGGAGACTCGGTGCGAGCGGAGGGGACGTGGTGCGCCCCGGCGGCGCCGGTGCGTGCCAGTAGCGTGTCCTCCACGGCGTCGAGGAACTCGTCGACGCTCTTCTCGTCGTACCCGCGCCTGCCGATCGGTGGCCGTCCGAACTGGATGTGATGCACCTCGGCCGCCGTCAGGTCGTCCTGATCGGACAGGGTTGCCGCGATCCGGTCGAGCAGCGCGTCGACCTCGTGCTTGGCGTACCCGCGCCTGCCGAAACCGGAATCGGGGAAGGCGACGGTGCGCGCCTCGTCTGCCGTGATCGCCATGACCTGCACCTCCACGTCGGGTCACTCGCGGCTCTCTGTGATAGTCGCGGTGGTGAGACGTCGGGAAGAGTGCAGCTATGATGCGACTCGTTCAGGGGTACGGGAAGACCCTGTCGGGTTAGTTTGCGTGTCCGATGTGACGCTCCGTGCCTACGTGGCCGGGTGACCTGCGGTGCCCGCAGCCGGGTTCCTCGGGCCTGCGAGGTTCGAGGAGCTCGGTCAGGAACCGTGGAAGGCGTTCTGCGCCGCCGTCAGTCCCCGGGCGACGAGTTCTTCGACGGCGTCGGCGCAGCGATCGACGTTGAGCGGCAGTTCGCGGCGCTCGGTCGTCGAGAAGTCCTTGAGCACGAAATCCGCGGCGTCCATCCTGCCCGGCGGCCTGCCGACGCCGAATCGCACGCGGAAGTAATCCTTGGTGCCGAAGGACTTCGTGATGGAACGCAGTCCATTGTGTCCGTTGTCGCCGCCGCCGAGCTTCAGGCGCAGCGCCCCGTAGTCGACGTCGAGTTCGTCGTGGATCACGACCAGACCACTCGCGTCGATCTTGTAGAAGCGGGCGGTGCCCGCGAGCGGTCCGCCGGAGAGGTTCATGTACGAGCGGGGCTTCGCCAGCACCACCTTGCGTCCGCCGAGACGCCCTTCGAGGACCTCGGCACCGCCCTTGTGCGCCTTGAACTTCCCGCCGACGCGGGAGGCCAGCTCGTCGAGAACCATGAAACCCACGTTGTGCCGGTTGCCGGCGTAACGGGGCCCGGGATTGCCGAGGCCGGCGAGCAGCACCTGCTCGCCGGCCCCGGGAAGATCGTTCGTCATGATGGACGAGGAGGAGTGAGCGTCAGCTCTCCGAGCTGTCGCCACCCTCGTCGGAGGGCTCCTCGGTCACACCGGCACCCTCGGCGTCGACGTCGGCCTCCATGGCCTCCTCGGTCGGTGCCTCGTTCACCGCGACGACCAGCGTCTCCGGGTCGGTCACGAGCTCGGCGCCGCGGGGCAGCGTGACGTCCGAGGCGTGCACGGTGTGGCCGGCCTCGGCACCGTCGATGTCGACGTCGAACTGCTCCGGGATGTGCAGCGCCTCGACCTCGATCTGGATGGTGTCGACGTCCTGGTTGACCAGGGTGCCCGGGGCGGCGGTGCCGTTCAGCACGATCGGCACGTCGACCGTGACCTTCTCGCCGCGGCGCACGACGAGGAGGTCGACGTGCTCGATGTAGTTCTTGAGCGGGTGGACCGTGATGGTCTTGGTCAGTGCCAGCTCGGTCTTCTTGCTGTTCGAGCCGTTGACGTCGAGGGTCAGGACGGCGTTCTGGCCGTTCTCACGCACAACGCGGGCGAAGTCGACCGCGGGCAGTGCGAGGTGCCGCGGGTCCTCGCCGTGGCCGTACAGCACCGCGGGGATCTTGCCGGCACGGCGGGTGCGGCGAGCCGCTCCCTTGCCGAACTCGTTACGGGGTTCGACGGTCAGGCGTACCTCGGACACGGTGATGCACTCCTCGCGGTGGGGCCCTGGTGGGTGGGGCTTACTTGCTTGGGCTTACTGGGGCGTTCTCGGCTGCTGGTCGGCACCAGCGGTTGTCGCTGTGGCTGTCCGGCGGCGAGTACCACGACGTGCGCGCACGGGTGGCCTCTCAAGCCGCCGCGTCGATCACGTCGGGCGCCGGACTCGCATCCGGCCCCGCCTCGCCGAGACAACTCGCCCAGTGTAATCCAGCCGGAAACGGTGCTTGACCCCCGCCCCGCTTTGTGCAAAAGGCGGCGCCCCGGGGCGGGGCCGGTAGGCAACGCGGCCGCGGCGGCCTTCGGCGTGCTCCGGCGGCCGGCCCCGGACACGGAACGACCCCGTGGCGGAACCGTCGGCCGCCACGGGGTCGTTCCGTCACGTCGTTCGCCGCGGCGGATGCCGGGGCGAACAGCTCCGGATCAGGCGCTGCCATCGAACAGGCTCGTCACCGAGCCGTCCTCGAAGACCTCCTGGATGGCCCGCGCCAGCAGCGGGGCGATCGACAACACGGTCATCGTGGGGAAGCGTTTCTCCTCCGGGATCGGCAGCGTGTTGGTGACGATCACCTCGCGTGCCTTGGAGTTGGACAGCCGCTCGGTCGCCGGGTCGGACAGGATGCCGTGCGTCGTGGCGATGACGACGTCCGAGGCGCCCTGGTCCAGCAGCGCGTCCACGGCCTTGCTGATCGTGCCGCCCGTGTCGATCATGTCGTCGATCAGCACGCACAGCCTGCCCTTGACGTCACCGACGACGCGGTTGGCGACCGCCTGGTTCGGCGTGTCCGGGTCGCGCGTCTTGTGGATGAACGCGATCGGCCGGTCGCCCAGCTGCTGCGCCCACTTCTCGGCGAGCCGCACTCGGCCGGAATCGGGGGAGACGACGGTGATGTCGTGATCGCTGTAGTGCTCGTTGATGTAGTCGGCGAGCACGTTCTGCCCGTGCAGGTGGTCGACCGGGCCGTCGAAGAAGCCCTGGATCTGCGCCGTGTGCAGGTCCACCGTCAGGATGCGGTCGGCACCGGCCGTCTTGAGCAGATCCGCCACCAGGCGTGCCGAGATCGGCTCACGGCCCTTGTGCTTCTTGTCCTGCCGCGAGTACGGATAGAACGGCACGATCGCCGTGATGCGCTTGGCACTGCCCCGCTTCAGCGCGTCGATCATGATGAGCTGTTCCATCAGCCACTCGTTGATCGGCGGGGAGAAGCTCTGGATGACGAAGGCGTCGGTGCCGCGCACGGACTCCTGGTACCGCACGTAGATCTCGCCGTTCGCGAACGTGTGCACCGTCTGCGGGGTGACCGTCACGTTGAGGTTCTTCGCGACCTCTTCGGCGAGCTCGACGTGTGAACGCCCCGAGAAGAGCATCAGGTTCTTCTTGGGTGTTCCGGACTTCGGACTCATGCTGGCGACTCCCCGTCGGTGTCGGTTTCCTCCTGGTCGGCGACGGCCTGCTCTGCGGCCTCCGCCGCTGGGGTACCCGGCCTACGCCGCGGCACCCAGCCTTCGATGTTGCGCTGCGGTGCCCCTGATACCGCGAGCGCGCCGGGCGGGACGTCCTCACGGATCACCGTTCCTGCGCCGCTGTAGGCGCCGTCCCCCACGGTGACCGGGGCGACGAACATGGTGTCCGAGCCCGTGCGGACGTGCGAACCGATCGTGGTGTGGTGCTTGGAGATGCCGTCGTAGTTGACGAACACGCTCGACGCGCCGATGTTGCTGTGCTCGCCGATCGTGGCGTCACCGACGTACGTCAGGTGCGGCACCTTCGTCCCGGTGCCGATGTCGGCCTTCTTCGTCTCGACGAACGTGCCGATCTTGCCCGCCTCGCCGAGGGTCGTTCCGGGACGGAGGTAGGCGAACGGCCCGACCGAGGCGTTGTCGCCGACGACGGACTGGCTGCCGTGGGTCCGCACGACGCTCGCACGCTCGCCGACGCGCACGTCCGTCAACGTCGTGTCCGGGCCGACGGTCGCGGCCGCGGCGACCGTCGTGGCGCCGCGCAGCTGCACGCCCGGTTCGATGACGACGTCGCGGGACAGCGTGACGTCGAGGTCGATGCGGGTGGACGCCGGATCGACGATCGTGACGCCCTCGCGCTGCCACCGCGTGACGATCCGGCGGTTGAGTTCGGTGCCGAGGGTCGAGAGCTGGACGCGGTCGTTGACGCCCTCCGTCAGCCACGGGTCGGCCACAGGGAGAGCGCCGACGCGGCGCCCGTCGCCACGGGCGATGCCGAGGATGTCGGTCAGGTAGAGCTCGCCCTGCGAGTTGTCGGTCGACAACCGGGACAGGCCGTCGGCGAGGACCGCGGCGTCGAAGGCGTACACGCCGGAGTTGATCTCGGTGATGGCGCGGTGGGCGTCGTCGGCGTCCTTGTGCTCGACGATGCCCGTGACGTCCCCGTCGGCGTCGCGCACGATGCGGCCGTATCCCGACGGATCGTCGACCACCGAGGTGAGCACGGTGACGGCGTTGCCGTCGCGTTCGTGCGCGGCGAGGAAGTCGGTCAGCGTCGGGGTGTCGAGCAGTGGCACGTCCCCGTAGGTAACCAGCACCGTGCCGGTGTCCCCCGCGGGCAGCGCCTCGAGCGCGCAGCGCACCGCGTGACCGGTGCCGCGCTGCTCCTCCTGCACCGCCGTCTTGACGGTGCGGCCGATCGCGTCGGCGACCACGTCGAGATGCGCGCCCACCTGCTCGCGCCCGTGGCCGACGACGACCACGAGCTCGTCGGGCCGGAGCCCCGCGGCGGCGCGGACGGCGTGTTCGACGAGGGGACGCCCCGCGATGGGGTGCAACACCTTCGGAAGATCCGAACGCATGCGGGTGCCCTCGCCCGCGGCGAGGACGACTGTGCTCAGCGGCCCGGTCACGGCACTCCTTGGGATTCACCGGGGATGGGATTCACCGGGGATTAATCTCGGCCGGTTAACGATCCTACGTCGGTTGGCCCGCGTCGGACGTGGGGCCGCCCCCCGTTGCGGTCTCCGTCTCGTCGGCCACCTCTCCGCACGAGGCGATCTGGTTCCCGCCGCGGCGTTTCGCCTGGTACATGGCGGCGTCGGCGCGGGAGAGGACCTCCTCCCCGTGCTCGCCGGCCCGGAGGGCGACCAGCCCGACCGACAACGTCACACCGTGGGACAGGTGCTGCGGTAGCTCGTCCACCGCCGTCACCGCGCGGTTCATCGCCTGGTGGGCCGCCGATAACGTCGCGCCCGGCAGCAGTGTGATGAATTCGTCGCCGCCGTAGCGCGCGACGATGTCGTCGCCGCGCAACGAGTCCCTGAGTGTGCTGGCGACCACGCGGAGCACGTCGTCGCCGTCGGCGTGCGAGCGCTGATCGTTGACCCCTTTGAAGCCGTCGAGGTCGATCAGCGCGACGGCGAGCGGGTCGCTCGACGTCGACGTGGCGAACGCGCGGAGCCGGTCGTCGAGTGCGCGACGGTTGGGCAGGCCGGTCAGCGGGTCCTGCAACGCCTGTTGGGTGATCGCTCCGTGTGCGGCCGACAGTCGCTCGTGTTCGCGGCGGGTGTCGAGGGCCGCGCTCTGGGATTCCCGCATCGACCAGAGCTCGGCTTCGAGGGCCCCCGCGTAGTCGGCCAGCGTGGCGCGAGGGTCGCCGATGTCGTACCGGTCGGCGAACCGTGCCAGCTCGTGGATGAGGCCGATGCGCATCGACGGCTGCGGGTACTCCTCGGGGATGTGGTGGCGGTCCTCCATGAGGAGGCGGAACGCTTCCTCGTGCTCGCCGATCGACTCCAGGCAGCGGGCGAGCGCGATCGACAGCAGCGGATTGTCGTACGGGTACAGCGGTGCGGCCCGCAGACTGCGGAGCCGCTCGATGTGCGCGTCGCTCGGCGCGGCGAGGGCCAGCGCGGACGCCAGCGACGCGACCTGGTCGACCGCGGCGACCCCGGCCTTGCGGGGGAACAGCGACTCGGCGAACGGTGCCTCGACGGCGATCGCCATCGAGGCGGCCGTCCGGAACCGCTCGCCCGCCTGGTCGCTGCGGCCGATGCGTTCGAGTCGCAGGCCCCAGCCGAGCAGCATCTTCACCCGGTTCATCAGCAGCATCGTGATCTCGTGCGGCCCGGCGCTGTCCCGGACGGCCTGGTGCGCACGGGTGATCACCTCCTCGGCGACCTCGTAGACGCCGAGCTGGTTGAGCACGATCCAGCAGTCGTTGAGCGCCGTCGACAGCAGGCGGTCCCAGGCGCGCCTGCCCAGGCCCAGCTCCTGTGACGGCGGGTCGTCGAGCAGTGCCAGCGCCCTGGCGATCTCCGTCAGCGCCGCGTCCTCGTGTCCCGCGAGGACGAGACGGCGGCCGCGCAGCGCGTGCGCGTCCGCACGCAGCAGGGTGGCACCGTGCCTGCGCGTGTGCGCGAGCATCTCGTCGAGCTGCCGCCCCGCCTCGTCGGGGGCGCTCGCGCTGATGAGCCGTGACAGTGCCGCGGCGCGCAGTATCTGCGCGACCAGCAGAGGTTCGCCCCGTCGTTGGGTCTCGTGGAGCAGCTCGTCCAGCCTGGTGATGATCTCCTGCTGCTCGTGCTTCTCGCTGCGCTGGACGAGGGCGATCAGTTCGCGGGCCCGTCCGAGCAGCCAGGCGTCCGACTTGTCGCCGAGCGGTGGGGTGGCGGGATCCTGCGTCGTCGCAGAGGTCGGCGCGCCGGGATCGGCCGTGAACCCGGCGCCTGAGGTCGCAGCGGATGGGCCCGCGCCGCGTTCTGCGGCCGCACCGCCGGGGGCGATGCCGGGCTCGGCCGCGACCTTGGACTCTTCGCCGTCCAGCGGACACACACCCCCTGGGCTACCGGGACTCCGCTCTGCTCCGCCGCCAGGGCTCGAACCTGGACTGTCAGAACCAAAATCTGAAGTGCTGCCAATTACACTACGGCGGATCGCGCCTGGTCAGGATATCCACTGCAGGTTGCACGCTGCGGGCAGGTCCGAAGCGGCCCGTTTTCGCCTCTCCCCCGGGTGGGAAACCTCCTGTAGCGTAACTTACGCAATCGTAGGTTAGGTGACCCTTCCGTCGTCGCCTCCGGCCCGTCCGCGGGCGTGGTGGCGGCGGTCCTCGTGGAAAGAAGTGACGTGCATGACGGCAACTCTGGACGCGGACGAGACACCGAAGTCCGGTCGTAAGCCGATCCTGGACGGCCAGCGCGGGCCCGGTGTTCAGTTCGCGGTCTATCTCGGCGTGCTGGCACCGCTGGTGGCGCTCGTCGCCGCGGTCCCCTTTGCGTGGGGCTGGGGCCTTTCGTGGGTCGATGTCGGCCTCTTCGTCGTGTTCTACGCCTTCTCCGGCCTCGGCATCACCGTCGGATTCCACCGGTACTTCACGCACGGTTCGTTCAAGGCGAAGCCGTGGCTGCGGGCGCTGCTCGCCATCGCGGGCAGCAGTGCGGTGCAGGGGCCGGTGATCACGTGGGTCGCGGATCACCGCAGGCACCACGCGTTCTCCGACCGTGAGGGCGACCCGCATTCGCCGTGGCTGTTCGGCACCACGCCGGTGGCCGTGGCGAAGGGGTTCTGGCACGCGCACATGGGCTGGCTGTTCCAGCGGGACAAGAGCAACCACGAACGGTTCGCACCCGACCTGCTCAAGGACCCCGCCATCAGCAGGATCGACAGGATGTTCGGGCTGTGGACGCTGTCGAGCTTCGTGGTTCCGGGCATTATCGGCGGCCTGGTCACCTGGTCCCTGTGGGGCTTCGTGACGGCCTTCTTCTGGGCCGGACTGGTGCGAGTCTGCGTGCTGCACCACGTGACGTGGTCGGTGAACTCGATCTGCCACATGCTCGGGGAGCGGCCGTTCAGCGCACGTGACCGGTCGGCCAATTTCTGGCCGTTGGCCATCGCGTCGTTCGGCGAGTCGTGGCACAACCTCCACCACGCCGATCCGACGTCGGCCCGGCACGGTGTGCAGCGTGGCCAGATCGACATCTCGGCCCGCGTGATCTGGGCGTTCGAGAAGTTGGGCTGGGCCCACAAGGTGCGCTGGCCCACGGCCAAGCGCCTGGAGAAGCTCTCGACCGCGTGAGCGGCTCGGGGTGCCTGTACGGTTCGGCGAATGGCAGGTCGACGGCGCGCTAAGCGGGACGCGGCCGCCGCGGGGACGCAACCCGATGCCCCTGCGGCGGCCCGCGTGCGCATGACGGGCACCGAGCGTAGGCAGCAGTTGCTCAACGTCGCTCGGGCACTGTTCGCGGAGAAGGGTTACGACGGCACGTCCGTCGAGGAGATCGCGCGGCGAGCGAACGTCTCGAAACCGGTGGTGTACGAGCACTTCGGCGGGAAGGAAGGCGTCTACGCGGTCGTGGTGGACCGGGAGGCGCAGGCGATCCTCGACCGCATGGTGTCTAGTCTGCACGCCGACCATCCGCGGGCGATGCTCGAGCAGGCCGCCAACGCCCTGCTCGGCTACGTGGACGAATCGCACGAGGGATTCCGGATCCTGGTGCGGGACTCCCCGGTCGCGAGTTCGACGGGCACGTTCTCCACGTTGCTCAACGACATCGCGAGTCAGGTGGAGGACATCTTCGGCGAGGAGTTCTCGGCCAGGGGATACGACGGCAAGCTCGCGCCCCTGTACGCGCAGGCACTCGTCGGCATGGTCGCGCTCACGGGCCAGTGGTGGCTCGACGCGCACAAGCCGAAGCGGGACGAGGTCGTGGCCCATCTGGTCAACCTCGCGTGGAACGGCCTGTCGAACCTCGAACACAAGCCGAAGCTGCGTGTGGCCGAGTGAGCTGCCCCGCCGGCCGCAGCTCGCCGCGAGAGGCGCCGTCGACGGGGTGCCGCCGCTCAGGACGTAGGCTGGGAACCAGAACCCCATAGTTCGACGATTCGAGTACCTGTGCCCGGTGTTGCCCGGGCACAGGTGTGTCCGCGCGTTCGCACCCGAGGGAGACGCTCCGTGTCCCAGCCGACGTTGGCCGGTTTGCTGTCGGCCGTTCTGTCCGATTCCGCCGTGCGCACGGTTCTCGAGCGTGCGGGCGCACCGATGCTCGACCTCGACGGCGCGCCTGCGACCCGGCAGCTGGTGTTGTCGGCGCTCGCATCGGACGCGGGAGCGGGCAAGCCGGTACTGGCGGTGACGGCCACCGGCAGGGAGGCCGAGGAACTGACTGCGGCGATCGGGAGCCTGCTCGGCGACGACTCCGTCGCCGACTTCCCGTCGTGGGAGACCCTGCCTCACGAGCGGTTGTCGCCCCGGGCGGACACCGTCGGCAAACGCTTGGCGGTGCTGCACCGGCTGGCGCAGCCCGGACACGGCGGTCTGCGCGTCGTGGTGGCGACGGTGCGGAGCCTCATCCAGCCGATGGCGCCCGGCCTGGGCTCGCTGGCTCCCGTCGAGCTGAAGGTCGGGGAGGAACTCGACTTCGAAGGAGCGCTCGAGCGGCTCGTCGAGCTCGCTTACACCCGCGTCGACATGGTCGAGAAGCGGGGCGAGTTCGCGGTGCGCGGTGGCATCCTCGACGTCTTCGCGCCGACCGACGAGCACCCCCACCGCGTCGAGTTCTGGGGCGACGAGGTCAGCGAGATCCGCGCCTTCTCGGTCTCGGATCAGCGGTCCCTGCCCGGCGAGATTCCCGAGGTGACCGCATCGCCGTGCCGGGAGCTGTTGCTGACCGGCGACGTCAAGGCACGGGCCGCCGAACTGGCCGAGGAACACGTCACCGATGCGCAGCTCGCCGAGATCCTCACCAAGCTCGCGGACGGCATCCCGTCCGAGGGCATGGAGTCGCTGATCCCCGTGCTGTGCGAGGGCGAGCTCGAACTGCTCACCGACGCGATGCCGGAGGGCACGCACGTGGTGCTCTGCGACCCGGAGAAGGTGCGCGCGCGTGCCGCGGACCTCGTGCGCACCGGGCAGGAGTTCCTGGAGGCGTCGTGGACCTCCGCCGCCGACGGAGGCCGTGCCCCGATCGACCTGGGTGCGTCGGCCTACCGGGGCCTCGGGGAGGTGCGCACCCATGCGACCGAGTCGAACCGCGCATGGTGGACGTTGTCGCAGCTGACCAGTGAGGACGACGCCGTTCACGTCGCGGTCGAGCAGGCGCCCTCGTATCACGGCGAACTCGAGAAGGTCGTCGCCGACCTCCGCGCCCACACCGCGGCCGGCGGCGCGGCCGTGGTCGTCGTCGCGGGTTCGGGTACGGCGCAGCGTGCCGTCGAGCAGTTGTCGGCGGGCGAGGTGCCCGCGAGCTACGCCGAGTCGCTCGCCGAGGCGCCGCGGCCCGGCGTCGTCACGGTCACCTGCGGTGCGATCTCCGACGGGTTCGTGGCCCCGGACAGCGCACTGGTCGTCCTGAGCGAATCGGACATCACCGGGCGCGGTGCGACCGCCGGACGTTCCGGACGCGATCTCAACACGAAGATGCCGTCGAGGCGGCGCAACGCGGTGGATCCGCTCGCGCTCAAGGCGGGGGACTACGTCGTGCACGACCAGCACGGCATCGGCAAGTTCGTCGAGATGGTCCAGCGCACCATCGGTGGGGCGACGCGGGAGTACCTCGTGCTCGAGTACGCGGCGTCCAAGCGGGGACATCCCGGCGACCGGTTGTTCGTGCCCAGCGACCAGCTCGACGAGGTTTCCCGTTACGTGGGCGGCGAGCTTCCCACGCTGAACAAGCTCGGCGGCTCCGACTGGAAGAACACGAAGGCGAAGGCCCGCAAGGCGGTCAAGGAGATCGCGGCCGAGCTGGTGCAGCTCTACGCCGCGAGGCAGGCGGCGCCCGGCCACGCGTTCGGTCCGGATTCGCCGTGGCAGGGCGAACTGGAGGACGCCTTCCCGTTCGCCGAGACGAACGACCAGCTCGCGGCCATCGACGAGGTCAAGACCGACATGGAACGCAGCGTCCCCATGGACCGGGTGATCTGCGGGGACGTCGGCTACGGCAAGACCGAGATCGCGGTACGTGCGGCGTTCAAGGCGGTCCAGGACGGCAAGCAGGTCGTGGTGCTGGTGCCGACGACGCTGCTCGCGCAACAGCACCTCAACACCTTCACCGAGCGGATGGGGTCGTTCCCCGTGACCATCCGCGGCATGTCGCGGTTCACCGAGCCCGCCGAGGCGGACAAGACGCTCGAGGGGCTCGCCGCAGGTGAGATCGACATCGTCATCGGTACTCACCGCCTGCTGCAGAGCGGCGTGCGGTACAAGGATCTCGGGCTGGTGATCGTCGACGAGGAACAGCGGTTCGGCGTCGAACACAAGGAGCACATCAAGGCGCTCCGGACGCACGTCGACGTGCTCACGATGTCGGCGACGCCGATCCCCCGCACGCTCGAGATGAGCATGGCGGGGATCCGCGAGATGTCGACGATCCTGACTCCGCCGGAGGACCGCCACCCGATCCTGACCTACGTCGGCTCGTACGACGACAAGCAGGTCGGCGCGGCCATCCGGCGTGAGCTGCTGCGCGACGGTCAGGTGTTCTTCGTGCACAACCGGGTCTCGTCGATCGAGAAGGCCGCGACGCGGCTGCGGGAACTCGTCCCGGAGGCGCGGATCGTGACTGCGCACGGACAGATGCCCGAGCACAAGCTGGAACAGGTCATCCAGGGTTTCTGGCAGCGCGACTTCGACGTCCTGGTCTGTACCACCATCGTCGAGACCGGTCTGGACATCTCGAACGCCAACACGCTGATCGTCGAGCGCGGCGACATGATGGGACTGGCTCAGCTGCACCAGCTGCGCGGCCGTGTCGGCCGCGGCAGGGAGCGCGGTTACGCCTACTTCCTGTACCCGCCGGAGAAACCGCTCACCGAGACGGCCCACGACCGCCTCGCCACCATCGCGCAGAACACGGAGCTCGGTGCCGGTATGGCGGTGGCGATGAAGGACCTCGAGATCCGCGGTGCGGGCAACATCCTCGGTGCCGAGCAGTCGGGTCACATCGCCGGTGTCGGCTTCGACCTGTACGTGCGCCTGGTGGGTGAGGCGGTCGACGCCTTCCGCCGGAGCGCGGGCGACGAGTCGGCCGAGGACGAGGCGCCCGCAGAGGTGCGCGTCGATCTGCCGGTCGACGCGCACCTGCCGCACGACTACGTTCCCGGCGAGCGGCTGCGGCTCGAGGCCTACCGCAAGATCGCGGCGGCGACCGATCAGTCCGAACTGGACAGTGTGCTGGAGGAACTCGTGGACCGCTACGGCCAGCCGCCGGAACCGGTGCGCAGGCTCCTTGCGGTGGCGGCCTTCCGGCAGACGTGCCGGAAGGCCGGCGTGACCGAGGTGACCGTGCAGGGCAACACGATCCGTTTCACGCCGCTGCCACTGGGCGATTCGCAGTTGGTGCGGCTGAAGCGGCTCTATCCCAAGGCCGTGTACAAGGCGGTGACGCACACGGTGTCGGTGCCGAAACCGACCGAAGGGCCCGCGGGCGGCCGGATGGGCGCACCCCCGTTGCGCGACGAGGCGTTGCTCGACTGGTGCAGCAACCTCCTCACGTCGATGACGCAACAGCCTGCGGCGGTGTGAGCACGGGTGGTGCCTGCCGCGGCCCTTCCGGGCGCGGTCGCGGCAGACTCCTCGAGCGACAAGTGTTTCGAACGCGTCGTCGCTTGTCTGTTGCTGTGAAACTCGGGGCATGGCTCAACGGTAATCGTCGATTCGATTCGAGAGAATCCCCGGAAATAGTGGTTATTCGCGGAAAGAATTCGACACTCGTGCCACGTCGACGCGCACCCGGTTTCCTGTGTTCGCGGGTGGAATCCGTTGTGTGCCAACATGTTCATGGTCACGGTTCCTTGTCAAACGCGGTCGTCGTGGACGTCGGGCGCGTGTCCCGTGGACCGACCGCCGGTGCGCCTGCAGGTCTGCCGGTGAACCCGCCCGGGGCGCCACACCCGCGGGCGGGAATCGTCCCGGTTCCGCGCACGCGGCGTTCGACCTGACGCCGCGCGGATAGTCGTCGTGCCCGCGTGATCGCCGTCCGGGACGCGGTCGCGGGTGCGCGCTGTCGTCGCCACGATTCGGAACGGAAGTCGGGCGGTGCGGGCCGGGTTCGTGGTTGCGTGAGGCGGTGGGGTGTGTGCGAAGCTGCCGCCTGTGATCCGGATCATGCGTCGCCCCATCGCGTTGTTGACCGCCCTGCTCGCAGGTCTCGTACTGGCCGGCTGCGGCTCGGGGCCGAGCCAGGTCTATTCGGCCGCCATCGTCGGTGACCGGTCGGTGCCGCTGGACGACGTGCAGCAGGAGATCGACTGGTTGCTCGACAACGTGCCGCAGGCGCAACAGGCACAGCGGCAGGGCAAGGTCGACATGTTCGCGCGCGAGGTCGTTCGCGGGCGCGTGATCCACCAGCTGGCGCAGATCGCGGCGAAACGTGAAGGCGTGACGGCCGACCGTGGCGAGATCGACGAGCTGATCCGTGGCAGCGGTGGGGTCGACGAGGTGTCCCGCTCGGCGGGAGTGGAGCCGAGCAGGGTGCGTGACCTCGCCTCGGACCAGGTCGTGTTGCAGGAGCTGGCGCGCAAGTACATCGGCAGGCTGTCGGTGAGCCTGGTGGGCACCGTCATCACCGGTGACGAGCCCGGCAACAGTGCCAAGGAGCAGGCGACCGCGCTCGGCAGGCGGATCGCCGACGATCCGGAGCGGGCACGGGCCATCGCGCGGGACGCGGGTCATCAGCTGGTCGACGAGAAGCTCGACTTCGCCGAGGCGCTCCAGAACGATCCGGAGTTGGCGACGAGCGCGGTGTTCGGTTCGCGGGAGGGCACGGTCGTCGTGGTCCAGCCGAGCAGGCAGCAGGCCGGTTGGCTGGTCGGCCTGGTGGACGAGCGCCGGACCACCGGGCAGGCCGATGCCGCCGAGCCCCAGGTCAATCCCGAGTACCTCTACTTCGCGGGCCTGCGGATGCTGCAGCCGGTCGCCGAGGACGTCGGCGTGCGGATCAATCCGCGCTACGGGTTGTGGGACGAAGCGGCGTTGTCGCCTGCACCCAACGAGGACGAGTTGACGGGAAGGCTCCTGCGGTCACGTACCGTGAACTCATGACCTGGCGATCGGCGACCGTGGTGTTGTGCAGTCCGGCCTTGCCCGACCACGTGCCCGCCGCCGCGCTGAGCGTGGTCCGCGGGGCGGAGCACGTCTACGCGGCAGCGGGCCTGCCCGACCCGCTCCGTGCGGCGTTGGACGCGAAACCCGCTCCGCACCCCGACGAACTCACGCGGCAGAGCGGCGTGGTCCTGGTGGCGTGCGACGCCGGCGAGCCCGGTGCGGCCGAACTCATCGCCGAGGGTGCGACGGTGATCGAGTCGCCGGCGCCCCCACTGGAACGCACCGTCGAGGTGATGGACCGGCTCCGTTCGCCGGGTGGCTGTCCGTGGGACGGCGCCCAGACGCACGAGTCGCTGCGCCGGTACCTCGTCGAGGAGACCTACGAGCTGCTCGAGGCGATCGAGGACGGCGACCGGGACGCGCTCCGAGAGGAACTCGGCGACGTGCTGCTGCAGGTGCTGTTCCACGCGCGCGTGGCGGCCGAGCACGACACCGACGCGTTCGGCATCGACGAGGTCGCGAGCCGGCTGGTGACGAAGCTGGTCGGCAGGCACCCGTACCTGTTCACCGGCGTGGGCCGGGTCGACTCGGCGGAGCAGCAACAGGTCTCCTGGGAAGAGCTGAAGCAGCAGGAGAAGCAGCGTGAGTCGCTCGTGGACGGGGTCGCGCTCGGCCAGCCCGCCGCCGCGCTCGCGGGCAAGCTCGGCCAACGGACCGGTCGCGCCGGGGTGCCGTTCGACCTGATCCCGGGCGGTGCCGACGACGGGTCGCGGCTGTTCCGGATCGCCGCCGCGGCCGCACGTACCGGCACCGATGCCGAGGGCTCGCTGCGCGCGGTCGCGAAGGATTTCGCCGAGCGGGTCCGGGAGGCCGAACGTGCCGCACGGGCCGCGGGCCGCGATCCGGCCGAGCTCGATGCCGACGGATGGCGGGAGTTCTGGCCGGTCTCGCCCGCGTAGCCTGGCCGGGTGAGCGAACGCCCTTCGTCCTCTACACGCGGTGGCGGACCGTCGTGGCCGCTGCCCGGTCCGGCGCTGTCGCGCATCGCTCTGACGCTCGGCCTCGTCGCGACCGGCCTGGTCCTGGTCTTCACGGTCGGTATGGACCGTGGGGAGCAGCCGAACGCCGAGGGCTCCACACCGTCGCCGCAGTCCCCGCCGCAGTCACAGCCGCCCACCCGGCCGACCGTGCCCGCGGCCGCGACGGCTGCGCCGGTGGACCGGCCTGCGCAGTCCGACGAGGACGAGCTCGACACGTGGTCGCGGCAGGTCGCCCGCGCCACCGGGATCCCGGCACGGGCCGCGGCCGCGTACGGGCGTGCGGAGATGTGGATGCGGGGTGAGCGCCCCGGCTGTCACCTGTCGTGGAACACGCTCGCGGCGATCGGGCAGGTCGAATCACAGCACGGCGCCGCGGGGGGGCGAACCGGGAATCGGGGCCGACGGCCTGCCCGCGTCACCGATCACCGGCCCGCCGCTGGACAGCTCACAGGGACGCGCCCAGGTCCGCGACACCGACCGGGGCGAGATCGACGGCGATGCGACGTGGGACCGGACGGTCGGGCCGATGCGGTTCCTGCCCGCGCACTGGCAACGCTGGGAACAGCGCGCGACCACCGACGGGCGTGGTCCCGACCCGCAGGACATCGACGACGCGGCGCTGACGGCGGCGCGGTACCTCTGCGCTGACGGACGCGACCTGTCCACGGCCGAGGGCTGGTGGAAGGCGGTCGGCGGATTCCGGGAGCCCGCCGCCCGAGGCGGTGCCGACGAGTACGCGGGCCGCGTCGCCGACAAGGCCGGCGGCTACGCGGACCGGGCCCCGGGTTGACGGGCTCCGGCGCGACGGGTCAGTTGCCGCCGAGCGCGAGCCTCGCCGACACCTCGCCGATCGCGTCCTGGTACTCGGCCTGCGAATGCATCGCCGACGCCATCCGCAGCTGTCCCAGCGCCTCGGCGAACCGGCCGAGCCGTTGCAGCGTCTTGCCGAGCACGAACCGGGCGTAGTGGTCGGACGGGTCGTGCTCGATGACCTTGCTCAGTGCGTGCTCGGCGCGTCGCAACTGCGCGGAGTGGAAGTAGGCCCGGCCCGCGAGCAGTTGGACGCTCGGCTTGTCGGGTTCGGCTTCGAGGACCGGTTCGAGGGCCTTCAGCGCGTCGAGCGGGCGGCGCCGTTTGACGAGTGCCTCGGCTTGCCGGAATGCGTGGACGGGCGAGTCCCCCGTGTGCGCCGCCGATCGGCCGGACGGCTTCGGAAGGCCCGCCGGAGGTGGATTCGATGGCGTCGAGTCACCCATGGTTCAGCGACGGTACCCGCGTCGGAGGCGCTAATCGAGACCTTGACCCGACACCCGTTCGATGATCAACCTGGTGGCGGAGTGTGTGCCGGGCTCGCGCCTACCGGCCGGGGCCGTGATAAGTGGCGATCATCCGTGTGGTGGACTAGCCCGCCATGAGCGACCCCGCGATGACAGGCGAAGACCCGAGGTACCTCGGCATCGCGCCGTACCTCTACTACACGGACGCCACCGAGGCGGTGGAGTGGCTCACCCGCGTGTTCGGGTTCACCGAGAAGGTCCGCTACGTCGATGCGGTCGGTGAGGTGTTCCAGGCGACGCTGAGCGCGGGCGGCTCCGACATCCACCTCGCCGGTGTCGGCGACGAGTACTGGCCCGCGAAGGGCGTTGACGGGCCGGTCGGCCAGCTGAACGTCGTGTATGTCGACGACGTCGACGCCCAGTTCGAGCGGGTGGACGAGTCCGTCGGCGACGGCCTCGAGGTGTCCCGCCCGCAGGACCAGCCGTACGGGGCGAGGCTGTTCACGGTGCAGGACATCGGCGGCAACAGCTGGACGTTCTGGCAACACATCTCCGACACCGCGGACCTGCCCGCAGGCTGGCGCGAGATCCGGAACGGCGAGGTCGTCTCCGGCAACGGAGCGGAGAGCGTCGAGGACGCGGGTGACGAGGAGTCCGGTAACGCCGAAGGTGCCGGAGACCACGCCGCGGGTTGACCCGATCGGGCGCTGAGATGTTTGCCACTGCCCGCCCGAGCCGCCATCTGTGCACGTCCACGTGCGCGTGCCTCCAACGGGTGATCTACAACGCCCGATACGCTCCCTTCCAGGCGACTACGTTGAGTGCCGTCAGAACGGCACAACCGGGTGAGGAGCAAGTGTGGCGGTGATCGAGCAGGTAGGCGCGCGGGAGATTCTCGACTCTCGTGGCAACCCGACGGTCGAGGTGGAGGTGGCCCTTGACGACGGAACGCTGGCGCGGGCCGCGGTCCCGTCGGGCGCGTCGACCGGTGAGCACGAGGCCGTGGAACTGCGGGACGGCGACGCCAACCGCTACGGCGGCAAGGGCGTCGAGCGCGCCGTGGCCGCGGTGCTGGACGAGATCGGCCCCGACCTGGCGGGCGTCGACGCGGTCGACCAGCGCATCGTCGACCAGAAGCTGCTGGACCTCGATGGCACGGCCGCGAAGTCGCGGCTGGGCGCCAACGCCATCCTCGGCGTCTCGCTGGCCGTCGCGAAGGCCGCGGCCGACTCGGCCGACCTCGAACTGTTCCGGTATCTCGGCGGTCCGAACGCGCACGTGCTGCCGGTTCCGATGATGAACATCCTCAACGGCGGTGCCCACGCGGACACCGACGTCGACATCCAGGAGTTCATGATCGCCCCGATCGGCGCGGACTCGTTCCGCGAGGCGCTGCGCTGGGGCACGGAGACGTACCACGCGCTGAAGTCGGTGCTGAAGTCCCGCGGCCTGGCGACCGGGCTCGGCGACGAGGGCGGGTTCGCCCCGAGCCTGAGCAACAACCGTGAGGCGCTCGACATCATCGTCGAGGCGATCAAGAAGGCCGGTTACCAGCCGGGCCGGGACATCGCGCTGGCGCTGGACGTGGCGGCGACCGAGTTCCACGCCGACGGTGTCTACACCTTCGAGGGTTCGAAGCGCACCGCCGAGGACATGAGCGCCTACTACGCGGAGTTGGCCGACGCCTACCCGCTCGTGTCGATCGAGGACCCGCTGTCCGAGGACGACTGGGACGGCTGGGTCACGCTGACGTCGCAGCTCGGCGACAAGCTGCAGCTGGTGGGCGACGACCTGTTCGTCACGAACCCGGACCGGCTCGAGGACGGCATCTCCCGCGGCGCGGCGAACGCGCTGCTGGTGAAGGTCAACCAGATCGGCACGCTGTCGGAGACGCTGGACGCCGTGGCCCTGGCGACGTCGTACGGCTACAAGTCGATGATGAGCCACCGTTCCGGCGAGACCGAGGACACGACGATCGCCGACCTGGCGGTGTCCACGGGTGTCGGCCAGATCAAGACCGGAGCGCCCGCACGCAGCGAGCGTGTCGCGAAGTACAACCAGCTGCTCCGTATCGAGGAGACCCTCGGGGATGCCGCCCGCTACTCGGGCGATCTGGCGTTCCCGCGGTTCACGCCGGAGAGCTGACGCGACCGTGGCCGACCGGGGGAGAAGGCGCACCAGGCGCGGTGGGGGCCGAGCAGGCGGCTCGGCCCCCCGCGACCTGCGGTCGTCGCAGCGCACTCGGCGTTCCGGCGACCGCAGGTCGGCCCTGCGCCGCCCGGCGGCCGCGAAGCGCGCCGCGACTGCGGCCAGGGTGCTGGGGATGTCCACGACGCGCCGCGCGGCGGTCGTCGCGATCGTGGTGTGCGCGCTGGCGTTCACCATCGCGGTTCCGTTGCGGACGTACCTGTCGCAGCGTGCTGAGGTCGCCGAGCAGGAGGCCCGGCAGGAGCAGCTCCGGCAGCAGGTCGAACGCCTCGAGGAGCGGCAGGCGGAACTGTCCGACCCGGCGCAGGTCGAGGCGGAGGCGAGGCGCAGACTTCGGTACGTGATGCCGGGCGAGACGCCGTACATCGTGCAGCTGCCCGAGGACGAGAAGGCCGATCGGGAGCCTGCGCCGGAGGACGGCGCGCCGAAGCGTCACGGGGCCTGGTACGAGCAACTCTGGAATGGCGTGACCGAAGGTGAATAGGACCGACTTCGAACCGGTGACCGCTGCGGACCGGGAGATCATCGCGGAGCAGCTGGGCAGGCCGCCGAGGGCGCTGCGGGCGGTCGCGGCGCGATGCCCGAGCGGGCATCCCAGCGTCGTCCAGACCAGTCCGCGGCTCGAGGACGGCACGCCGTTCCCGACGCTGTACTACCTGACGTGCCCGAACCTGAGCTCGCTCGTCGGCGGGATCGAGGCGCGGGGCGTGATGCGGGAGATGACCGAGCGGCTCGACTCCGACGAGGACCTCGCCGCCGCGTATCTCCGTGCCCACCGGGAATACCTGGCCGAACGCGACGCGATCGACCCGCTGGGCCACGAGGTCACCGCGGGCGGAATGCCGAAGCGGGTCAAGTGCCTGCACGTGCACCTCGCGCACACGCTCGCGCGCGGCGAAGGTGTGAACCCGTTCGGGGACGAGACGCTGCAGTTGCTGCACGAGCTCGGCTGGCCGAACGGCGACTGCGCGGCCGACGACTGCGCGGCCGACCACTGCGCGGCCGACGACTGACGCCGTGCGTCGTCGTGAGCGGGTCGTGGTGAGGGAAATGCGTAGCCCGACCGGACCAACCTCGCGAGTAGCCACTCGTTCGCGTGTGGGAGCCGCCTCCGTTGGGCATTCCTCCGGCGGACACGAGCGTCGCAGGCGCACGCGCGAGGAGGGGGCGTGACCAGACCGCGAAGAGCCGGGTTCCGGCACAAGTCGGCTGCCATCGCGCTGGCGGTATCGCTGGCGGTGGTGCCCGCGGCGTTGCTGAGTGACCGGGCCGAACACGCGTACGGATCGACCGATCCGACCGCTGCGGCCGAACCCGGCGACGGCGCAGGCAGTACCGAGAGCGGGAATCGGGTGGGGGTCGACGGGAGCCTGCCGTCACCGCCCGAACTCGACGAGTTGATGATCGAGATGCCCGCACCGGGGCCGTTGGGAATCCCCGGGAGCATGCTCGAGGCGTACCGGCAGGCCGCACGCACGTTGGGTGCCGAACTGCCGGACTGCGGTGTGGACTGGGCCCTGCTGGCCAGCATCGGACGTTCGGAGTCGAACCACGCGCGGGGCGGGTTCGTCGACGCCGACGGCGCGACCCGCGTACGCATCACCGGGCCGGTGCTCAACGGCGGTCCCGGGGTCGCCGCCATCCGGGACACCGACGGTGGCGCGCTCGACGGCGACACGACGTGGGACCGGGCCGTCGGCCCGATGCAGTTCATACCCGGCACCTGGCGCACGTACGGCGCGGACGGCAACGGCGACGGTCGGGCCGACCCGAACAACGTCCACGACGCGACGCTCGCCGCAGGGCGCTACGTCTGCTCCGGCGGGTTGGACCTGCGGAACGGCGGACAGCTGCGGGCGGCCCTGCACCGCTACAACGACTCCCGCTCGTACGTCGAGACCGTGATCCGCTGGGCCCAGGCCTACCGCGACGGCGTGCTGCCCATCCCGGACAGTGACGTGCCACTCGGTGTGCCGCCCGCACTCGCGGTCGAATCCCCCGAGTCGCAGCCGGAACCCGACCGGCCGCCACCTCCTGACGTCATGGCAGCGCCCGAGCCAGCGCCCGAGCCGAACCACGGCGGTCCTCGGCCCGACGGTGACTCGGGTGGCGACGGGGGCGGTGCCACGGACGACGCCGGCAAACCCGGAAACGGAAACGGCGAGGCCACGGCACCGAAGCCACCACCTCCGAACCGGCCCGGCAACGGCTCCGGCGACGACGGCAGTGGCAACGGCGGCACCGGCGGCGGAGGCCAGGGGAACCGTCCCGGCGGTGGTGGAAGCGGAAGCGATCCCGGAGGCGGCGGCCCGGATGACGGGCAGTCGACGCCGCCGACAACGCCGCCGACGACGCCGCCGACAACGCCGCCGACGACGCCGCCGACAACGCCGCCGACGGATCCGCCGCCGTCAGAGCCCGGCCCGACCCCGGGCCCGACCGATCCTCCGGAATGCCCGAAGCCGGAAGACTCGGACGCGATGGATCCGGGGCCCACCGACGAGGCCGCCAACGAGTCGGGCTCCGGCGACGAGGCCACCCGTGATGAGCCGACCGGCGATCCGTCGAGCGTGCCGCCGCCGTCGTGCCTGTGCCCCGAGAAGACGGGGAAGGCGGGCCAGGAAGTCCCGGAATCCGATGAGTGCGAGTGGCCGGACGGGGACGACGACGAGGGGTCGACGTCGCCTCCGCCCTCGGATTTGCTGCGGCCGGCGAAACCGGAAGGCTCGTGACCGCGGTGTGGTGATCGCGGCCCGTGGATCGTCGCCGTGGGCGTTTCGGGCACACGGCAGGCTGCGTTTAGTGTTGGCGCATGTCTCGTGTAGCCGCCATCGACTGTGGGACCAATTCGATCCGCCTGCTGGTCGCGGAGCTGACACACCGCCACGACGGCAGTGTCGACCTGCGTGACCTGCACCGGGAGATGAAGGTGGTGCGGCTCGGCCAGGGCGTGGACGCCACCGGCCGGCTCGCGCCCGAAGCGTTGGAGCGCACGCGGGAGGCGCTGGCCTCCTACACGGTCGCAGCCCGCCGGAAGGGTGCCGAGAAGGTGCGCATGGTCGCCACGTCGGCGACGCGCGACGCGAGCAACCGCGACGAGTTCTTCGCCATGACCCGTGAGGTGCTCGGAGTCGAGGCCGAGGTCATCACCGGGGACGAGGAGGCACGCCTGTCGTTCACCGGAGCGGTGGGTGAGCAGGACCCGGACGACGGGCCGTTCCTGGTGGTGGACGTCGGCGGCGGATCGACCGAGCTGGTGCTGGGCACGTGGGACGGTGCGCAGGCCGAGATCCTGGCGTCGAAGTCCGTCGACATCGGGTGCGTGCGCCTCACCGAGCGGGCTCTGCCGAACGATCCGCCGACGGCCGAGGACGTCGAGGCGGCCCGCGGGGTCGCGCGTGAGGTGCTGGCGGAGGCGTTCGACGTCGTCGACGTGGCCAAGGCGCAGACGTGGATCGGCGTCGCGGGAACGATCACCACGCTGTCGGCGCTCGCCCAGGACCTGCCGGAGTACGACTCGCAGGCCACGCACCTGTCGCTGCTCTCGCACGGCACGATCGACCGCGTGACCTCCGAACTGCTCGCCGCCGACCACGACGCCCGCGCGGCCAAGAAGGTCATCCACCCTGGCAGGGTCGACGTCATCGGAGCCGGCTCACTCGTCGTGCAGACGCTCGCCGAGGAGTTGCAGACCCGTGGCGGACCCGACTCCCTGGTGGTCAGCGAGCACGACATCCTCGACGGCATCGCCCTGTCGCTGGCCTGACGACGCCTCGCCGGCGACGCTCCACCGCTGACGGTCCGCCCGTGACGGGCTCCCGCCCGTGGCGCACCGAGCGGGGCACCACGGGCGGCGAGCACCGGTCGCGTCAGCGGTTGGACGCCGACTTGACGAACGCGGCCAGGTCCTTGCCCTGCTGCACCCGTGACTCGGGGTGGATGTACATCATGTGGCCCGCCGGGTAGTAGGCCGTCTCGACGTTGCCCCGCAGCTCGTCGGGGATCTGCAGCTGGGCGATGACGTGCTCGGCGGCGTAGTACGGCGTGGCGCCGTCGTAGTGGCCGAGCGCGACGTGCACCTTCAGGTGCGGGTTCTCGCGCATGGCGCCGCTGAGCGAGTCGACGACCGACACGGCGCGTCCCTCGAAGTCCGAATAGGACCACGCCCGGTTCACGTCGGTGGAGAGGATCTCGTACGGCAGGTCGCTCTCGTACTGCAGCTCGGCGCGCACGTAGTGGTTGAGCGCGGCGGAATAGGCGCCGATGATCCGCGACACCGATGCGTCGTCGCTCATGTGCTCACGTCCGCCGTCCGGTTCCCACGTGGTGAACCGGCCGTCCATCCGGCCCGTGACGAGTCCTTCGTCGCGCAGCAGCTCGGTGAAGAACCGGACGTGCTCGATGCGCAGGTTGACGCGGTCGACGTAGGCCTCGGACAGGCCGGTCAGCTCCGCCAGCTTCGCCACGATCCCGGCGCGCTCGTCGGGGTCGAGGCGGGCGCCGCGCTGCAACGCCCACGGCAGGTCACGGGAGGCGAACTCCTCGGCCTCGGCCAGCACGTCGTCGAGTGCCCGGTCGCCGTGCCTGCCGTGGTAGTGCGCGATGGCCGCGTAGGTGGGCACGAACAGCGAGTACGGCAGGTCGTTGCCCTCTGTGAACCGGATCGTGCCCATGTCCAGCACGGACGAGATGAGCAGCAGCCCGTTCAGGTACAGGCCGTGGCGGCTCTGCAGGTGCGCGGCGAGCGCGGCCGCGCGCAGGGTGCCGTACGACTCGCCCGCGACGAACTTCGGCGACAGCCACCGCTGGTTGCGCGAGGTCCACAGCCGGATCACCTCGCCCACGGATTCCACGTCGGGCGTGAACCCGTGGTACTCGGCGGGTTTCTCGCCGTCGACCGTGCGCGAGAAGCCCGTCGACACCGGGTCGATGAACACCAAGTCGCTGTGGGCGAGCAGCGTGTCGGGGTTGTCGGTCAGGCCGTACGGCGGCGGCTCGGGGTCGTTCACGTCGCCGGACACGACGCGCCGCGGGCCGAGGACGCCCAGGTGCAGCCAGATGCTCGACGAGCCGGGACCGCCGTTGAACGCGAACGTCACGGGCCGCGTGGTCGGGTCCGCGCCGTCGAGCGTGTAGGCCGTCACGTAGACCTCGGCCTTCGGTTTGTGGCCGTCGAAGGTCCCGTCGTTGAGGACCTCCTTGCGCAGCACGATCCGACCGGTCTGCGCGGTGTAGGCGAGCTTGCGGCGCTTCACGGTGATCGAGTGCTGGGTGGTGACGAGGTCGTCGGTCGGCTCGGCCTGCGGCGTGGCCGCCGGCTCGGTCTCGGCTGCGGTCGTCGAAGCGGTGTCAGGCTTGTCTGGCATGTCCCCAACCTATGCGCTCGCGCCGACAGGCTCGCCGTCGTTCACGCGGGGCGGAAATTCGCTGTGCCCGTGATCGCCGGCGCTGCGAGGATCCTCGGTATGCATCTGGTCATGGTCGGGGTCACCGCGCCGAGTCACGTGTACCCCGGTCTCGGGCTGATCACCGAGCTGGAGGCCAGGGGACACCGCGTCACGTACGTCGTCGGCGAGAGGCTGGCCGACCTGGTCGCACCGACGGGCGCCGAGGTGGTCACGCACGCGTCGATCATGCCTGCGGCCGACGAGCACTGGCCCGAGGACACGGGCGAGGCCATGCAGGTGTTCCTCGACGACGCGATCACGGCGCTCCCCGTCGCAGGCGGCATCGACCGGCCCGACGCGGCGCTCTACGACATCGGCGGGTTCGCGGGCCGTGTCGCCGCCCACCACTGGGACGTACCCGCGGTGCAGCTGTCCACCGCCTACGTCGCGTGGGAGGGCATGGCGGAGGAGATGGCCGAGTTCAACCAGGCGCTGCGGGCGTCGCCGTCGGGCGCGCGGTACTACGCGACGCTGCGCGCGTGGCTCGACGAGAACGGCATGGACATCGACGCCGACGAGTTCACCGGAACGCCGCCGTCGTGTGTGGTGCTGATCCCCCGCGTGCTGCAGCCGAACGCCGACCGCGTCGCCGATCGCTACGTGTTCGCAGGCCCGTGTGTCGATCCGGCCCGCCGAACCGGGTGGAGGCCGGGACCGGGCGACGACCGCCCGCTCGTCTACGTCGCACTGGGAACGAGTTACACCGAACGGCCCGACATCTACCGCGCCTGCGTCGACGGGCTCGCCGACGATCACCGCGTCGTGCTCGCCACTGGCAAGGTCGACCCGGCCGACCTCGGCGAGCTGCCACCGGGCGTGACGGCCGCCCGCACGCAGCCGCAGCTGGACGTGCTGGAACACGCCGCGGTGTTCGTCAGCCATGCGGGCATGGGCAGTGCGGCGGAGTCGCTGTGGTTCGGCGTGCCGACGGTGCTCGTTCCGCAGGCCGTCGACCAGTCGGCGAACGCCGCCATGCTCGCCGCGATCGGAGCGGGAGTGCAGCCCGACGAGCCGTGGGACGCGCCGACCCTGCGCGCCGCCGTCGACGCCGCCCTCGGCAAGGCTCGCCGGGCCAGGGAACTGCGGGACGAGGTCCGCGCGGGCGGCGGTATCGACAGGGCCGCCGACGCGGTGGAGCGGCTGTGCAGACGTGCCGGTGGGGGTGCCCGGTCGACGGGGTGAGAATGGCGCCTGTGGGACGGACGCTGGCTGAACTGGACGCGGACCTGACCGAATGCCGTGCGTGCCCGCGGCTGGTCGAGTGGCGCGAGCACGTCGCGGAGACCAAACGCGCGGCCTACGCCGACGAGACGTACTGGGGCAGGCCGGTGCCGGGGTTCGGGCCCGCCGACGCCGCACTGGTGATCGTCGGGTTGGCGCCGGCTGCCCACGGCGCCAACCGCACCGGCCGCATGTTCACCGGCGACCGTTCCGGCGACGTGCTGTACCGGGCCATGTACGACGTCGGGCTCGCATCACAGCCGACCGCGACCCATGCCGGCGACGGCCTGGAGCTGTACGGCACGCGGATCACCTCGCCGGTGCACTGCGCCCCGCCCGCC
This sequence comes from Prauserella aidingensis, assembly GCF_024171865.1. Lineage (GTDB taxonomy): Bacteria > Actinomycetota > Actinomycetes > Mycobacteriales > Pseudonocardiaceae > Prauserella > Prauserella aidingensis. The sequence goes on along the minus strand of NZ_JAMTCN010000006.1, from coordinate 134,780 downwards.
AACAAGCCGACCCCGGCCGAACGGGACACGTGCGGCGGCTGGCTCGCCGAGGAACTCGACCTGCTCGCTCCCACCGTGCGCGCGATCGTCGTGCTGGGCGCGTTCGGCTGGCAGGCGTTGTTGCCGGTGCTGGCGCGGGCCGGGTGGGAGGTGCCGCGACCGCGGCCGACGTTCGGCCACGCCGCCCACGTCGAACTGGCAGGTCCGGCCCCGCTGCACCTCGTCGGCTGTTACCACGTCAGCCAGCAGAACACCTTCACAGGACGGCTCACCCCGGAGATGCTCCGCGACGTGTTGAGCAGCGCGAAGGAACTCGCCGGCCTCCAGGGTTGACTTGACCTGGACTGCACTATGACTGCAAAATGCAGCCATGGCGGTGTTGACCATTCGTGACGTGCCGGACGACGTCAAGGACGCGCTGGCGCGGGACGCCCGGGAGCGCGGGCAGTCGCTGCAGGCCTTCCTGCTGAGCGTGCTGCAGCGGCAGGCCGCGTTCAGTGGCAATCGGCAGCTGATCTCGGAGATCGAACGGGAGCTCACCGCCGGCGGTGGCGCCGAGGGTGACGCCCCGGGCGCCGCGGAGCTCCTGGAACAGGCACGGCCGGGGGAGCGGGGCGGTGGCCTCGGGGTGTCCGGTGCGGACGGCGCCGCGTGATCGTCGTCGACGCTTCGGTCCTGGCGAACATGTTGCTCTATGCGGACGCCCGCGGGCGCGGCGCGCGAGCCGCGTTGGCACGGGACCTCGAGTGGGTGGCACCCGAACACTGGAAGGCCGAGGTCTTCTCGGTGGCTCGAGGGCTCACGCTCGGTGGCAAGCTCAAGGAAGGGCAGGGTGCCCGCGCGGTGGAGCGGCTCCCGTTGCTCGGGGTCGAGTCCGTTCCGCTGGACGAACTGCTCGTCCGGATGTGGCGGTTGCGCGACGCCGTCAGCGGGTACGGCGCGGCGTACGTCGCAGTGGCCGAGGAGCGTGGCATTCCGCTCGTGACCGCCGATGCGCGGCTTGCGCGCGCGGCCACCGGCCGCTGTCGCGTGGACCTGGTCGCGCAGCATTGACCTGTCCCGGTGATGATTCGGCGAGTACACAGCGTCGCCGGCACCGGGGGATCCACTCGGGACGTGGGGGTGAGGCGAATGGCGGCTCCGCGATGCGAGCTGCGCCCGCTCGACGGCCGCAACCTCGCCGACCTGCTGGCGGTCGCCGTCGCCGAAACCGATCCGCTGGAGGTCATGCCGCCCGTCGCGGGAGAGCCGGGGTGGAACGACACGCGGCGGCAGGCGTTCCGTGACTTCCACCTGACCAGGTCGATCGAGGCGGAGCGCCCGGTGGAGCAGACGTATCTCGTGGTGGTCGACGAGCGTGTGGTCGGTGCCGCGCGCCTCGAACCGGTCGGTGTGGACGTCGAGGTCGGTATGTGGCTGGGGCGGTCGTACCGCGGCCTGGGCCTCGGGCGTGCCGTGCTGGCCGAGTTGCTGACCATGGCGCGTGTGACGACGGCGCGGCGGGTGGTCGCGAGCACGACGACGGCGAACGTCGGGGCTCGACGACTGCTCGTCGACAGGGGCGCCGTACTCACCGTCGACGGCGACCGGGTCGACGCGGTGCTGGACCTCCGGAGCGGCCCGTGAGCCCCCGTCGTGGCCCTGCCGCGACCCTTGCGACACCCCGTAGGTCCGTGTAAAGGTCCTGTCAACTGAATCGTTTGGGTTGAAGCGGCGACACCGATCACACCTGGCCAACCCGGTTAGTGGGTACTGGCGGTTAGTGGGAAACTGAAGCACATGGCAGTCAAGTCGGAACCGACGAGGATCCTCATCCTCGGCGGCGGATACGTCGGCCTCTACACGGCGCTGGGCCTCCAGAAGAAGCTCCGGGCCAACGAGGCCTCCGTGACGATCGTCGATCCGCAGCCGCACATGACCTACCAGCCCTTCCTGCCGGAAGCGGCCGCCGGGTCGATCGAGCCTCGGCATGTGGTGGTGCCGCTGCGCCGGGTGCTCCGACGCTGTCACGTGCTCACCGCTCGGGTGAACAAGATCGAGCACGAGCGCAAGACCGTGACGGTCGAGGCCGCCGACGGGCACATCGAGCAGCTCGGCTACGACGTCCTCGTCGTGGCGCTCGGCTCGGTGCCGCGCCTGCTGCCGATCCCGGGGCTCGCCGAGCAGGGCATCGGCATCAAGACGGTCGGCGAGGCCATCTACCTGCGCAACCACGTGCTCACCAAGCTCGACGAGGCGTCCAGCACCCTCGACCCCGACCTGCGCAAGCGATTGCTGACCTTCACGGTCGTCGGCGGCGGCTTCGCGGGCATCGAGGCGTTGGCCGAGCTCGAGGACATGACCCGCGACGCCTCGACGTACTACGAGAACATCGAGCCCGACGACATCCGCTGGGTGCTCGTCGAGGCGGCAGGCCGGATCCTGCCCGAGGTGCGCGACACCCTCGGCGTGTGGACGGTCGAGCAGCTCGAGAAGCGCGGCATCGAGGTGTACCTGTCGACGGCGGCGAAGTCGTTCGAGAACGGCCACGTCGTGCTGTCCGACGGCACCGAGTTCGACAGCGACACCATCATCTGGACCGCGGGCGTGAAGGCCAACCCGGTGGTCGCCGAGTCCGACCTGCCGACCGACAAGCGCGGCCGGCTCGAGGCGACCGCCGCGCTGAACGTCGTCGGCCACTCCGACGTGTGGACCTCCGGTGACGTCTCGGCCGTGCCGGACCTGTCGCGCACCGAGGAGGACCCCACGGCCACGTGCCCGCCGAACGCGCAGCACGCCGTGCGGCAGGCCCGCCACCTGGCGAAGAACATCATCGCCTCGCTGCGCGGCGGCAAACCGACGGACTATTACCACAAGAACCTGGGCGCGGTCGCCGGTCTCGGCCTGCACAAGGGTGTGGCCGACGCGATGAAGATGAAGATCAAGGGCTTCCCCGCCTGGCTCTTCCACCGCGCCTACCACGTCCACGCGATGCCGACCTTCAACCGCAAGGTCCGCATCATGCTGGACTGGGCCCTCGGCGGACTGTTCAAGCGCGAGACGATCTCGCTCGGGCAGATCAACAACCCGAAGGAAGAGTTCAACAGGGCGTCCAAGTCCTGACCCGGACACGACCGGCTTCGAGATGCGGCCCCGAGGTGACGACTCGGGGCCGCATTCGTGTGTCGGTGGCCGAGTCCGCGCGGCCGGGTGTCGGCGGGTGGCAGGCCGGGTGACGGGGTTCACGGACCCCAGCCGTGCGCAGGGCCTTAAGCTGCTAGGTGCCCCCGTAGCCCAATCGGCAGAGGCAGTCGGCTTAAAACCGATTCAGTGCGGGTTCGAGTCCCGTCGGGGGCACTCCGAGGGTGGCGAGGTCGCACCGTGCGCGTCCTGCGCGCGAAGGTTCCCCGAGCTGGGGTGCGATGTGATCAAGCCCCCGTTGCTCACGCGAATACACGCGGCCGGACACGCGTTGGACCGGGCATGGCACCAACGAACGTACCCACGATCGCACTGAACAACGGCGTAGCGATGCCGCAGGTCGGTTTCGGCGTCTTCAAGGTCGGCGCCGACGAGACGGTGGCAGCCGTCACCTCCGCGCTCGAGGCCGGCTACCGCAGCATCGACACCGCTGCCGCATACGGCAACGAGGGCGAGGTCGGCAAGGCCATCGCCGACTCGGACGTCGCGCGCGAGGACATCTTCCTCACCACGAAGTTGTGGAACGCCGACCAGGGCTACGACGAGACGCTCAAGGCGTTCGACACCAGCCTCGAGAAGCTCGGCACCGACTACGTCGACCTGTACCTGATCCACTGGCCGATGCCGGACGTCGACCGCTATGTGGACACGTGGCGCGCGTTCGAGAAGATCCACGCCGAGGGTCGCGCGAAGGCGATCGGCGTGTCGAACTTCCAGCCCGAACACCTCGACCGGCTCGCCGAGGAGTCGGACATCGTCCCCGCGGTCAACCAGGTCGAGCTGCACCCGTACTTGCAACAGCCGGAGCTGCGCAAGTACCACTCCGAGCACGGCATCGCCACCGAGGCGTGGGGCCCGCTCGCGCAGGGCGGCGACGTCCTCACCGACCCGACCGTGACCGCGCTCGCCGAGAAGTACGGCAAGACGCCCGCACAGGTGGTGCTGCGTTGGCATCTGCAGCTCGGCAACGTGATCATCCCGAAGTCGGTCACGCCGTCGCGCATCAAGGCCAACCTCGAGCTGTTCGACTTCGAGCTCGACCGCGACGACCTCGGCACACTCGCGGGCCTCGACCGCGGAGAACGCGTCGGCGCACACCCCGACACCTTCCACGTTCGCTGACGACTCGCAGACACCGACCGATCCGGCTCCTTCGGGGGTATTCCGGCGTTCACCGCAACGTCGGAATACCCGCGAGGAGCGCGGCTACCGCCCGCTTCGTCGCGGGCACGAACTCCACCTGCATGGCGGCCAGCTCGGGATGGCGGTCGTAGGCCTCGCGCAGTGTCGGCGGCGGGTTCGCGGCCGGGTAGAACGCCATCGCGCAGGCGGCCGCCGCCGTGACCACCTCGCTCGCCTCGGCTTCGGTGAGCTCGGCGGAGCACTCCGCGATCGCCACCGCCAGCTCGACGATCAGCCCGTGCATGGTGCGTTTGAACTCCGCCGCCGCCTCCACCCCGACGTTGTGCTCGAGCGACGTGCCGCCCTGGCTGATCAGGTCGCACAGCAGCGGTCTTTCGCCGAGCGGCTCGACGAGCGCGTCGACGATCCCCTCGCACGGCAGCCGCCGCTTGACCTCGTCGACCCACTGCCGTCCGTGGACCAGTGAGAGTTCGAGGTAGATCTCCTCACGGGTGCCGAAGTAGCGCACCACGTTCGACTTCGCGAAGCCCACCCGTTTGGCGATGTCGCCGAGGCTGACGTTGCGCACCCCGCGTTCGAGCGCGAGCTCCCCCGCCGCCGCGAGGATCGCCTCGCGGCGCTGCTGTTTCTGTTCCGGACGCCTTGCCCGTACGAACGTTTCCTGATCCATGTCTCAGCGGAGTATAGGTAACGGGTTAAAGGAACACCGTTCTCTTGTTAGCGGTACGGCGTTCTGTTAACTTCGCGGTACATCCACCACGACGAAGGAGACCGCGATGGCCGAGGTGCGCTTGCGCGTCAACGGGGCCGACCGACGGCTCGACATTCCCCCGCAGGTCAGCCTGCTCGACGCGCTGCGCGAGCACCTCGGGCTGCCCGGCACGAAGAAGGGCTGCGACCAGGGCGCGTGCGGCGCGTGCACGGTGCTCGCCGACGGCGAGCGGATCAACGCCTGCCTCGCGCTCACCGTGCAGTACGCCGACCGCGAGATCACGACGATCGAAGGCGTCGATCATCCGCTGCAGGAGGCCTTCGTCCGCCACGACGGGTTCCAATGCGGCTACTGCACCTCCGGCCAGATCTGCTCGGCGATCGGGATGCTCGCCGAGCACAAGGACGGCATGCCCAGCGCCGTCAGCGAGGACCCGGCGGCCGAGGGCGAGGAGCTGACCGACGAGGAGATCCGGGAACGCATGAGCGGCAATATCTGCCGCTGCGGCGCCTACAACGGGGTCGTCGAGGCGGTCGCGGAGGTCGTGCGATGAGAACGTTCGACTACGTGACGGCCACGGACGTCACCACCGCGCTGCGCACCGTCGCCGAGAGGCCGGGCGCGAAGTTCCTCGGCGGCGGCACGAATCTCGTCGACCTCATTCGCGAGAACGTCGAGCGGCCCGACGTGGTCGTCGACGTCACTCGGCTGCCGCTGACCGGCATCGACGAGTTGCCCGGCGGCGGTGTCCGCGTCGGAGCCGGCGTGCGCAACAGCGCGCTCGCCGCGCACCCGCTCGTTCGTACGCGCTACCCCGTGCTCTCGCAGGCAGTGCTCAACGGCGCGTCGGCGCAGCTGCGCAACATGGCGACCGTCGGCGGGAATCTGTTGCAGCGCACGCGATGTCCGTACTTCTACGACACCGCGTCGCCGTGCGCGAAGCGCGAGCCGGGCAGCGGCTGCGGCGCACTCGGCGGCATCACGCGCGACGCGGCGATCCTGGGGGTGAGCGAGCACTGCGTCGCGACGCACCCCTCGGACATGGCGGTTGCGCTCGCGGCGCTCGACGCCGTCGTCGAGGTGGAGAGCATCCGGGGTACGCGCCGCGTTCCCGTGCTGGAGCTGTACCGGCCGCCGGGCGACACTCCGCATGTCGAGACCGTGCTCGAGCGTGACGAGCTGATCACCGCCGTCGAGCTGCCCGCTGCCGACGCGGCCCCGCGGTCCCGTTACCGCAAGGTGCGCGACCGGGCTTCGTACGCGTTCGCGCTCGTCTCCGTGGCGGCCGCGCTGCGCCTCGACGGTGACACGATCGTCGACGCACGCGTCGCGCTGGGCGGCGTGGCGCCACTCCCGTGGCGTGCCGCCGAGGCCGAACGACTGCTCGTCGGCGCACCCGCCACCGAGGAGACCTTCGCCCGTGCCGCCGAGGCCGAGCTCGCCGCGGCCACCCCACAACACGACAACGCGTTCAAGGTGGAGCTCGCACGCCGCACGATCGTGGCGACCCTGCGCGAGCTCCAGGAACACGCCGCAGCCGGGAGTGCCGCATGACCAGCACTCACAACACCACCCGTGAGCCCGTGGTCGGCGCACCGGTCGATCGCGTCGACGGGCCGGCGAAGACCACCGGCGCGGCGCGCTTCGCGGCCGAGCACGACCTTGCCGGCCTCACCCATGCGGCACTGGTGACCGCGACCGTCAGCCGTGGCCGGATCACCGGCATCGACACCTCCGCCGCCGAGGCGCTTCCCGGAGTGGTGGCGGTGCTGACGCACCACAACGCGCCGAAGCTCAACCCGCCGAAGCGAGTCTCCCCCGTCAACATGAGCACGATGGTCTCCGGCACGCAGGTCAACTACCTCAACACCGACGAGGTGCACTGGGACGGCCAGCCGGTCGCCGTCGTCGTGGCCGAGCATTCCCACGCCGCACGCGAGGCGGCCGCGCTCGTCGAGGTGACCTACGAGCGTCTTCCCGCCACTGTGGACTTCGCCGCGGAGCTGCCGAACGCCGTGCTGGACAAGGGAAACATGCTCATGCCCACCGGTGCGAAGAAGGGCGACGCCGACGCGGCACTCGCGGCGGCACCGGTCGTCGTCGACTCGGAGTACTCGACGCCGCAGCACCACCACAACGCGATCGAGCCGCATGCGACGACCGCCGTGTGGCACGGAGACGAGCTCGCCGTGCACGACGCGACACAGAACATGGCGTGGCTGCGCGCGCATCTCGCGCTCCGGTTCGGGGTGCCGGAGGCCAAGGTGCGGGTGCTGGCGCCGTTCGTCGGCGGCGGGTTCGGCGGCAAGGGCTTCGCGTGGCCGGGTGTGATCCTCGCGGTGCTCGCCGCGCGGGCGACGGGCCGCCCGGTCCGGCTGTCGCTCACCCGCGAGGACGTCTACCGCACGGTCGGCGCGCGGACACCGTCGACTCAGCGCGTGGCGCTCGGCGCCGGTCGGGACGGGAAGCTCACCGCACTCGTGCACACCGCGGTCACCAGGAAGAGCCCGGTCGGCGGTCAGCCGGAACCCGCCGTCACACCCGCGAACCACCTCTACGGCGCCGCCAACATCCGTACGGGGCAGAGCTCGGTGACGCTCGACTGGATTCCGAACACGGCCGTGCGCGCACCGGGCGACGCGATCGGGTCGTTCGCGCTCGAGTCGGCGATCGACGAGCTCGCGTACGAGCTGGGCGCCGACCCGATCGAGCTGCGCATGCGTAACGAGCCCGAGCGAAATCCCATCGACGGCAAGAAGTTCTCGCACCGGATGCTGCGTGAGGCCTATGAGCTGGGCGCGCATCGTTTCGGCTGGGCCGACCGCTCGCCGGAGCCCGGCACGACACGCGACGGCCGCTGGCTCGTCGGCACGGGCGTGGCGACGGCGTACCACCCGCAACTGCGTCTCACGGCGAACGTGACCGTACGGCTCGCCGCCGACGGCAGCGTGACCGTCCGCAGTGGACTACACGAGATCGGCGTCGGTGCGGCGACAGTGCAGGCGCAGATCGCGGCCGACGCGCTCGGCGTGCCGTTCGACGCGGTGCACGTCGAGTGCGGCGACTCGGCGCTGCCCGAGGGCGCGATGGCGGGCGGCTCGATGCAGACCTCGAGTGTCGCGGCCAGCGTGCTCGCTGCGTGCCGGAAGCTCACGCGGCGGCTCGACACGTTGGCGCGGCGTTCGGGCACAGCGGGCCGAACGCCGGCCGAGATTGTCGCCGCCGCGAAGGTGCCCTACATCGAGGCGGCGGTCGGTTCGGACACCAGGATCGGCAAGGCGGCGGGCCAGGCGCGGTTCATGGCGAGGACGGCGCGCGACATGCGCAGGTGGCAGAAGGCCGCATGTGGCGCGCACTTCTGCGAGGTCCGAGTCGATGCCGACACCGGCGAGGTGCGCGTCTCCCGGTGGACGGGCGCGTTCGACGTCGGCCGTGTCATGAACCGCAAGACCGCGGTCAGCCAGCTCCGTGGCGGGATCGTCATGGGCATCGGGATGGCGCTCACCGAAGAGGCGCACGTGGACCCGCGCAGCGGCCGGATCATGAACCCGAGCCTGTCGGGTTACCACGTGCCCGTCCACGCCGACATCCCGCCGATCGACATCGCCTACCTCGACGAGCCGGACCCGACCATGCCGCTGGGCCTGCTCGGCATCGGTGAGGTGGGCATCACCGGTGTCGCGGCGGCGGTCGCGAACGCCATCCACAACGCGACGGGCAAACGCCTCCGCGACCTGCCCATCACCCCGGCCAAGCTCCTGTGACACCTCGAGTCCTGCGTTCCCGACAGCGAGTTGTGCACTCCGGACCGCGAGTCCTGCTGTTCAGCCGGCGCGCGCCGTCCCGAACCGCAGGGCCGTGCCATGGGCACGCTTGAGGTACAGGTGCACGTCGTGCTCTCACGTGATCGCGATACCACCGTGCAGCTGGGCTGATCATGACGACTTCCGGGGTGCTTCGGGGAGGTCGAATACCGCGTTGATCGTCAAAGTCCCGGTGAGCGCACCCTGGTCAGTCCCGTTCCCATCCTTTGCGGTTCCCACCGGGGCACTCCAAGGATTGGATTAGGGGTCGGGAGGCTTCGGGAGTACACGGTTCGAGGTTGCCAACTCCAGTAGTGCGATGTCGTGGGGTGCGTCGGCGAACGCGTACTCGGTGAGCTCGTAGGGCGGGTCCGCGACGGCGAACGGTGCCGAGCCCGAGCCCACGGTCAGGGCGGCGACGCGGTAGCGGTGGGTTTCCACCGGTGGCACGGTGCGCGGGTCACCGGCGACTGGTGGCAATGAGCGTGGCGGGCTCGCCCTCGCCGGTGCGGACGAACCGTTCGAGCGCGACAGCCGTCTCGATGGTGCCCTCGATAGCCACGACTCGGAAGCCCGCCTGCTCGACAAGTGCCCGCAGCAGGACGTGCGTAGCACGTACCAGCTCCCTGGCCGAGCGAACCGACGACGCTGGCCCGCGAGAGCGACTCGGGTAGTCGCACCGGCGCACTCCCGGGATCGAGCGGCAGCGGTCGTGCCCGCCCTGCGATCCACTGACGGAGCTCGGCTGGGGCGAACCGTTCCACCACTGCTTCGACATCATTCTGAGCCACTGGATCACTCACGTGCGGCCGAATCTTCATCGTCACGCTCCACGTCCGAAGGGCTCCATCGACACGGCGCCAAGATTTCGACCGAACTAGAGGTCAACCAGCCCGTGGTGCCCGAACAGGTCGCCGGTTCGTCAAGATCATCATCTCACTTACGCGCGCACTGTGACGCGCAACGTTTCCGCTGATGCGTTGCACCCGAGGCCCTTGCGTGCTGGTGTTACGGGAGTAACATTGCGGCGTGACGAGCGAAGCCGACAGCCGGAGCTGGCTGATGGTCAGCGTGTCGACCGCGGGCGCGGCGGGGACGTTGCGCGTGACCGTGTGGCGCAAGCTGCGCTCGTTGGGGGCGCTGTACCTGCAGCAGTCGGTGTGCCTGTTGCCTGCCGAACCGGAGGTGGTGCGGCAGGTGCGGCGGCTGGCCGACAAGGTGCGCAGGCAGGGTGGCAGTGCGCGCGTGCTGACGATGCGTTTCGCCGACGGCGACGAGGAGCGGAGCGTGGTCGCGGAGTTCAACGCCGCCCGCGACGACGAGTACGCGGAGATGCTGGAACGGTTACCGGAGTTCCGGCAGGAGCTGGAGTCCGAGCGGGCGCGCGGACGGGCTACCTATGCCGAGGTGGAAGAGTCTGAGTCCGACCTGGAGCGGTACCGCTCGTGGCTGGCCAAGATCGCCGCGCGGGACTACTTCGACGCACCCGGTGGGCAGGCTGCCCGCGAGGCGGTGGAACAGGCCGCGCGGGACCTGGCGGACTTCGAGCAGGCCGCGCTGAGCCGTGAAGCCCCCGTCGAACCTCCCGTCGAGGACGCACCGCAACGCAGGCTGCGCGCGGTCGAGGACAGCTGATGCCCCGCGCCCGTGCAGGAGAGGCCGACACCGCAGTCGGCGTGACCGGAGGGGAACAGTCACCCGCGTGGCACGCCCTCACCGCGGGGGACGTGGTCGAGCGGCTGGACACCGGGAGGACCGGACTACCGGAGGACGAGCGGGTGCGCCGTCTCGCCCGCCACGGCCCGAACACCGCTGCTGCCGAGAAGCGGGAACCGTGGTGGGAGGAACTGGCCGAATCCTTCACCGAGCCGCTGCAACTGCTGCTGATCGCGGTGGCCGTGCTCTCCGGCGTCTTCGGGGACATGGTGGACGCGATCGCGATCGCGTCGGTGGTTGTCGTGGTCGCGGCGCTCGAGACGGCCAGCGAGATGCGGGCCGCGCGGGCCATCGCTGCGTTGAAGGCGCTGACCGCCCCGACGGCGCGGCTGGTGCGCGAGGGCGGCGTCGTCGAGGTGCCCTCCGCCGACCTCGTACCCGGCGATGTCGTCGCGGTCGAGGCAGGCGACGTCGTGCCCGCGGACGCACGCGTGCTGTTCGCAAGCGGGCTGCGGGCCGACGAGTCCACCCTGACCGGCGAGGCCGCCCCGGTCGGCAAGACCGAGCATCCGGTGCCCGCACGGACCGAGCTCGCCGAACGCTCCGGCGTGCTGCACGCCGGCACCGCGGTACTTGCGGGCGAGGGTCGTGCCGTCGTGGTCGCCACCGGTGGGACGACACAGCTGGGGCGACTGGGCAAACTCGTCGCCGACACCAAGGAGCCGCCGACCCCGTTGCAGCTCGGGCTGTCCCAGCTGGCCAGGACGGTGGCGATCGTCGCGATCGCGGCGAGCGTGCTGGTGCCCGTCGTCGGCCTGCTCACCGGGCAGCCCTGGCAGGAAATGCTGCTCTCCGGACTGACCATCGCGTTCGCGACCGTTCCCGAAGAACTCCCCATCCTGATCACGGTGTTGCTCGCGATCGGGGGCCGCGCGCTTGCGCGTCGCGGAGTGCTGCTGCGGCGGTTGCGTGCAGGGGAAACCCTCGGCGCGGTGACCACCGTCGTCACCGACAAGACCGGCACTCTCACCGAGAACGATCTGCAACTCGCCGAGATCCGCGGTGACCGCTCGCGGGTACTGGAGGTCGCGCTCGCCTGCCAATCCGAGGACGCGGCACAGCGGGATCCCCTGGAAACCCAGCTCGCCCACGCTGCCGCCGAGGCCGGCATCGCCCAGCAGGGCAGGCAGGTGGCGACGTTCCCCTTCGACCCGATCCGCAAGCTCGTGTCCCGCGCCCACACCACAGGCGACGGCATCGTGCTGGCGGTGTCCGGCGCGCCGGAGGCCGTGCTGGACCGCTGCCGCCTCGACCCCGCCACGCGCAGTGCGCTCGACGCCGAACTCGACACGCTGTCGGGCCGTGGGATGCGGGTCGTCGCCTTCGCCCACCGGTATCTCGACCGCGAACCCGACGACCCCGAAACGTTCGACCGCGAAACGGTCGAACGGGAGCTGTCCTACGTGGGACTCGCCGCGTTCACCGATCCGATCCGCCCCGGCCTTCGCGGTGCCGTCGCCGAGTTCGCCGACGCGGGTGTGGCCACCATCGTGGTCACCGGGGACCACCCCGCCACCGCCGCCGCGGTCGCCGCGCAGGCCGGGCTGCCCGCCGGCCAGACCCTGCGCGGCCAGGACCTCGATGCGCTGTCGGACGCAGACCTGGCCACCCGCCTCCGGCACGGCAGTGTGATCCCCCGCGCGACCCCGGCTGCCAAGCACCGTGTCGTACGGGCCCTGCAACAGCGGGGCGAGGTCGTCGCGGTCACCGGGGACGGTGCCAACGATGCTCCGGCACTCGCCGCCGCCGACGTCGGCATCGTGCTGGGCCGTCGCAGCGCCGAACTCGCCCGCGCCACCGCCGGTGTCGTCCTCACCGACGATGCGTACCCGACCGTGATCACCGCGGTGGCCAAGGGCCGCAACATCAGCGCCCAACTGCGCCGGGCCGTCGCGTTCTATCTCGGGGCGAAGCTCGCGCTCGTGCTCGTGCTGCTCCTCGCCCTTGCGCTCGGCCTGCCCAGTCCGTTCCAGCCCGTGCACATCGTCCTGCTGGAAATCTTCATGGACCTCGGTGCCTCGGTTGCGTTCGTCGCCGAGCCGGCGGCCCCCCAAGCGATGCGCCGGCCGCCCCGTCGTGCCGACAGCCGATTCCTCGACCGGGTGGTCGTGACCGCCATCGCCACCACCGCGGCCACGCTCACCCTCGCTGTCCTGCCGGCGTACCTGCTGCTCACCGAGCTCGGCGCAAGCACCGACGAAGCCCGCACCGGTGCTGTGCTGACCTGGCTCACCGCGCACGCCCTCATCGCCTGGACGTTGCGCAGTCAGCCTGCCCTGTCCTGGACCGCCAATCCCGCTTTCCCCGCGTGGGCCGTGACCGCACTGCTCGCGGGTCTCGCCGCGACCCTCACTCCCGTTGCCACCGTGCTCGACTTCGCACCCTTGACGTGGGGAGGGGCCGCGATCGTCGCGGCCCTCGTCGTCGTGGCGACCGCCGCAGCGACCGTGGCGAACCGGGCGACCCGAATGCCGCAGTTGCTGTAGCCCGGTCGGCTCGTCGACGGCCCGGGGAGGTCGAATCCGGCGCCGGCGGTGTCAGAACAGGGTCGCCGGTGCGATCGGCTCCGGTTCCGGCAGCGGGTCGAGGTCGGGCACCAGGGTTCGGACGTCCTGATGAAACCGGCGGGCCAGCATGGGTGCGTCGCGGTTGTCGGGGGTGTGCAGGAAGACCGTGGGTGAGCGGCCCTCGCGCACCCAGTCGGCGACCACCGTGGTCCACGGCTCCCAGCCCGCGATCGTCTCGTCGACCGAGTCTCGGCCGAGGTAACGCACGATCGGCCGGTCGGTCAGTGCGCGTGTCCGCCGCGGCAGCCGTGGCTTCTGCCGCCACGCCTCCTCCTCGGCCTCGCTGGTCGTCGGGGCGGCGAACAGCAGAGTCGTGTCGAACGGCACCCACTCGGCGTTCGCGCCCGCGAGTGTGGCCTCGAGTCGGGAGGCTGCGCCGGCGTCGGTGAAGAACACCGGGTCGCGCACCTCCACCGCACGCGGGAGGTCGGGCGGCAGCCTGCGCAGGAACCGGCCGAGCGCATCGAGTCCGGGCGGGCCGAACGAGCGCGGCAGCTGGGTCCACAGCACCGCGCGCTCGCCGAGCGGTTCGATCGCGTCGAGGAACGCGCGCATCTCGGCCTCGACGCCGACGAACCGGCGCTCGTGCGTGGCCACCTTCGGCAGCTTCACCACGAACCGGAAGTCCGAGTCGGTCTGGGCAGCCCAGCTCGCGACGGTGTCACGCGTGGGCGTGGCGTAGAAGGTGGTGTTGCCCTCGACCGCGTTGCACCAGCCGGCGTAGGCGCGCAGCCGTCGCGTGGCCGGCAGCGACGGCGGTACGAACCGTCCCTGCCAGGCAGGGTGCGTCCACATCGCACAACCGACACGAAGGCGTGCCACCCGGTCAGCTCCCTTCGCGCGTCACCGGCTTCTCCACCCGGCGCCTCGACCCGGCGCCTCGACCCGTCGCCTCGTCCCGTGCTCAGCGCCAGCCGAGTTCCGGCGCCACGTGGGTGAGGACGCTCTCGAGGATATGCGCGTTGTAGTCGACCCCGAGCTGGTTGGGCACGGTGAGCAGCAGCGTGTCGGCCGCGGCGATCGCCTCGTCCTCGGCGAGCCGCTCGACGAGCACGTCCGGCTCGCCTGCGTACGAACGCCCGAAGACGGCGCGCGTATGGGCGTCGATGTAACCGATCTTGTCCCCGGACTCGCCCGCATCGCCGAAGTACATGTCGTCGAGGTCGCTGACGATGGGGAAGATGCTGCGGCTGACCGAGACTCGCGGCGTGCGTGCGTGTCCTGCCGCGTCCCACGCCTCGCGGTAGGCCTCGATCTGTTTGCGCTGCTGAACGTGCAGCGGCTCGCCGCTCTCGTCGTCCTTGAGCGTCGAGCTCTGCAGGTTCATGCCGAGTCGCGCCGCCCACTGGGCCGTGGCGTTGGCGCCCGATCCCCACCAGATGCGCTCGCGCAGGCCGTCCGAATGCGGCTCGACGCGCAGCAGGCCGGGCGGGTTGGGGAACATGGGGCGCGGGTGCGGCCGCGCGAAGCCGTTGCCCTCGAGGGTGGAGAGCAGCGTCTCGGTGTGTTCGCGGCCCATGTCCGCGTCGGTCGCGCCCTCCCGGGGCTCGAAGCCGAAGTAGCGCCAGCCGTCGACGACCTGCTCGGGCGAGCCGCGGCTGATGCCGAGCTGCAGCCGTCCGCCCGCGATGAGGTCGGCGGAACCGGCGTCCTCGGCGGTGTAGAGCGGGTTCTCGTAGCGCATGTCGATCACGCCGGTGCCGATCTCGATGCGGCTCGTGCGCGCCCCGATCGCCGCCAGCAGCGGAAACGGCGACGAGTGCTGCCGCGCGAAGTGGTGGACGCGGAAGTAGGCGCCGTCGGCCCCGAGCTCCTCCGCCGCGACGGCGAGCTCGATCGCCTGTAGCAACGCGTCCGAGGCCGTGCGTGTCTGCGAGTGCGGCGCGTCGGACCAGTGGCCGAAGGACAGGAATCCGATCTTCTTCACTCCCGGTGCAACGCGTCGCGACGGGATTTGTTCCGCCGCAGGGTGGCCGTGGCCCCGTTGCGGCGCCGGGTATGACCCGATCGGCCGGTAGGGGCCGCGGTTGACTGTTCGCTTCGCAAACGATTAGCGTTTCTTGAAACGTTTCAACGGTGAGGCGGGTGGAAATGCTCAATCGCAGGCAGTTCATCTACGGCGGAGCGTTGACGGGGATCGCGGTGGTCGGCGGTGCGGCACTGCCGGCACAAGCGGCACAGGCGGCGCGATCCCCGGCATCCGAGGGCGCGTCGAATCCGCTCCGCTGGCCCGCGTTCGACCGGGAAACACGACCGTGGACGCGCTGGTGGTGGCTGGGCAGCGCGGTCACGGGTGACGGCCTCCGCGACGAGCTCGACCAGCTCGCGGGCCACGGATTCGGTGGGGTCGAGATCCAGCCCATCTACGAATCGCAGCGTGACGAGGACCGGATTCTTCCCTACCTGAGCCGTGAATGGCTCGCCGCCCTCGACACGGCACTCCGGTCGGCTGCGGAACGTGGCCTCGGTGTCGATCTGACGTCGGGCTCGGGCTGGACCTTCGGCGGCCCGTGGATGGACGTGCGGCAGAGCGCCGGTCGCGCCCTCGTCGAACACTGGGAACTGCGAGGCGGGCAGCGGCTCGACGAACCGGTGAAAACGATTCATCCGCCGCATCCGGACCTGGTCGACGAGGAGCGACTGTCGCGTCCGGACCTGCGCCCGCCGATGCCGCCCATCCCTGAACCCGAGCCGGTCGCGCTGGTGGCCCGCGAGGTCGAGACCGGCGAGACCGTGGACCTGACCGCACGGATCGACCGAAACCGGAAGCTGGACTGGACCGCCCCACCCGGAAACTGGCGGCTCACCGGGGTGTTCAACGGCTGGGTACTCAAACGCGTCGAGCGGGCGGGCCCCGGCGGCAAGGGCCTGATGGCGGACTACTTCGACGAGAGCGCCATCCGGCACCATCTGGACCACTTCGCCGACGCCGTCGGCAGTCGGAACGGGATCCGCGCGCTGTTCCACGACTCCTTCGAGCTGGGAGGAATCGACTGGACGCCGTCGGCACTGCGGGACTTCGCCCGGCTCCGCGGCTACGAGCTCACGCCGCACCTGCCGGAACTGTTCGACACCGGAGACACGTCCGAGACCCGGACCCGGCTGTTGTCGGACGTGCGGGAGACCTACTCCGACCTGTTCCTCGAACGGTTCGCGCGGCCGTTCACCGAGTTCAGCGCGGAACGCGACTGGCTCACCCGCAACCAGGCACACGGGTCGCCGGCGAACCTGCTCGACGTCTACGGCGCCGCCGACATCCCGGAGACCGAGTACACCGGTGGTGAGAACATCCCGATTCCCGGGCTGCGACACGGCGCCGGGGCCCAGGACCCCGTGCCGCTCGTGTGGCGCATGGCGTCCTCGGCCGCACACCTGGGCGGCGGCGAACTCGTCGGCGCGGAGACGGTCACCTGGCGGGACGAGCACCATCACGTGTCGTTGTCGCAGATCAAACCCGCGGTCGACATCCTGTTCGCCGCCGGCATCAACCACGTGGTGTTCCACGGCACGACGTACTCGCCGCAGGACGCCCCGTGGCCGGGTGTCAACTTCTACGCGGCCACCCAGCTGCGCCCGGAGAATCCCTGGTGGCGGTACGTCTCGGAACTGACCGGATACATCACGCGGTGCCAGTCGATCCTGCAGCACGGCAGGCACGGCAACGACGTGCTCGTGTACTGGCCCCAGCACGACGTGTGGGCCACGCCGGACGGTGGCGGTATGCGGGAGCAGGACGGCGAGCTGACGCCGGACTACCACTGGGACGGCGACGGCTGGATGTATCCGCATCCGAGCGGGGCCGACGAGGTCGTGGGTGGACTGGAACGCAGGGGCTGGCAGTTCGACTGGGCATCCGATCGGCAGCTCGCCGAGTTCGACGGCCGTCGCGGCGGTGTCTCCAATGGACGGTCCGGCTATGCGGCCGTCGTCGTCCCCGGTGCCGAGCTGATGCCCGTGGACACGCTCGCCAAGCTCCACGAGTTCGCCACCGCCGGAGCGACCGTGATCTTCGTGGGCGCGTCGCCCCGCGACGTTCCCGGGCTGGGCGGGCTCGACGAGCGTCGCACCCGGTTGCGGGAACTGATCGCGGCGCTGGCACCGGGCACCGGCGCCCACGGGACGCGGCGGGTGGGTGCCGGCCGTGTCGTGGTCACCGACCGCAGCGGTGTGGACGACGCCCTCGCCGACGCCGGTGCGGTGCGTGAACCGCTGGCCGACGCGGGGTTGCACGTGGTGCGCCGGTTCCACGACGACGGCGCGGACTACTTCGTGGCCAACCTGACCGCGGAGCCGGTCCGCGGCTGGCACACGCTCGGAACCACGGCAGCATCGGTTGCCGCGCTCGATCCACTGCGGGACGAACGTGGCCGTGCCCGCCACCGGCGTGCGCGGCGGAGCAGTCAGGTGCACGTGTCCCTCGACCCGGGCGAGAGCGTCGTCCTCCGTGCGTTCGAGCGGCGGCGCATCAGCGCACCCGGTTTCCGCACGTCCACGCCGGAAGGGGAGCGCCGCGACCTTCGCGGCCGGTGGTCCCTGGAGTTCCTGGACGGCGGTCCGGACCTGCCGCGCCGGCGCACGCTCGACGCGCTCACCTCGTGGACCGAACTGGGCGAACCGGAAGCGGCGTTCTCGGGGACCGCACGGTACTCGCTGACGTTCACGCTGGAACCCGGCGACGCGAACCGTGCCTGGGCGCTCGACCTCGGCACCGTGCGGGAGACCGCCCGGATCACGGTGAACGGCACCGAGGTCGGCGTCGCGTGGGCCATCCCGTTCCGGCTCCCGCTCGGCGAGACACTCCGGGCCGGCGAGAACGTGCTGGACATCGAGGTGACGAACCTCGCGGCGAACCGAGTGCGGGCGATGGCGCGCGCCGGGACGCTGCCCGACGACCATTTCATGAGCTGGCGGACCACACCGCCCGCGGAATGGGACGTCCAACCGTCCGGACTGCTCGGCCCGGTACGTCTGGTCGAGCTCGACGGGTGACTCGTCGCGGAGCAACCGGCACCCCGGAACGCGGGCGGTCCACGGCGGCGCGGGTTTCGGGCTCGAAAAAACCGTCGCGCCGCCGTGTCCGTTGCCGATACGGTCCGGACCTGTTCCCGCCGGGTGAGCCTCCCGGCGGGACAGGTACACGGTTCCCACGGTGAAAGCAGGATCGGACAATGGCCTGTCGTATCGGTGAGCTCGTCCTCGATTGCCGCGACCCCGAGGTGCTGGCGCGGTTCTGGTGCGAGGTTCTGGACTTCGTCGAGCTCGGCCGCGAGTACGCGGAGGAGGGCGAGGGCTACGCCGTCGAGATCGGGCCGCGCGAGGGCTTCGGCGGTCCGCAGGCGACGATCATCCTCCGCACCGGCGAACCGGCCGAGGCGAAGTCCGGGCTCCACATCGACCTCAACCCGACCGATCGGGACGCCGACGCGGAACTCGAACGGTTGCTGGAACTCGGGGCACGTCCGGCAGACATCGGCCAGACCGGCGAGGAGCCGTGGAACGTCCTCGAAGACCCCGAGGGCAACTCCTTCTGCCTGCTCAAGGCCCGCATCGCACCGGTCTGACGACGTCCCGGCGACATGGCGGCGGCCGCGGTCGGACGGAGGCCGGTGCGGATCAGCTGCGTTCCCGCAGCCGCGACGGCCACCAGATGCGTCCGCCGAGGTCGATCGCCAGCGCCGGGACGAGCAGTGACCGCACGATCAGCGTGTCGAGCAGCACCCCGAACGCGACGATGAACGCGATCTGCGCGAGGAAGAGGATCGGCAGCACCGCCAACGCGGCGAACGTGGCGGCCAGCACGACTCCCGCGGAGGTGATCACGCCGCCGGTGACCGTCAACCCGCGCAGTACGCCGGCCCTGGTGCCCTGCCGGAGCGTCTCCTCACGCACTCTGGTCATGAGGAAGATGTTGTAGTCGATGCCGAGCGCCACCAGGAACACGAAGCCGAACAGTGGCACGACCGGGTCCGCTCCGGGGAAGTCGAGCACATGGTTGAACACCAGCGCGGACACCCCCATGGTCGCGGCGAACGACAGCACGACCGTCGCGATCAGCAGCAGCGGTGCCAGCAGCGAGCGCAACAGCAACGCGAGCACCACGAAGATCACCCCGAGAACGATCGGCATGATCAGATTGCGGTCGCGCTCGGAGACGTTCTGCGTGTCGAGCTGGGCGGCGGTACGTCCGCCGACCTTCGCATCGGCGCCCGGTACCGCGTGCACGGCCTCGCGCAGCCGTTCCACGGTGGCGACGGCCGATCCGGAATCGGCCGGATCGGACAGGGTGGCTTCGATGCGCGCCGCGCCGTCCTCCGTCCTCGGTTCGCCGTCCGGTCCGGTCGTGATCGACACCTCGGCCACGCCGTCGACCCGTGCCGCGGCCGCTACGTCGTCGATCCGGCCCGCGTCGGCGATGATCACGGCAGGGCTGCCCGACCCCGCGACGAAGTGTTCACTCAGGACCTCCTGGCCCGCGACCGAGTCCACGTCGTTCAGGAAGACGTCGGACTCGGCGGTGCCGGAGGCCCGCAGTTGCGGCAGGAACGCCGTTCCCACGAGCAGCACCAGCGTGGTGGCCACCCAGATCAGTCGCGGCGAGGAGCCGACGCGTGCCGCGATCCGCCGCCAGAGGCCGCTCTCCTCCGGATGCGGTGAACCCACCTTCGGCCGGTACGGCCAGAACGCCGACCGGCCGAAGACGGCGAGCACGGCAGGGAGGAACGTCGTGGCCGCGAACAACGCGGAGCCGATGCCGATGGCCGCGACCGGCCCGAGTCCCTGGTTCGACCGGAGGTCGCTGAACAACAGGCAGAGCACGCCGAGGATCACAGTGCCCGCCGATGCCGCGATCGGCTCGATGGTGGCCTTCCATGCCGATGCCATCGCGGCCAGCCGGTCGTCGGTGTCCCGCAACTGCTCCCGGTATCGGGACACCAGCAACAACGCGTAGTCGGTCGCGGCGCCGAACACGAGGATGAACAGGATGCCCTGGCTCTGTCCGTCGAGGTCGATGACGCCGTTGTCGGTGAGCAGGTACACCACCAGACTGGCGAGTCCCAGAGCGAACACGCCGGACAGCAGCACCAGGACCGGCAGCAGGGGACTGCGGTAGACCAGGACCAGGATGAGCGCGACGACCGAACCCGCGACGAGCAGCAGGAGTCCGTCGATGCCGCCGAACGCCTCTCCCAGATCGGCACCGAGCGCGGCCGGTCCCGTGACGAGGACGGTCAGGCCTCCGGGCCGGTCGGAGGCCAGCATCTCCCGGAGCTTCTCGACCGCCGCGTCGGGAGCGGTGTCGGCGGCGATCGGCACCACCAGTTGCAGCGCCCGGCCGTCGTCGGAGGGGACGGGTGGCGGCAGTTCGCCGGCCACACCGGGTAGTGCGGTGAAGGCCGCGGATTTCTCCGCGAGGAACCGTTGGTCGGCACGTGTCACGCCGGGGGTGCGCTCGGCGACGACGACGGCGGGCACGGATTCGTCGTCGGTGAACGTGCGCTCCAGCTCTGCGACCCTGGTGGACTCGGACGTCTCGGGCAGGAACGCGGAGTTGTCGTTCTCCGCCACCTCGGTCAGCTTGCCCGCGAACGGGCCACCCACCCCGCCTACGACGAGCCAGCCGACGATCAGCAGTGCGGGGAGCAGCCACCGCAGGATGCGGCGCCGGCCGGTCGTGCCGTTGGCGTTCATGGTGAGGTGCTCCTGACCGTTCCCGGAATCTGCGTCGCCGGGGTGGACGACGCCGCGCCGCCGGGACTGCGCCCGGCGCCGCCGTCGACCGCTTCTGCCGCCGGTCACGGGCTGTTTCCAGGGACGAAGCGGTTACGGACGTGTCGGGGATGGAGCGGTCGACGGATGCGACCGTGAGTGGCTCGCTCGGGCCGTCGTGGGGCAGGACTCCGGTCCGCGCGGCCCGCGTCCGGGCGCACCGCCACCGGAATGCCCGGCCGCACGACCACGGACCGTGAACCACCCGTGTGGCGTGCGGCGGGTGGTTGCCGCGCCGAGAACCGGCTCCGGTCGACGGTTCCGGGGAAGGCCGGGCAGGTTCAGCACTTCTCCTTGGGGATGTAGCCCTGTTCGCACGCGTATTCGAGCTGCGCCTCGCCCGCGGTGTCGTCGCGGCCGCGACCGCCGGGGTCGAGATAGCCCTGGTACTCCTTGCAGTCCGGGTTGAACTCGCCCGCCTCGAGCGCGCGTTCCCCACAGCCGGGGCCGGTGTCGGCGGCTCCGCGGGGGCCGGCCGGCTGGTCCGGCGAGGTCGGAGACCGCGGCGTCGAACCCGAGGGTGGCTCGGCGGACGCCGACGTGCTCGGCGCGGGGGCGGGGCCCGGTTCGTCGGAGCATGCGGCGCCCCCGCCCAGCACGACGGCAGGCAACAGGAGTGCCGGTACGAGTCGTGCCCACGTCGTCATTCACCCATTGTGGGGTCGGTTCCGAGGTTGTCCTAGTGCGGGTGGCCGCAGCCGGCCGTCCGGCGAGTCGCTCACCTGCAGCGCAGCCGCGTCGGTGAGGGACACGGTCGCTCCGGTCACGGTGTCGTCAGCGGCCGAACACCGGCCGCGAAACCCCTCGTTCGGGCGATGTCGGCGGCGGGTACGGCAGCTCGGCCCACACGACCTTCCCGTCCTGCCCCGCGGGCCGGCGGGCCCGATCGACACCCCAGTCGTCCGCCAGCGCCGCGACGAGCAGCAGGCCACGACCGTGGTCGACCTCCGGGCCCGGATGCAGCACCTCGGGGCGCCGCGGGTCGGCGTCGGACACCTCGATGCGCAGTCTCCCCGCGCCGGTGCGCACCCGCAGTCTGCACGGCGGACGTCCGTGCACGACCGCGTTCGACGCCAGCTCCGTGACCAGCAGGAGTACGTTCTGCCGGGACGACTCGTCCGTGACGCCGAGTGCGGCGTCCACGGCGTGGCGGGCGTCCGTGGGACCGTGCAGGTCCGTGGTCAGCGCGATGTCGACCACGAGGGTGTCGGCCGCGACGCGGCTCTGCTCAATCATCATCGTCGGCCCCGTCGGCTCGGCGGTCCTTGCCGTGAATGCGGCGGAGGCCGGACGGGTGCCAACACCCGGTGCCCGGTGACTCCGCCGATCGGGCGTCGACCGCGGATTGTTCACAACCCCCGTGTGCCCTCTGTGGCGGCTCGGTACACGCACTCGGACGAACTTCGCACGATGGTCTTCTTGGGTGACACCCTCGGCGAGTAATGCGAGACATCTTCGCTGGCAGCGGGCATAGTGGAAGCCCGGCTTCTGGCGGAGGTGAACCCCGGTGAGTGTCGAGCGCGAGTTGAGCGACCCGCTCAGCGCGGAACTCGCCAGGGCTGTGCGCGCAGGGCGGTTGTCCACCGACGCGTGGGCGGTGGTGGCCGACGTGCTCGGGACCCTGGACCCGGCGACGCCCGTGGGCGACGTCGTGGCGGCGTTGACCGAGGTCGCGGCGGGAGAATCGGGCGAGGCGAAGCTGCCCGCGCAGGAGGTGCGCACTCCCGCCCGTGGCGGGCCGGACCGCGACCTGCGGTGGCGGCTGGCCGACCGGCCCGTGACGGGATCGCCGTCGCGGGACGACATCGACCGCACCGCTTTTCTCGACGAGGTCAGCCGCGCGTCCGCGACGTCGCTCGACAGTACGGAGATGCTGTCGCAGGTCGCCGCGCTCGTGCAGTCCCACGGGCTGGCCGACAGCACGCGCGTGTGGCGCTCCACCGACGACGGCCTGCGGTGTGCGACACCGTCGTCGGGGGACGTGCGGCCGGACCCGACCGTCCAGCAGACCCTGATCACGCGGCGCTCCGTTCGTACCGGAACGAGCAGGCTGAGCGTGCCCCTGCTGGCAGGCCGCCACGCGCTCGGCGTGCTGGATCTGGAACGCAGGCATCGCGGCTTCACGGCCGACGACATCTCGCTCGCGCACGCCGTCGCGGGCCGCGCCGCGCTCGGCCTGCGCAACGCCTACGAGTACGAGCGGGAGCACGAGCTGGCGCAGCGGCTGCAGCACGCCATGTTGCCTGCGCTGGCCGAACTGGACGAGTTCGACATCGCCGCGCGGTACCGGTCGTCGACGCGCGGTGTCCACATCGGCGGTGACTGGTACGACGCCTTCAGCCGTTCCGACGGGACGGTCGTGCTCACCGTCGGCGACGTCACCGGTCACGGTCTCGACGCGGCCGTCGTCATGGGGCAGTTGCAGAACGCGCTGCGCGCCTACGCGATGGAGGGACACGGCCCTGCGTCGTCGTTGCGACTCGTGCACGAACTGCTGAGGGAGAGCCGGGGCTCACTGTTCGCCACTGCCGTCGTCGTCGAGGTGCAGCTGCGCAGCGGCATGATCCGGTGGGCGAGTGCGGGGCATCCGCCGCCGCTGGTGCAGGACGCCGACGGGGAGGTCGGATACCTCGACGTCGACCACGGGCCGATGCTCGGCATCGACCTGTCGCCGTCGATTCCCGAACACCGCCGCAGGCTCACCCCGGACTCGTCCGTGGCCCTGTACACCGACGGGCTCATCGAACGCCGCACCAGTGACATCGACGCCGGGATGGCGCGGCTGGCGGCGGCGTTCGAACGCTGTGGCGACGGCAAGGTCGGGGAGCGGACCGACGACGTGCTGCACGAGATGCTCGGCGGCACCGACCACGACGACGACGTGTGCCTGCTGTTGTGCCGGTGGCTCGGGCCCGCATGACGGGATCGCGGAACGCCCACGACGGCGGCCGTCGGCGCGCGATCCCACCGCGGCGCATCGACAGCGGATCGGCCGTACGTCACAGGGGCTAGGTTTTTAACTTAGGCTTGCCTATCTTGGTGCGCATGTCTGGAACACTTCCCGGTCCCTACCGGTTGTCCCGTCGGAGCCTGCTCGGTGGCGCCGCCGCCCTCGCCGCCACCGGATTCCTGTCCGCGTGCGGTCCCAACACCTCGGACGACGACACCGGAGGTGACGGCGCCGGCGGCTGGTCGTTCACCGACGATCGCGGCGAGACGGTCACGCTCGACGGCGCACCGAAGCGCATCGCGGGGCTCAACGACGCCATCGCGTCGCTGTGGAATTACGGCATCGTGCCGGTCGCGTCGTTCGGCTACACCGGCCTCGACGCCGACGTGAACTTCGACGGCAAGGACACGTCGAAGGTCACCGAGGTCGGCGCCACGTACGGCGAGATCAACCTGGTGCGTCTCGAGGCGCAGAAGCCGGACCTGATCATCACGCACGCCTATCCCGAGGACGCCTCCGGCAAGGTCGATCCGAAGAAGCCGCTGTACGGCTTCAAGGATCTCAAGCAGCAGGAGGACGCTGCGAAGATCGCGCCGATCGTCGCGCTGGCGATGACCGGTTCCGCCGACAAGGTCGTCGAACGCACCACCGAGTTCGCGAAGTCGCTCGGCGTCGACCAGCAGCTGCTCACCGAGAAGAAGCGGGAGTACGACTCCGCACGTGACCGGCTCCGCGAGGCCGCCTCGTCCGGCCTGACCGTGATGGCGGTCGCGGCCTACGAGACCGACGGCGTCCACATCGCCAAGGCCGAGGACGACCCGGCACTGCGCAGTTACACCGAACTCGGCCTGAAGTACCCTGACCCTGGCGGCGACACCTACTACTGGCGCCAGGTCGCGTGGGAGAACATCACCGACTTCCGCACCGACGTCGTGCTCTACTCGCTGCGCGCCATGAGCGGCGACGAGATGCTCAAGCAGCCGACGTTCGCGAACCTGCCCGCCGCCAAGGCGAAGCAGGTCTACCCGTGGGAGTTCAGCGCGATGGACTACGTCGCGCAGGCCGCCACGATCAACCGCCTCGCCGAGAACCTGGAAAGCGCCCGCCGGGTCGTCTGACGTCTCCGCGGTGGGCTCGGCCCCTCCGGGGCGGGCCCACCGCGAGCGTGGCGGCGCCGGCCGTCCGGGCCGCCACGTCGTCCCCGGCGACGTCGGGTCGGCGACCAGCGACGTCACCAGGGTGGCGTCACCGCGGGGAGATCACTGCGAGGACGTGCCCTTGGGGCCGGGCGACGGCCGCTGCGCGGAAGTGCCGGGGGTCGTCGCCTCGGCGGACGAGTCCGTGGCTCCGGAGGTGGAACCCGCCGCCGAGCTCCCGTCGTTCGAGGGCGCGGTGTTCGACGGCGCGGTGTTCGGGGACGCCGTGTTCGAGCTCGCCGTGTTCGAGTTCGTGGTGCCTTCCGAGCCCGTCGAGTCGGCCGTGGCCTGGTTGGTGGTGCCGGCCTTCACGGGCCGCTGTGCGGGTCGCGTGGCCTCGGGGTCGCCCGACCCGTTGCCCGCCCCGTCGGCCGACCCGCTGTCCGACTCCGACGCCGGATCGGCCGCGGCCCCGTTCCCGGTGGTGTGGGAGAGCTGGACGGCGTTGGCCGTCTTGGCCGCGTCGAACGGCGTGGTCAGCGACTCCGGCAGTTCCGAGAGCTCGGTGTCCTCGTCGTCGACCGGGTCGAGGGCCGACTCGCCCGCGTGCAGGGCGTCCTCGGCGGCCTTGAGGCGGGCGCGAGCCTCGTTGCGGATCTTGGTGAGCCGCTCGACGACCCCGTTCGCCTCCGCGGTCCGGCGTTCGGCGTCGGCGGTCGCGTCGTCGACGAGCTTCTTGGCCTTCGCGGTGGCCTCGTCGACCATGCGCTTGGCCTCGGTCGTCGCCTCGGTGATGCGGCGTTCCGCGGCGTTCTTGCTGGCTTCCTTGGTGTCGGCGACGTGCTTTTCGAGCGCGGCCTTCTCGGAGGCCATCTTCTTGTCGAACTCGCGCTCGATGGTGCGGCGCTTCTCCTCGGCCTCGCGGTCGAGCCGCTCCTGCCGCTCGGCGGCCTCGGTGGTCATCTTCTGCACGTCGGCCTTCGTGGCCGCCAACGCGTCGGTGTGCTCGCGCTGCAGCTCCTCGGCGTGCTGGTCGAGGGTTTCGACCAGTTTCATGTAGCGCTCGTGCAGCTTCTTCGAGACCTCGCCGCTCTCGGCCCACGTCTTCGTGGCGGCCTCCTCGGCGCGGTTCACGATCTCCTCGGCCCGCGTGTTGGCGAGATCGACGGAACGCTGCATGCGCTCGTCGAGGTCCTCGGGACGCTCCGGCGGCTTCTTCAGCTCCTCCACACGTTGCTGCAGCCGGGTCACCTCCCGGCGGGCGTTCTCGAGTTCACGGGACAGCGTCGTGAGCCGGGCGTTCGCGTTGTCCCGATCGGCCACGATGTGCTGCACCTGAGCCTCGAGGTGCTCGACGTACTGCAGGACCTGGGCGCGGTCGAACCCGTGCCACGCCTGGCTGAATTCCCGCCGCAGCGGCAGCAGTCGGTTGTCGTGCTCGGAAGCCATACTCAAGACCGTACCTTCGTGGGCGCCGGCTGTGGTGACAGGACACCTGGCCCGGACGGGAACGTGTGCTGAACGCCCCGCGACCCGGTGCGGGCCGCGAGTCGGGTGATCAGACGGGTTCGGCGATGACGACGCGATTCTCCGCGTAACCGTTCGTCCCGCCCTGCCACGTGCCTCCGCAGGTGACCAGCACGGCGCGATGTCTGCCGCTCTGCCCGAACAGTTCCCGTGCCCGCTCGGGCACCTCGTCCTTGTGCAGCGTCAGGATGCGCGAGACCTCGTACCGGAACTTCTTCCCGCCGTCGTCGGCGACGACGACCCGGTCACCGACCCGGACCTGCCACAACTCCGAGAACGGACCTTCCCTTCCCTGCCAGTTGACGTGCCCCGCGAAGACGCTGGCGCCGCTCGGGGCGCCCAGGCCGGCGCCCCACCACGTGGCCTCGCCGAGATTCTCGGGGACGGGCAGTACCGCGTCGGGGCCGAGGTCGTGACGGACCAGCGTGGCCGAGCCGCCGTCCGGCAATCGGATCGTGCCGGGACGTTGGCCGCTCGGCGCCGGTGTCACGTCCGGTTCGGTGCTGCGGTCCGGCCCGGTGTTGCGGTCCGGTTCCGTGCTCGGTGCCGGTTCGTCACGGGGCGTCGCCTGCTTGTCCGGTTTGTCCGATGTGGTCGGCTGCGGTCGTTCCGCTTCGGCGGACTCCCCGCGGGCGACCTGCCGTTCGTCCGCGGGTTCTGCGGTACCGGCGACGGCGTCGGTGGGCGGCATCAGCACCGCCGCGCCCACCAACGCCTGCGCCACCAGCACCGATGCGGCGCCGAGCAGATAGGCGCCGACCCGGTCACGTCTCGCCATGTCAGCGTCCGGACAACTGCCGGCGACGCGCGAGGACTCCGCCCGCGACGGCCACCGCGACCACGAGACCGCCCGTGCCGATCAGCGCGCCCGTCGGCGTCGCCGTCGTGGTGGGACTCTGTGCCATCGGCCCGCCCTGTTCACCGGCGGGGATCACGGTCGGGACCTGATCCGCCTCGTTGCTGATCGTCAGCTCGAGCGTCCCGCCCGGCTGTATCTCTCCGCACGCCGACGGCGGATTCTTCGGATCGAACGCGTCGGTGTAGCCGTTCGGCGGGCTCACCTCGATCACGCAGATCCGCTGCGGTGCGCGCAGTCCGTCGACCGTGGCCACGCCGCCTGCGCCCTCGGTGGTCACGACGGCGGGCTTGCCGTCCTCGCCGACCAGCGGTTCGCCGTCGTCGCCCGTGGCCGCGGACTCCTTGTCGCCCGCGGTGACGCGCAGCGGCACGCCCGCGATGCCCTTCTTCGACTCGGCGTCGATCTTCGTGACCTTCACGCCGCCGGGCGCGTTCTTCGCCGTCCCGGTCGCCGACGCCGTCAGCTCCTGTTCCCCACCGGTCGAGACCACGCGCTGGGTGTCGGCCGTGACCGGACTCTGCACGTACGGGCGGGCCGCAGGGGCCGACATCGTGGCCGTCACCGACGGCTCCCCGGCCTCCGGCGTGACCCGGAACGTGGCGGTGCCGTCGTCACCGGTCGTCACGCTCGCCCGCTCGCCGCCGACCCGGGCGCCCTCGGCGGACAGCGTCACCGGCACACCGGGCACGCCCTTGCCCGCGGCGTTGGTCACCGACACGGACCACTCGCCGGCCTCGCCGATGGTCTGTTCCTGTTCCGGAGCCGTGACCTCGGCCTGCCACGGACCGCGGTTGGCCTCGGCGTCGGCGCGGAGCCGCTCCACCGCGTCCTTCGCGCCCTGCGGCAGTTTCGCGAACTGCCCGTCGACGTCGTAGGCGATCTTGTCGAACGGCAGGTCCCGGTCGAGATCCGCGGGCGTGCGCGGGGCGGCCGTCCACGAGTGCAGCAGGTGGGCGAGCGCGGCCGCCTCGTCGTCGCTGTGCGTGTCGCCGTAGCGCAGCAGCAGGTACGAGATGTTGGCGGCGATGTCCTCGGGGATCTTCTCGCCCCACTTGGTCAGCAGTTCGTCACCCGGCCGGTACTGCTCGTCCGAGTTCGGTGCCTTCAGCGCGAACTGCACGCAGAACACCTGCTTGCCGCCGACGAGGTACGAGCCGTGCCAGTCACGGTCGCGGTCCTGGCCGCCGTAGGGCTGGCCCGGCGTCGTTTCGTGCCCGTTGCCCTCCCGCACCTCCGCGGAGGCCGCGGGAGCGACGACGACCAGCGAGAACGTGGCGAGCGCGAGGGCGACGAGCAGTCGCAGGGCGACGGCGCCGCGCCGGACGAGCCCGGAGCGCGACAGGCTCGACGGGCGCGGTGTCGTCGAGGTGAACGGTGTCGTCGAGGCGAACGGGGCCGTCGACGAGTGTCCGGTGCCGGAACGCTGCGTGCGCGCAGAGTTCCGGTGGGAAGGGCGCAGGGTAGGCGCCACGGGGTCCCCCTAAGGTCACGAACTGCGCCCGCGGTGCACCGCGCCCCCAGAGGCGGCGAGGCGTGGCGGCCGGGGACGGTCGAGGCCACCCCGCCCGACGACTCGACCGGCGTGGCGGGCACGCGTTCGGTAGTCGGTCGGATACGACTCGTGATACTCGCTTCCGGCAGCGCAGCCGGCAATCGGCCAGTTGAGTGGACCTTGTCCGATCTGGGGTCGCAACATCTCCCACGTCCCCGCCACCCGCAGCGGGGATCGTGGGTAAAGTCGGGTTTACCGACCTACGGGAACCGGCCGGCGCGCCCGGTCGTTGTACCGGTGCAAGGCCAGTAGATCCAGGAGGATCAGTGCGAACCTCAAGCAACCCCGCCTTCCGTAACCTGCCGCAGGGCGCGGCCGGTCAGGCGCCGTACGCGGGCTTCCAGCAGCCCCAGGGTGGCGTTCCCGGCTACGGAACGCCGCAGGCGCCCTCGGGTGAAGCCGACCGTCCGATGACGGTCGACGACGTCGTCATGAAGACCGGCGCCAGCCTCGGTGTGACGCTGCTCATCGGCATCATCACCGCGATCTGGGCCCAGAGCCAGATCGCGGCAGGCTCCATGGGTGCCGTCACCGGCGCCATGATCGGCGGCATGATCGTCGGCCTGATCCTGGCCCTGGTGATCATCTTCAAGCAGATGGCCAGCGCTCCGATGACGCTCGCGTACTCGGCGGCCGAGGGTGTGTTCCTCGGCGCGATCAGCGGCGTGTTCGAGATGATCGTCGACGGTGTGGCGCTACAGGCCGTCGTCGGCACCGCCGCGGTCTTCGTCGTGATGCTGATCGTCTACAAGACCGGCGCCGTCAAGGTCACGCCGAAGTTCCGCAAGTGGATGATCGGCGCCATCGGCGGTGTCGCCGTCCTGATGCTGTTCAACCTGGTGATGAGCCTGTTCGGAGTCAACGTCGGCCTCCGCGACGGTGGCACCATGGCGATCATCTTCAGCATCGTCTGCATCGGTGTGGCCGCGTTCAGCTTCCTGCTGGACTTCGACATGGCCGACCAGGCGATCCGCCAGGGCGTGCCCAACAAGTTCGCCTGGTACGTGGCCTTCGGCCTGATGACGACGCTGGTCTGGCTGTACCTGGAGATCCTGCGCCTGCTGACCTACCTGCAGGGCGGCGAGTAGGCCTCTCCGCGTAACCCTCCTGCGACAGCCGCCCGGCCGACTTCGGCCGGGCGGCTGTCGTCGTTCGCGGGCACGTACCGGCGCGCGGTTCGCGCGGGCGGGACCTCTTTCCACCCGGGCGGACCACCACGAAGGCAGGCATCGGACGCCGAGGACGCCGTGGCCGCCGAGGACGCACCCCGCATCCGACGAAAAGAGCGGCTCCCGGGTGAGGTCGCATCACCCGGGAGCCGCTCATCGCCGGAACTCGGACCGGCTCGGCGCCGTCGCTCAGATCATGCGCTTGGCACCGGAGAACTCGTCGTCGACGTCCCAGGACTGCCAGTCGACGATCGACACCGACTCGGAGGCGTTGGGTGCGTGGATCATCTGCCCGTCGCCGATGTACATGCCGACGTGGTGCACGCGGCCGACCCCGCCGGGCTGGGCGAAGAACAGCAGGTCGCCCGGCTGCAGGTCGTCGACGGCGACGTCCTGGCCGTGCTCGGCCTGCACCGAGGAGTCCCGCGGGATCGACACCCCGTGGGCCCGGTGGATGCTGTAGGTGAAGCCGGAGCAGTCGAACCCGTACGCGGAGACGCCCGCCCACAGGTAACGCAGCCCCAGGAACTGCTTCGCCGTGGAGACCAGGTCCTCACCGGTCGGCGCAGCGGGCTTCTCACCCTGGCCGTACACGTCGACTGCGTCCTGGTCGAGCCAGGCGTGCGAGCCGTCCGGGAGGGCGACCCGCACCGCCGCCGGCGTTTCGGCGAGCACCGGCAGCCGGGTGTTGAAGCTGATCTCCGACAACTTCCGTGCACCCGTCGGGGTGCCCGTGAGCCAGGTCTTGTTGTCGGTCACCTGCGCCCACGGACGGGTCTCGGTCAGGGTGTCGAACCGGTCGTTCTCGACGAGCTGCTCGACGGGAACCCAGCCGGGGTAGCCGCGGTCGTCACGCGGCGTTCCCTGGCCTTCGACCACGACGCGAGCCCAGTCGCCGTCGATCTCGGTGACCTCGACCTCGGAGCCGAGCACGGCCTGCGTCTCGAGATTGCCGGTGAGCCACCGGCGCGTCTCGGTGTCGGCCAGGTTCCGGTTCCACTGGTCCAGATCGACCGGGTTGGTCGTGGACGGCGCGTCGACCGGCCGGTCCAGACCGGGTTCGGTCCACATCGTCGCGGTGGTGACGTCCACGAAGGCGTGGTCGCCGACCTCGATGCCGTTCTGTGGCGCGGCCGTGGCCGTGCCTGCGCTCGCGCCGACCAGCCCTGTGGCCAGGAGCGCGACCGTCGTCTTGCGGAGGTTCATTCCTGTTCTCCTTTCACCCATGGAGCGAAACCGATGCCGGGCCCGGGATGCAGGTGCATCTCGCTGCCGCGCAGGGCGTAGCCGCCGCCGAGGTCGGGGTCGTCGATCCACTCGGCCGAATCGAGGTCGACGAGGGTGATCGCGGGATGGGCGGCCGCGAGGTGGGCGGCCGCCGCGATGGAGACCCGCGGCTCCATCATCGCGCCGACCATGCACTCGATCCCGGCCGCGCGGGCGATGTCGGCGATGGCCAGCGCCTCCTCGATCCCGCCGCACTTGGCCAGTTTGATGTTGAGCAGGTCGGCCGCGCGCCGTTCGACGATCTCGAGTGCACTGCGCGATGAGGACACCGATTCGTCGGCCATGACCGGTACGTCGACCGCGGCGGTCACCGCGGCCATACCCGCCAGGTCGTGTTTGCCGACGGGCTGTTCGACGAGTTCGAGCGGGATGCCCGCGTCCTCGATGGCCCGGATGACGCGGATCGCCGCCTTCACGTCCCAGCCCTGGTTCGCGTCGAGCCGGAACCGCACGTCCGGTGCGGCGTCGCGCACCGCGCGCAGGCGGTCCAGGTCGGCGCGCCAGTCGTTGCCGAGCTTGATCTTCAGCACGTCGAAGCCGTCGCCGACCGCCTCGACGGCGGCGTCGGCCATGCGCTGCGGCGTGTCGAGGCTGACGGTCATGTCGGTGCGCAGCACCGTCGTGGCGTCCCCGCCGAGTGCTTCGGCCAGCGGCACGCCGAGCGTCCGGGCCCAGGCGTCGTGCAGCGCCACGTCGGCCGCGGCCTTGGCGGCGAAGTTCCCGACGCACGAGTCCGCGATGCCCGCCGCCGCCCCGCGCAGCGCTGCCGCGGGCTGCTCGGTCAGCGCCTGTTTCACCGGGCCGTTCAGGACCGCCAGTACCGACTCCACCGACTCTCCGGTGACGCCGAAGGACTGCCCTGCCGAGCCGTGGCCGACGGTCCCGTCGGCCAGTTCGAGCTCGACGAGCACGCCCAGCATCGTGTCGACACGTCGACGTGCCGTGATGAACGGGCGAGACAGCGGTGCCGAGTACGGCCGCGCACGCAGGTCGGTGACTGCGGGCAGCACCTCAGATCACTCCCAGGATGTTCACCGTCGCGAGGCCGACGAACGTGCCGGAGAACGCGCCGATCAGGGCGAAGAGCACACCCACCGGCACCATCTGCCGGTGGAAGGCACTCGCCACGACCGGTGCCGAGGCCATACCGCCGAGGTTGGCCGTGCTGGCCACGGCCAGGCTGGAGAGCTCGGACCTGGTGACCTTGGCGTAGCCGACCATGATGACGACGTGCACGAGCAGCGCGATGATGCCGATCACCAGGTACAGCGGCGCCTCGGCCAGCGACGAGAAGTCGGATCCGGAGGCGATGATGCCGATGATCACGTAGAGCATCACCATCGCGAGTTCGGCCGACCCCGCGGTCCTGCCGAACCGGGTCGAGGCGATGACGAGGCCGAGCACGCTGACCATGAGGATCGTCCACGTGGTGCTGGTGACGACGTCGCCGAGCTCCGGCAGCAGGCCGCCCGCCCAGGTCGCGACCGCGGAGACGAGCAGGCTGAAGCCGATCAGCGTCATCAGCGAGGTCAGGTCGATCGGGCGCTCACGCTCCTGTTCGGCGTGCCCGTCGAAGGTGATCGCCTTCGCCTTGGTCCAGCGGTTGAACCGCTCGGCGGCGCCGACGGAGCTGAACATCAGCAGCAGCCACACCGAGTAGAGCACGGTGTCGACGATGAGCACGTAGCCGACCAGCGACTCGGGTGCATCCACGATGGACTGCACGGCGACCAGGTTGGCCGAGCCGCCCGTCCACGACGCCGTGAGCGCGCCGAGCGCCTTGTACGCCTCGGGGTCGAGCGTCGCCTGGAAGATCAGGAACGCGACGACGAAGCCGACCGCGATGCTCAGGGCCGAGACGACGAACGTCAGCACGAGCTTCGGGCCGAGCTTGATGATCTTGCGGATGTCGCATTTGAACAGCAGCAGCAGGATCATCGCCGGCAGCAGCGCGTCCTTCACCGCGTCGCCGGTCGCGTCCACGGAGTCGGACTCGCCGAACACGCCGATCGTGTTCAGCAGCGCCGCTCCGAGGTAGAGGAGCACGAATCCGGGCACGTACTTGAGGAACCGGTACTGCCGGCGCTGGGTGACGTAGACGATGACCGCCGCCAGCCCCAGCAGCACACCGAGATAGAGGAACCCGTCCGTAATCATGTTCGCGTCGCTGCCGTCCTTTCTTCCTCAAACGCAAAAAAGTCGGAAACGCGCACCGACCGCGTCGGGTCGTGTGCGTGTTTCCGACTGGGTCCGGCCCTGTCAGGGGCCGGGCAATCGCTGGGGTGTTACGGAGACGTCAGCCCGCGGCGAGGCCGACCGCGCTGCGATACTTGGTCGCGGCGTGGTGCAGGGCTGCGATCAGGGCTCGCTGTGACGAGCCGTGATAGCGCGCGGTGATGCGTTCCGTGAGCAGACCTTCCTCCGTGATGCACTCTCGAACGAACAAGCCTTTGACGAACCTGTTCGTCAGGGCCAACGTCGCCGAGCACTCGGCATCAAGGATTCGGTGGGTGTCCGGATCGATCTCGAAGGCGATGAAGAACAGCCCGTATTGGCTGGTGATCGGGTTGTTCGAGGGTGCTTTGGCCTCGCCCGTGACGAAGACCGATGTGGACATGGCGAGACATTAGGACAGGGCTGCCTCCCGTCGGTAGTCCTCTTCGTCGCTCACCGGCAGACGTTACTCAACCGTCACCTGCTCCTGCACACACACGACCACGCACAGTGCTGGACATTCATGAGAAGCCGATTCCGGAGCCAGTGGCGCGCTGAGGTTCTGCTACCGGCACCGCTATGCAAGCCCGGCAGCACACTTCTCCCGGCTTCAGCTGAGGCGTTCGAGGACGAGGGCCATCCCTTGCCCGCCGCCGACGCACATGGTTTCGAGGCCGAACTGCTTGTCGTGGTGCTGCAGCGAGTTGATGAGCGTGGAGGTGATGCGGGCGCCGGTCATGCCGAACGGGTGGCCGACGGCGATGGCGCCGCCGTTGACGTTGAGCTTGTCCAGGTCGATGCCGAGGTCGCGGTAGGACGGGATGACCTGGGCGGCGAAGGCTTCGTTGATCTCGACGAGGTCGATGTCGCCGATGGACATGCCCGCGCGGGACAGCGCCTGCTGGGAGGCTTCGACCGGGCCGTAGCCCATGATCTCGGGCGAGAGGCCGGACACGCCGGTGGACACGACGCGGGCGAGCGGTGTGATGCCGAGCTGTTTGGCCTTGGTGTCGCTCATGATCACCAGGGCGGCGGCTCCGTCGTTGAGCGGGCAGGCGTTGGCGGCGGTGACGCGGCCGTCGGGGCGGAACACCGGCTTGAGACCGGACACGCCTTCGATCGTCACGCCCGCGCGGGGGCCGTCGTCGGCGTCGACGACGGTGCCGTCGGGCAGGGTCACGGGGGTGATGTCCTTGGCCCAGAAGCCGTCGGCGATGGCGTTCTCGGCGAGGTTCTGCGAACGCACGCCGAATTCGTCCATCTCGTCGCGCGAGATGCCTTTCAGTCGGGCGAGGTTCTCGGCGGTCTGGCCCATGGCGATGTAGACGTCCGGCAGTTGGTCGTTGTCCCGCGGGTCGGTCCAGCTGTCGGTCTCCTGCTCGGCGGTGGCGGCGGTGCGCGCCTCGGCGTCGGCGAACAGCGGGTTGTGCGTGTCGGGCAGTGAGTCGGAGCTGCCCTTGGCGAACCGGGACACGGTTTCGACGCCGGCGGAGATGAACACGTCGCCCTCGCCGGCCTTGATGGCGTGCATGGCCATGCGGGTGGTCTGCAGGCTCGACGAGCAGTAGCGGGTGATGGTGCAGCCGGGCAGGTGGTCGTAGCCGAGCAGGCTCGCCACGACGCGGCCCATGTTGAAGCCGGATTCGCCGCCGGGCAGGCCGCAGCCGAGCATCAGGTCGTCGATGTCGGCCGGGTCGAGCTGGGGAACCTTGTCGAGGGCGGCGCGCACCATCTCCGCGGTGAGGTCGTCGGGGCGCTTGTCCACCAGCGATCCCTTGCCCGCCCTGCCGATGGGCGAACGGGCTGCGGACACGATCACGGCTTCGGGCATGGTGGACACTCCTTCGGATCGACCTAAGCGGATGCTTACGTATATCCTGCCTTCCGCTGCGCGCCCTGGCCAGTGGTGTTATCGCGGGTCACGTGAACGGGGCGGCGCCGCAAGCCCGCAGGCTCGCCACGCCGCCCCGTGCCGCGCAGGGAATCGTCAGCCGGTCGTGGTGATGCGGCCGTTGCCGCCCTCCGGGTACTGCTCGGCGGTGACCGAGCCGCCCAGCCCGTCGGTGAGGTAGCCCTCGACGGCCTGCTGGTACGTGGCGCCGACCGAGGTGAAGTCGAGGTCGCCGAACGGGTAGCCGTCGCCGCCCCGTGCGGAGAAGTCGTTGGTGGCGACCGAGATCGGCCCGCCCTCCACGACCTCACCGTTCTCCACGACGACCGTGCCGTCGTCGAGCGTCACGTCCTGCACGCGCTCGCCCGGCTCCAGCACCTCACCGCTGTTCTCGTCGACGACCTGCGCCTTCGCGCTCGGGTCGTAGGTGAACGTCACGCCGGAGACCTGCATGAAGGCGCCTGCCGCGTCGGGGGAGGCGGCCACGCCGCGCTCGAGCAGCTGACGGAACGTCTCCCGCGGGACCTCGGGCACGACGGCGACGAAGTTCGAGAACGGTGCGACGTCGTAGGTGTCGAGCGCGCTGATGTCGCCCGCGGGCAGCGTCGAGTCGTTGCGGATGCCGCCGCCGTTCTGGATGCCGACCTGCGGCGGCCTCACGCCGTACTCCTCCGCCTTCTGCTGGCCGGTCCAGCGCAGGCCGTCGGCGACGAGGTTGCCGAGGTTCGTCTCACTGCTGCGCACGTCGTTCCGGACACCGTTGAGCGGCACCTCGCTGGTCGCCACGGTGGTCTCGGCCAGCCCTTCCAGGTGCTCGGCGACCGGCTCCTCCACCTCGGAGCGGATCTTCTTGTCGCCGTGGACCGCGTCGGGACCGACACCGGAGACGCGCACCGGGCCGGACTCGTCCTCGTCGACGCCGATGACTTCGCCGCGCCAGTTGAAGTTCAGTACGAGCCTGCCGACGTACTTGTAGTCACCGGTCGTGGTGACGACGGGGACGGGGTTGCCCTCGGAGTCGTCGGCGTAGAGCGGGAAGTCGCGCTCGGCCTCGTCGCCCGGGATGAGCCGGTCGTCCTCGCCTGCGAGGATCTCGCCGCCGCCCGCGCCGACGACCGCGTCCACGCCCTTCAGCTGCGGCACCAGCTCGAGCTCGTTGTCGATGTCCTGCAGGTGCGAGACGAGCAGCACCTTGTCGATACCGCGGTCGGCGAAGTCGGAGGCGAGCGCGTTGGTCAGCTTCGCCATCTCGGCGTCGACCTCGACGTTCCGCGGGCTCGACAGCGACGGCAGCTCCGGCGTGGTCAGGCCGATCATGCCGATCCGCTGGCCCCGCGAACGCAGCACCTTGCTCTTGAGGATCGTGCCGTCCTTGGCGTGGGCGTCGAGTGTCGGCTCACCGGAGACGTCGACGTTCGTGCTCACGAACTGCAACGAGCCGTCGAACGCGGAGATGAAGTCGGCGAACGTCTCGGGGCCGAAGTCGAACTCGTGGTTGCCGATCGTGGAGGCGTCGAAGCCGATCTCCTCCACCGCGCGGGCGTCGTAGAACGGGGCGCCTTCCTCCTGGCTTGCGGAGAACTCGGGGCCCGCGAGGAAGTTGTCGCCACCCGAGAGGGTGACCTCGCCGCGCCACGGCGACTGCCCGGGTTCCGGCCTGCCCGTGACGGCCTCCTTGCGCAGGTCGTCCATCACGGTCGCCATCCGCGACGGGCTGCCGTACGGGTTCTGCCCGCTGTCGACGATCTCGCCCTCGTCGGTGCCGTCTCCCGACACGCCGAGCAGCGCGGACTCCATGTCGTTGGTGAACAGCACGTTGAGGGTGAACGTGGGGACGTCGTCGAAGAACCACCCGAAGGCGTTCGCGTTCGGTGCGGCTGCGGCGGCGCCACCGGACGCGGCCAGCAGTGCGGTTGTCAGCGCGGTGGCGGTGGCGGCTCGCGCCAGCCGGTTGTGCCGTCTCGGCAGGTCTTTCACGGCGGGGACTCCTCGTTACGGACGTGACGGTCGAAACGACGTGAGCTAATCACAGTGGTCCTTTTCGGACAATGAAATCGAAAAGAACCCCGACTAACGATGTGCAACGGTCATCGGCTGATTACTCTGGCGGCATGGAATACGCCGAACACGTCATCGACCTCGTGGGCGACACCCCGTTGGTCAAGCTGAACTCCGTGACCGACGGAGCAGGCCCGCTCGTGCTCGCCAAGGTCGAGTACGTCAACCCCGGTGGCAGCGTGAAGGACCGCATCGCGCTGCGGATGGTCGAGGCCGCCGAGGCGTCCGGGGAGCTGAAACCGGGCGGTACGATCGTCGAACCCACGTCCGGCAACACCGGGATCGGGCTCGCGATGGTGGCGCAGCGCAAGGGGTACCACTGCGTGTTCGTCTGCCCGGACAAGGTCAGCGAGGACAAGCGCAACGTCCTCGAGGCCTACGGCGCGCGGGTCGTCGTCTGCCCGACCGCGGTGCCGCCCGAGCACCCCGAGTCGTACTACAGCGTCTCCGATCGGCTCGTCACCGAGATCGAGGGTGCGTGGAAGCCCAACCAGTACGCCAACGCGAGCAACCCCGAGAGCCACTACCACTCGACCGGCCCCGAGCTGTGGCAGCAGACCGAAGGCAGGATCACCCACTTCGTCGCGGGCGTCGGCACCGGCGGCACGATCTCCGGAACCGGCCGCTACCTCAAGGACGCCTCCGAAGGCACGGTCAAGATCGTCGGCGCCGACCCGGAGGGATCGGTGTACTCGGGCGGTACGGGGCGGCCGTACCTCGTCGAAGGCGTCGGTGAGGACTTCTGGCCGGAGACCTACGACCGCGACGTCGCCGACGAGATCATCGCGATCTCCGACGCCGACTCGTTCATCATGACGCGTCGCCTCGCCGCCGAGGAGGGACTGCTCGTCGGCGGGTCGTGCGGCATGGCCGTGGCCGCCGCGGTGGAACTGGCCAAGCGGTGCGACCCCGACGACGTCATCGTGGTGCTGCTGCCCGACGGCGGCCGCGGCTACCTGGGCAAGGTCTTCAACGACTCCTGGATGGCCTCCTACGGTTTCCTGCCGCCCGACTCGACGGACGCCACGGTCGGTGATGTGCTGCGCCGCAAGGACGGCACCCTGCCGGACCTGGTGCACACGCATCCTCACGAGACCGTCACGGAGGCCGTGGCGATCATGCGCGAGTTCGGCGTGAGCCAGATGCCGGTCGTCAGTGCCGAGCCACCCGTGATGGCCGCCGAGGTCGTCGGCGCCGTCAACGAGCGGGACCTGCTGGACAAGCTGTTCGGCGGCAAGGTCGCACTCGCCGACATGTTGCAGGACCACATGTCGCCGCCGTTGCCGACGATCGGCGCCGGCATGTCCATCACGGCCGCCATCAACGCGCTGACCTCGGCCGACGGTGCGCTCGTGCTGGAAGGTGGCAAACCCGCGGGCGTCGTCACGAGACAGGACCTGCTCGCGTTCATCTCCGGCCGGGAGTGAGCGGCGTTCGGTTTGCCTGGTTCTGCCCGCTGCCCAGCGGGGCGTTCCGGGTCACGATCGGGTGTATCCGCTAGCGTGTGCCCGAGCTAGAGACAGAAGGTCCTCGTCAAGGGGGTTCAAGCCCACATGAGTGCTCCGCAGCCACCGAACCAGCCCGGGGGTGGCGAGCAGCAGCAGCCGCCGCAGGGGCCGCCGAGTGGTTCCCAGCCCGCCCAGGACGGTCCGTTCGAGTCGGCCGAACCGACGCAGGTCGTACAGCCCGGCCAGTCGGACCAGGGCGGCCAGCCACCGCAGCAATCCGCCGACCAGGGAGGCGACGCGGCCCAGGCGCCGCAGCAGCCCGCCGACCAGGGTGGGGAGGCGACCCAGGTCGTCCAGCCTCCGCAGCCCGGTCAGCAGCAGCCACCCCAGGGCGGGTCCGAGTCGACGCAGCTCGTGTCGCCCGACATGCAGCCGCAGGCGTCGATCCCGTACGCCCCGCCCCCGAGTGCGGCGGACAACCCCGCCGCGGTGAACCCCCAGGGCTACGGCGTTCCGCAGGGCCAGCAGGGCTTCGACCCGTCGCAGGGCCAGCAGGGCTTCGGCGCGCCGGGTCAGCCCGGTGGCTTCGACCCCTCGCAGGGTCAGCAGGGCTTCGGTGCTCCCGGCCAGCCGCCGCAGGGTGGTTTCGGCCAGCCGCCGCAGGGCTACGGCCCGCCTCCCGGTCAGCCGGGAGGCTTCGGCGGACCGCCTCCGGGGCAGTTCGGCGGTCAGCCGGGCTACGGAGGCCAGCAGGGCGGCGGCAACGACACGGCGAAGACGCTGTCCATGGTTATCGGAGGCGTCAACTGTGGATTGGGCGCCATCTTCCTGATCTTCGGGCTGATCGGCGCCATCTCGTTGGCCGGCCTCACGTACGTGTCGACGGGCGCCGTCGTGACGAACTTCTTGCTGCTGATCCCGTACGCCGGCATGGTCGCCGGTGG
Source organism: Prauserella aidingensis (assembly GCF_024171865.1). Taxonomy (GTDB): domain Bacteria; phylum Actinomycetota; class Actinomycetes; order Mycobacteriales; family Pseudonocardiaceae; genus Prauserella; species Prauserella aidingensis. The sequence goes on along the minus strand of NZ_JAMTCN010000006.1, from coordinate 94,857 downwards.
TGTGATGGTCTTCCTTCGCAAGAGGATCCAACACTTCCTGCTGGCCGGTTCCGGTGGCGCGATCCTCCTCCTGGCCATCATCAGTGTGGCGATCTACTTCACCGCAGCCCCGATGATCGGGATTTTCGTCGGTATCATCGCGGCCGGTTCCGGAATCCTGGGCTTCTTCCCGCAGACCCGCGCGTATCTCGGCATGGACAGCGGCCCGGGTGGCTTCGGTGGTCCGGGTGGCCCCGGTGGCTTCGGTGGGCAGCCCGGCGGCTTCGGGCAGCCGCCGTACGGCCAGCCCGGTGGTTTCGGCCAGCCCGGCCAGCCGCCGCAGCAGCCCGGTCAGCCGGGTGGCTACGGCCCGCCGTCGGGTGGCTTCCCCCAGCCCGGCGGCCAGAACCCGCCGTCGGGCGGCTTCGGCCAGCCCGGTGGGCCCAACCCGCCGTCGGGTGGCTTCGGTCAGCCGGGCCAGCCGCCGCAGCAGCCGGGGCAGCCCGGTGGTTACGGCGGCCCGCCCCCGCAGGGGCCGCCTCCGGGCCAGCCGCCGCAGTGGTGACGTCCTGAGCGACGCGGTGCTGAACGACATGGTGCCGGTCCGGGGTGCTGATGCGCCGAGCACGGACCGATCTTCGGCGAAGGGGTTCACGGACGCATGAGCGCGCCGCAACCGCCGAACCAGCCCGGCGCGCCGGGACCGCACCCCTACGGGGTCGGCGGTCCCGGTGCGCCGCAGGCTTTCGGTGGACAGCAGGGTTTCGGTGTGCCGGGCGGGCCTCCTGCCGGGCATCCGGGTGGCTTCGGTGGTCCACCGCCGTCGCAGTTCGGGCCCGCGGGCCCCGGCGGCGGTTCGAACGTCGGAGCCTGGGTCACCGGCGGTGCCATCGCGCTGCTCGGCCTCGTCACGCTGATCCTGTCGATCACGCTGTGGGTCGACATCGGGAGTGCACCGGAGGTGCCGGAGGCTGCGAGCCAAGCAGGGATGACGTACGACCAGTGCGTCCAGCAGCTCGGCGAGGGGCATCAGAGCTGCGAGCAGCTGCGCACGCTCCAGGAGAACGTGGAGCAGGCCGAGGACACGGTCGCCACCCTCACGTTCCACGTCGTCATGCTTCTGGTGTCCGGCATCCTGGCCGTCGGCGCCGGTGTGCTGTGGGCGCTCAACGACAAACTGCCGCCGAAACTGCGCAGGAACCTGCCGATCATGGCGGCGGCCCCGGGCCTGCTGATGCTGGTGTTCTCCGCGATGTTCCTCAACGAAGGGGGGAACGTGACGCGGGTCGTGTTCACCCTGATCTTCGGCAGTGTGATCCTGCTGGTGGGCATTCTCGGCTCCAGTTACGGCACCGCCTGGATGGTGGGCCTCCAGGCGAAGCCCGGCGGTCCCGGCAACGCCGGTCCGCCCGGGCCTCCGGGCGGCTTCGGTGGTCCGCCCGGCCCGCCCGGAGGCCCGGGCGGCCCGCCGCAGCAGCAGTCGGCTGGTTACGGTCCTCCTCCGCAGTCGCCGCATCCGGGCCAGGCCGGCGGGTACGGCCCGCCACAGGGGCCGCCTCCGGGCCAACCGACACAGGGCCAGCCACCGCAGGGGCCGCCTCCGGGCCACCCACCACAGTGGTGAGATCCTGAAGAGCAGTACGTCCCGAGCCCCGGTCGCTTTCGAGCGGCCGGGGCTCCGTCGTTTCCCGTGTCGGGGTGTCCGGCGCCGGAGCCCGCAATAGGGTGGGCACATGTCCCACGAATCCGCCGACACCGGCTTCTCCACCCGCGCCATTCACACCGGTCAGGAGCCCGACCCGCGAACCGGGTCGGTCATCGTGCCGATCTACCAGACCTCCACGTACGCCCAGGACGGTGTCGGCGGCACCCGGGAAGGCGACTACGAGTACTCGCGCACCGCCAACCCGACGCGCACCGCCCTCGAGGAGGCGCTCGCCGCGCTGGAGAACGGCCGTCACGCGCTGGCGTTCGGTTCGGGCATGGCCGCGAGTGACGCCGTGCTGCGCACCACGCTGCGGCCCGGCGACCACCTGGTCCTCGGCAACGACGTCTACGGCGGAACCTTTCGTCTCATCGACAAGGTCCTCACCGGCTGGGGCGTCACCTACAGCGTCGCCCACCTGTCCGATGTCGACGAGGTGCGGGCCGCGATGCGCCCGGAGACGAAGCTCGTCTGGTGCGAGTCGCCCACCAACCCGTTGCTGGGCATCTCCGACATCACCGCCCTCGCGGGCATCGCCCACGAGGGCGGAGCGAAGCTGGTCGTGGACAACACGTTCGCGACGCCGTACCTGCAGACACCCCTCGACCTGGGTGCCGACGTCGTCGTGCACTCGACGACGAAGTACCTCGGCGGGCACTCCGACGTGGTCGGCGGCGCGGTCGTAACCGGCGACGACGACCTGCGGGAACAGCTGTTCTTCCTGCGCAACTCGGCGGGTGCGGTGCCGGGCGCCTTCGACGCGTGGCTGACGCTGCGCGGGCTGAAGACCCTGTCGGTGCGGATGGAACGGCACTGCGACAACGCCGAACGCATCGCCGCGATGCTGCAGGACCACCCGAAGGTCTCGCGCGTGTACTACCCGGGCCTGGCCGAGCACCCCGGACACGACGTCGCGGCGAAGCAGATGCGCCGGTTCGGCGGGATGGTCGCGTTCGACCACGTCGACGGCGAGCAGGCCGCGTTGAAGGCCGCCGCGGGCACGAACGTGTTCATCCTGGCCGAGTCGCTCGGCGGGGTCGAATCGCTGATCGAACACCCGGGACGCATGACGCACGCGTCGGCCGAGGGGTCGCTGCTGCAGGTACCCGCGGAACTGGTGCGGCTGTCGGTGGGCATCGAGGACGCCGACGACCTCGTCGACGACCTGCGCCAGGCGTTGGCCTGACCCTCCGGCGACGGCTACGGCCGGTAGTTGCGCGGCGCCTCGTCGTCGCCGCCGGCCGGGCCGCGCTGGTCGCCGGGCCCGGTTGCGGGCAGGTCCTCGCCGTCCACGCAGCCGCCGATGAAGTGCACGTTGTCGGCGTGCCGTACGTACTGCCCGGGGTCGCCGCACGAGGCGTAGCCGACCGTGAACACGGCTGCGCCCGCGAGGGCCATGGCCGACACGATGCCGGCGAGCAGCGGTGTGACACGGCCCTGCGAGCGTGCGTCTCGCGGTACCGACGGCCGTGCCATGCTGTTCCTCCGGTCGTGTGTTCGTCCCCCTGGTTCGGCTCCAGGGTACCCAACGCTTACGCGCGACATACACGGAAGCTCCTATATCGGAGGGAGAGTCGTCACAGTCATGACCGCCACGCGGCTCGTCGACCTTGACCGCATCCAGCACGCGCGGGACCTGCTCAGCGGCGTCGTCCGCGTCACCCCGATGGAGCACGCGCGTGAGTTCGCCGACACGTTCGGCGGTCCGGTCCACCTGAAATGTGAGAACCTCCAGCGCACGGGTTCGTTCAAGGTGCGGGGCGCGTACACGCGGATCCACGAGCTCTCCGCGGAGGAACGCGCTCGCGGGGTCGTCGCGGCGAGTGCGGGCAACCACGCGCAGGGCGTCGCCCTGGCGGCGTCGCTGGTCGGCACGCAGGCGACCGTGTTCATGTCGCGGAAGGCGCCGCTGCCGAAGGTCGCCGCCACGCGCGGGTACGGCGCCGACGTCCATCTCGTGGGCACGGCGTTCGAGGAGGCATTCGCGGGGGCGGCCGAGTTCGCGGAACGTACCGGTGCGGTGTTCATCCACCCGTTCGATCACCCCGATGTCATCGCAGGTCAGGGCACGGTCGGACTGGAGATCCTCGAGCAGGTGCCGGACGTCGGCACGGTGCTGGTGTCCACCGGCGGCGGCGGGCTCGTGTCGGGTGTGGCGAGTGCCGTCAAGGCGAGCAGGCCCGACGTGCAGCTCGTCGGGGTGCAGGCCGACTCCGCGGCCGCGTTCCCGCCGTCCCTGGCCGCGGGCGCACCGGTGGGGCTGGACAGCACGCAGACGCTCGCCGACGGGATCGCGGTGGCCCGGCCGGGGGAGCTGACGTTCGAACACGTGACGGAGTTGGTGGACGACGTCGTGACGGTCGGGGAGGAAGCGCTGTCACGGGCGGTACTGAACTGTCTGGAGCGGCGCAAACTCGTCGTCGAACCCGCGGGTGCGGCGCCGGTGGCGGCGCTGCTCGAGCACGAGGGTGCGTTCGAACCGCCGGTCGTGGCGGTGCTGTCCGGTGGGAACGTCGATCCGCTCCTGCTGATGCAGATCATCCAGCACGGTATGACGGCCGCGGCGCGGTACCTGTACGTGCGGCTGTGGGTGCCGGACCGGCCCGGTTCGCTGGCCGGTGTGGTGACGCGGATGAGCGAGCTCGGCGCGAACATCGTCGACATCGAGCACTCCCGCATCTCGGGCAGGCTCGGCATCGGCGAGGTCGAGGTGGCGCTGAAACTGGAGACGCGCGGTCCGGAGCACTGCGACGACGTGATCGCCGAACTGCAGCGCGCCGGCTACACCGTGGCCTCCGCCGACCACTGATCACGCACGGTAGTGCCCCCAAGGGCACCGTGGTGCATCGAACGCAGCCAGTGCCGACGTACCCGTGAGGGCTGGCGGATGGGCTGGCGGGCCGAATCTTCCCTCGCGGTGGAAGCGCTGCCGCAGCGCCGTTGCCGCGCGTGAGGGGAGGATTCGGCGCGTCCAGTGCAACCAAGGTGCCCTTGGGAGCTTTTCTCCCTCCCTCGGGTCAGAGGTTGCCGCGGCGTTCCTGTTCGCGCTCGATCGCCTCGAAGAGGGCCTTGAAGTTGCCCTTGCCGAAGCCGAGCGAGCCGTGTCGCTCGATGAGTTCGTAGAACACCGTCGGCCGGTCGCCGATCGGCTTGGTGAAGATCTGCAGCAGGTAGCCGTCCTCGTCGCGGTCGACGAGGATTCCGTGCTCCTTCAGCGTCTCGATGGGGACGCGCACCTCGCCGATCCGCGCCCGCAGTTCCGGGTCGTCGTAGTACGAGTCCGGCGTGTTCAGGAACTCCACGCCCGCCGCGCGCATCGCCGTCACGGTCGCGATGATGTCGCCCGTGGCGAGGGCGATGTGCTGACATCCCGCGCCGCCGTAGAACTCCAGGTACTCGTCGATCTGCGAGCGCTTCTTGCCGACGGCGGGTTCGTTGAGCGGGAACTTGACTCGGTGGTTGCCGTTCGACACGACCTTGCTCATCAACGCCGAGTACTCGGTGGCGATGTCGTCGCCGACGAACTCCGCCATGTTCACGAAGCCCATGACGCGGTGGTACCAGTTCACCCAGTGGTCCATGTCGCCGATCTCGACGTTGCCGACACAGTGGTCGACGGCCTGGAACAGCCGTTTGGGCGCGCCTTCGGGGCGGGTCACGGCCGACGTCCTCGCCACGTAGCCGGGCAGGTACGGACCCGTGTAGCGCGAACGGTCGACGAGTGTGTGCCGCGTGTCGCCGTAGGTCGCGATGGCGGCCATGCGGACGGTGCCGTTCTCGTCCGAGACGTCGTACGGCTCGGCGAGCACGGTCGCGCCCTGCTTGCGGGCGTGTTCGATGCAGCGGTCCACATCGGACACCTCGAGCGACAGGTCCGTGACGCCGTCGCCGTGCTTGCGATGGTGGTCCAGCAGCGGGGATTCCGGCCGCACGCCGCCGTTGATCACGAATCGCGCGGAGCCGGACTTCAGCACGAACGACTTGCGGTCGGCGTCCCCGGTTTCCGGGCCTGCGTACGCGACGAGCTGCATGCCGAACGCGACCTGGTAGAACCACGCCGTCTGGGTCGCGTTGCCGACCGCGAACACGACGGCGTCCATCGCCTTGACCGGGAACGGGTCGGCCGAGTCGTCGTGGTCCACCAGTCCGACGAGCTGTCGCAGTTGGTTGTAGTCGATGTCGTCGATCGCCTGCTCTGCGGGAGTCGCCGTTGATTCCGTCGTCATGCCCGTGAGCATGGACTCGACGGGCAGAGTGGGCAATCGTCGCCGATTCTTCTGGGCAATCTGCCCAGTCATGTCACGATGAGTCGGATCATCATGAACAATCTGCCCAGAGGGGATGCCATGACGTTCGACGCGCTCGACGCCCGGCTGTTGCTGCTGCTGACCGACGCGCCCAGGCTCGGCGTGCTCGAATGCGCGCGCAGGCTCGGCGTCGCCCGCGGCACGGTGCAGGCCCGGCTCGACCGGCTCTCCGCCGACGGCGTGCTGACGGGGTTCCCGCCGGAACTGCGCCTGGACGCGCTCGGTTACGGCCTCACCGCGTTCGCCGTGCTGGAGATCGCCCAGGGCAGGCGCGGGGAGGTCGCGGAGGAACTCGCCGCCATCGACGAGGTGTGCGAGGTGCACGCCACGACGGGTCAGGGGGACCTGTTCGTCCGCATGGTCGCCCGTTCGAACGACGACCTGCAGCGCGTGATCGACGAGGTCGTCGGTGTTCCCGGCGTGCGAAGGACGTCGACGTCGATCGCCCTGTCGACACCGGTCGCGCCGCGGGTACGGCCCCTGCTGGAGCGGATCGCGCAGGGCTGAGCCACGTCGAGCCCTCGGCACCGTCAGGACCAGAGCGGCTGGCGCACGCCGAGGAGCCGGTTGACGCCCACGCCCAACACGGTGACGAGGACGACGGCGGCGGCGACGGACGCCAACTCGCTCGCGGAGGTGAGCAGTCCCAGGCTGATGATCAAAGTTGTCGCGCCCGCCGGTGGATGCGGGCAGGCCAGCAAGCGCAGGAACAAGGCGGTCAGGGACACGGACAGGGCGGCGGCGCCGATGCGCATGCCGTTGATGCCTTCCTGAACGACCGAGGGATGGTCGGCGAGTCCGAACACCGCGAGGCAGGTCGCCCCGGCCAGGATCGCCACCGCGTGCCCGACCAGGGTGTTGCGGGGGCGTGCGGACTCCTGCATCGGAGAGTCGAAGTAGAGCATCACGACGGGGCCGAGGCTGGGAAACAGATAGGGCTGCTGGAGCAGCAGCCCTGCGAGACCGGCGGCCGCCAGCACGACCAGGCACAGGCTGAACGCGTACATGCCGGCTCCCGCTCTGCCCGCACGCTTCTCGGCAGCTCCCAATGCGCCGCCCGGCGATGCGCCTGTCATGCTCCCACCTACTTCGCGGCGATGAGGGCTTGCGGTGCCGCTTGCTTGATCCGGGTCTGCAACCACTGCAGCTGCCGCGAGGTGTCCTGCTCATGCGTCTGCACGATGCGCAGCAGCTCTCTGTCGCGCAGGCCCTGCGCCGCCTGGCCCACCACCGTCCACGTCATGTCGACGAACGAGCCCAGCATGTACAGGTCCTGCAGGTCCCGCAGTAGTCCGACACCGCCGCTACGGGTGCTGTCGAGGCCGGTCGCGTGCAGTCGTTCGGGCTCGTGCTCGCGGTTCTCCCCGTAGCGACGAATCACCGGTGCCAGGGCTTCCCATTGCTCGTCGACCTGGCCTGCGAGGACGCCGCAGAGGTACTCGACGTCGGGTTCCTCGCCGTGACCGTCGCTCACCTGGCGGAAGGCGTCGGCCAGCGAGCGCAGTGAGGAGTCGAGCAAGCCGACGTAGACGGGCAGATGCACGGTTCACCTCCTCCGTGCGGCGTGCGGCGACACGGGCTGCGGCACGCCGGGGGTGTGCTCCGGGGTCGGCGCCCGGCCCGGTGGATCGGCGACGCCGGGGTCCTCTCGCGTCTCGGACCCCTGATCGCCCCGGGTCGCGGGTACGGCCGCCGGATCGTGCGGCGCGGAAGCGGTGGTGGTCGGAGCCGGAGCGCAGCCCCGCCCCGGCGCGAGCTTGGTGACCCGGACGGCCGAGACCTTGAACAGCGGCTGCTTGGACACGGGATCCCACTCGGTCTGCGTCAACTCGTTCGCAGCCCTCGACTGCCCGTCGGAGCCGGCGGTGTCCCAGTATCCGTAGTGGAACGGGAGGAACACGGTGCCGTCGCGTCCGCGCCCGACCCTCGCCGGGGCCTCCATCGCACCACGGCGGGACTCGACCCGCACCAGGTCTCCCTCGGCGACGTCCAACGCCTCGGCGTCGCCCGGCGAGAGTTCGACCCAGGGCTCCGGGGCAGCCGTGCGCAGCTGCGCCGCGCGGCCGGTCTTGGTCCGCGTGTGGAAGTGGTAGACCGTGCGCCCGGTCGTGCAGACGTAGGGGTACTCCTCGCTCGGCACCTCCGGGGCGGGCGTGTACTCCGCGGTCTTGAGAAAGGCCCGGCCGTCGGGTCTGTCGGCCCGGTAGTTCGTCGGTGGGGTCGCACCGCCGGTGAGCAGGTCGTGCCCGTAGCTCTCGCACACCTCCGGAGCAGTGGGGAACACGCCGTCGGCGTAGAGCCGGTCGCTGCCGTCGGGATTCTCCGCATTGCAGGGCCAGGGCACTCCACTGCCACCGCGGAGCTTGTCGTAGGACAGTCCCGTGTAGTCGCACGGCCTCCCCCGCGTGCACTCCTTCCACGCCTCGAAGGCGCTTTCCGGGTCGTGCCACGTGACGAGCGGTTCGCCGTCCCGGTCGCGCAGGTCCATCCGCCGCGCGTAGTCGAGGAAGATGTCCAGGTCGCTGCGAGCCGCACCGGGAGGGTCGACGGCTTTCTCCGACAGGTGGACCGTCCGGTCGACGTTGGTGAACGTGCCCTGCTTCTCGCCCCACATCGCGGCGGGCAGCACCACGTCGGCGAACTCGGTGGTCTCGTTGGGAAAACCGTCCTGGACGACGAGGAACAGCTCCTCGCGGCCGAGGATGTTCCGGATGCGGGGCAGTTCGGGCATCGAGGCCGCGGGGTTGGTGGCCGAGATCCACAGGAAGTCGATGGAGCCCTGCTCCACGTACCGCCAGATCTGCATGGCGTGCGTCGGCGGGGCCCAGTGGGGGATGACGAGCGGGTCCACGTTCCACAACTCGGCCAGTTGGTCGATGTGGTTCGGGTTCTCCCAGTTGCGGAACCCGGGCAGGTCGCCGTCGGCACCGCACTCGCGGGTGTTCTGCGCGGTGGGTTGCCCGTTCATCTGGAGCACGCCGCACCCCGGCCGGCCGAGCAGCCCACGGAGCAGATGCAGGTTGTTCACCTGACACGACGAGGCGGTCGCCTGGTGGGACTGGTAGAAGCCTTGCAGGACGGTGGACAGCACCCGCTCCGAGGTTCCGAAGATCTCGGCTGCTCGCCGGAGGTCGTCCGGTGGCACCCGGCAGATCTCGCCCACCTTCTCCGCCGTGTAGGGCTCGACGGTGCGCGCCAGCTCCTCGAAGCCGAGCGTGTGGGCCGACACGTACTCCTCGTCCACCCACCCCTGCGTGATCAGCTGGTTCACCAGGCCGTTCATCAGGGCCAGATTCGTGCCGGGCAATGGTGCGAGATGTACACCGCCGGACTCGACCGCGGCGTCCGCGACCTTGGTGCGCCGCGGGTCGACCGCGACGATCCGCGGCCGGTCGGGGCCGTGCAGCCGGTCGAGAACCCGCATCCACAGAACCGTCTGCGTTTCGGCCATGTTGTGTCCGAACAGGAAGAGCGCGTCACAGGAGTCGATGTCGGTGTAGCTGCCCGGCTGGCCGTCGGAGCCGAAGCTCTCCTTCATCGCCGCTGCGGCGGTCGCCGTGCACAACCGGGTGTTGCCGTCCATGTGCGGTGTGCCCAGTCCCGCTTTGCCGATCACGCCGAGCGTGTAGTACTCCTCGAGAAAGAGCTGCCCGCTGGTGTAGAAGCCGTGCGACGACGACCCCACCTCGTCGAGGAGGTGCCGGGACCGCTGCACTATCCGGTCCATCGCGGTGTTCCAGTCGGTCTCGACCAGTTCGCCGTGCTCGCGGATCAACGGACGGGTGAGGCGGTCCCGTCCGTTCCACTGCCACGAGCCGTACAGCCCCTTCGGCCCCAGCCTGCCGTGGTTGACGACGTCCCCGCCGCGGCCACGAACACCGACCATGCGCCCGTCCTTGACGGCGATGTCGCAGGCACAACCGTTGCTGCAGAGCACACAGGCCGACTGCACCCAATGCTGCACGTCGGACTCGGACACCCCCTCCTGCAGGTGCTGATCGAGGCGTACCGGCCACGCGGTGTCCCGGGCATAGGGAGTTCGCTGGCCCCAGATGTCGGCGATACGGTCCGTCATGTCCCGCTCCGGCTCCTGTCGGCGGTGCAGACCGCGCAGTACCCCGTCGTTCAGCTCCGCCAAACGTCGACCGCGTACGGGCGTGCGTCGTCGGCGCGCCGGGTCGCGGGCGGGACCTCGTCGTGCCGCGCCGTCAGCCTGCGGTCTGCTCCAGGTAGCGCGCCACCGACCGGTCGACGACCCGGCTCGCCCCGCCGGTGATCGTCGCGTCCCACCAGGCGCCGTAGATGTCGTCGAACGCGAACCCGGCGAGCAGTTCCCCGGCGCGCCGGACGACGCTGGGCCGCTCGGGGATGTGGTTCGGGTAGCTGTACATGAACGCGACGAGCTCGCGGTTCGGCACGACCTGCACGATGTCGCCCGAGAACAGGGCGCCCTTGCCCGCGGCGCCGTCACTCCAGTGCAGCACGGTTCCGCCCGCGAAGTGGACGCCGAGATTGACGAGGGTCAGGTCGTCGGCGAGACGCAGCGTGTCGCCCTCCCAGAACCGGATCCGCCCGCTCGGCCTGCCGACCCATGGGCGGTCGCGTTCGTGCAGGTGGATGGGGACGTCGAACGCGTCGGCCCAGTCGACCATCGTCGTGTAGTAGTGCGGGTGGCTGATCGCGATCGCCGTGATCCCGCCGAGCTCGGTGACCCGGCGGATCATCTCGTCGTCCAGGTAGGCGACACAGTCCCACAGCACGTTCCCCGATGCTGCGGGCACGACGAGCGCTCGCTGGCCGATCCCGAACCGCTCGCGGGTGCCGACGCCGTACACGCCGGGGGCCTGCTGTTCGACGGCGACCGTGTAGCCGGCTTCGCGCAGCCGGGCCAGGTTCGTCCACTGCTGGCCGGAGGGCGGCACGTACTGGCGTTCGTCCTCGCAGATCGGACAGTCCGGCCGCGGTTCGGCGTACTGCGTCCCGCAGGTGAGGCAGATGGGCAACTCGGCGCTCATGGGCACCAGCGTGGCAGAGGCGTCCGCCACCGACCTGCGGAAGCGGGAACCGGCCCGCAGCCCGATGCGACGAACGGCGCGCCCCGACTGTGAGCCGGGACGCGCCGTTCGTGGTCGCTGGGGTGATCCCCGTCAGCTGGCGCTGTAGGGAACCGCCTTGAGCAGCTTGACCTTCTCGGTCTTGCCGTTGGGCAGCGGGTACTCCCGCGTCTCGCCCTCCTTGGCACCGAGCAACGCCTGCCCCAGTGGCGAGTCCGGCGAGTAGATCTCGAGCTCGCCCCCGCCGCCTTCCTCACGTGTCGCGAGCAGGAACGTCTCGGAATCGTCATCGCCGTCGTACTGGATGGTCAGCACCATGCCCGGCTCGGCGACTCCGTTGTTGGACGGAGCCTCGCCGACCTTGGCATTGCGCAGGAGCTCCTGCAGGTGACGGATGCGGGCTTCCTGCTGGCCCTGTTCCTCGCGGGCCGCGTGGTAGCCACCGTTCTCCTTGAGGTCGCCTTCCTCGCGGCTGTCGTTGATCTTCGCGGCGATGACCGGACGATTCTCGATCAACTCATCGAGCTCGCTCTTGAGCCTGTCGTAGGCATCCTGGGTCAGCCAGGTCACCTTGGTGTCGCTCACGGTCACCATCTCCTCCTAGCCTGCCGAGCCTGGGTGTGCAGGCCGGCCGCCACGCCTGGCGGCGCGGTGTCAAATAAGGAAAGACACGGCCCCGCTAGGACCGTGCCGATGGTCGAGCGTAGCACGAAACAGCCGCCGAATGCCGCTCAACGCAATTGCCGTCGGACACTCGGCGCTCGTTTCACTCCGTTGGCCGCTAGGGGCTTGACAGATATTGCGGAATATCGTAGCTGCAGCCGTAGACGTCCGCCGTGACGGGTCGGCCGATGCTCTGGATCACCGTGGAGACGCGTTCCCGGCCCGGTGCGACCAGGATCTCTTTCCGCCCACTTTCCTGGCCGGAGCGGTTGCGCGCACGTACAATGCACACTCCCTCTCGGTCGGGGTCGTTGCGCGAGACGTCGATGGTGATCTGCACGGCGTCGCCCGGCCGCTCCTCGTACGTCACGCGCTGGGCGTCGATGGGTGCTCCCGCGAGGTTCTGATACCCGACATAGGCGGCGACACCGCTCACGACCAGCGCGATCGCGGTGAACGTCCACACCTGCCACCGGCCGCGGCGTCGCTTCGGCGTGCGCGCGGCACCGTATCGGTCGGCCAACCGGTCCCGGGCGTGTTGCGGGTCCGGCTGCGGCGCACCGGCCGCCTGCGTGTCGGCCGCGGCGTCGTCGGGTGTCGGCTCCTCGGGCAAAACGGAGGCCTCCGGTCGGGACTGTCGTGGCTACCAGGAAGATGGATGTCGTCCCCGGCGTTACGAGTATCCGGGGAGGCCTGCCGGGTGCGGGCTCCGGGGTCTGCGGGCCGGCCCGGGGATCGTGCCGGTGAGGCCGCGCGCACCGGGGCGTGGGAGGTGACGCCGGCGGGCACGACCCTGTGTGTCGGCGGAAGGCAGTACGCCGGCGCACGGCAGTGGACAGCAGCGGATACAGCACAGGTGTGAGAGGGGTCTGGTCGGTCATGACTGGATCGAACGGAACGGGACCGGTCGAAGCCGGGCAGGCGGAGGCGGCGAGCAAGGGCTTGCGGCTGATGGCCGTGCACGCCCACCCCGACGACGAGTCGAGCAAGGGCGCGGCCACCATGGCCCGGTACGTGGCCGAGGGTGCCGACGTCATGGTCGTGACCTGCACCGGCGGTGAAGCCGGTGACGTGCTCAACCCGGCGATGGACCGGCCCGAGGTGCACGAGCACATGGACGAGATCCGGCGTGAGGAGATGGCCACCGCCGCGAAGGTCCTCGGTGTGCAGCACCGCTGGCTCGGCTTCGTCGACTCGGGGCTGCCCGAGGGCGACCCGCTGCCGCCGCTGCCCGAGGGCTGCTTCGCGCGGGTGCCGCTCGAGGAGCCGACCGAGGCCCTCGTGCGGGTCATGCGGGAGTTCCGGCCGCACGTCGTGATCACTTACGACGAGAACGGCGGCTACCCGCACCCGGATCACATCCGCACGCACGAGGTGTCGATGGCCGCGTTCGACGCCGCGGCCGACCCGGACCGGTTCCCCGACGCGGGCGAGCCGTGGCAGGCGTCGAAGGTCTACTACGTCCACGGCTTCTCCCGCGCCCGCATCACCGCGTTCCACGAGGCGCTGCTCGAGGCCGGGCAGGAATCGCCGTGGGCGGAGTGGCTGGAACGGTGGGACCCGGACAAGCCCGACATTATGGAGCGGGTGACCACCCAGGTGCCGTGCTCGGAGCACTTCGAGCAGCGTGACGACGCCCTGCGTGCGCACGCGACCCAGATCGATCCGACCAGCCGGTGGTTCGCCGTCCCGCTCGAGACGCAGCGCAGGCTGTGGCCGACCGAGGAGTACGAACTCGCCCGCTCGCTTGTCGACAGCACCGTTCCGGAGGACGATCTGTTCGCGGGCGTGCGAGAGAAGGTGAACCCCTGATGTTGCCTGCGGCGATGACCGGTCCGGCCATGGCGGCGACCGAGGTTCTGGCCCAGCAGCAGGACACCGGCGGGCAGGGACAGGACTTCGGCAAGTCCTCCCCGGTCGGGCTCCTGCTGATGCTGGTGTTCCTGATCGCGGTCGTGTTCCTGGTGCGGTCGATGACCAAGCACCTCAAGCGAGTCCCCGCGAGCTTCGCCGACGCCGATGGCGACTCCGGCGGGGACTCGTCCGGACCGAGCGATGGCGATGGCGACGGGGACGGGACCGGGGACGCGGCGAGCGGGGCCGAGACCGTGTCGGCGGCATCCGGCGAACAGGCCAAGCGCGACGAATCCTGACCTCGGACCGCGGCCGGACGGCCGTCAGGCGAACAGGAACGTGTGCCCCGACGGCAGGTGGACGGGCGCGAACGCCGTCGCAGGCCGGTCCGCGACCTGGATGACGGCCGTCCATCCCGGCGGCTCACCGGTCCGGATGCGGAACACGGCGCCGGTCATGGGCAGGCCGAGCCGGTCGCGGTAGAACCCGGCCGCGGCGGTCGGTGTGACCGACGTGTGCACCAGACGTCGCGGGGTTCCCGGGGCCGTCGAATGCGTCCATCCCGCGAACGTGCCGGGTTGCCACAGCGAGACGGCCGCGCCGAACGGGTCGACGATCGTGGCGAGCACGCCCAGGTCTCCGATCGGCGACGGCTCGACGACCGACGTGGCGCCCGCGGAGACGGCGGTGTCGTGCACGGCGGCGGCGTCCTCGACGGCCACGTAGTAGCTCACGTGCGGCGCGGTGCCCGGCGGATACGCGCCGCTGTGGAGGCTGCTCAGTCCCGCCATCCAGTGGCCGTCGAAGCGGGCCTTGCGCGCCGTCGCCGGGTCGCGGTGATCGTCGGGGTCGACGACGCATTCCCAGCCCAGCGCGGCATCCAGTTCCCGCTCCGTCGCGTCGAGGTCGGGTGTCTTCAGGTCCATCCAGCAGAACTCGCCGGCAGGGCGCATACGGAGGATCGTGACCGCCCGGTTGGTCCGATGCAACCGGAATGCCCCGTTGCTGCGCAGCGGGTGGTGGTGCGGTGACGGCCGCGACGGTCGCCGTGTTGCCGAGGACCGGTGACAAGTCTCGTCTCCGGCCGGGCACACGTGCGTGGCGCGCGGCGGCAAGGGAGACTCTCGGTATGGCCAATCGCCTTGCGAACTCGACGAGCCCGTACCTGCTCCAGCACGCCGACAACCCGGTCGACTGGTGGCCCTGGTGTCCGGAGGCCCTGGCCGAGGCGGCCGAACGCGACGTCCCGATCCTGCTGTCGATCGGCTACGCGGCCTGCCACTGGTGTCACGTCATGGCGCACGAGTCCTTCGAGGACGACGACATCGCCGCGGTGATGAACGAGCACTTCGTGAACATCAAGGTCGATCGCGAGGAACGTCCGGACCTCGACGCCGTCTACATGTCGGCCACGCAGGCGATGACCGGCCAGGGCGGCTGGCCGATGACGTGCTTCCTCACCCCGGACGGCAAACCGTTCCACTGCGGCACGTACTTCCCGCCCCGGCCGGTGCACGGCATGCCCGCGTTCAGCCAGGTGCTCGACGCGGTCGCGAAGGCGTGGTCGGGGCGGCGGGACGAACTCGTCGAAGGCGCGGGCAAGGTCGTCGATCATGTCGTGGAGCAGTCCGGTCCGCTGCGCCAGCAGACGCTCGACGACGAGGCGCTGACGAGTTCCGTCACGAAACTGAGGCAGGAGACCGACCCGGGCTACGGCGGGTTCGGCGGGGCGCCGAAGTTCCCGCCGTCGATGGTGCTGGAGTTCCTCATGCGGCACTACGAGCGGACCGCCAACCCAGCCGCGTTGTCCATTGTGGAACTGACGGCGGAGGGGATGGCGCGCGGCGGCATCTACGACCAGCTCGGCGGCGGGTTCGCGCGGTACTCCGTGGACGGCCGGTGGGTCGTCCCGCACTTCGAGAAGATGTTGTACGACAACGCATTGCTGCTGCGCGCCTACACGCACATGGCGCGCCGCACCGACCATCCGGGTGCTCGCCGTATCGCGACCGAGACGGCCGAGTTCCTGCTGCGGGACCTGCGCACCGACCAGGGCGGGTTCGCCGCGTCCCTCGATGCCGACACCGACGGCGTGGAGGGCTCGACGTACGTGTGGACGCCGCGGCAGCTCGTCGAGGTGCTCGGCGACGACGACGGCGCCTGGGCCGCCGAGGTCTTCGCCGTCACGGAGGAGGGCACGTTCGAGCACGGCACCTCGACGTTGCAGCTGCCCGCCGACCCCGACGACACCGACCGCTGGCAGCGCGTGCGCGAGACGTTGCTCGCGGCGCGCGACCGGCGGCCGCAGCCCGCGCGCGACGACAAGGTGATCGCCGGGTGGAACGGGCTGACGATCGCGGCGCTGGCCGAGGCGGGCGTCGCACTGGGCAGGGCGGAGTGGGTCGACGCCGCGAGCGAGGCGGCCCGGCTGCTGCTCAACGTCCACGAGGTCGGCGGCCGGCTGCGGCGCAGTTCCCGTGACGGCGAGGTCGGCGACGCGGCAGGCGTGCTCGAGGACTACGCGTGCACCGCGGACGGCCTGCTCGCGCTGCACCAGGCCACCGGGGAGGCGGGCTGGCTGACCGAGGCGCTGCGACTGCTCGACGAGGCGGTCGACCGGTTCGCCGCGGAGGCCCCGGGCGCGTTCCACGACACCGCCGACGACGCCGAGGAGCTGTTCAGCCGACCTGCGGACCCGACGGACAACGCGAGCCCGTCCGGCGCGTCGGCGCTCGCGAGTGCGTTGTTGACGGCGTCGGTGCTCGCGGGGCCGGACAGGGCGAGCCGGTACCGGTCGATCTGCGAACAGGCCGTCGCGCGGGCGGGCGCACTGGTGATGCAGGTGCCGCGGTTCGCGGGCAACTGGGCGGCCGTGGCGGAGTCGCTGCTGGCCGGGCCGGTGCAGGTCGCGGTCGTGGGGGAGACGGAGTCGTCGCGTTCGGAGCTGTTCGAGACGGCGGCGCATCGAGTGCCGGGCGGCGCGGTCGTCGTGGCCGGGCAACCCGATGCGGGCGGCGACCTCGATGCGGGCGGGGTGCCGCTGCTGTCCGGCCGGCCGTTGGTCGACGGCGAATCCACCGCCTACGTGTGCCACGGGTACGTGTGCGACCGGCCGGTGACCGAGCAGGACGACCTCGTGCGGGCGCTCACCCGCTGAGTCGTGCCCACCGCCCTGCCCACCGAACCCTGCCCACCGAGCCCGCCCACCGAACGTTGCCGCCCGAGCGCTGTCCGCCGATCCCGGGGCGCACCCTCGGGCGAGTGTCCACTGTGGCTCCCGGCGAGTGAAGACCGCGGGAACCGGTGCGTGTCACAGTGCGCTCGCCGGGCTCGTCCGGCACGCTGGCGGCATGAACTCCCTGACAGACGTCCTCGACGGCCGGTGGGCGGGCATCCGCCGTGACGTGCGTGCACAGGTGGCGGGTACGGCCCAGCCCGACGCGTACGGCCTGGGCCGCGAGGAGCACCGCGCGCAGGTGCTCGGGCAGCTGCACGAACTCGCCGCGACGGGCAGGCCGCACCTCGGTTTCCCCGTCGAGTACGGCGGCAAGGGCGACATCGGCGGGACGATCGTCGCGTTCGAGATGCTCGGGTTCGGAGACCTGTCGCTGATGGTCAAGGCCGGCGTGCAGTGGGGACTGTTCGGCGGCGCGGTGGAGCTGCTCGGCACGCGTGAGCACCACGAGAAGTACCTGCGTTCGATCATGGACCTGGAGCTGCCCGGGTGCTTCGCGATGACGGAGTACGGCCACGGCTCGGACGTGCAGAACCTGCGCACCACGGCCACGTACGACCCGGCCGCCGAGGAGTTCGTGATCCACACTCCGGACGCGTCGGCGCGCAAGGAGTACATCGGCAACGCCGCGCGCGACGGGCGGATGGCGGCGGTGTTCGCCCAGCTCGTCACCGGAGGTGAGAGTCGCGGGGTGCACGCGTTCCTGGTGCCGATCCGTGACGACGCCGGTGTCGCGATGCCGGGCGTGACGATCGAGGACTGCGGCCACAAGGCCGGTCTCAACGGGGTCGACAACGGGCGGCTGACGTTCGACGAGGTGCGCGTCCCGCGGACCGCACTGTTGAACCGCTACGGCGACGTCGCCCCGGACGGCACGTACGACAGCCCGATCTCGAGCGACGGCAAACGGTTCTTCACGATGCTCGGCACGCTGGTGCGTGGCCGGGTCAGTGTCGCGGGCAGTGCGGGCAGCGCGACGAAACGGGCGCTGACGATCGCGGTGCGCTACGGCGACCGGCGCACGCAGTTCGAACGGCCCGGAACCGACGACGAGGTGGTCGTGCTGGACTACCTCGGCCACCAGCGGAAACTCCTGCCCGCGCTCGCGACGACGTACGCGCTGCACTTCGCGCAGGAGGAGCTCGTCGCCGCGCTGGACGAGCTGCAGCACACTGCCGAGCCGGCCGAGCGCAGCCGCCGCGAGCTGGAATCGCACGCCGCGGGAGTGAAGGCGGTCGCGACCTGGCACGCGACGTCGACGATTCAGGCCGCGCGGGAGGCGTGCGGCGGCGCGGGATATCTCGCCGAGAACATCCTGCCGCAGCTCAAGGCCGACACCGACGTGTTCACCACGTTCGAGGGCGACAACACGGTGCTGCTGCAGCTCGTCGCGAAGGGACTGTTGACGAGCTACAAGCAGGAGGTGCAGGACCTCAGTCCACTCGAGACGGCGCGGTTCGTGGCGGAGCAGGTCGTCGACACCGTGATCGAACGGACTTCGGCGCGCAAGGTGATCGAACGGATCATGGACGCGAGCCCGCGCCGGGACGACGAGGACTCGCTGTTCGACCGTGCCTGGCAGATCGCCGCGTTCGAGGACCGGGAGGAGCATGTGCTCGACAGTCTCGTGAAGCGGTTGCGGAAAGCGGGCCGTGACAACGGTTTCGAGGTGTTCAACAGCGCGCAGGACCATGTGCTGCGCGCGGGCCGCGTGCACGTCGACAGGATCGTGCTGGAGGCGTTCGTCGGCGCGATCGACCGGTGCACCGACCCGGACAAGAAGGCGCTCCTCGAGCGAGTGTGCGACCTCTACGCGCTGGCCAACATCGAGGCCGACCGCGCCTGGTTTCTCGAGCACGGCCGGTTCACGGCCCAGCGCGCCAAAGCCGTGGTGGCGGCGGTGAACGAGCTGTGCGGGGAATTGCGCCCACGGGCTCGTGAACTCGTCGACGCGTTCGCCGTCCCGGAGCGGTTCCTGGCCGCCCCGATCATCGCGGACTAGCGGCGGGAGTCCTCAAGATCAGGCTGTCGGCTGTTCCTGATAAGAAGAGTCATGGGCTCGGCCGACAGACATGTGTGGGCGCACGTTGACGAGTCGTTCCCGCAGTTGCCCAACGGCCGGTTCGTGTATGCCTTGGCCAACGTGGTGACCGATGCGGACCAACGTCGCGCGATACGGGGCGAGCTTCAATCGCTGGCTGACCGTGACGGTGTGCGAGCTGTGCATTTCGCCGATGAGAATCAAGCGCGCCGTGTGGCGCTCGCCAAACAGGTCGCCGGGCTGGAGTTGCTCGGAACGATCGTCGTGACACAGACCAGTGCCGCGCAGAAACTCGAGGACTGCAGATCACGCTTGCTGACCGCCGCTGCAGCCACATTGCAGCGCACCGAGTATGTGAGTCGGCTCGTCGTGGAATCACGCAGTCAGGCTGACAAGAACGACAGGAAGACGATCGATGTCGCCCGGTCACGTCGACAACTGTCCGGCCGGTTGACCATCGACTTCGCACGCAAGAGCACGGACCCGGTCTTGTGGGTGGCCGACGTCGTCGTCAGTGCCTTCACCGTCGCCGAGAAGGGCGGTGACCCCGAGCCCTGGGAGGTGTTGAACGACGGTCAGGTCATCGACGTGCGGCGCCTCTAGCAACGCTGCGTCCGTGGGATGCGCAAGGGCCCGGTCCCGCTATCCCGCGGGGGCCCGGGCCCTTACTTCCAGTCACGTCCTCGAACGCCTGGCAGCTCGTCGCAACCAAGTTGCGTCTCTACTATAGCGCATCCCGGTCCGCTGTCGACGCGTTCGCCGTCCCGGAGCGGTTCCTGGCCGCCCCGATCATCGCGGACTAGACACGTTCGAGGTGGTAGGACGCGGCCGCGTCCGGCGCCGACCCCGTGGCCAGCGCGTCGAGCGCCAGGCGGGTCGCGGGGAACAGCGCGTCCGGCAGCGCGTCGCCGGGGAACCATTCCCAGGTGCGGAACACCTGCGGTTCGAGCACCTGTGGTTCGCCGCGGACGTCGCGGGCGAGTGCCACGGCGGTGGCAGTGACGCCCGGTTCGGGCGAGAGCACGAGGTGCGCGACGTCCACGGATCCCGCGACGAGTCCGGTCTCCTCGGCGAGTTCGCGTGCGGCGGCGCGTTCGAAACTCTCGCCGGGGTCGACCGCGCCACCGGGCAGGCACCACACGGTCGGTTCGCCTGCCTTGTCGCGCAGCCCGAGCAACACGCGTTCGTGGGCGTCACGCACCACGACGCCGACTCCGACGGTGCCGTTGCCGCTCGCCATCAGCGCAGTCCGGTGCGGGAATCGGCGCGGGTCATCGTCACTCCTCGAACGTTCCGGGGGATGGTCGGCCGCAGCCTACGCGTCGACGCGTCAGTCCCGCGCCTGCGACGGCGGCCTGCCGTAGCGCTTGCGATACGCCGCGGCGAACCGGCTGGCACTGGAGAAACCCCAGCGCGCCGCGACGTCGCTGACCGTCGGCGCGGCCGGCCCGACCAGGTCGGCGTGCGCGCGACGCAGGCGCACGTCCGTCAGGTACTCCGTGGGCGTGGTCCCGACCCATCGGCGAAACCCTTCCTGCAGCCGCCGTGCCGTCGTGCCCGCGACGGTCGCCATCTCGCCCGCCGTCCACGCCCGGCCGGGGTCCTCGTGCAGCTCGTCGAGCAGCCTGCGGATCGAGCGCGGTCGCGCGGGGGCACCTTCGCCCGAATCGGGGCAGCTCGCGAGGAGGAACCCCGCGGCGACCGCGCCGGCGAGCTGCTCCCGCACCGGCCCGACGTCGGAGAATAGCTCGGGGTTCTGCAGATGCGCGGCGAGACTGCCCACGACCTGCCGCCAGGCGTGCGCACGTCCCGCATCGAGTTGCAACTGGTCGGGGAGCTCCGCGCGCAGTCCCGCCCGATCGGTGCCGATGATCCGTTCCGACTCGCGGTCGAGCCACGCGCTGTCGAACTTGACGCCCAGCACGGTGCAGGTGGCGTCCCAGTGGCTGATCAGCGACGGCGTGTCGGCGCGGAAGATCGTGCCCTGCCCGGGCACCGACGACACCGGCCCGGTCCTGCCCCGGCTCTCCAGGTGACCCGTGAGCGGCAGGTTCACCTCGTAGGCGCCCGGATAGTCGCACTCGATGCCGACGTCGGCGCCCCAGCCGACGTGCCCGACCAGCACCGGGCCGAGGTCGAGGGTGCGCAGCGTCAGTCGCGGCTCGCGGCCACCACCCAGCGGCCGGAGCTCGTGGGGAAAGTACGCGTCCGCCACCTCCCGGGACGCCTGGTCCCAGTCGTGCGGTGCGCGACCACGTCGTGCGCGCATAGGCACAAACCGTACCCGAGACACAGATCACGAACTAGGAACCGTGCCACGGGCGTGCGCAGCGGGTTCCGCCCGGCGGGTTCCGGAACGACGAAAAATCGTTCCGGCCGCGCGATCGGTGTCGTCGGCGCGCGACGCGTGTCGCCCGGGGTGTGTGGGCGGCCCTACGGTCCGTGCTCATCCCGGACAACGACGTGGGAGGAGACGCCCTGATGACGACCACCGAACGGCCCGATCTGTCCTGGCTCGACGAGGTCACGATGGCCGATCTGGAACGCAACCCGTACGCCACGTACGAACGGTTGCGCGCCGAGGCGCCTCTGGCATACGTGCCCGTGCTGGGTTCGTACGTGGCCTCGACCGAGGAGGTCTGCCGCGAGATCGCGACGAGTCCCGACTTCGAAGCCGTCATCACCCCGGCGGGCGGCCGCACGTTCGGGCACCCGGCGGTCATCGGTGTCAACGGCGACGTGCACGCCGACCTGCGCACCATGATCGAGCCCGCCCTGCAGCCCGCCGAGGTCGACCGGTGGATCGACGACCTCGTGCGGCCCATCGCGCGGCGCTACCTGGAGCAGTTCGAAAGCGACGGTCAGGCCGAGCTGGTCGCCCAGTTCTGCGAGCCGGTGAGCGTGCGCTCCCTCGGCGACCTGCTCGGACTGCAGGACGTCGAATCGGACAAGCTGCGCGAATGGTTCGCCAAGCTGAACCGCTCGTTCACCAACGCGGAGATGACCGCCGACGGCGAGTTCGCGAACCCGGAGGGCTTCGTCGAGGGTGACGAGGCCAAGGCCGAGATCCGGTCGATCGTCGACCCGCTGATCGACAAGTGGATCGAACACCCCGACGACAGCGCCATCTCGCACTGGCTGCACGACGGCATGCCGCCCGGCCAGACGCGCGACCGCGAGTACATCTACCCGACGATCTACGTCTACCTGCTCGGCGCGATGCAGGAACCGGGCCACGGCATGGCCTCCACGCTCGTGGGGCTGTTCAGCAGGCCGGAGCAGCTGGAGGAGGTCGTCGACGACCCGACGTTGGTCCCGCGTGCGATCGCCGAGGGTGTGCGCTGGACGTCGCCGATCTGGTCGGCCACCGCGCGGATCTCCACCAAGCCGGTGACGGTGGCGGGCGTCGACCTGCCCGAGGGCACGCCGGTGATGATGTCGTACGGCTCCGCCAACCACGACACCGGCCGGTACGAGGCGCCGACCACGTACGACCTGCACCGTCCGCCGCTCCCGCACCTCGCGTTCGGCGCGGGCAACCACGCGTGCGCGGGCATCTACTTCGCCAACCACACCATGCGCATCGCGCTGGAGGAGCTGTTCGAGGCGATCCCCAACCTGGAGCGCGACACCCGCGAAGGCGTCGAGTTCTGGGGCTGGGGGTTCCGCGGGCCGACCAGCCTGCACGTGACCTGGGAGGTCTGACATGACGTTCGCGGTCACCGTCGGCGGGCGCAGCGTCGAGTGCGGTGAGGACCAGGCGCTGCTGGACGCCTGCCTGCGGGCGGGTGTGTGGATGCCGAACTCGTGCAACCAGGGCACCTGCGGCACGTGCAAGCTGCACGTCGTCGCGGGCGAGGTCGATCACGGCTCGTCGCCGGTGGAGACACTGTCCGACGAGGAACGCTGTGCCGGGATGGCACTGGCCTGCCAGGCACGGCCGCGTGGCGACGTCGAACTGCGCCCACAGGGCACCAGCGCGGCGCGGACGGCGAATCCCTTGCGGGACATGGTCGCCACGGTGCGGGAGGTCTCCGACATCGCCCGCGACACCCGGCGGATCCTGCTCGGGTTGAACGAGCCGCTGACGTTCGACGCGGGCCAGTACGTCGAACTGGTCGTGCCGGGCTCGGGTGAGCGCAGGCAGTACTCGCTGGCCAACACGGCCGACGAGGACAAGGTGCTCGAACTGCACGTCAAGCTCGTGCCCGGCGGTGTGGCCACCCACGGTTGGCTGTTCGACGGCCTCGCCGAGGGCGACCGGGTGGACATCTCCGGCCCGCTGGGCGATTTCCACCTGCCGCCGGAGTCCGAGGACGACGGCGGGCCGATGGTTCTCATCGGCGGCGGCACCGGCCTGGCACCGCTGGTCGGCATCGTGCGGACGGCGTTGCGCAGGCACCCGGAGCGGGAGGTCGTGCTGTACCACGGCGTTCGCGGTGAGGAGGAGCTCTACGACGGCGACCGGCTCACCGAACTGACCGAGCAGTACCCGAACGTCCGGTTCGTCCCGGTTCTGTCCCACGAGCCGGCCGACGGCTACCGGGAGGGCTTCCCGACGGACGCCTTCGTCGAGGACGTTCCCTCGGCGCGCGGCTGGACGGGCTGGCTGTGCGGCCCGCCCGCGATGGTCGAGGCCGGGGTCAAGGCGTTCAAGCGCAGGCGCATGGCGCCCCGCAACATCCACCGGGAGAAGTTCACCCCGGCGGACGCCTGACGAGCGAAGCCCGACCGTCGGCGTCGCGGGTCGGCATCGAGGGTCGGCATCGAGGTGGCGGCCCGGGGCGAGGGTCCGCGAGTGTGCCGGCGGGTCCACGTGACCCGCCGGCACACTCGCGTCACACCGCCGTCGCGGCCGCCAGTACGAGGACGAAGGCGCCGACGAGGACCGTGACGCGGACGTAGTGCAGGCGGTCCCAGCGCCGGTACACGTCGCGCCAGTCCGGCGGGTGGTCGTCGGCCGTCCACGTTGCCGTCCTGTTGTTGATCGGCACGAGCAGCGTGGCCGACATGACCACGCTGATCACCAGCAGCGCCGTGGCGATGCCTGCCGTGACGGCCGCGCTCGTGCCCCACGTCGCGATCGTGAGCGCCGCGGTGAGCAGGAGCGAGGCGACGTACCAGACCGGCATGGTGCGGCCGAGCATGCGCGCCTCGTGGGCACGACCGTCGAGGGCGGCGCCGACCGGTAGTCGCAGCAGGACGGGGTGGACGACGACGGCGACGGCGAGTTCGACACCGACCATCAGGCCGACGACGGCCGCCGTGACGACAGCGAGTACCTGGCGCAGGTGTGCAGGACCGCGGTGGGTGCGCACCGGGGGCGGCGCGCCGTCGAGGCGGTCGCCGTCGCCTACCTCGACTTCGCCGCGGCCCACCCGGCGCTGTACGAGGCGATGTTCCAGTTGCCCCTCGATGCGCGGTTCGCGCAGGAGGACGCGGAGGCCGAACTGCGCGAAGGGTTCGCCGCGCTCGCCGGCGCGATCGGCGACGACGGCGACGGCACCGTGACCGAGGTGCTGTGGGGTGCGCTGCACGGCCTCGGCCTGCTGGAACGCGCAGGCCGGCTGCGCCCGGATCATCGCGACGAGCGCATCGCCGAGCTCGCCGCGCGGTTCTGCCCGTGACGGCCCGCGGCCGGTGTCAGTACATCGAGAGCCAGATGGCGATGTAGTGGCAGATCGCGGCCAGCACAGTGCAGAGGTGGAAGAACTCGTGGTACCCGAACGTCTTGGGCCAGTAGTTCGGCCAGTGCGTCGCGTAGAAGACCGAACCGAGGGTGTACAGCGCGCCGCCGACGAGCAGCAGCACCAGCGCCGCGATGCCGCCGTCGGTGGCGAGTTCGGGCAGCACGAACACGGCCACCCAGCCGAGCGCCACGTAGATCGGCACGCCGAGCCAGCGTGGCGCCCCCGGCCACAGCATCTTCAGCGCCACGCCTGCGATCGCGCCCGTCCACACCACGGTGAGCACGATGTAGCCCGTGGGCTGCGACATCGCCAGCAGCGTGAACGGCGTGTACGTACCGGCGATGAACAGGAAGATCATCGAATGGTCGGCGCGCTTCATCCACTGGTACGCGCGCGGGCTCCAGATGTGCCGGTGATACAGCGCGCTGACACCGAACAGGCCGAGGACCGTCGCTCCGTAGATCGACGTAGCGAGCGCGGCCAGTCCCGACACCGTCGCCGCGGCCAGAGCGATGAGGGTGGCGCCGGCAGCGACGGCGCCGAAGAAACTCCAGAAGTGCAGATGGCCGCGCAGTCGTGGCCGGTCGTGGACCGACTTCTCCGGACGCTCCGTCCCGTTCTCCGGGTGCTTTGCCCGTCCCGTGTGCTCGTCGCTCACAGTGCTCACACCACCAGGTTACGAGGGCGTAGGTGCCGGGTGCACCCGTGAGGTGTGAACGTCACGTTCGGAAGTGATGACGAGCTCGCACCATGCCCACCCGGGCAGGCGTACGCTGCCTGGACGTGAGTCTTCGGTCGTTCGCCTCCAGGGTCGTGTACCGCCTCTACTCCTGGCGGTTGCAGCAGCAGTCCGGGGGAAGGCACCCCCAGCACATCGGGATCATCCTCGACGGCAACCGCAGGTGGGCCAGAGAGGCGGGTTTCACGGACGTCAACGGCGGTCACCGCGTGGGGGCGAAGCGCATCGCCGACTTCCTCGGCTGGTGCCGCGACGCGAACGTCGAGGTCGTGACGCTGTTCCTGCTCTCCACCGACAACGTGCGCAATCGTGCGAACGAGGAGGTGCAGGCTCTGCTGCAGATCATCCCGGACGTCGTCGACGAGCTGGCCGCGCCGGGCAACCCGTGGCAGCTGTCGATCGTCGGGGCGCAGGACCTGCTGCCCGCCGACGTCGCAACCCGGCTCACCGCCGCGGCCCAGCGCACCGACGGCCGCAAGGGCATGGTCGTCAACGTCGCCGTCGGTTACGGCGGCAGGCAGGAGATCGCCCACGCCGTGCGCAAGCTGCTCCGGCAGCACGCCGACGAGGGCACCTCCATCCGGGAACTCGCCAAGATTCTCGATGTCGACCATATCTCCGAACATTTGTATACTTCGGGGCAGCCGGACCCGGACCTCATCATTCGGACGTCCGGAGAACAGCGCTTGTCCGGTTTTCTGCTGTGGCAATCGGCGCACTCCGAATTCTGGTTCACCGAGGCTTACTGGCCGGCTTTTCGTCGGGTCGACTTTCTGCGCGCGCTGCGTGACTACGCGGTGCGGAATCGGCGGTACGGCGGCTGAGTCCGTCGTCTCTCCCCGGGGACCCGGGCCGGGGCGAGAGCTGCCCGGTATAGGTATTGACCTGCGGAGACGGTGGGTGCTATACGCTTGTCGATCACCGGCTCGGGGTACGGATCTTGCCCGTGGTAGGCGTTTCCTGGTATAGCGCTTCCGTCTTTGTAACGCGTGCGAAACCGTTCGTCTTTCCCAGTGACGAAAACGGCGCCGGAGCGGGGTTTCGTGACTTTCGGTGGCGGCCGCAGGGCGTGCGTGACCCGTGTCCGGCGGCGACATGACAAATCGGTGAATCACCTGGCTGGATGCCTGCGTTTATCGATCCGCGGCGGTAGTTTCGCGGGTGACGGACCACGAACCGATGTGGTTCGTCGCGGGAGGCCCTGGTCGTGGCAGTGACACAGCGAACGGCGAAGCCGTTCAAGCACACGAGGGGGCCGGCACCGGGCCCTCGTGGCCGTGCGACCTGACGTCGTCAGGTCAGCGACCAGCCAGGGCAGTGCCCGGCCCAGCGAGTGCGGGCGTGGTGCCAACGCCCCTGAGGGAGATGCCGTCGTGACTGCGCAGCGTTCGCCCCAAGATGCCTCCGGCCCCGCTACCACCGGCACCTCGGGCTTCGACCCCGACGCCGCAGGGTCCCCGGGCGAGCCCCGGACTTTCGTGCTCGACACCTCGGTACTGCTGTCCGACCCGTGGGCGATGACGAGGTTCGCCGAGCACCCGGTGGTTCTGCCGATCGTGGTGATCAACGAACTCGAAGGGAAGCGGCACCACCCCGAACTGGGCTGGTTCGCGAGGGAGGCCCTACGGCTGCTCGACGACCTGCGACGCAAGCACGGAAGGCTCGACGCCCCCGTGTCGATCGGTGAGGACGGCGGCACCCTGCACGTCGAGCTGAACCACTCGGACCCCACGGTGCTGCCGCCGGGGTTCCGCACCGAGGCCAACGACCACCGCATCCTCGCGTGTTCGCTGAACCTGTCGAAGGAGCGTGCCGGTGGCGTCACCCTGATCACCAAGGACATCCCCCTGCGGGTCAAGGCCGGCTCCGTGGGCCTGGACGCCGACGAGTACCGCGCCGAGGAGGTGACGCCGTCCGGGTGGACGGGCACCGCCGACCTCGACGTGCCGCAGGAGGCCATCGACCGGATGTTCTCGAAGGGCTCGGCCGACCTCGCCGACTTCGGCGTGCCCGACGCGGCCGAACTGCCCTGTCACACCGGCCTGCGCCTGCTGGCGGGCACGTCCAGCGCGCTCGGCAGGGTCACGCAGGACAAGCAGGTCAAGCTCGTGCGCGGGGACCGCGAGGCGTTCGGGTTGCACGGCCGGTCGGCCGAACAGCGGATCGCGCTCGACCTGTTGCTGGACCCCGACGTCGGCATCGTGTCGCTCGGCGGCCGTGCCGGCACCGGTAAGTCGGCGCTCGCGCTGTGCGCGGGGCTCGAGGCCGTGCTGGAACGGGGGATGCACCGCAAGGTCGTCGTCTTCCGGCCGGTGTACGCGGTCGGCGGCCAGGACCTCGGCTACCTGCCGGGGTCCGAGAACGAGAAGATGCAGCCCTGGGCGCAGGCGGTGTTCGACACGCTCGGCGCGCTGGTCAGCCAGGAGGTCGTGGACGAGGTGCTGGACCGCGGCATGCTCGAGGTGCTGCCGCTGACCCACATTCGTGGGCGGTCGCTGCACGACTCGTACGTGATCGTCGACGAGGCGCAGTCGCTGGAGCGGAACGTGCTGCTCACGGTGTTGTCGCGGCTCGGGTCGGCGTCGCGCGTGGTGCTCACGCACGACGTCGCGCAGCGTGACAACCTGCGGGTCGGCAGGCACGACGGCGTCTCGGCGGTGATCGAGAAGCTGAAGGGTCACCCGCTGTTCGCGCACGTGACGATGACGCGCTCGGAGCGTTCACCCATCGCCGCCCTGGTCACCGAGATGCTCGAATACCACGGCTGACCCACGCCCGCCCGTTCTCACGCCCCCAAGGGCACCATGGTTGCACTCAGCGCGACTTTTCTTCCCCTCGCTTCCACGGCCGTGCCCGCGGAGCGCGAGGGGAAGAGTGGTCGCGTTCAACGCAACCACAGTGCCCTTGGGGGGCGCTTGACGTCACCAGCCGCCGGGCAGGGGGCGGCCCTCGGCGAAGCCTGCCGCGGACTGGACGCCGACGACGGCGCGCCGGTGGAACTCCTCCAGGTTCGTCGCGCCCGCGTAGGTGCACGCCGAGCGCACGCCCGCGGTCACCGAGTCGATGAGGTCCTCGACGCCGGGTCGCGTCGGGTCCAGCGCCATCCGTGACGACGAGATGCCCTCCTCGAACAGGCTCTTGCGGGCACGCTCGTAACCGTTGTCGGTCCGCGTGCGCGCGCTCACGGCCCGCTTCGAGGCCATGCCGAACGACTCCTTGTACGGCCTGCCCTGCTCGTCGTAGCGCAGGTCGCCGGGGGATTCGTACGTGCCGGCGAACCAGGAGCCGACCATGGCCGACGACGCGCCCGCGGCCAGGGCCAGCGCGACGTCACGCGGATGGCGCACGCCGCCGTCGGCCCACACGTGCTTGCCGAGCGCACGAGCCGCCTCGGCGCATTCGCGCACGGCGGAGAACTGCGGGCGGCCGACGCCGGTGGCCATGCGGGTCGTGCACATCGCACCCGGCCCGACGCCGACCTTGACGACGTCGGCGCCGGCCTCGATGAGGTCACGCGTGCCCTGCGCCGTGACGACGTTGCCCGCGACGACGGGCACCGCCGAGTCGGCGGGCAGCACCGACCGCACGGCCTTCAGCGCCGCGATCATCTTCTCCTGGTGGCCGTGCGCCGTGTCGACGACGAGCACGTCGACACCCGCCTTCAGCAGGGCTTCGGCCTTGGCGGAGACGTCGCCGTTCACGCCGATGGCCGCGGCGATGCGCAGCTGCCCGGCGTCGTCGGCCGCGGGCGTGTAGATGCCGGCCCGCAGTGCCGACACCTGGGTGAGCACGCCCGCGAGCCTGCCGTCGGCGTCGACGCCGAGCGCGAGGCGGCCGCCGTGGTCCTGCACGCGTTCGAACACCTCGCGCGGCGGCGTGTCCATCGGGCAGACCAGCACGTTCTCGTCGATGATCTCGCCGAGGCGGGCGAAGCGGTCGACGCCGGTGCACGCCTGTTCGTCGACGATCCCGACGGGCTTGCCGTCGGAGTCGACGACCGCGACCGCGCCGTGCGCGCGCTTGCCGACGAGGTTGAGCGCGTCGGCGACGGCGTCACCGGGGGTGAGCACGAGCGGGGTGTCCCACACCGGGTGGCGGCTCTTCACCCACGCCGTGATGTCGGCGACCGCGGCCGGGTCGACGTCCTGCGGCAGCACGACCAGCCCGCCGCGCCGCGCGACCGTCTCGGCCATGCGGCGGCCTGCGACCGCGGTCATGTTCGCGACGACGAGGGGGATCGACGTGCCGGTGCCGTCCACCGTCGAGAGGTCGACGTCGAAGCGCGACTCCACCGCCGAGCGGCCCGGCGCGAGAAAGACGTCGTCGTAGGTCAGGTCGTGAGCGGGCCCGTGGCCATCGAGAAACTGCACGAGACTTCAGCGTACTGGACGCGGGGGCGGAAAGCGGGTGCGCGCCGTCACGTGTCCGCGTCGGCCGCGGTGGCCATGCCGGTGAGTCGGCGCGCGAGGCGGGCGGCGGCGTCGCGCAACTCGGGAGGTTCGAGGATCTCGCAGTCGAACGGCAGGCTGGCGATGTGCAGGGCGATCCAGTCGAGGTCGTCGCCGCCCGAGACGAGCAGGCAGCGCTCCCCGGCCTCGGCCCGCTCCCCGTTCCCGGACCGTTCCCCGGCCTCGGACTGCTCACCGACCCCGGGTTGCTCGTCGGTCTCCGGTACGACCCGAGCGGCCTGCGGCGGCACGTGCTCGGCGACCCGGTCGGCGCTCGCGTGGACGCGCACCCGGGCGGTGTGGCGGTACGGCGAGGCGGTCACCGATTCCTGCACGTAGGCGACCGGGTCCGGGTGTTCGCGCGGGTGGAACCGCCAGGTCGTCGCCGTCACGTCGGTCATGCGGTCGAGGCGGAACGTGCGCCAGTCCTCGCGGCCGGTGTCCCATGCCATGAGGTACCAGCGACGGCTGGTGGCGACCATGCGCACCGGTTCGACGGTGCGGGTTCGGGCGTCGCCGCGCACCGTCGTGTACCGGAACCGGGCGCGCACGGTGTCGCGGCACGCCCTGGCCAGGGTCAGCAGCGTGTCCGGGTCGACCTCGGCGCCCGGGGCGACGAGCGTGTCCGTGGCGGTGTGCACGGCGCGCACCTCGCCGCGCAGCCGGGGCGGCATCACCTGGTCGAGCTTGGTCAGGACCCGCAACGCCGACTCGCCGGTGCCCGCCACCGTGCCGCCGGACGCGATCCGCAGCGACACGGCGGTCGCGATCGCCTCGGCGTCGTCGAGCAGCAGTGGGGGAAGGCGGGTGCCCGCGCCGAGCTGGTACCCACCGCCGACGCCCGCCGTAGCGTGCACCGGATAGCCGAGCGCACGGAGCCGTTCGACGTCGCGGCGCACGGACCGGTTGGTGACGTCGAGCTCCGCGGCCAGTTCGCTCGCGGTCCAGACGGGCCTGCGCTGCAGCAGCTCCAGCAGGCGCAGCACCCGCTCGGTGGTCCCCTCGGCGGTCATGTCCGGATCCTGGCACACATCGCGGACCGCAACTGTCCGCATTTCGCGCGAGACTGGCCTCATGACCGAATCGACCTTCACGACCGACACTCCGCGCCGGGACACGGACGGGGAGTGGAACGCCGTCCTGCGGGATCAGCTCTCGTGGCACTGGGACAACCAGGTCCGGACACGCCTCGACGGGCTGACCGACGACGAGTACTTCTGGGAACCCGCACCGGGCGCGTGGAACGTCCGGCCACGGGGCACGAGCACGGCGCCCGTCCAAGGCGGCTCCGGCGCGATGACCATCGACTTCGCCGTTCCGCCGCCCGACCCGGAGCCGGTGACGACGATCGCCTGGCGCCTCGGGCACGTGATCGTGGGCGTGCTCGCCATGCGCAACGCGGCGCACTTCGGCCGCACCGCCACGGACTACGTCTCGTTCGAGTACGCCGAGACGGCCGATCAGGCGCTGGCGCAGCTCGACGCCGAGCACGCGACGTGGCTCGCCGGAGTCGAGGCGCTGGGAGAGGACGGCCTCGCACAGCCGTGCGGACCTGCGGAGGGGCCGTTCGCCGACAGCTCGATGGCCCGGCTGGTCCTCCACATCAACCGCGAACTCATCCACCACCTCGCCGAGGTCGCGCTCCTGCGGGACCTCTACACGCACACGGAGCGCTGACCATGGCACGGCACCTGCAGATCACCATCGACGCCGTGGACCCGGAAACTCTGGGCACGTTCTGGGCGGACGTGCTCGGCTACCGGCAGATGGACCCGCCCGGCGGGCACGCGACCTGGAACGAGGCACTCGCCGCGATGGGTGTGCCGGAGGAACGGTGGAACGACGCGAACGCGATCGTCGACCCCGACGGTGCCGGCCCGAGGATCTTCCTCCAGCGGGTTCCGGAGGAGAAGGCCGGTAAGAACCGGCTGCACATCGACGTACGCGCCGCGCCGGGGCTCGAAGGGGACCCGCGGATGGCCGCGCTGGAGGAGGAGGCGGAGCGGCTGGTCGCGCTCGGCGCGAAGCGCCTCGAACGGTTCGAGCCCGCACCGCCGCTCGGCGCCGGATGGATCGTCATGGCCGACCCGGAGGGCAACGAGTTCTGCCTGGACTGACGCCCGCACCGCGATCCCCGGACACCGCGATGCCCGGACACCGCGATGCCCGGACACCGCGGCCGCGGGTGATGTCGAGCCCGGTGGTGCGGGCCGCGGGTGCGCACCACCGGATGTCACGCCAGGGTTTCGCCGTGTTTCCGCTCGTCGCACGACCGGTGCCGGCTCTGGCCCCGGCGCGCCCGGTGCGTTAGGAAGGCAGACGGAACCTGCGCGGACGGGCGGCTCGACCGAAGGAGGCCTCGTGGACGTCGTCGACTACACCCCGACCCCGGAGCAGTACGCGTGGACGTTCGGGGGTGTCGCGCCGTCGCACCGGATCAAGCCCGGAACGCTGCTGCGGCTGTGGACCGACGACGCGTTCTGCGGCCGGCTGCGCGATGTCACGGACCTGCCCAGCGCGTCGCTGAACATGCCGTACGTGAATCCGCAGACCGGCCCGTTCCACGTGGAGGGCGCCGAGCCGGGGGACACGTTGGCGCTGCACATCGTGGACCTGACGCCGGCGCGGGGCTGGGGCGCGTCGACGACCATTCCGCTGTTCGGCGGGCTGACCGGCACCGACCGTACGGCGCTGTTGCAGGAGCCGCTGCCCGAGCAGACGTGGATCTACG
The DNA here is from genome assembly GCF_024171865.1 of Prauserella aidingensis. Taxonomy (GTDB): domain Bacteria; phylum Actinomycetota; class Actinomycetes; order Mycobacteriales; family Pseudonocardiaceae; genus Prauserella; species Prauserella aidingensis. Next base: position 62,411 of record NZ_JAMTCN010000006.1, on the reverse strand, counting down.
AGGTCAACAGCGACCGCGGCACGGTGGAGTTCGCCGCGCAGTCGACGGACCTGACGCTCGAACTGCCGATCGCCCCGATGCTCGGCACCGTCGGCGTGGCACCCGCCGCGGGGGAGGCGCGCTCGTCGCTGGTGCCGGACGTCTTCGGCGGAAACATGGACACGCCCGAGATGAAGCCCGGCGTGACGTGCTATCTCGGGGTCAATGTGGACGGAGCGCTGTTCTCCGTCGGCGACGGCCACTACCGGCAGGGCGAAGGCGAATCCTGTGGCACGGCCGTCGAAGGCGCCATGAACGTCACGCTGCTGGTGGACCTGATCAAGGGCGGCGGCCCGGCGTGGCCGCGCATCGAGTCGGACGAGTACCTCACCGTGATCGGGTCGAGCAGGCCGCTCGAAGACGCGTGGCGGGCGAGTCAGGTCGACATGATCCGGTGGCTCGGCGAGTTGTACGGCCTCGACGCCATGGACGGCTATCAACTCGTCACGCAGATCAGCGAGTCGCCGCTGGCGAACGTGTGCGACGCCAACTACAGCGCAGCCACGAAGCTCGCGAAGACCCTGCTGCCCGCCGCCGACCCCTACGACGCGATGCACCGCAGCCTGCGGGATCGGGCCGCGGCGCTGTGACTCCCGGTGACGCCGTGATTTCTGGCGGCGCTGTGTTTGCCGGTGACGCCGTGATTTCCGGTGACGCCGTGAGGGCCGGTGGAGCTGTGAGGACCGGTGGAGCTGTGAGGACGGCCCACCCCGACGATACGGAGGACGACCCATGGACCTGGGACTCGGCGGACTGAAGGCGCTCGTCACCGGCGGCACCAAGGGTATCGGTGCCGCGACCGTGCGCACGCTCGCCGACGAGGGCGCGGCCGTGTCGCTGTGCGCACGCACGGAGTCCGATGTGGACGCCATGGTGGGCGAGCTGCGCGAGGCGGGGCACACCGCGACCGGCAGTGCTGTCGACGTCGGCGACGGCGACAGCATCGGCAGGTGGGTCGACTCGAGCGCGCAGGAGCTCGGCGGCGTGGACATCGTGGTGGCGAACGTCAGCGCGCTCGCCATCCCGGACTCGGAGGAGAACTGGAACACGAGCTTCCAGGTCGACATGATGCACACGGTGCGGACCGTGAACGCCGCCATGCCGCACCTGGAACGCAGCAGCGCCGGCTCGATCGTCACGATCTCGAGCGTGTCCGGACGCGAGGTGGACTTCGCCGCGGGCCCGTACGGCACGTTCAAGGCCGCGATCGTGCACTACACGCAGGGTCTGGCGCACCAGCTGGCCGGCAAGCCGATCCGCGCCAACAGCGTCTCGCCGGGGAACACGTACTTCCCCGGCGGTATCTGGGCGAGCAACGAGGAGAACAACCCCGAGCTGTTCCAGTACGCCTTGTCGCTGAACCCCACGGGCCGCATGGGCACGCCCGAGGAAGTGGCGAAGGCCGTGGCGTTCCTGGCCAGTCCCGCGGCGAGTTTCGTCACCGGCACCAACCTCGTCGTCGACGGCGCGCTCACCCGCGGCGTGCAGCTCTGACAGATACGGTCAGCTGCGGAGCATCGCCGTGACCGCGTCGATCGTGTCGGCGTCGGCGGCCTCCTTGTCCGGCCGGTACCGCAACACCCGCGCGAACCGCAGCGCGACGCCGCCGGGGTAGCGCGTGCTCGTCTGCACCCCGTCGAGCTCGATCTCCACCACCAGTTCCGGTCGCAGGTGGACGGTCCAGCCGTCGCTGCCGCGTTGCAGCTCGGGGAAACGGCGGGTCTGCCACTCCAGGAGTTCGTCGGTGAGGCCCTTGAACGTCTTGCCGACCATGATCGGTTCACCGCCGTCCGGGTCGCGCGCGCCGAGGTGCAGATTGGACAGATAGCCGGTGCGCCTGCCGTGGCCCCACTCCGCGGCCAGTACGACCAGGTCCAGGGTGTGTGACGGTTTGACCTTCAGCCACGCGCGACCGCGCCTGCCCGCGGCGTACGGCGTGTCCGGGTCCTTCACCATCACGCCCTCGTGCCCCGCGTCGAGCGAGGACTCCAGCAGCGCCGCCGGGTCGGCCGGCGCGACCTCGCCGGGAATGACGTGCTCGCCCGCGGCCCGGTGCAGTGCGTGCCGGCGTTCCCGCAACGGCGCGTCCAGCAGGTCGGTTCCGTCGAGGTGCAGGCAGTCGAAGAAGTACGGCCGCAGCAACAGTTCCCTGACCTGCTCCTCCCGCGTGCTGCCGAAACGGGACATCGTCTCCTGGAACGGCCGTGGTCTGCCGTCGTCGGTCAGTGCGAGCGTTTCGCCGTCGAGCACCACCGACGTGCACGGCAGGCCGCGCACCAGGTCGGCGAGCTCGGTGACGTGCCGCGTGACCTCACGCAGCGTTCGGGTGTAGACGTGCACCTCGTCGCCGTCGCGGTGCACCTGAATCCGTGCACCGTCCAGTTTGTACTCCACGATCGGCTCGGCGATGCCGGCGACGGCCTGGTCGAGCGACTCCGCGGGCGAGGCCAGCATGGGCCGGACCGGACGACCGAGTTCGAGCCGGAACGCCAGCAGGGCCTCCCGTCCGCCGGTGGCGGCCGCCGCGGCCGTCTCGGCCAGGCCGCCCGACAGCATCACCGCACGGCGCACCAGGTCGCCGGGGACGCCGGTGGCCGCGGCGATCGCCTCGATCATGACGCCTTCCAGCGCTCCCTGCCGCAGTTCCCCGGTGAGCAGGCGCAGCAGGAAGTCCTGCTCAGCGGAGGTGGCGCGGCCCAGCAGGCTCGACAGCAGCTCGCGGCGACGGGCCGCCGACCCGCCGCCGCTCGTCGCGGCCACCTCGCCGAGGAGGGTGTCGACCTCGGCCACGGTCAGGGTCGGTGTCTCCGCCGGACGGCCGAGCAGGTCACGCAGCGTTCGCCACCCGACACCGATGCGGCCCTGCGTCGGTGCGCCGGTCAGGAACGCGACCGTGGGCGCGAGCTCGCCCGCTTGCGCGCGGCCCAGGACGTCCGCCAGGATCGCGGTCTTGGCCTTGCGTGATCGCGTGGCGGCCAGTTCGCCGGAGGCGCGGACGACGTCGCCGAGGCGCAGGCCGACGGGTTCGGCGGGCCCGGGTTCGCGGTGGTCGGAGTCGCGGTGCATGGCTCCATCGTCGCGCGCGAGGCCGACAGCTCGCGTGGTGAACGCAGCGCGAGCAGCACGGCACCGAAGCACACCACGAGTCCCGCCAGGCCCTCGACGGTCACCGGTTCCCCGAACATCAGCAGCGCGGCGAGCATCGTCGTCGGCGGGGTGAGGTACAGCAGGGTCGACACGCGGCGCACCGAGCCGCGCCGGGCCACGGCCCAGTAGAACCCGTATCCCCCGAATGTCGACAAGACGACCAGCCAGGTGATCGCGAACCAGAAGTCGCCCGACATCGGTGGCGCGACGTCGCCGGTGAACACAGCGACCGGCAGGAACACGAGAGTGGAGAGCGCGGCCTGGATCAACAGCGACTCGGGGAGCGGGAGCGCCGAGGGGAGTCTGCGCTGCGCGAACGTGCCCGCCACGAGACTGAGCATCGCCAGCAACGGCAGCGTGTACGCGAGGGCGGGCGCACTGCCCGCGAGGTCGCCCGACACGACGAGCGCGACGCCGCCGAGGCCGAGGACCAGGCCGAGCCACTGGGTCGCCGACGTGTGCTCACCGAGCAGCGGTCCCGACAGTGCCGCGGCGACGATCGGCTGCAGCGCCGCGATCAGTGCCGCCGTGCCCGCGGGAACGCCCAGCTCGGCCGACCACACGACGCCGGACAGGTAGCCGACCTGCGTCAGCAGCCCGAGCAGCCCGTGCACGCCGAGCTCCCGCAGCGGGATGCGCCGTCGCCGGAAGGTCAGCCACCACAGTCCCAGCAGGGCGGTGACCGCCGCGAACCGCCAGGCCAACAGCGTCGCGCTGCTCACGAGCGCGGTCCCCATGGTCGCGCCGATGAAACCGGAGCTCCACAGCAGTACGAATCCCACTGCGAGTCCGGCGTCGGTGCGTGACGTCCCCACGAATCCTCCCCTGGTCGACCCGAGGGTCGAACTAAACTGACCGGTATACTTACCACTACTAGACAGGTCTGTTTACCGTCAAGGTCGCCGGGGCGGGGTGGGATAGGATCGGGGGATGACCGAGCAGCCGGTGATGACACCCGCGGCCGAGCGGGTGCTCGAGGTCGTGGAGAAGCTCTTCTACGACAACGGAATCCACGCCGTCGGCGTCGACATGATCGCCGCCGAGGCGGGGGTCACGAAGAAGACGCTCTACGACAGGTTCGGCTCGAAGGACGCCATCGTCCGGCTGTACCTCGAACGCCGGGACGCCCGGTGGCGCGAACACGTGACCGCGGTCGTCGAGCAGCCTGGTAGGTTCTCCCCTCGGCGGCGTGTGCTCCTGATGTTCGACGCCCTGGAATCGTGGATGGCCGCGGAGAATCCGCGCGGCTGCGCGTTCGTCAACGCGCTGGCCGAGCTGCCCGACCCGGACCACCCCGCGCGCCCGGCGATCGCGAGCGAGAAGCAGTGGGTGCTGGACTACCTGCGGCAGCTCGTGCGCGAGACCGGCGCCCGCAATCCGCGGAAGGTCGCGGCGTCCCTGTTCATGCTGTTCGAGGGCGCCGCGGTGGCGGCCTCGTTCGACGTCGTCGCCGGTGCGGTGGCGGGTGCCAGGGACGCGGCCCGGCAGCTGCTCGACGCCGCGCTCTGACGCACGCCGGCGTCAGCTGAGGCGTGCCTGCACGCCGTCGAGGATCACTTCGAGGCCGAACGTGAACACGTGCTCCGGGTTGGTGGCGGCCTGGAACTCCGCGCCGACCGCGGCGCCGACCCGGCCGGACACCGGCAGCTCCTGGTCCTTCATGACCTGATCCAGCACGGGTGAGACCGTGTCCCACCACTCGACGTCGGACATGCCCGCGTTGTCCCGCAGGTGCTGGGCGTGACTGCGCGCCGAATCGGTGACGTGGCCGAGGATCAGCGTGAGCACGCTGTCCATCTCCACGTCCGACAGTCCGATGCCGTCGAGGGGACGCAGTTCGGCCTCGTACTTACGCACGACGCCCGGTCCCAGGTCCGGCCGCGGGGTGCGCACGTCCAGCAGCCACGGATGTCGTTCGTACAGCTCCCAGTTGCGGCGTGCGACCAGTCGCATCGCCTCGCGCCAGTCGCCCGCGTCGGCAGGTGTGGTGACGTCGTCGTAGAGCTCGCCGTACGCCGCGTCCGTCATCAACGCAGTGAGGTCCTCCTTGCCGGGGACGTAGCCGTACAGCGACATCGCGCCCACGCCCAGATGCTCGGCGACCTTCCGCATGGACACCGCGGCCAGTCCGTGAGTGTCGGCGAGCTCGGTACCCGCCTCGACGATCGCGGGCACCGTCAGCCCCGAGCGGCCGGGTTTCGGGTGGTGTCCCCACAGCAGGTAGATGCTCCGCGTCAGGTCGGCGAGCGCGGTGCCCTTGGCCACGTCGGTTCCTTCCGGCAGGCGGTTTCCTCCGCGGCGAATCTACCGTACGGTGTTACGTACGCTGTACGGTAAGCCGTACGAAAAGGGAGGGGACGAATGTCGGATCAGCTGCGCACGTTCGCCGTCGAGGCGGCCGGTGTGCGCAAGACGTATCCCGGCGCCGGTGCCCCGGCGCTGGACGGGTTCGATCTCACGGTCGGCCGCGGGACCGTGCACGGCCTGCTGGGTCACAACGGGGCGGGCAAGACGACCGCGATCCGGGTCATGACGACACTGCTGGCCTGCGACTCCGGAAGCGTGCGCGTCGCCGGGCGGGACGTCCGCACCGACGGTCGCGGCGTGCGGGCCCGGATCGGTCTGGTCGGCCAGTACGCCGCTGTCGACGAGGACCTCACCGGCAGGCAGAACCTCGTGATGTTCGGCAGGCTCGGCAGGCTGTCGCGTACCGGAGCGGCACACCGTGCCGACGAGTTGCTCGAACGGTTCGGCCTCACCGACGCCGCGGGCAAACGGCTCGCCACCTACTCGGGCGGCATGCGCCGCAAGCTGGATCTCGCCGCGGCGCTGCTGGTCGCGCCCGAGGTGCTGTTCGTCGACGAGCCCACGACCGGCCTCGACCCTGCGGCCCGGCGGGACGTCTGGGACGCCGTGCGGAACCTCGCGTCCCGCGGCACGACGGTGCTGCTGACCACCCAGTACCTGGAGGAGGCCGACCGGTTGGCGGATCACATCTCGCTCGTCGCCCGCGGCAGGGTGGTCGCCGAGGGCACTCCGGCGGTACTCAAGGCGCGCGTCGGCGACGACCGGCTCGAACTGACCCCCGAGGTTCGCGCCGACGCCGACCGTGTCCCCGGTCTCGTGCGCCCGTTCGCCAGCGCCGAGGCCCACGTCGCCGACGGCTGTGTGAGCGTGCCCGTCACCGACCGCGGCCGGGCGTTGACGAACGTCGTCGGCGCGGTGCGGGAGGCCGGTGTCGACCTCGCCGACGTCGCGATCCGCACACCCACGCTCGACGACGCGTTCCTCGAACTGACCGGTTCCGTGGCGGAAGAGCCCGGCACGGGAGACACCGGCACGGAACGGTCCGATGTGGAAGGAACGGTGCCGGCATGACGACTCCGACGACGACCTCGACGACTCCGCGGACGCCGGCCCCGGCCGTGGGAGGACTGCGACAGGGGCTGGCCGACGTCGCGACGATGACGGTGCGGGAACTGCAACACTGGCGGAACCGGCCTGGTGTCGTCGTGTTCGGCTGGCTGTTCCCGGTGCTCGTGTTCGCGATGTTCGTCGGACTCCTCGGCGGAGCGCTGGGCCGGTCCGGTAGCGGATCCTATGTGGACTTCGTGATGCCCGGCATGCTCGCGGTGACGATGTTCTTCGGCCTGGAGTCCACGATGTCGGCCGTGTCCCTCGACGCGTCGCGGGGTGTCACGGAACGGTTCCGGTCGCTGCCGGTGTCCGGTGCGGCCGTGCTCACCGGCCGGTGCGCGGCCGACCTGCTGAACTCCGTGGTCGGACTGGCCGTGGTCGCCGTGGCCGGGTTGCTGTTCGGGTGGCGGCCCGACGCGGGCCTTGCCGCGTGGGCGGCCGTGGTGGGCCTGCTGGTGCTGCTGCGGGTGGCGATGCTGTGGCTCGGCATGTTCGTCGGCCTGCGGGTGCGCAGCCAGGAGGCGGTGAACGCGGTGCAGGTGGCCGTGTGGCCGCTGCTGATGCTGTCCGGCGTGTTCGTCGACACGGCCACGATGCCGCGGTGGCTCGGCGTGGTCGCCGAGGCGAATCCGCTCACCGGCACCACGACGGCCGTGCGGGACCTGCTCGGTGCTCCCGGCGTGGGCGACTCGTGGGTCGTCGGCGCCGCACCGTGGCTCGCCGTCGGGTGGCCGGTCCTGCTGACGGCGGTCTTCCTGCCGCTGGCGGTGCGCACCTGGCGACGCCTGCGCCGCTGACGCATCGGACGCTGAGCTCCCGGCGCTGAGGTACCCGGCGCTGAGCTTCCGGCACTGAGCTACCCGGCGCCGACGTACCCGGCACCGTTGTAGCCGTGGGGCCACCGCCGTGCGCGGCGGCCCCACGGGGTCCTCATTTCCCGCCGCGTGCCATGCCGAGCACGTCGAGGGCGTCGTCGAGCTGGGCCTCGGTGAGTTTGCCCTGCTCGATGTAGCCGCGCTCGACGACGACCTCCCGGATCGTCTTCAGCTCCTTGAGGGCCTGCTTGGCCACGGCCGCGGCCTCCTCGTAACCGATGTAGGCGTTGAGCGGCGTCACGATCGACGGCGAGCCCTCGGCGTAGGCCTGGGTGCGCTCGGTGTTGACGGTCAGGCCCGCGAACACCTTGTCGGCCAGCAGCCGCGACACGGCCGACAGCAGCCGCGCCGACTCCAGCACGTTGCGTGCGATCACGGGCAGGTTCACGTTCAGCTGGAAGTTGCCCTGCGACCCGGCGAACGCGACGGCCGCGTCGTTGCCGATCACCTGTGCCACGACCTGGAGCGTCGCCTCCGGGATGACCGGGTTGACCTTGCCCGGCATGATCGACGAGCCCGGCTGCAGATCGGGCAGCGCCAGTTCGGACAGTCCCGTGCGCGGCCCGGAACCGAGCCACCGCAGGTCGTTGGCGATCTTGTTCAGCGACACCGCCACCGTGCGCAGGTGCCCGGAGGTCTCGACCACGCCGTCCTGCGAGGCCTGCGCCTCGAAGTGGTTGCGCGCCTCGGCGAGCGGCAGGTCGGTCACCTTGGCGAGTTCGTCGGCGACGGCCGAGCCGAACCCGGCGGGCGCGTTGAGTCCGGAGCCGACCGCCGTGCCGCCGATGGGGAGCTCGCCCAGCCTCGGCAGTCCGCTGCGCAGGCGTTCGATGCCGAACCGCACCTGCGACGCCCACGCGCCCGCCTCCTGGCCGAGCGTGATCGGGACGGCGTCCATCAGGTGCGTGCGCCCCGACTTCACGACCTCGGCCCACTCCGCGGCCCGCTGCTCGATCGTCGTCGCCAGGTGCTCCAGCGCCGGGACGACGTCGGTGAGCACGGCCTCGGTCGCGGCGACGTGGATGGTCGTGGGGAACGTGTCGTTGGACGACTGCGAGGCGTTGACGTGGTCGTTCGGGTGCACGTCCCGACCCAGCGCCCGGGAGGCGAGGGTGGCGATGACCTCGTTGGCGTTCATGTTCGACGACGTACCCGAGCCGGTCTGGAACACGTCGATGGGGAAGTGGTCGTCGTGGCGCCCCTCGGCGACCTCGTCGGCCGCGCTCGCGATGGCCGCGGCCACCTCGGCGTCGAGCACGCCCAGGCGCGCGTTCACCCGGGCACAGGCCGCCTTGAGGAGCCCGAGCGCCCGGATCTGGGCGCGTTCCAGGCCCGCGCCGGAGATCGGGAAGTTCTCCACCGCCCGCTGTGTCTGTGCGCGGTACAGGGCGTCGGCCGGAACCTTGACCTCGCCCATCGTGTCGTGTTCGATCCGGAATTCCTGCTCTGCCATGTCCCCAGTCTGCTCCCGCTGCCGCCCGATGCGCCGGGTGTCGTGCGGCACGTCGCCGAGACAGGCGGCGGGACGGGTGCCTACGGCGGTGCCGGGTGTCGCGGCGATCACATCACCGGCGTCACGGCATTACGATCAAGAGTGCGCCTACTCATCGACGGCGGAAAGGGCGGTGCGCCCATGGCCGAACCAACGGAGACCACCGAGACGACGGGCTTCACGGAAACGGGGCCCACCGGGACGACGGTTCCCACCGGGGCGGCCGAGCTCGCCGATGTCGACGTGCTCATCGTCGGCGCGGGACCGACGGGCCTGTTCGCGGCCTACTACGCGGGGTTCCGCGGGTTGTCGGCGGCGATCGTCGACTCGCTTCCCGAGGCGGGCGGCCAGGTCACAGCCATGTACCCGGAGAAGATGATCTACGACGTGGCCGGGTTCCCCGGGGTGCGCGGACGCGACCTCGTGAAAGGACTCGTCGAACAGGCGAACCAGTGGAACCCGCGGTACCTGCTCGGTCGCAAGGCCCACGCGCTCGACGACGACGGCGAGCGGCTCACGATGACACTCGACGGCGAGGCCGGCGGGGAGACCGTGCGCGCCAAGGCGGTGCTGATCACCGCGGGTATCGGCGAGTTCACGCCCCGGCCGCTGCCCGCGGGCGACGGCTGGCTCGGCAGGGGAATGGTGCACTTCGTGCCCGCGCTCGACGAGCACGCGGGCAAGGACGTCGTGGTCGTCGGCGGCGGCGATTCGGCGTTCGACTGGGTGCTGGCGCTGCACCCGGTCGCCCGCAGCGTGACGCTCGTGCACCGCAGGGCCAAGTTCCGGGCGGCCGAGTCGATCATCCGCGAGGCACGGGAGGCCGGCATCAGGATCATCACCGACGCCGAGGTCGCCGAACTGCGCGGCGACGCCGACGGCACGCTCGCCGAGGTGGCACTGGAGATCAAGGACCCGGACACCAAGGAGACGCGGCCGGAGGTGCTGCCCGCCCAGACCGTCGTGGCCGCACTCGGCTTCACCGCCGACCTCGGGCCGATCGAGGACTGGGGCCTGGAGATCCACCAGCGTTCGATCACCGTGGACTCGACCATGGCGACGGCGCGTCCGAGGATCTACGCCGCGGGCGACGTCGCCGCCTACCCCGGCAAGGTCAAGCTCATCGCGACGGGATTCGGCGAGGCCGCCACGGCGATCAACAACATCGCCGTCGAACTCGACCCGTCGGCCCGGCTGTTCCCGGGCCATTCCAGCGGGTGAGCGGTCAGCGCGTCATCGTCTCGTCGATCCACGGCGCGTAGGCCGTGGCGGAGGTGTAGATCGACGGGGACGTGCCGCAGACGGGTTCGTTGTTGCCTGCTCGGCTCGACATGCCGACGAGGCGCCACCTCTCGCCCGCGCGCACGAGCTGCGGTCCGCCCGAGTCGCCGTAGCACGCACCCGCACCGTCGGGATTCCCTGTGCACACCTCGGAGGCCGCATCGAACCCGGCGCCGCACCGCTGACCGTCGACGACCTGCGTGTCGACCTGCTGCAGCGTCACAGGAGCCTCGCCGCAGCCGTTCTCCGGGCACGTCTGGCCCCAGCCGAGCAGCCGCGTCGGCGTTCCGGGTTCGGTCGGTGCAGGACCCTCGGGTGCGGCATCGTCGGCAGCCGCGTCGGCACCCGCGATCGCGACCGGCTGCTGCGACACGGGAGCGCTCAGCCGGACGAGCGCGACGTCGCCGGTCGAACCCGGGTACTGGTACGTCGGGTGGACGACGACCTCCGCGGCCTCGGCGACCTCGCCACCTTGCGTCCGGTCGGTGCTGCCGATCCGGGCCGTCAACGCGGCGGGGTCCTGAGCCTCGCCGCCTGCTCCCTGAACGCAGTGGGCCGCGGTGACCAGCCACTCCGGTCGCAGCAGCGCTGCGCCACACACGTGCTCGCCGCCGTCCTGCAGCGACGCCATGAACGGGTACGTCTCACCCGCGGGCGTACCGCCGACCAGATCCGGCTGCACCGCCGCGGACGCCGTGGGCGCCACGACGGTCGCCAGGCAGGCCGCGACGGCCGAGACGACGGTGGCGAAGCGAGAGAGCCCGCCCCGCATCAGGGAATCGGCGGGACGGCCGAACCGGTGTCGCCGTCGAAGTCGACCGTCGAGAACGTGCGCAACTTGTTCAGCCGGTGGTAGCCGTCGATCAGCCGCACGGTGCCGGACTTCGAGCGCATGACGATCGACTCCGTCGTCGCGCCGCCCGCGCGGTAGTGCACGCCGCGCAGCAGGTCGCCGTCGGTGATGCCGGTCGCGCAGAAGAACACGTTGTCGCCGCGCACGAGGTCGTCCGTGGTCAGTACCCGGTCGAGGTCGTGGCCCGCGTCGATCGCCTGCTGCCGCTCCTCGTCGTCCTTCGGCCACAGCTTGCCCTGCAGCTCGCCGCCGAGGCACTTGAGCGCCGCCGCGGCGATGATGCCTTCCGGAGTGCCGCCGATGCCGAGCAACATGTCGACACCCGAGTTGGACCGGGCGGTCGCGATCGCACCCGCGACGTCACCGTCGCTGATGAAACGGATGCGCGCACCCGCCTCGCGGACCTCCTTGACCATCGTCTCGTGCCGCGGGCGGTCCAGGATGCACACCGTGACGTCGGAGACGCTGCTCTGCTTGGCCTTCGCGACACGGCGGATGTTCTCCGCGATGGACGCCTCGATGTCGATCACCCCCGCGCCCTCGGGGCCGACGGCGATCTTCTCCATGTAGAACACCGCCGACGGGTCGAACATCGCGCCCCGCTCGGCCACGGCCAGCACGGCCAGCGCGTTCGGCATGCCCTTGCTCATCAGCGTCGTACCGTCGATCGGGTCCACGGCGACGTCGCACTGCGGCCCGTCGCCGTTGCCGACCTCCTCGCCGTTGAACAGCATGGGCGCCTCGTCCTTCTCGCCCTCGCCGATCACGACCACACCGGACATCGACACGGTCCCGATGAGCTGGCGCATCGCGTCGACCGCCGCGCCGTCGCCACCGATCTTGTCGCCCTTGCCGACCCAACGGCCCGCCGCCATCGCCGCGGCCTCGGTCACCCGGACGAGCTCCATGGCGAGGTTGCGATCGGGCGTCTCGCCCCGTCTCGGCGTGCTGGTGGTCATGCTGCCTCCCGAGGTGGGTGTCGCGTCGGTACGCGCTCGAGGAAAGATCGGCGCGGCTGACTGCTTACAGTCTGCGCGATGCTCCGTTCATGGAGTTGTCGCGGACGTCACGGCGGTGTCACTCCCGCGAGTCACCGTTCGATCCGCCTGCGGTGTCGCCCGCGCCGGCGTCGGAATCGTCTTCAACGGTAGCCAGCGCGGCCTCGATACGCTCGCGGGCACCCGCGAGGTGCGTCTCGCACAGCTGCGCCAGTTTCTCGCCCCGCTCCCACAACGCCAGCGACTGCTCGAGCGACAAGCCGCCCGCCTCGAGCTCGCGCACCACCTCGACCAGCTGGTCGCGGGCCTGTTCGTAGCCCAGACCCGACAGGTCGTCGGGCGCGCCGTTCCCCGGGGCGCTGTTCTCGGGGGCGCTGTCGGGGGTGTCGCCACCGGATTCGCTCACGTCGCGGTTCGCCTCACGTCTCGGATGCGTGCCTGCCGGACACCGTGCCTCCGTCGAGACCGGGTCCGGGCGCACACTATCGCGTGGTCGCCGAGATCGCGCCGTCGGTGACTCGCACCCGCAGCTCCGTGCCCTCGGACACCTCGTCGACGGACCGCAGCACCTTCGGCTCGCCGTCGGCGTCGACGTACTGCACCACGGCGTAGCCGCGTTCGAGCGTCGCCGACGGGCCGAGCGCCGTCAGCCTGGCCCGCGCGGCCGTCAGGGCGCTCTGCTCGTGCGTCAGCGTGGTCATGACGGCCCTGCGGGTGCGTTCGACGTGCAGCTGGACGTCCGCCTCCCTGCGTTCCACCGGGCCGAGCGGGTCGGCCAGGCAGGGACGGCTGCGCAGCTGATCGAGCTGCCTGCGCTGACCGTCCACCCAGCCGTGCAGGGCCCGTCGCGCACGGTCACGCAGCTGGTGCACCCGAGCGGTCTCCTCGCCGACGTCGGGCACGATCGTCTTCGCCGCGCCGGTCGGCGTCGAACAGCGCACGTCCGCGACGTTGTCCAGCAACGGCGAGTCCGGTTCGTGGCCGATCGCGCTGACGACCGGCGTGCCCGCCGCCGCGACCGCCCGGCACAGCGTCTCGTCCGAGAACGGCAGCAGATCCTCGACGCTGCCGCCGCCGCGGGCGATCACGATGACGTCGACCTCGGGGTTCGCGTCGAGGTCCGACAGGGCCTGCACCACCTGCGGTACGGCCTTCGCGCCCTGCACCGCCGTGTTGACGACGTGGAACTTCACCGCGGGCCAGCGGTTCTGCGCGTTGGCCAGCACGTCGTGCTCCGCCGCCGAGGCGCGGCCCGTGATCAGGCCGATGCCGCGCGGGAGGAAGGGCAACCGGCGCTTCCGTTCCCCCGCGAACAGGCCCTCGGCGGCGAGGAGCTTGCGGAGCCGTTCGATCCGCGCGAGCAGTTCGCCGATGCCGACCGCGCGGATCTCGCTCGCCCGCAGGCTCAGCGTGCCGCGGCCCAGCCAGAACGACGGGCGCGCGTGCACGACCACGCTCGCGCCCTCGCGCAGCGGCGGGTCGATCGACCGCAGCATGCGCTGCTGGCAGGTCACCGACATCGACACGTCGGCCGCCGGATCCCGCAACGTCAGGAACGCCGTTTGCGTGCCGGGACGCGCCGAGATCTGCGTGATCTGCCCTTCGACCCACACCGACCCGAGGCGGTGGATCCAGTCGGCGATCTTCCGTGCGACCGTGCGGACCGGCCACGGGTTGTCGGACGTCGACGGCTGCGCGCCCGCGTTCTGCGAACCGTCCTGGGTGCCCTGTGCGTCCGTGCTCACGACGTGGTGGTCTCGCCGCTCGTGGGGTCCGCCCCGCCGTCGGCCGTGTCGTCACCCGTCGCGGCGTCGGCGCTCTCGGTGGTGGCGCTGCTGCCGGTGGTGGCGCTGCCGGTGGCGTCGGACTCGGCCTGCACGTTGGCGATCCGGCGGCTCAGCATGCCCGTGAACGACGGCCGGTTCTCGTTGCCGCGTTCGTACTCGAGGATCTGCTCCAGTTCGGCGGAGGAGAACGACCGCAGCCGCGAACGCAGTTCGGGCAGGCTGAGGTCGTCGTAGTCGCTCACTCCTGCGGGCCCCGACGATGTCGAGGCCCGGGCGGGCGTGCTGCCGGAGGTCTTCCCGCCGGTGGTCGCCGCCGACCCTCCGGTGTCGCCGTGACCTGGCGAGGCGGCGGAGGCCGCGTCCCCGGTGCCGGTGCCGGTGCTGGTGTCGGTGTCGCCGTCGGTCGGGTCCGTGCCGGCCGTGTCGACGGGGCCGCCGGTCGCCGCGATGTGGGTGTCGGCGGCGTCGAACTCCCCGTCCTCGTGGTCCTCGCCCAGCGCCTGCGATTCGGCGTCCCACGGGTCGTCGAACGTGGCCGCCGATCCCGGGACGTCGGACTCGGCCCACGCGGCCGCAGGGTCGTCGTCCTCGTCGAACGTCGCCCAGTTGGGCTCGTCCTCCACTCCGCGGAACGCCGCGAGCGCGTCGTCACCCTTGATCGCGAGCTCGGTGACGTGCTGCTGCACCCGCATCGAGGTCTGCAGCACCTGGCTCGCGACCGTCACCGGAAGTTCTGTCAGGTGTTTCGGCAGGTCACGAACCGTGTCGGCGGTCGAAGCGGCGAGGCCGGCCGCGACCCGCACCGGGAACGGGAAATGCTTCATGCGCCAAGACTGCCGCACCGGGCTCCGCCTGCCCAGCCCCACCCCGCTCCCGGCCGGGCCGACACCGCCGCGGAATCGCCGTGCACCGCGGCCGACGCCACATGCCTCGCGCGGTGACGGGCCTTTCGTGCGGTCCGTACCCTGGTACCCATGAGTGCAGCCAGCCCCAGCGGTGACCAGAACGGCAAGCGTGTGCTGCTCGCGAAGCCGCGCGGGTACTGCGCCGGTGTCGACCGTGCGGTGATCACGGTCGAGAAGGCGCTCGAGATGTACGGCCCGCCCGTCTACGTTCGCAAGGAGATCGTCCACAACCGCCATGTCGTGGACACGCTGAGGGAACGGGGCGTGATCTTCGTCGACGAGACCACCGAGGTGCCGGAGGGCGCGCTCGTCGTGTTCTCGGCCCACGGGGTCTCGCCCGCGGTGCACGAAGAGGCCGAGAAACGGAACCTGCGCACGATCGACGCGACGTGCCCGCTCGTGACGAAGGTGCACAAGGAGGTCAACCGGTTCGCCCGGGACGACTACGACATCATGCTCATCGGCCACCACGGTCACGAGGAGGTCGAAGGCACCTCCGGTGAGGCTCCCGAGAACGTCCAGCTCGTCGACACCCCCGAGGACGTGGCGCAGGTGCAGGTGCGTGACCCGGAGAAGGTCGTGTGGCTCTCGCAGACGACGCTGAGCGTCGACGAGACGATGCAGCGTGTCGACCAGCTCCGCGAGCGTTTCCCCGGCATCGCCGACCCGCCGAGCGACGACATCTGTTACGCGACGTCGAACCGCCAGGTTGCGGTCAAGGCGATGGCGGCCGAGTGCGACCTCGTGCTGGTGGTCGGCTCGCGCAACTCGTCGAACTCGCAGCGGCTGGTCGAGGTCGCGCTGCAGGCGGGCGCCAGCGACGCCCACCTGGTCGACTACGCCAACGAGGTCGACCCCGCGTGGCTCGACGGCGTCGAGACCGTCGGCGTGACCAGCGGTGCCTCCGTGCCCGACGTGCTCGTGATGGAGCTGCTCGACGACCTGGCCGGACGTGGCTGGGACGACGTGCAGGAGGTCACGACGGCCAACGAGAAGATCTCGTTCGCGCTGCCCCGGGAGCTGCGCTCCGACAAGGAGACCCGCAGCAGCGTGCGCTGAGGTCCCGCAGCTGCGGTCGCGCCGGGCGAGGCTCCGGCGCGACCGGCCCGCCGCGGGCGAACACGAGTGAGGCCGCCCTTCTCCCGACCGGGAAGGGCGGCCTCACTGTGCGTATGCGCCGCGTCGGTGTCCCGGGCCTGCGCGGCGGGCCGGACTCAGTCCTCGCCGTCCCACGGGCGGCGAGGCTGCCGGTCGCGGCCGGGCGGCGGTTCGGCTCCGCGGGGACGCTTGGGCCGCTCCGGAGGCTCCGGACGCTCGCCGCGTGGCGGCCGCTGCGGCCGTTTGGGTGCGGGGCCCGCGTCGGGCGGCGGCGTCCGCGGGGGCCGGGGAGGGCGCCGCTCGGCCGGCGGTGGCGTGCGGGACCCGCGGTCCTGGTCGGCGGGCCGGGGACGGCGCGGCGGCGCGTCCTCCGGTCCTCGGGGGCCCCTTCCCGGTGGACCGTCGGCGGGTCGGCCCCTGCGCTGCGGCTCGCTTCGGCCCGGTTCGCCCCGGCCCGGCTCTCCGCGCCCCGGTTCGCCGCGTCCCGGTTCTCCGCGGCTTGGGGCGCCGTCCGGGCGGTCCTCCGGAGGGCGTGGCTTGCGCGGGCGTCCCGACGTGCCGGAGTCGCCCGCGGGACGCCCGGCCCCCGCCGCGGCGTCGGAGTCCGCGACGGGATCTTCCGGAGCCTTGCCCTTCGCACCCTTCGCGGGGCGCTTCTCCTTCGCTGCCGCAGGACGCTCGTCGCCGGCGCCGGAGTCCCGGCTGCGCGTACGTTTCGAGGTGTCCTTGACGGGCCGGTCGGGATCGCGCTCCCGGTAGATGCGGAACACGCCGAGGGCGACCGTCAGTGCCGTCGCGATCGCCATCACCGGGAAGTTGTTGATCAGCGGCGTGCTGACGGCCAGCACGTCGGCCAGCATGTCGTTGCTTTCCGGCAGCGACGTCCCGGTGAGCACGACCAGGGGCACGACGACGGCCATGACCAGTGGTGGCTGGACCATCGGCCCGAACAGGTTGCGCCTGCGCACCGCCGCGACCGCGGCCAGCGCGCCCGCGACGTAGATCAACTGGAACGGCAGGCCGAGTCCGTCGGTCACCTGCGTGCTCAGTACCGCACCCGCGATCGCCGTGACCAGGGCGAGCAGCACCGCTCCCCACCAGGGCAGACCGCGCCGGGCACCGAACACGAGACGCTCGTCCCAGGGGACGGGCTCGTCCTCGTTCGCGGCGTCAGGATCGCTGCGGCGATCTCGTGTGGCGGTCACAGGGCAACACCGTAGCCGGTAGATCGGCCACGATCGCCAAGGATCCTCGACGTTCGTCGCACCGAGTGGTCGCACGCGCCTCTGCTCCGTGACATCCGGCACAGCCGCGGCGCCTCGTGTGAAGACCGGATGAGGTCGCGCGCCGCGACTCGGGTGATTCGTCGGGTTACCGGTCCGGTCACAGTGCCGGGACGGAATCCGACATGCGGTCCTCAGTTCGCGGAGGCCTCGTCGTTCTTCCGGATCGCGGGCACCGGCGCCGGGCTGGCCGCGGCCTCCGTCAGCGGCGCGACCGTGCCGCGGAAGTTCTCCAGCGCCTCCAACTCCCGCTTGCGGGCGGACAGGAACCGCTGCAGGTGCGTGCTCGACAGGTTCACGGCGTCCACGGCGCCCGCGGCCGCGCGGTGGGCCGACGCGGCGGAGGCTCTCACCTGTTCGACGTCGTCCAGCAGGGTGCGTTCCGTCGCGGCGAACATGGCGGCCGAGGCGATGACGGCGAAGCCCGTCGGGCCGCACAGGAACACGCGCCGGTCGAGCATCCACCGCAGCAGCTCTGGATCGGTGTCGAGCGCAGCGACGACCGCCGCGTCCGACGGCACGAACATGACCGTGCCGTAGATGGCGTCGGCCCAGCGTTGGTAGCCCTTCCCCGCCAACTCGGTGGCACGGGAGCGCAGGTTCCGCACGTGGACGCGCAGGGCGTCGATGCGCTCGTCGGGATCGTCGGTCTCGACCGCTTCGGCCCAGATCGCCAGACTCGCCTTGGCGTCGACCGGCACGGTGCGGTCACCCCCGACACGCAGCACCATGTCCGGCTTCGCCGCGCCGCCGC
The DNA here is from genome assembly GCF_024171865.1 of Prauserella aidingensis. Classification (GTDB taxonomy): domain Bacteria; phylum Actinomycetota; class Actinomycetes; order Mycobacteriales; family Pseudonocardiaceae; genus Prauserella; species Prauserella aidingensis. The sequence continues at coordinate 44,482 of NZ_JAMTCN010000006.1, read as the reverse complement.
CCGCGAGGTCGGTCTGCAGCGTGTAGTGCAGGCCTTCCCGCAGGCCGAGTGCGCGGGCGGTCTCGGCCAGTACGTGTTCGCCGAGCTCGCCCCTGCCGCTGATCGAGGCGAACGCCACCTCGTACCGTCGGAGCGCCGCCTGCTGCTGGTCGAGCTTCACCCGTTCCGCCTCGACCTGCTTGGCCGCGTCATCGGCGCGGCGCATGCCGTCCTGGTACAGCCGCCACAGCAGCACGACCGCGCCCGCGAGCAGCACCGCCGCCACCGTCGCGACCGCGGCGAACACCGTCGAAGCCACAGGGCACGCTCCTCGTTCGTCGTTCGTCGTCCGGTTCGCCGTCCGGGTCGTGCCGCATGGTGGCGCACACCCCCGACAGAAAACGGCCAACGGGGGCCGCAGCCTAACGGGAACACACGTTCTAGTGACACGCCGGGTGGGTGTGCGGGGTTCTGTCGGTGCAGGCGCCTAGCGTTGATCGCGTGCGAATGCTCCATACCTCCGACTGGCACGTGGGCCGGACCTTCCACGGCGCGGACCTGCTCACCGAGCAGGCGGCCGCACTGGACCACCTCGCGGGGCTGGTTCGTGAAGAGGCGGTCGACGTGGTTCTCGTCGCGGGCGACATCTACGACCGTGCGGTGCCGTCCGCGGAGGCGGTGCGCGTCGCGACGACGGGTATGCGGCGGATCAGGGAGGCCGGGGCGGAGCTGGTGCTGACCTCGGGAAACCACGACTCCGCAGCCCGGCTCGGCGCGTTCGCCGAGTTCGCCGCGGCGGGCGGGCTGCACCTGCGGACCACCGTGGCAGGCATCGCAGAGCCGATCGTGTTCGGCGGTGGCGGAAAGCCCGGTGCGCCCGTGGTGGTGTACGGCATCCCGTACCTGGAGCCGGAGACCGCGCGGCACGCGCTCGGCATCGACGACAGGGGCCACACCGCGGTGCTGACGGAGGCGATGCGCCGCGTGAGGGACGACCTGGCGACCAGGCCGGAGGGGACGCGGTCGATCGTGCTGGCGCACGCGTTCGTCACCGGCGCGGCGGCGTGCGACTCCGAGCGGACGATCGCCGTCGGCGGTGTCGAGCAGGTGCCGGCGTCGGTGTTCGACGGCGTCGACTACGTGGCGCTGGGGCACCTGCACGGACCGCAGGTGCTGGACGAGCACATTCGCTACTCGGGCAGCCCGCTGGCGTACTCGTTCTCCGAGATGGCACAACGGAAGTCGGTCTTCCTGTTCGATGTGGACGAAGGCGGTATCGGGGAGGTGCGGCGCCGCGAACTGCCGGTGCCGAGGCCGCTGGCGACGATGCGCGGCGAGCTCGACGAACTGCTCGCTGCGCCCGAGTACGCGCAGCACGTCGACAGCTTCGTGTCGGCGACGTTGACCGATCGGGTCCGGCCCGTCGACGCGATGCGCAGGCTCAGGGAGCGGTTCCCGTACGCGGTGCACCTGGACTGGGAACCGGACGGTGCGGAGACGACCGCGCTGCGCTACGCGGAGGCGGTGCGCGGCCGGTCCGACACCGAGATCGCGCGGGGGTTCCTCGAGGACTGCCGGAACGCTCCGCCGAACGACCGGGAGGAGGCGTTGCTCGTGGCGGCCCTGGAGGCGGCGGGCAAACACGATCCGGGACAGGACGGTGAGCAGCGATGAGGTTGCACCGGCTCGAGGTCTCGGCGTTCGGTCCGTACGCGGGCCGTGAGGTGGTGGACTTCGACACCCTGGGGGCCGACGGGCTCTTCCTGTTGCACGGCGACACGGGCGCGGGCAAGACGACGTTGCTGGACGCCGTGGCGTTCGCGCTGTTCGGCAAGGTCCCCGGCGCACGGGCGGAGGCCAAGCGGTTCCGCTGCGACACGGCAGGCCGCGACACGCAGACCGTGGTCACACTGGAGCTGACGGTGCAGGGGCACCGGTTCCGGATCGTGCGCAATCCCGAGTACGAACGGCCGAAGGTACGCGGCGAGGGCACGACGAAGCAGCAGGCGAAGGCGTCGCTGACGTGGCTCGACGATCCGCCGAGCGGGCAGCCGCCGGAGGGCGTCACCCGTGTCGACGAGGTCGCGCGGACCGTGGAGCGGTTGCTCGGCATGACCGGTGACCAGTTCTTCCAGGTGGTGCTGCTCCCGCAGGGCGAGTTCGCACGGTTCCTGCGGGCGGACACGAAGGACCGCGAAGACCTGCTGGAGAAGCTGTTCGGCACGCAGCGCTTCTTCGACGCCGAGAAGTGGTTCAGCGAGCGCAGGCAGCAGAAGCGGCGGGAACTGAACGAGCAGCGGCAGTCGGTGCGCGAGTGGCTGGCACGGATCGGCCAGGTCGCACGCGAGGACCCGCCCGAGGACGCCGCCGCCGACTGGGTGGCCGAGGTGCGGAACCGTGCGTCCGAAGCGGTCGCCGAGGCGACAGCGGCGGCCGACGCGTCCGCCACGGCGCGGGAACGTGCGGCGGCGGAGCTCGAGGAGCGGCGCACCGAGGCCGACCGGGTACGCCGGGTGCGCAACGCGCACGAGAGCCTGGCCGAGCTGGCGAAGGAAGCGGACCTGCGCGGCGAGTGGAAGTCCGAACTCGCGGCCGCGCGGCGGGCGTCGACGGTGACCGGCCTCGCGGCGGAGGCCGACCGGCAGCGCGAGCGGCTCGACCGCGCGGTCGAGCGGGACCGGAGGGCACGGGAGACGGTCGTGGCCTGCGGGCGTGCCGACGGTCGGGTGGGTTCGGAGCTCGACGCCGGCGATCCCGACGTCGCGACGTTGCGCACCCGCGCGGGTGAGGTGCGCGAAGAAGCGGGCACGCTGGCCGGGCTCGTCGAGGAGGCCGAGCAGCAGCACCGGGATCGCCACCGCTTGCAGGAGCTGGTGGAGACCTCCGAGTACGCCACCGCGCAGGCGGCGGCACTGGGCGAGAAGTTGGCCGGGCTGCCGGAACGTACGCGGCAGCTGCGGTCCGAACTGGACGCCGCGGCCGAGGCGGCGGTACGCCTCGACGCCGTCCGCACACGAGAGAGCGAGCTGGCCGGCCTGCTGGGCGAGGCGGAGCGCGTTCCGACGTTGGAGCAGGAGGCCGCCCGCGCGCGTGAGGCGGAGCAGGCGGCGGTCGACGCGCACCAGTCGGCGCGCGAGGAGCTGCTCGACCTGCGGGCACGGCGACTCGCCGGCATGGCGGGCGAACTCGCGGGTGAGCTGCGGGACGGCGAACCCTGCGCCGTGTGCGGTTCCGAGACCCACCCCGCTCCGGCGGTGAACCGCGACGGCGTGGGCGAGGCGGAGGAACGCGCCGCCACCGAGGCAGAACAGGCCGCGGAACAGCGCAGGAGCCGGGCGGCGACCGCACGGCACGAGGCCGACGCGGCGCTCGCGGCCGTCGTCGAACGCCTCGGCGACCGGACCGCCGACCAGCTGCGCTCCGAAGTGGACGAGGTCCGTGCCGAGCTGGCCACGCTGACCGAGGCGGCGGGCCGCAAGGACCGGCTGGAGCAGCTCGTGCGCGCCGGCGAAGCCGAGTACGAGGACCTCACCGCCCAGCGGACGTCGGCCGAGCGGGACGCGGCCGCGGCGGAGGAACAGCGACGCGGGCTCGCCGACCAGGTGGAGCAGCGGCAGCGACGCCTCGAGGAGGCGGCGGGCGAGTTCGCGGACGTCGCGGCGCGGCGCGCGCACCTGACGGAACTGGCCGGGGCGCTCGACGGGCTCGCCGACGCCAGGGCCGAGCTGCGCGAGGCCCGCGAGCGCGTCGACGAGCACGTGGCGGCCGCAGCGGAGGCAGCGCGGACGGCCGGGTTCGCCGACGTCGACGAGGCGCGCGCCGCGGCCCGCGGCCAGGAGCGGATTGCGGAGCTCGAACAGTCGCTCGCCGACGCCGAACAGGCCGAGGCGACGGCTCGTGCCGTGCTGGCCGAACCGGAACTGTTCGGTGTCGAGCCGGACCGGGTGGTCGACGTCGAATCGGCCCGGCAGGCGGCCGAGCAGGCGCGGCAGCAGGCCGAACAGGACGCGGCGACCCTGCAGGAACACACGCGGCGCGCCCGTGACCTCGACGCGCTCGCGGGTGAATTGGACGCCGTGCTGCGGCAACTCGCACCCGCCGAGGAGGAGTTCGCCGAGCTGGACGCGCTCACGGAGGTCGTGAACGGCCGTGGGCAGAACGCCCGCCGCATGTCGCTGCGGTCCTACGTGCTCGCGGCGCGGCTCGAAGAGGTGGCGGTCGCGGCCACGGCGCGGTTGCGGTCGATGAGCCACGGCCGGTACTCGCTCGTGCACTCCGACGCACCCGGCAGTCACGGCAAGAGCGGCGGGCTGGGCCTCGACGTGCTCGACGACTACTCCGGGATGGTGCGCTCGGCGAAGACGTTGTCGGGCGGTGAGTCGTTCCTGGCGTCGCTGTCGCTCGCGCTCGGACTGGCGGACGTCGTGGCTGCCGAGACCGGTGGTGCGTTGCTGGACACGTTGTTCGTCGACGAGGGCTTCGGCACGCTGGACGGCGAAACCCTCGACGTGGTCATGGACGTGCTCGACGAACTCCGCGCGGGCGGACGTGTCGTCGGGCTGGTGTCGCACGTCGAGGAGCTGCGCCAGCGCATCCCGACGCGGTTGCGGGTGCGCAAGGCCCGCACCGGTTCGAGCGTGCGGATCGAAGGCGGTCTCGACGGGGACATCGGCGTCGCCTGACGGCCGCCACTTTACTGGGGTATCAGGCCGGACTGCGTAGCCTGGCCCGCAATGACTTCTGACGGCACCGAACAAGCGACCGGGATCGTCGGCGGCGATCAGGACGAGACGAGGGAGGAGGCCCAGCCGCCGCACTCGTCTCCCCACTCCGGCATTCCCTCGGACGGCACGGCTCCCGCAGAGGGCACGGCAACCGCAGAGGGCACGGTGCCCGAGGGCGCCACGGCTCCCCCAGTGGCCACGGTTCCCACAGACGACACGGTTCCCACAGACGACACGCGTCCTGCAGATGACACGGTTCCCGCGGAGAGTGCCGCTGCTGTGGGTGCCGGTACGTCGCGTGCCGGATCCTCGGGCTCGGGCGTCGGTGTGCTCGGTGGCATCGCTCTGGTGAGTTCCGGGCTCGGGTTGAGCTCGCTCATCGGCAATCCGTTGAGTGACATGTTGCGTGCCCGGCAGGAGATCGTCGGCCAGATCGAAGCCGGCACCGGCGGCGGTGGTGACCAGATCGAGGCGTTCTACGGTGCGCCGTGGCACACGACCGCGCTGGTCAACGGGATCATCGCGCTCGTCGCCGTGGTCGTAGGGGCCGTCGTGCTCTTCGCGCACACGCGCCGCGCCGACAAGCGGCCCTGGGTCACGGCCCTGGCCGTGGGCGGTGTCGTCCTCGGACTGCTCGGGGTGTTGCTCGCGGGCGGCATGTACCTGGACCTGTTCGCCGCCCAGCCGGAGCTGCCCGCCGCGCCGCAACTCGGCGCAGGGGGCTGACACGCGCCACGGCACGCAGGCCGGGGCTTTCCTCCTCTGACCCGAGCAATCGATGCCGGGTCGGCGGTGGGTGTTCGCGGGGCTGCGCGGAGCCACCAGCGGCCGGGGACGTCCGGGCGCACCTACGACAGTTCGGAGGGTCGGATATGCGACCTCACCTGACATTGCTCGCCACGGTCGCCGCCGGCGCGGTCGTGCTCGCCGGTTGCGGCGGCGGGGAGACCGACAACGCCGGTGGGCAGGGCGGCCCGGCGAGCGGTTCGGCGTCGAGCTTGGCGAGCCCCGGCCCGTCGGGATCGCAGCAGGGCGGCCAGGGCGACGCGCAGGTCAGCCAGGAGGGCGTCCGGTGGATCGACGGGTTCTGCGGGAGCCTGGCCGAGTTCTCGGCATCGTCGCAGGGCACGCCGCCGCCCCAGTCGCAGGATCCGGCGGCGGTGAAGAAGTCGATGACGACGATGCTCGGGGCGATCACCCAGGGCGTCGACAAGTTCCTGGCCGACATGAACGCGATGGGTTCGTCGCCCACCGAGGGCGGTGACCAGTTCCTCGCGACCGCCAAGGAGTCGTACAAGAAGCTCCGTTCGACGGCCGGTGAGGCGAAGACGGAGCTCGACAAGGCGCCGGATTCGGACCAGGCCACGAAGCAGGCCGTGCAGTCGGCGAGCAGCAAGCTGCAGCAGGTGGACCTGCAGAAGCCGATCAAACAGTTGCAGTCGAACCCGCAGCTGTCGGGCGAGTTCCAGCAGGCTCCGGAATGCCGGAAGTTGCTCCAGGCCGCACAACAGCAGCAGGGCGGGCAGCAGCAACCGCCGCAGCAACAACCACAGCAGCCGCAACCGCAGCAACCACAGCAGCCGGGCAACTGAGGCGCAGCCGGCGGCGAGGCCGGAGCGGGTGGTGCCGATTCGGGCGGGGTGACATGCGTGTCGCTCCGCCCGGATCCGTGTCGTGACCGGTTCGCCTGCCGGTCAGGCGGGGTGTTCGTGTGCGAGCAGGCGCCGTTTGACGTCGACGCCCCACCGGAAGCCGCCCATCGCGCCGCCGACGCGCAGCACGCGGTGGCAGGGCACGAACAGGGCACAGGCGTTGCGTGCGCAGGCCGACGCGGCGGCGCGGACGGCGTCCGGGCGTCCGGCGAGCGCGGCCAGGTCCGTGTAGGTCACGGATTTCCCTGCGGGCACCGTGCGGAGGACGTCCCAGGCGTGGCCGAGGAACTCCCCGGAACGCTGGCGCACGACGATCGGGTCGACGGCGTCGAACTCGCCGCGGTGGTAGCGGTGGACGGCCGCCGTGACATCGCCCAGGTCGCGTTTCTCGCGGACTTCGGCGGGCCGGAGGGACGGCGAGACAACGGGGAGAAGTTCGTCCACATCAGACGTCCAGCCGGAGGCGAGGACCGCGCCGTCGGCGGCCACGATCGCCGTGAACGGACCGACATGGGTGTCCTGTGTGGACCAGGTGGCGGTGGTCATGGGGTTCCTTCCTGAGCGTCGACAGGTGGTGTTCCGGAGCGTGTCGTCGGCCCGTCCGGGTTGGCGCCGGCGTGGCCGGAGGTGGTCGGGTTCTGCACGGCGGCCGCCCAGAGGTGCATGCCCGCGTAGGACCGCCACGGTCGCCAGGAAAGCGCGCGATCCGACAGTGACTGCGGGTCGATGCCGATCGCGGCGGCACCGTGTCGCAGCGCGAGGTCGCCGCCGACCAGTACGTCGGGCCTGCCGAGTGCGCGCATGACGACGTAGTCGGCGGTCCACGGGCCGATCCCCGGCAGCGCCAGCAGGTCGTCGCGCAGTTCGTCGGGGTCGCGGCCTGCGTGGACGGCGAGGTCGCCGGAGGCCAGGGCGGCGGCGACGGTGCGGATCCCGTCGATGCGGCTGCGGGCTCCGCGCAGGACGTCGGTGGCGTGGTCGGCCACGGCCGACGCGGTGGGGAACAGCCGCATCGGCGTTTCCGTCTCGGTGGCGTCTTCCGTCGGGCCGGCGCCAGGGAGGGCGTCGCCGAGTTCGCCGACGAGGCGGTTCGTGGTGGTGCGGGCGGCGGCGACCGACACCTGTTGGCCGAGCATGGTGCGCAGCACGAGTTCGGGCCCGTCGACGGCGCCGGGGAGGCGGATGCCGGGCCGGGCCGTGACGAGCGGTGCCAGCGCCACGTCGTGGCGGAGGGCGTCGTCGACGGCTGCCGGGTCGGCGTCGAGGTCGAGCAGCCTGCGCACTCGTGCGACGGCTCCGGCGAGGTCGCGGACGTCGGTGAGCCACAGCTCGCACCGCACGTGGGCAGTGCGGTCGGCCGCCGCCGCGGAGGTGGGCGTCACGCTCATCCGGCCGGGCCCGTGGGGCAGGCGCAGTGTCCGCGTGTAGCGGGTGGCGGTGGCCGTCTCGACGCCGGTGAGCGCGCGGGCCGCGAGGAAGGCCAGCAGGCCGTCGCCGTCGAACGGTGGGCGCAGTGGCAGGCGCAGCGTCAGTCTCGTGCCGGACACCGGTTCCGCCTGGGCCTGGTCGTCGACGCGCCGGGACGTCGCACGGGTGCGCAGGTCGGACGGGGGCATCCCGAACACGGAGCGGATCGTGTCGTTGAACTGCCGCACGCTCGCGAAGCCCGCGGCGAACGCGACGTCGGTGAGCGGCATCGCGGAGCGTTCGATGAGCAGCCGGGCGGCGTGCGCGCGGTGGGCGCGGGCGAGTGCGAGCGGGCCCGCGCCCAGTTCGGCGGTGAGCACCCGGCCGAGCTGGCGTTCCGAGTAGCCCAGCCGCCGCGCCAGCCCGGGGACGCCTTCCCGTTCGACGGTGCCTTCGGCGATGAGCCGCATGGCGCGGGCGGCGAGGTCGGCGCGGACGTTCCAGTCGGGCGAGCCGGGCACCGCGTCGGGCAGGCAGCGGCGGCAGGCGCGAAAGCCGCGGGCCTGGGCTGCGGCGGCAGTGGGGAAGAAGTCGACGTTGCCGCGCTTGGGGGTGATCGCGGGGCAGGACGGGCGGCAGTAGATGCCGGTGGTGCGCACACCGGTGATGAACCGGCCGTCGAACCGGGCGTCGCGCGAGCGCACGGCCGCGTAGCAGCGGTCGGTGTCGAGCCAGATGCCCGTGGTGGCCGTTTCGGTCATGCCGCCGATACTGCCACCAGGTCAGCGCCGTGACTCGCGGAAATCGGACACCACGGCCGGGGTGGTGGCACGGGATCGTGAGGGGCGTGTCGGCGGCACGTACACTCACGAGTCGTGAGTTTGACCCTCGGCATCGTAGGCCTGCCCAACGTCGGCAAGTCGACCCTGTTCAACGCCCTGACCCGCAACGACGTGCTCGCGGCGAACTATCCGTTCGCGACGATCGAGCCCAACGTCGGTGTCGTCCCGCTGCCCGATTCGCGCCTGGACAAGCTGGCCGAGATGTTCGACTCGGCGAAGACGGTCCCGGCGACGGTGTCGTTCGTCGACATCGCCGGCATCGTCAAGGGCGCCTCCGAGGGGGCGGGGCTCGGCAACAAGTTCCTCGCCAACATCCGCGAGGCCAACGCGATCTGCCAGGTCATCCGCGTGTTCGACGATCCGGACGTCACGCACGTCGACGGCACGATCGACCCGACGTCGGACATCGAGACGATCAACACCGAGCTCATCCTCGCCGATCTGCAGACTCTGGAGAAGGCGCTGACGCGGATGGAGAAGGAGGCGCGCACGAAGAAGGAGGCGCGCCCGGCGTTGGAGAACGCGAAGAAGGCCAAGGAGATCCTCGACTCCGGTCGCACGCTGTTCGCCGCGCAGAAGGAGGTCGACCTCGAGCTGCTGCGTGAGCTGAGCCTGCTGACGGTCAAACCGTTCCTGTACGTGTTCAACGCCGACGAGGGCATCCTCGCCGACGAGGCCAAGCGTGCCGAGCTGGCCGAGCTGGTCGCGCCCGCCGACGCCGTGTTCCTCGACGCGAAGGTCGAGGCCGAGCTGCTGGAGCTGGACGACGAAGAGGCGGTCCAGGAGCTGCTCGAATCGGTCGGCCAGGAGGAACCAGGCCTGAACGCACTGGCCCGCGCCGGGTTCCACACCCTCGGGCTGCAGACCTACCTCACGGCGGGCCCCAAGGAGGCGCGCGCCTGGACGATCCCGCAGGGCGCCACCGCGCCGCAGGCGGCGGGCGTCATCCACACGGACTTCGAGCGCGGCTTCATCAAGGCCGAGATCACCTCCTACGACGACCTGATGGCCGCAGGCTCCATGGCCGACGCGCGCTCCGCCGGCAAGGTCCGCATGGAGGGCAAGGACTACGTCATGCACGACGGCGACGTGGTCGAATTCAGATTCAATGTATAAATGCCTGGTCAGAGCTGGTTTCGGAGCGCGCAGTTCACCGTGGTCGAGTTCCGCTTCAACGTGTAGCCGCTGACATATCACCACGTCGCTGATCTGGCAAACGCCCAGGTCAGAGAGGGCCCGACTCCTCGGAGTCGGGCCCTTGGTTTTTCTCCCGCGCTGGGATGGTGCTGGGATATCTGACCCCTCGTCACCTGTCATCACCCCTGCTCATCCCTACCGTGCTGGGATGGGAACGCCCGTGCTGGGTTTCGGACAGTGCGCTGCCCGGTGCGACGGGTGAGTAGGGAGAGGATACATCCACACGCCTTCTTCACGGCCTCATGGCCCCGTGCGGAAACAAATCTACACCCGCCCGACGTTGTCGAACGGGTCGTCCACGACGTGGGCCCAGCCGCCGTCCGGCTGACGTCGGAGGATCTCGGTGGTGGTGGAGATCACCGGCTCCGGTCCGGCTCCGGTGAGTGTGGCGTTGTTCGACACCAGGGCGATGTCGTCAACCTGTCGGATGTCTCGCAGTTCGAGGTTGAGGTGGGAGCCGCTGTCGACCATCTGCTGCATGGCCGCGCGGATGGCGTCGGTGCCCGTCAAGTGAGTCCCGGGGGCAGGAACGAAGTGGGCGTTCGGCTCGTAGAGCGACACCAGACCCTCGACGTCCCCTGCCTCCAGGTACTCCATGAACAAGGTCCCCACCTGCTGAGGCGTCTCAGCGCGGCGCCGGGCGGTGAGACCGACCGGCTTGTCGCCCCAGCCGGCCGAGGCCAGTAGGTCGTACCAGGAGGGATAGGCGCCGTACGGCAGGTGACGGCGCAGCAGCTCGCCCGGGAAGGTGATCGGGGATGCCTTGTGCGGCTTGGCCGTGGCCTGGGTGAGGATGGCGTCGCTGAGCGCGTAGGCCAGGTCCAGGCGCGGGAGCAGGACGTGCACATCGTCGGCGAGGCCGGATGGCAGGCTGTCACGCTGGACTCCGAGGATGTCGGTGCCGATACCGGCCTGGGCCGGCGCGACCTCCGTGCCCTTCCGCGCGGCGATGCCGTCCGAGGTGTGCAGGGCGATGGCGTCCCAGGCGATGGCGATACGCCGTTCCTCGACGCCGCGCTCGCGCAGGAATGCCGCTGCGGCGTCAGCGCCGTCGACTTCGAAGCGCTGGTCGCCGTTGCCCTCGTCAGTCAGGCCGATGTCGTGCAGAACACAGCTGAGGAACAGCAACTCGTCGTCGTAGTCGCTACCGGCGCGCAGACCCTGAGCATGAGCATGAGCGCGAGCGAAAACATAGCTACGGACGCTGTGATGGAGAACGAATGCGGGCGAGATCCGGTCCACATAGGCATAGGTGTCCCGGGCGAGGCTCGTGTCGGGCAGGTCGAGCTGCTCGAAGACGGACAAGCCTGCATCTGCGGTCATGATGTGTGTCTTTCGTCCGGATGCCCCGGTACGGGGACGATTGGTTCGGTGTCTCGGCGACGCGCTGACGCGTGCCGGGTCTTGGAGGTGCTGCGCACGGCACGTGGAGCGACGGCGGATCGCCCTGCCAGGGATGTGCGGTTGCCGTCGGTGCGGCTGGTGGAGTGGTGCGGTTTGCTGGAGGGGATGAAGGGGGCGTGCGCGGCCCCCCGGCGGGTCAGACGCGCTTTGTGAAGTCCTTGGCGGCGCGCTCGACGAAGTCCGCGACGCGCTTGGGATGTGAGACGAAGGCCGTGTGGGAGGCGTCGATGTCCTCGGTGTGTGCGTGCATCCGGTCGGCCATGTCCCGCTGCAACTGAGGCGGGATGGCGTTGTCGTCGTTGGAGACGAGGTACCAGGTCGGCTTCCGGTCCCATCCCCGGACGGTGGCGGCCTCGGTGAACGCGAATGCGGACAGCGGCCGCTGCGTCGCGTACATCGCGCGGGCCAGCTCGTCGGAGGAGTCGGCGTAGAACACCTCGCGGAACCGGCCGGGGTTGATGTAGAGATCGGGGCCGCCCGGGGCGCCGGGGGCGTCGTACGGGGTCGGCGCGTTCTCGGTGGCGAGCAGCGACGGCGCGTACCCGTCCTGTGCGCTGAGGCAGCTCTCGCCGACATCGAGGCCGAAAGCGACCAGGTAGACCAGCCCGATCACGTTGTCGAGGCCGACGGCGGCGTGGCTGATGACGGCGCCGGCGTAGGAGTGGCCGACGAGCACGACGGGGCCGTCGACGGCCGCGACGCGGGTCCGGATGGACGCCGCGTCGGACGCGAGAGCGCGCAGCGGGTTCGGCGGAGCGACGACGGTGAAGCCGTCGGCTTCGAGGCCGGAGATCAGTCCGCTGTAGCCGTGCCGGCAGGGGCGAAGCGCCTGCCGGCCCACGAACGCGTCACCGCGGCGCGATGTGCGAGCGAACTCAGGTTCCCGGACGAACTTCTTCCTGAAGGCGACGGGCCTGCGCCCAGGCGCCTGGCAGGCGGCGACGATCCTCGACTGACCCGTCGGCGCTCGCCTCCCGCTCGGCTACCTGCTGGCCGGCGCAACGGGTTCGGCGGCGGTCTCAACGACGTGTTCGACGACGGTCTCGACGAGCCCGGTCTCCAGCCGCAGCACGTATCCCGACACGGACGCGAGGACCTCGCTGGTCATCAGTGGGTCGCCGAGGAGCTTCTCGACGTCGCGCTGCACGGTCGCGGCCGGGTCCGTGACCGCACGCTCGGCGAGCACGGTGTCGTCGCCTCCGGTGCGCTCTGCGAAGGAGTGGCGGAACGCCGGGTCGGCGAGCAGACCGGTGCCGCACTGCGTGTGATGCACGATCGCGACGTCCATCCTGACCCCGAGCCGCACCGCCAGATATGCGATGTCCTCGGTCACCCGGCCGTCTACCCGTCCGCCCGTGTTCCGCAGCACTCCCGCTTCCCCGGGTCCGAGCCCGAGGAAGCCCGCCGGCTCGACTCGCGGATCGGCACAGACCAGTACCAGCGGCAGCCGCTCCGGCATCGATTCCGGCATCGCCAGCCGGGCGAGGTCGACGTTCGCCGCGAAAGCCTGGTTGCGCTTCAAGAACTCGTCGAAGTCCGACACGATTCCTCCATGTGGTGTATCTGCAACAGTGAGCGTGTCGGCTACACTACATACGAGGAGGTGCATATGCAACACCAGGGATCGGAAGAGCTGCGGCGGCGGGCTCTGTGGATGGCTGACCGGTGTCTCGGCAGGCGCATCGCGCGGTTGCAACGGCTCGTCTCGCGGCGCTTCGAGGCGGAGTTGCGGGAGTCGGGACTCACTCTGGCGCAGGTCGAAGTGCTCTCCGAGATGGCCGTCTCCGGCGAGCCCGTCCGCCCGTCGGAGATCGCCGGCTGGCTCGGCATCGAACGCTCCACGATCAGCCGGAACCTCGACCTGCTCGCCCAACTCGGTTACGTCCGTGCCGCAGAGACCTCGGCGACCGGGCGAACGACCCGTGTCGTCGTGACCGACGCCGGCCACCAGGCGCTGGCGGACGCCCAGCCCGCCTGGGAACGGGCGCAGGCATGGATCAGCGGCGCGGTCGACGAGGACGCCGTCGACGCACTCGACCGCTGGCTCACCGCCCTCGAACTCGCCCCACGGCCCCGCTGACCCTGAACGTCCGACCCGAAGGCTACGGCGACCACGGTGCCCGCCTGCTCAAATTCAGAATTTTTTAGTGCCCGACCCAATGAACGACACCGACCGGCGCACTCAGCGTCACGGACATGTAGTCTATGAATCGTCGCAGTTCAGAGCCGGTATCCGGGCTCCTGCGGTCGGTAATATCGAGTACAAGCGCGGCACGGATGCCGGCGTGATCAACCAGGGCCTGTACTACATGGCCTGGCTGACCGCGCACCGGAGCGCCTTCGATGCCCTGGTCCGAGACAGGCTCGGGGCTCTAGCTGCGGCCCAGGTCCTGTGGAGCGCCCCCCGCCTGATCTGTGTTGCCGGCGACTTCACCCGCTACGACGCGCACGCCGTGCGCGAGCACCAGCGCAGCATCGACCTGGTCCGCTACCGGTACTTCGGCAACGAGCACATCGGCCTTGAGACCGTGGCCTCTGTCGCCGGAAAATCGCACGCGGGCATGCGGGTGCGTCGGCGCGCGGCCGTGTTTGAGGGCGACGGCTTCGAGTTCCTCGGCCGGCCAGCGGGATAGATCCGTGCCCTTCGGGAAGTACTGACGCAGCAGCCCGTTGGTGTTCTCGTTCGTCGGTCGCTGCCACGGCGAGTGCGGATCGGCGAAGAACACCTTCGTCCCGGTCTCGAGCGCGAACTGGGCATGTCCGGACAGCTCTTTTCCACGGTCCCAGGTCAGGGTCTTGCGCAACTGCTCGGGCAGCTTCGTCATCGACGCGCTCAGCGCGGCGTTCATCGCGACGGCGCCGTAGCCGCCGAGCGACGGACCGTTCTTCACCGGTGACACCTCTCCCCAGCCCTCCAGCCTGGGCAGGTGGACCAGGATCGTGGACCGGCTGCTGCGCTCGACGAGCGTGCGGAACTCGGTCGAGTTCCGGTTCAATGTGTGACCGACGAACGGACTGGCAGACGCGCTGAACTTCAGTTCATCTGTGGCCGAGTCGCCCAGGCGTTGACCTGTGATCCTCTGGCTCGTCGGGCACAACCGCTCCATGGAGGCCGAAGTTCGCGCCATCCTCAGCGCGGCGCGCAGCACCGACGTCGACGACCCGGTGGGTCGCGTCCTGGCCGATATGGGCGGCGGGGGTGCTGAGCCGGTCGAGGTGCCCGACCAGCTCGAGCACGAGCACGCGGACTTCCAGTGACTCAGGGCGAGCAGCCGATCGTCCTGGATACCGATGTCGTCTCGGAGCTCGCCAGGTCCCGGCCCGACCCCGAGGTCGTCGCCTACCTTCGCCGGGTCAGTCACCGCACCCTGATCACCACGGTCGTCCTTGGTGAGATCCATCTGGGGGTCGAGCTCCTCGATGAGGGGCGCCGGAAAGTCGAGCTGCGTCGGCACGCCGACAGCGTTCGCGAGGCCTACCGGCAACGAACCATCCCGTTCACAGCTGAGGCGGCCCAGCACTACGCCGCGAGCGTTGCGCAGTTGCAGGCGCAGGGGCTGACGATGTCGGCGAACGACGCCTACATAGCTGCCTCGACGGTGACCTCGAACGCGCAGCTGGCCACGCTGAACATCAAGGACTTCGAGAACTACCCCGGGCTCGATGTGATCGATCCGCGCGCAGGCCACGGGCAGTCGTCGTCGTGACAGCCCTCCCGTGGCTCTGACTGATCCGGAGTGCCGACGATTGCCAGACGTCGGTCTGTGCCGGAACGCGGTCGAGTTCCGGTTGAACGTGTGAACCGGAACCGTTGACGTTTCCTATATCCGGAAGATATCTTTACGTTTTGTGAAGACTCCTCCGTCGCAGTTGACGCCGTTCGTGCGGTCCGATGCTGTCGGGGCGATCCTCGCGGAGCTGCTGGGGCATCCCGACCGCGAGTTCTCGCTGTCCGAGCTGGGGCGTCGCACGGGGGTGAGCGGCCCTGTCGTCCACCGCGAGGTCGGCCGGTTGCTGGAGAGCGATGTGCTGCGCGATCGGCACGAGGGGCGGAACCGGCTCGTGCGCGCGAACGAGGAGCATCCGTTGTTCGCCCTCATGCGTGACCTGATCGCGGCGACGTACGGTCCCGTCCCGGTGCTGCGTGAACTGTTCGACGGCGTCGACGGTACGGACCATGTGTTCATCTACGGTTCGTGGGCCGCGCGCCGCGCAGGGGAGAGTGGGGCGTTTCCGAACGATATCGATCTGCTCGTCGTCGGCTCCGTGCCTCGCCGGACCTTGTCGGCGATCGCGACCGAGGCGGGTGAACGACTCGACCTTCCCGTGAACGCGACCCGGCTCGGACACGACGATTGGGAAGCCGACGAGCCGTCGCCGTTCGTCTCGACGATCAGGTCGCGCCCGATCGTCGACGTGCTGACCGGTGATGTGCTGACCGGTGACGTGCATGTCTGACGTGGTCGAGCAGATGGTGGCGAACCGTCGCCTCGAGCGCGTGGATCCGAATGTCGAGCATGCGCTCGCCGTCGTGCAGACGGCGGAACGTCACCTCACCACCGCGAGGATGCTCGCCGAGACCGACGACCAGGGGATGGCGTTCACCGCCGTGTATGACGGCGCGCGGAAGGCGCTCACCGCCGTGCTCGCGATCGAGGGTCTGCGTGTGCGGCTGGTGGGCGGTGCTCACCGGAACACGGGAACCGCCGCGGCAGTGTTCGTCGACGATCCGTCGCTCGACGAGTTCGATTGGATGCGGCAGGTGCGCAATGCGACCGAGTATCCGGATCTCGATCGTCCGACGGCGACCGCTCAGGATGTCGCAGAGGCGATCGACGCTGCGGGTGCGATCGTCGCCGCCTGCGCGGCTCACGTGCGACGTCGCACGTGACGTCGGGTGGATGCTCGAGTGATATCGGGAAGGCCGGTCTGACGGTATTGGCCGTGGACAAGAACTTCGAACTGATCGCCGAGATCACGGGCCAACCGGTGGAGATGCTCGCGCTGCGCTGAAAGTCGGACGTCGCGTCGTGCGACGACCTGATGGCGCAGGTCCCATTGGACTGCCAGACGTGCTGGACTTCAGTTCCTCTGTGGCCGAGTCGCCCAGGCGTCGACGTTGCACTGCTGATCGTCGTGGTCGCCCGCGGCCACGACTGTTCCGTCGGCGCGCAGCCCGAGCGAGTGCTTCGCACCGGCTGCGATCGCCGTGATGTCGGTCCATGACTGGACATCGCACTGGCCGAACTGGTTGTCGCCCCTTGCGTAGACGGTTCCGTCCCGGCTCAGTGCGAGGGTGTGGATGGAGCCGGCTGCCACGGAGGTGATGCCCCTCCACGCCGACACGTCACACTGGCCCCTGCTGCCATCGCCGACAGCGACGACGGTGCCGTCCTCACGTAGGCCGACGGTGTGCAGGTAGCCGGCGGAGACGCCGGACACGTATCTCCACCGGGCGACGTCGGTTTGTCCTCGCCGGTTGTTGCCCGTTGCGAGGGTTGTGCCGCCGCGTCGAACGGCGACCGTGTGCCAGTCGCCGCACGCGATCGCGACGATCTCGCTCCACGACTGCACGTCACACTGTCCTTCCGCGGTGCGACCGGTGGCTACGACCGTCCCGTCGGCACGAAGGCCCACGGTTGTCCTCCAACCGGCGGCTATTGCCGTGATCTCGCGCCACTGCGTGACGGCGGTCTGCCCCGCGTCACTCCAGCCGGTAGCGAGCGCGGTCCCGTCGGCTCGGAGCCCCACGGTGTGAGACTTGCCGGTATTGCGGGCCGTGTGGACACTGCCGGCGGCTACGGCGATGACGTCGGACCAATGCAGGACGTCACACTCGCCGGCTTGATTGTTGCCCGTGGCCACCACGGTCCCGTCGTCACGACGTAGCACCGAGTGCCGGGCCCCGGCCGCGAGTACGGTGCGCACGTGGACCTCCGCTGCGGTTCTCGTCTCCACCTGATCGTAGGCAGTCTTACCGGCCGTCGCGGCAGCTTGGCGTTTCGTGACCCCATCGCGAAGTGGCGAGGGTCGTCGGTGCGGAACTCGGTCGAGTTCCAGTACTCGCTGGCCAGGCACCTCGAAGGGATCGCGGCGATCGTGGGGAGCCACTTCCGATACGAGGAACGGCAGCTGCTCGTCGTGCTCGAGACGCTCACGCTCGATGGGGCTGCTGAAGCGCGTGCTGGGGCCGCCCTGAGAGGTTGCTGCTCGTGGCGACGTCGTGCAGCTCCGGTTCAATGTGTGAAGCGACATCGCGCAGAGCTCGTCTCGCTACCGACGTGAACTACCCGCGGATCATGCGCCGCTCAACGCCTACTGGCTCGGTCTTACAGGTGCCATCGAAGCGGAAGCCTTGCCGTTCGTAGAATTCGACGGCTCGACGGTTGCCGTCGAGGACCCAGAGGTAGGCCGGGGCATCGCCGATCGCCGAGTCGAGGAGTGCGTAACCGACTCCGGTCCCGTAGCACTCGGCTCGCACGTAGAGCGCCATCACCTCACGCTTCGGCAAGCCCGGAGCGGGCTCGTCCCGGGCGGGGCCGACACTGGTGAAGCCGATCAGCCGCCCGACGTCGTCCTCCGCGACGAGCTCGGTTCTCGTGCGGCCTGTGAGGATCCTCCGCCAGTTCTCGACGCGTTCCTCTCGGTTGATACGCCGCTCGGCAAGGATGTCGGCGTCGATGAGCCCGGTGTACGCCTCATCCCACACGTCGAGATGCAGGTCGGTCAGCACCTCCGCATCGTCAAGAGCCGTGGGCCGGATCCGCATGGCGAGATCGTATACGGCTACGGCCGTCCGCTACCTTCGCTTTTCTCGGCAACGGGACAAGCCCCGAGGTCCTTCCCCAGAAGATCGGGTCCTCATGGCTGTCGAGGTAATCGAGCCGAACTCGGACGTTCTTCGTCGGGCGGTTGCGCTTGTACTCGTGGAAATTCATGCGACGATCGCGCCAGTAGAGACTCCACCGGCCTGTCGTTCGCGTGTAGCGGAGCCGAGCGATCGGGATCGTGGTCACTCGTGGCGTCGCCCCGACATGAGGTCCACGAGAACCGGCATCGCAGAGGAAGGATCGGGGCCGATTCTTCCCGGCCCGAGATCTGGGTCCGCCCGCCGAGCGATCTCACATGCCTCGTGTACGGCGTGGAACGGGAAGTTCCCGGCGAGCATCTTCCTCGTGACCAGTCCCAGCTTCGCGATGAGACCGTCCAGCTGCGTGGTACTCAGCGCGGAGCGCTTGTCCTCCGCGTGCCAGCGCAGCCATGTTTCGAACTTGAGGTTCGAAACCAGCACCAGGATCGACTCGCGGGAGGCGAGTTGGCAGGCTGCCGGCAACGCTTCGTGCTCGTCGACATCGACCAGGCAGACGCAGACGTCGTAGCCCTTCCCAACGTTTGCCGCATCGTCTCGGATATCGATGCACTTCCGGACAACCTTCATCGGGTCTTTGCCCACGGCGACCGATTTCACGACCGCAGTCGCGCCAGTGCTGCGCAAATAGCGATCCAAACCCTCGACATACTGGGGTTCGGTCTGCAATCCCTCGGTGACCACGAGGATGCGTCGGGTGAATTGCTTCCTGGGCCTGCTGGTTGGCCGACCCCGCCTGCGCGCCGCCACCCTCAGTGTTCCTCGGAGTCGACGAGTGCCGCCAGAGTGCTCGGCGAGAGTCGCGGGGTCCCGCCGTACCGGCCGGTGAGATAGCGCCGCGCCACGTTCGCGTCGGGATGTTTCGGGAAGTCGGCGAGGCAGGTCAGCTCGGTGACGCCCTCGTAGGTCTTGTCGGTGAGCCACACCTGTTCGGGTTCCAACGTCACCTCGCTCAGCGGTGAGAGGACGTAGGACTCGTGGCTCGTGAAGAGGAGCTGCGCCTGCCGAGTGTTGACCAGCGGATCTGCGAACGCTCCCAGTAGGACTTCGAGCAGGTGGGGATGCAGGCTCGCGTCGATCTCGTCGACAAGGAGCAACCCGCCCCTGCGCAGTGCCTCCAGTGCGGGCACTGCGATGGCGAGCCAGGCGATCGTCCCGTCGCTCTCGTCCTGAATGGAGAACTGGGGACACTCGTCTGCGGTGCCGTGGTGGGTGAAGACCAGATGCCGTACCACCTGGGCGAGCTGGTCGTCGTCGAGTTCGCCGGACTCGACGTCCTCGTCGGCGGGTTCGCTGGGCTTGTCCTCGTCCTCGCGCAGCTCGCGCCGGAGCCGATGGAGCGCACGCCGCACGTTGTCGGGGATGTTGGCTTCCTCGATGCTGACCGTCGCGACACCGGTGTCGGCGACCTGGAGCAGCGCTTCGAGGTCGCCGAAGGTGATTGCGCCTTCCGCCAGCGCGTCCGCGATTCCCGCCAGGCGCGCCTCGCGGTGGGAGTCTTTCACCAGCACGCAGTCGAAGTCGGAGGCCAGCCCTCGAGCCACCGGGTTCAAGAGCGAGTCGTGCAGCAACAGGGCCCGGCTGAGCACGAGCTCACGCCCTGTCACCTCGATCTTCGCGCGCAGGCTCTGGTGGAACTTCAGTCTGCCCGCATCCCGGTCGCGGTCCAGCAGCGTGCGCCAGCGCGAGCTGGGAACATCGCGCAGCCACTCGCGCTTGATCCCGTCCTGGTCGACCTCGAAGCCGTACAGATGCCGGCGTCCCTCGTGGACGAAGTCGAGCTCGTAGGTGCTCGACGAGGTACGCGCGGTCCCGTCGAGCAGGAACGGCGCCCGCTGCATGGATTTCGATGCCTGCCAGGTCGTCGCGGACAGCCTGATCGCCGTGAAGGCGTAGCGGAGTGCGTCCAGCACAGCGGACTTGCCGGTCGCGTTGCCGCCGAAGACACCCGCGATCGGGTACGTCACGGCCGTCCAGTCGTCGTCCTGCGGCCGGAGGGTCCGCAGCGACGGGCGCGTGAGATCGACCGTGATCTCGTCGCGGATGCTTTGGTGGTTGTGCACCGTGAAGCTCAGCAGGGTCACTTCGCGACCGTAACATGTGGAGCGCTCTACATGTTACGGTTCTCGAGCGAGAGGAGCGGCTCAGTTGGTGTTCGTGACCTGAGCTGTTCGAGGGAGCGGCCAGCGTATCGTCGGCCGGCCGCGCTGTTGCTGCATCTGCTTGGTCCCGGTGAGGTACCGGCCCTGTCGGCTCGGCCCGGGGAAACGACGGCCGCCCGGTCCGCTCGGCTGGTGTCAGCGCGCGGGTTGTCGACGGTGTGCTTCGGGGTCGTGGCCCGGGTCAGTCGTGGCGGGCCGGGGCCCTGGTTGCCCGCACCGGGAGAGCGGCGAGTCTGCGGGCCGTTCCGGGTTGCCAGCGGATCTCGTCGCCGGTGGTGGCGAGGCCGAGGGCGTCGAACCGGGTCAGCAGGGTGCGGAAGGCCAGGTCGGCCTCCGTGCGGGCCAGCGAAGCACCCAGGCAGTAGTGGATTCCGTTGCCGAACGCGAGGTGGGGATTGTCCTGCCGGTCGAGCACGGTGCTGTCGGCCGCGTCGAATCGCCGCGGGTCGCGATTCGCCGTCGTGTAGACGATCTGCACCGGGTCGCCCTCGGGAATCGTCACGCCACCGAGCTCGACGTCGTGTTTGGCGTAACGCATCGGCGCGATCTCCGCAGGGCCCGCTACGCGCAGCATCTCCTCGACCGCGGCCGGTACCGCGTTAAGGTCGCCGCGCAGGCGTTCCTGTTCCTCCGGCCGGTTCAGCAGGAGCAACAGCCCCTCGCTCAGCACGCTCACCGTCGTCTCGTGACCGGCCAGCAGCAGCGTCAGCGACAGCGAGATCAGCTCCCGATCGGTGAGCCGGTCGCCGTCGGAGTCCCGCACCTCGATCAGCGCGCTGAGCAGGCCGTCGTCTCCGGCCGCACGCTTCCGCTCGATCAGCTCGGACATGTAGGTCACCAGACCGCGGGCGCTGTCGGCCATCGCGCCCGGATCCGGCGCCGTCAGCCCGGACGACCACTGCCGCCAGCGTTCCGTGTCCTCGCCGGGCACACCCAGCAGTTCGCAGATCACCCGGACCGGCAGGGGATGGGCGAACCGCTCGACGACATCGAACGGTTCGTCCGGGAAATCGTCGACCAGCTCGTCGATCATGGTCTGGATCCGGGGCCGCAGCGACTCCACCCGCCGCACCGTGAACGCCCGCGACACCAGGCGCCGCAGCCGCGCGTGGTCCGGCGGATCGTAGGCACCGAGGGTTTCCGACATGTACGGCGCGACGTCCTCGGGCAGTCCGGCGGTGGCCAGCACGTCCACCGAGTCCTTCCGCGTGTTGATGTCGTTGCTGAACGATCCCGGGTCCTTGAGCACGGCGAGCGCCTCGTCGTAGCCGGTGACCAACCAGACCGGCGACCGGTCGAAGTAGCGTCCGCGCCGGACCGGTGGCGCCGATCCGATCTCGGCCCAGAACGCGTCCCGGTCGGGGGTGGTCAACAGATCGGCCAGGTGCGGTTCGGTCATCGCGATCCCCCAGCGGCGGAGTGGTCTTCGTCGGGGCTTTCCTATCAGTCGAACGCGGGTCGCAGCTCCTCCTGGACCTGTTCGACTCTTCCGGGTGACACGTTCCAACGCATGTGGTCGTCGTACTCGAGGACGACGTCGTAGCTGCCGTCGGTGATTCGCAGCTGGAAGAGCGCCTTCACCGGCCGGGGCTGCTCATTCGGACAGCGGTCGGCGAGAAACGCATCGAGTTCCGGTTCGATCAGTCGTGACCGCACGGAGATCGCCGTGATCGCCGTACCGGGGCCGTAGACGTAGCCGTACGACTCGCTGCACGAACCGTCCTCGCTCAGCCCGACGACGAGAGCCAAGGACTCCCACCCGGCGGGTGCAGGAGCGTCGCGTCCGTCCCGGGGCTCGTCGAGTACGCCGACGATCGCCTGCATCAGCGGGCCGAGTGAGTCGCCTGCATGGGCTTCGTCGGTGTCGTTCACCGAGAGCGGGTCGAGGATCTCGGTCGGCGCGACGATGATGCCGACGAGTTGTTCCACCGAGCGGCGTCGAAGGAGCCGTTGTTCTCGGCGATCGAACACTGCGACGACGATGCGCCGGTTGGTCGCCTGCCACCACAGCGCCTGATTGCCACCCGCGTACTGGGCGAGCAGCTTGAGGAGCGAACGCACGTCGAGCTTGGCGGTATCGGGATCGTAGTCGGGGAACGAGTCGAGCTCGAGTGGCCGCCGCGTGCCCCACCGGTGGTCCATCGCCTCGGTCAGCGGTTCGCGTTCGCTCACGGGCCGGGGCGGCGACCAGCCGGTCAACGGGAGGAGCCGCAGGATGCCCCACGCGGTGATCCCCGAAAAGGCCCCGAGCTGCCAGTCCTGCTGGGCCTCGTCCTCGTCGTCGGCGTGCGGCCAGGGCATCTCCGCGAGCAGGCCGACGGTGTCGAGGAGGGAGTCCTGATTCTCCTGGATTTCGTCGGCGATCGGGTCGTCGGGGTGGTTTTCTCGGGGCACGTCGTTCTCCCATCGGATCCTGCGGGCACAACAGATACAGACCACGCGGCCGCACGCTGTCCTCGGGTCCGGACAGAAAGCCGCCCGGTATCTCTGGAGCGCACCGGTTGCGGCCCGGGTACCGCACGCTCTACGTTCGCTGTGAACCGATTGCGACCCCCGGTCGGTCGTGGGGGTGATGACGTGGTGGGAACGCTCAGCTACACGGCCACCGTGTCGCTCGACGGCTATGCCGCCGATGCGGACGGCAACTTCCAGTGGTCGGCGCCGAGCGGCGAGGTGTTCGAGTTCCATGTGGACCGGATGGCCGCGGTGTCCACCGAAGTGCTGGGTCGCAACACGTATCTGCTGATGCGGTACTGGGATTCTCCTCCGCAGGACGACTCGTGGAGCGCGCTCGAGCACGAATTCGCACGGCGGTGGTCCCGCATCGACCACGTGGTGGCATCCTCGACGTTGACCCGCGGCGACCTCGCCTCCGACCGGGTCCGACTCGTGCCCGAACTTCGGCTCACCGAGCTGGAGAAGATCGTCGCCGATGCCGCGGGCCAGGTCGAGATCTTCGGGCCGACGACGGCGAGCGCGGCCATCCGCGCCGGCATGGTGCGGGACTTCCGGTTCTTCGTGGTTCCCCGTGCGGTCGGTGGGGGACTCCGCGCGCTGCCCGACGACGTGCAGCTCGACCTGCGCCTCGTCGAACACCGCATCTTCGGCAACGGCACCGCGTATCTGCACTATCGGCCACGCTGAGCGGGCGTCGGCCGACAGTGGAGGGCGAGCGGCACCGCGACATGCTCGTCCGGCTACCGCCCGAGGCCGAGTTCGTCGACCACCTCGATTACCGCTGCCCGTTGCGGACGGGTGAGACCCTGCAACGGCAGCGGCAGACAGCTGCGTGGGGCGAGGCCGAGATACTCGGCGATCGCGGCGACCACGCGCAGACTGCCGAACTCCGCGAACAGATTCCACAGTGGACCGAGCCGTGCGGATTCGGCGACGGCGTCGGCGGCGCGTCCCTCCCGTGCGGCACGGGTGATCGCCAGCGCCGGTGACGGCAGTGTGCCGCCGACGACCGAGTACCAGGCGTCGCACCCCGCGTTCAGCCCGGTCGCCGCGAACGGATCTCCCGAGACTCCGATCGTGACGTGCTCGCCCGCGGCGGCCCGGATCGCAGCGACGTGGTCGCGGGCTCGCTCCGGATCTCCCGGAACGCCGGGAATCTTGATCGACGCGACACCGGGGAGCCGCGCGATGCGCGCGTAGAGCTCGGTCGTGAACGTGAACCGGGTCGTGCCGGGGTTGTCGTAGACGACGACCGGCAGCTCGGTGTGGTCGGTGACCGTGCGGAAGAGCTCGAACACGTCGTCGTCGGTCAGCGGCTGGTACGTCATCGGGGCGAGCAGGACTCCGGCCGCTCCGGCGGCTTCCGCGTCGTCGACGTGCGCGAGGACGTGGGAGGTCCGCAGAGCGCCGACGCCGACGATCACCGGAACGCCGCCGGCGTGCTCGACGGCCAGCCGGGCCACCCGGGCACGTTCGTCGCGGCTCAGGTAGGCGTAGGACCCGGTCGAGCCGAGCGCGGTGATCGAATCGACCCCGGCGTCGGCCAGCCGCGCGACCAGAGTGCCGAACGCCGCCTCGCCGACGGCGTCGTCCTGCAGCGGGGTGAGCGGGAACGCGCTCAGCCCGGTGAACGCACTGGTGTCGGTTCGCGGCGGGGCGCTCACGCGTCCTCCTTCGTCATGTCATCGGCCGGTCGGTGGCCGCCGCGCCGACGTCGTCCGCTGGTGCCGTGGCCGCTCACGTGTTCCGCCGTGCTCGGAGCTGTTCGACGAGGATGTCGCCGTGGCCCGCGTGGCGGGCGAACTCGGCGATCATGTGCCCGTAGATGAAGCGCAGGTCCACGGGGCCGCGGCGCCACGGGAACTGTTCGTCGAGACCGCGCTCGGCCGCCACGGCGCGGGAATGCGCACACGCGTCGACGAACGAGCGCCGGACGGACTCGATCGTGTCGGCCGGCGTGAGGACGAAACTCTCGTCGATGCTGTCGGGCAGTCCGAGCTCGGCACGGGACACTCCTGCCACGCGACAGTGGAACCAGACCTTCTCGACGAACACGGCGTGCTTCACCAGGCTGAGGGGCGTGGTCAGCGACGGCACCAGCCGTTCCCGCGCCTCCTGTTCGTCCAGGTCCGCCAGGATGCCGAGGATCTGCTCACGCTGCTCGTTGAGTCGCGCCTCGAGCTGGGTGCGTTCGTCCGCGATGTGGATGTCCATGCCGGGACCCTAGTTCGCGACACCGACGAAACCGGTTCGGGACGAGCGGTTCCTCGATGCCCGCGCCGGCCGGCTCCTCTGCGGCGTGCCCACGGGACCGCGCGAGGTCAACACCCTGCACGGAACGACGCGAGGCGTGGAACGGTGCGATATGTCCCACGGGTACCCATAAACGTATACCGATTGGTATCCTTACGGCATGTCCATGACCACCATCAAGGTTCCCGCCGAGCTGCGTGATCGGATCAACCGCGACGCGCAGGAGCGGGGTGTCACTGCGGCCGGCTTCATCGAGGGGCTGCTCGACGCCTACGAGTACCGGCAGCGGATGGAGGCTTTCGGACGCGCGTTCCAGGGCGCGGGCGACGACTACTGGGACGAGTTCCGCTCGTGGGACGTGACCCTCGGCGACGACCGGCATGGCGACTGATCTGCGGCGCGGGTCCGTCGTCTGGGCCCAGCTCGACCTTGTACGAGGGCGGGAGCAGGCAGGCCGACGGCCGGCATTGATCGTCGCCAGTGATCTCTACCTGGACCAGGCCGACACTCTCGCGATCGTGGTCCCTGCGACCACGACGAACCGGGGATGGCCCAACCATGTCGAACTGCGGGGCGCGAATCTCGGGCTGGAGAACCCGACGTTCGCCATGACCGAGCAGCCGCGGACCGTGACGCGGGAACGGCTTTCCGAAGCGATCGGCGTGGTGGATGCCGCAACCATGCGCGACGTGGATCGGTGGCTGCGCGACTTCCTCGCACTGTGCTGACGGGCGGTCCCCGGCACCTCAGACAGGGCGGTGCGCCTCGATCAGGGGCGGGTCGTGTGGGCGGCGAACGTCCGCGGACGCATTCCGCGGTGCGCGCGGGTCGCGACGACAGGATCGGGCAGGAAAGATCGGGCGGGCAGTAGCCGAGCGTCGCAAGAATCGATCGCGAAGGGAGCAGTCGTGATCGAGATTCTGAATCGCCTCGTCTCCGCCGTGGAGGACAGCCTCCGCGAGGAGTTCGACGTCGTCGCGTTCGCGGGTCGCGCCGGCACCACCGAGTACCACCTGCGCCGCATGTTCTCCTCGCTGGCGGGGATGCCGGTGTCGGAGTACATCCGGCGTCGGCGGCTGACCGTCGCCGCGGCCGACGTGATCGGTGGTGAGGACCTGCTGACGATCGCCGTCCGCTACGGCTACGGGTCGACGGAGGCCTTCGGCCGGGCGTTCCGTGCCGTCCACGGCGCCGGTCCGGCCGACGTTCGACGCCACGGCGGCCCCCTTCGCAGTCAATCGCAACTCAGGTTCCGCCTGACCGTCGAAGGGAACGCGCCCATGGACGCACGCATCGTCGAACGCCCCGGATTCCGCCTCGTAGGACACGCCGCGCGCGTACCGCTGATCCACGAGGGCGTGAACCCGCACATCCAGGCTCACATCGAGTCGCTGCCCGCCGGCGAGCACAACCGCCTCAAGCAGCTGAGCAACACCGAACCGGCGGGACTGTTGCAGGTGAGCGGCGACCTCGACCCCGACTACACCGAGGGAAGCGAGCTGACCTACCTGCACGGGGTCGCCGTCGACGACGGTACGCCCGTTCCCGACGACCTCGACGCCATCGAGGTGGACGCGGGGCACTGGGCGGTGTTCCGCACGTCGGGGGAGCACCCGAAGGCGCTGCAGGACGGGTTCGCCGCGACCGCGACCGACTGGTTCCCGGCCAACCCGTGGCGGCTCCGCCCCGGACCGTCGATCGTGTCGGTGCTCGACCGCGCCGATGACTTCAGTACCGCCACGTGCGACATCTGGATGCCCGTCGAACGCGACTGACATCGGAGGGCAAGCACGATGGGAACCGTGCCGGCCGGGTCCGACGAGCCCGGCCGGCACGGTTCTCGACTTGACCTCGAGTGAGGTCGAGGTACTACGACGGTGTCGTGGATATGACCAAGAGCGACAGCGCGGCGTTGCAGGCGATCGTCACGGACGTCGAAACGGGGTTCAACACCAACGACCCGGAACTGCTCGTGCGGCACGTCGCCGACGACGCGGTGATCGTGAACGCCGTCGGCGGAGTCCTCCGTGGACGGTCGGCGGTGGAGGAATCCGTCCGGGCGGGCCTTGCCGGTCCGCTCCGCGACGCGACCGCCCACTACGAACTCGGTGACATCGAGCTCGTCGCGCCCGACGTCGCCGTCGCACTGAAGACCGCGTGGTCCTCCCGTGCGGCGGCGGAGTCGGGGGAGCCCCCGGAGATGAACGCGTTGTACGTGTTCGTCCGCCGCGGGGGCAGATGGTGGATTCAGCGCCGGCAGAACACCCTCGTCCCGGCCTCCGGGTAGCTCTAGTCCTCGGGATGTTCGGCGAGGTAGGCGGCGGCGAGTCGTTTCGGGGCGCGGTCGAGCCACGCGTCGACGATCATCTCGCGCAGGTGCTCGGTGTCGGTGGCCTCGAGCCGGATGAGCAGGACGGGCGAGTTGCCGAAGTGCGGGATCGTCAGGAACCGGTCGGGGTAGGCGGCGAGCAGTTCGCGGGTCGTGGGCTCGTCCGCGACACGGACGGCCGCGAGTTCGCCGTCCGGGGTGGCGTCGCCGAGCGCCGCACGGTCGGTGCCGTTCAACGGCCGTTCCCACACGAATCCGCGGTCGCGCACCCGCCACATGCGCTGGCCCCACGCCGGGCGCATCGTCACCTCGGGCAGCCCTGCGGCGATCCGCTCGACGTCGGTCAACGTGGCCATGGGCGTCACGGTAACCCCGTTCGGCCCCGGGCACGACCGGGTTCGCGCCGCTACCCTCCGGTCATGAGCTTGTACGGGGACGTCGGCGGATTCGACCGCATCCTGGCGGTGTGCCGCCGGTGGCACGAGCTGTGCCTGGACGACCCACTGGCGCAACACCCCTTCTCCCACGGCATGCACCCGCAGCACGACGAACGCCTCGCCGCCTATCTCGCCGAGGCGCTGGGCGGGCCCGCGCTGTACACGGCCGGCTACGGCGACGAATCGTCGATGCGCCGCCTGGACGCGGGTCAGGGCTCCGACGCCGACATGGAGGAGGCCTGCCTGCGACTGTTCGGCCAGGCGCTGTCCGACGTCGGCGTCACCGGCGATGCCGCCCAGCGCGTCTCGGCGTACTTCCGGGCAGCGGCGTTCGACTTCCGGCAGTACGCCGACAGAGCCGACCTGGTCCCCGACAACCTCGATGTCAACCACGCCTGAACCGCGGCCGGGGCTCGGTGGCCGCCGTGATGACCGCGTGCATGGCGTCGAGGGTCTGTTCACGCCAATGCGCCCGTGGGGGTGCCGCGGGGACGGCGGTGCGCCGGAGTCGGGCGAGCGCAAGGTGGATGATCGGCGCGTGCTCGGGGAAGGTCTCGAGTGCGCGCCGGCCGGCTTCCTCCTTGGAGACGACGTCTCCACTCGTGATCGTGGCGTGCATTCGGGCCGGGCCAAGTACGCACCATTCGACCCGACTCGCGCCGATCGTCCGCCGACGGCTGCCGCGACGATCCCGCCCGGCAGCACACGGTCGGCTGCCCGCAGATACGCGCCCACGGCGTCGGCCACTTCGTCGGGCAGTGGTGTGTCCACGCGGCCACGGTAGCGGTGAACGGCGTTGTTTGAGGCGGATCACGACCCCTAATGTAGTTACGTACCTACATTTCGGTGGTGGTCACGATGATCACGATGAGTGCACGCGAGTTCAACCAGGACGTCAGCGCTGCCAAGCGCGCGGCCGAAGAGGGGCCTGTTCTGATCACCGAACGAGGTGAACCCGCGTTCGTGCTCCTGTCGATCGACGAATACCGGCGGCTTGGTGAAACCGGGGCCGACCTGGTGGACCGGCTGAGCATGCCCGAGGACGCCGACGTCGACTTCGAACCCGTACAGCTGCATCCGAAGGTGCCCGACCTGTGGGCTACCTGCTCGACACGAATGTTCTGAGCGAGCTTCGCAAGCCCGCCGGCCGTGCCGATGGTGCAGTGCGTTCCTGGGTTGCGTCGCGGTCGCCGTCCGACCTGCACCTGCGACGGCGGATAGTCGACCTCGTTGCGCGTGGCGTGCCGTCACGAGTCCGGTGGATCGCCGCCGACCGGACGGCCCGCGCGTTCGGCGGCGCGGTCGCGCCACAGCGACAGCGTCAGCGACACGCACAGTCCGATCAGGATCACGGCGAACGGTGCCGCCGCGACGACGGCCGAGCCCTGCAACGACGTCACACCGCGTCCCAGCAGCAGGACGGCGGCGAACGCCGCGGCGAACGACCACATCAGCCGCAGCGGCCTCGGCGGTTTCATGCTGCCCCCGGACGTGGTGCTGCCGAGCATGAACGACGCCGAGTCCGCGGACGTGATGAACAGCAGCGCCAACACCGGCACGAGCAGGACGAACGCCACCGTCGCGCCCGGCAGGCTGCCCAGCACCTCGACCGTCGCGACGGACTTCGTGTTGCCCGCGACGTCGGACACCGCAACGGTGCCCGCCTGCTCCCGCTGCAGGGCGGTGCCGCCGAAGACGGAGAACCAGCCGACGCTCACCGCCGTCGGCACCAGCACCACGCCCGCCACGACGCTGCGGATCGTCCGGCCGCGCGAGATGCGGGCGATGAACGTGCCCACGAACGGTGCCCAGCCGATCCACCACGCCCAGAAGAAAAAGATCCACTCCTGGGTCCAGGTGTCGCCCGCAGCACCCTCCGTGGCGAGGCTCATCGGCACGAAACTGCCCACGTAGTCGCGCAGGCCGGTGCCCAGTGTGCCGAGGATGTCGGCGGTCGGCCCGAGGATCAACACGAACCCGAGCAGCACGGCGCACAACGCGATGTTGACCAGACTCAGCACGCGAATGCCCCGCCCCAGCCCCGTCATGGCCGAGATGGTGCTGACGGTCATCAACCCGGCGATGATCGCGATCTTCACGCCGTACGACTCGGGCACGTCCAGGACGTGACCCAGGCCGGCGTTGAGTTCGCGGGTGCCGAGCCCGAGCGACGTGGCCACCCCGAACAGGATCGCGAACACGGCCAGAATGTCGACGACCTTGCCGAGCGGCCCGTCGACCCGGCTGCCCAGCAGCGGCCGCAGTGCGGCGCTCACCAGCAGCTTGCGGCCGTGGCGGAAGCTCGAGTAGCCGACGGCGATCCCGACCACCGCGTAGATCGCCCAGGCGTGCAGGCCCCAGAACAGGAACGAGTACCGCACACCCGCCGCGGCGGCCTCGGCCGAACCGGGCTCCGCCACGCCGCCCGGCGGGTCGGCGAGGTGGATCAGTGGCTCGGCGGTCCCCCAGAACAGGAAACTCAACCCGACCCCCGCGCTCAGCAGCATCGCGAGCCACGAGAGCCGGCCGAACTCGGGCCGCGTGTCGGCCGTCCCGAGGCGCATGCGGCCGAACGGGGTCACGGCGAGCGCGGCCACGAACACCAGCAGCACGAGGACCGTGATCGGATACGCCGGGCCGAACGTGCCGACCACCAGCCGCCGCGCGGCGTCGAGCGCGTCCGCCACGCGCGACGGCACCGCGAACCCGACGGCGATGAACCCGACGGACAGGACGAGCGACACGTAGAAGACCGGACCGAGCCGCGGGCGTCCGGCCGTGCCGTCGGTGGTCGGGTCACTCATGTCAGGTGAGTGTAAAGTCCCGCGCCGCCGACTGTGCCCGTTTCGGCGACGCCGTCACGTGACGCGACTTGTGAGTGCTACCCGGTGGTGCCCTTGAGGACACGGAGCCGGGGTGCGGCTCCTTCGACGCGCGCCGGCGTCTCATCCGGCCGGATGTGTGCCGGCCGCCGGCCACCACGACGGCAACTGGGCGGCGATGATCCGTGCGGTTCCGTCGAGGTCCTCGCCGTCGCCGTGGACGAAGTGGGCGAACGAGGCCGTCACCCCGGCGGCGAGGTAGGCGGCGGCCTCGCCGCCGCGGCCGGGCACGTCGATGCCCGAGTCGCAGAGCGCATCCACAGCCTGCTGGGCGCGTTCCCGCATTGCCCCCCGTAGCACGGACTCGAAGCCGTGTGGTCCGTTCTCGGAGAACAGCGCCCGGTAGACGGCGCGGTGCTCACGCAGTTCCGCGAGCTGATCCACAAGCGCAGCCGCATACAACCGGGCGAGCCGCTCGGGTGATCCGGCCTCGGCGATCGCGGTGCCGGACACCGCGGCGAGCGAGTCGACGAGTTCGGCGAACGCATCCGCGACGGCGTCGGACAGTGAACTCCAGTGGCCGTAGAACGTCACGCGGTGCACCTCGGCCAGGCGGCAGACCGCCGAGACGGTGAGTCGGTCGAGGTCGCTGTCGACCGCTGCCTCGCGGATCGCCGCCAGGATCCGCTCACGCGTGCGCAGGGCACGGGGTTCGGACAGATCGGCGGCCGCGCGACCGGACCGCGACGCGGAGGAACTCACGGGGTGATCCTGTCACCGACGTCGCTGACCGCCGCATCCGAGCGGCGTCAGCGGACCGACGCCTGGCCGCCGTCCACGGGCAACAACTGTCCCGTGATGAACCGCGAGGACTCCGAGGCGAGGAACACCATGACGGGGCCGAGGTCCTTGTCAGGGTCGCCGTACTCGTGGCCGAGCGCGATCGTGGCCTCGTTCTGCCAGTAGTTCGCGGTCCTGCCCGCCTCGTCGAGCCGGGCGAGGGCGGCGTCGTACATCGGTGTGGCGATTGCGGGGAGGATCGCGTTGACCCGGATGCCGTCCCCGCCCCACGCGGCCGCGGCCGTGCGGGTCCACGAGTGCACGGCGCCCTTCGACGCCGAGTACGCGGGCGCGACGGCCTCAGGTCGCAGGCCCGAGATCGAGCCGAAGTTGATAATCGAGCCGCGTCCAGCCTGCTTCATGAGGCGATGGGCGGCCTGATTCGTCAGCATCGTGCCGCGTACGTTGACGGCGAACATCGCGTCCCAGTCCTCGGTGGTGACGTTCGCGGCGTTGCCGGAGCGCTGGATTGCGGCCGGGTGGGCCAGTACGTCGAGGCCGCCGAGCTTGCCGGCGGCCCGGTCGAAGACGGTGTTGACGTTGTCGGCGTCGGAGACGTCGACGTCCAGGAACTCGGCGGTGCCGGGCCCGGCCTCGGCCGCGGCGGCGGCGACCTCACGCCCGACTTGCTCGTTGACGTCCATGCTCACGACGTGTGCGCCGGCAGCGGCGTAGTTGCGCACGGTCGCGGCGCCCATCCCGCTGGCGCCGCCGGTGACGATGATGCGGTAGCCGGTCAGATCCACGATCTCCCTCTTCGGTGGTCTTGGTGGTGGCGGTACGAATCGCCGCCACCACCAAGACTACACCTGTAAATTAGAGCTGGTTCGGAGCTATGACCTGCATCGTGCACCTGCAATGTCGGTGACTACAGGCGAGTGGGTCGTGGACGTGCGTGGCTCCGCGACGGCAAGGAGTGCGGCCGAGACGCTGCGGTGCCCGGTCAGGGGGTGCCCGCGTGGGCGGCGTCCACCCGTACGGAACGCAGCACCGCTTCGCGCGCCGACGTCCGCGCGTCCTCGTGGAAGTCGGGTGCGGTGCACAGATACAGCGTGCGACCGTCACTGCCGCCGAGCATGCATGCGAACACGCCGGTGCCGGGGTGGATCTCGTCGACGATCTCGCCGCCCTCCCGCACCCGGATGGCGCGGTTGCCGGTCGCGTCGGCGATCCACAACGCCCCGTCGGCGTCCAGGCAGCACCCGTCCGCCGCGACGACCACCTGGGGGAGCGCCTTCTCGATCTCCGTTTCGGTGGGCGGTTCGCCGAACGATGCCCACGTGCGCCTGCCGGTGAGCGTGCCGTCGGCCGCGATGTCGAACGCCGTGACCCGGTTGCCGAACGTCTCGCACACGAGCAACGTGCCGTCGTCGGTGATGACGCTGCCGTTGGGGAACAGCACCTCCTCCGCCGCCGTCGTGACCGTGCCGTCCGGATCGACCCGCAACAGGTTCGTCGGACGTGCCGGGGCGCCGCCCATGAGGTCGAACCCGAAGTCGCCGACGAACGCGCGGCCCCGGTCGTCGACGACGAGGTCGTTGAGGTGCCCGCCCACGTAGGCCGACAGATCGGCGTGGCACACGAGCTCCCCGTTCGGTTCCCGCCGCAGCAGGCGCGCGTCCCGCATCGACACGACGAGCAGCCGGCCGTCCGGCAGCCAGCCGAGTCCGGACGGTTGCTGCGGCACCTCGGCCTCGACACGCAGGTCACCGCCGTCCTCGGCCGCGGAGTAGACGCGGTGGGTGTAGAAGTCGGACACCCAGATGCGGCCCTCGTGCCAGCGCGGGCCCTCCAGGAACGACAGGTCGCTCAGCACGGTCGTGACGTCGTGGCTCATGGTTCCTCCGTTGCGGGCCCGTGGCCCGGGTCGCTGTTGGTCGATGGTGCTGTCGTCCGGGTGATGCCGTCGTTCCGTGGGGCGGGCGGGTCGGCGAGGACGCGGCCCGTCATCCGCGGGCGGCGTCGAGGAAACGTTCCAATTCGGACCGGACATCGGGACCGCAGGGCTGGAAGACGATCTCGGTGACGCCGCTCGCGCGGAGATCGCCGAGTTTCGCCCGGATCTCGTCCCGCGTGTCGCTCAGTGTCACGTCGCGCAGGGTGCTGTGGCCTCCCGCGTCCCATGCGGCCCGGTCGGCGGCGTTGAGCTCGACGCAGTGTCCGGAGTGGATGGACAGGTGTCGCTCGGCTTCGGGTGAGGCCGTCACCACGTCGAGCCATGCGCCACCGCCCGGCAGTGCCCGCACCGCCTCCGGTCCGCCGAACTCGTAGGCGCCGTGCAACGACAGCGCCCAGCCGGGGCCGCCCGCGAGTCGCGCGTGTTCCGAGTCGGGGCGTTCGCCGTCGTCCAGCACGGTGCCCCAAGCCAGGTAGGCGCTGTGGGCGTAGTCGCTCGTGAACTCCGGTACCTGCAGAGTCGCGAACAGTCCGTCGCCCAGTTCGGTGGCGACCTTGTTGCCCTTCGGGCCGAGCGCCCCCACCAGGACGGGAACGTCGACCGGCCGCGCGGGGGCGTGCCCGTCGGGATGCAGCATCCGCATCCGCGAGCCCTCCCACTCGACGACCTCGCCGCGGAGCAGTCCGCGATACGCGCGGATGTAGGCGTCCATGAACGACCAGGGGACGGCCCCGTACCCCATCGCGCGACGACCGGTGAAGCCCGTGCCGAACGCGACCGTCACCCTGTCGGGTGCGAGGGCCGCCAGCGTGGCGGTTGCGGATGCGTTGACCATCGGGTGGCGCAGGCTCGGTACGAGCACGCCCGGGCCGATGCCGATCCGCTCGGTGCGTTCGGCGGCGAGGGCCAGCGTCATCCAGACGTCCGGGCTCTGCTGCGGCGTGTCGTACACCCACGCTCTGTCGTAGCCGAGTCGCTCGGCCAGAGCGATGTGGTCGGCCGAATTCAGCGCGGTCGGAAAAGCGCAGGACACCTCCATCGGTGCCTCCCTCGGCGTCGTTGCCTCCGGATGCCGGCCGGTGAAACAGCTCGGATACTGAGCGCTCATTCACCGGCCTTCGCGATGCTACTGTGAACCACGTCATAGCCGCAAGGTCGAGCGCGTGCGACCGGACCAGCCCGGTTGGCGGTGTCGGTCCGGGCTGGCGGTGTCGGTCCGGTGGCACAGCCCGGTGGAAGGGGCGACGTGGCGGGAAGTGCAGCAGACGACCCGGCCGGCACGGATGCCGAGTCGGCGCGATTCTGGGGCCTCGAACGCAGCGAGCAGGCCCGCCGATTGCTCACGTCGGGCGTGCGCTGCTTCGCCGCCGGCGGATTCCACGCCACGACGACGCGCGACATCACGTCCGCCGTCGGGCTCTCGCCGGGTGGGCTGTACGTCCACTTCGCCTCGAAGGAGCAGCTGCTCTTCGAGATCATCCGCACCGGGCACGTGCGTTCGCTCGACACGTTGCGCGGCGCCGAGACGACCCCGGACGCGCAGGCCCGATTGCGGGAGCTCGTCCGCAGGTTCGTCGTCTGGCACGCCGACCACCACGTCGTCGGCCGCGTCAGCCAGTACGAACTCGGCGCCCTCTCGCCGCAACACCACGAGGAGATCCTCGAACTGCGCCGGTTCACGACGACCGTGTTCCACGACGCCGTGCGG
This sequence comes from Prauserella aidingensis, assembly GCF_024171865.1. Lineage (GTDB taxonomy): Bacteria > Actinomycetota > Actinomycetes > Mycobacteriales > Pseudonocardiaceae > Prauserella > Prauserella aidingensis. Next base: position 9,504 of record NZ_JAMTCN010000006.1, on the reverse strand, counting down.
CAGGGGATCGACGAGCGGGCGTTCGCCGACGTCGACGTGCACCGTGTCGTCCGCGCGATCCTGTCGCTGGGTGTCGACCTCGTTCGGTGGTACCGGCCCGGCGGCGCCGATTCCCCGCAGCAGCTCGGCGACTTCTACGCCGACCTCACCCTCCGCATGGTCACGAGTGCCACCGAGCCGTCACCGCCTCCGGGAGGGGACACGGCCTGAAACGTCGGTGCCTGCGGCTAGCGTGAGCCGGGAACCGGGGAACGGAGTGGCCATGGCAGTGGAGATCACGGGCACCGACGCGTGCGGCAACTCGCCGAAGAACGTCTTCGTGGCGCGGTTCGAGGAGCACGTGGCCCTCGGCGACGTCGAGGCGCTGGCCGCCGTTCTCGCACCCGACTGTGTGCTCGAGATCGTGACGGCCGACGGTGTGCGCACCGTCGAGGGGCGCGAGGCGGTCGCCGCCGCGCTGCCGGGAATCGTGCCGGACGGGCTCACGGCCGCGCACGTCGAGGCCGCCGTCACGCACGGCAAGGCCGCCGCGGCCTGGGGCTCGTGGACCCACCCCGGCGGGACCGTGCAGTGGTCGCACGTGCTGTGGTTCCGCACGCTCAAGGCGCAGGACTTCGACCGCATCCGCGTCTTCGGGGCCTGACGCGTCCCGCATCTCCCACACCGCCCGACACGGTCGGCCCGGCTCGGCACGGCCGGCTCGCCCGGCTGTCGACGCCTCGGCGGCACGCCCGCCCCCCGACGTTCGTCGGTAGTAGCAAAGTAGGGACTTCCGGGCTTTCCGGACCTCGATCCGGTCGAGGCACCTAGGTTCGCGATCAACGAGTCCGGGCCGTCACCCTCCCCGGCGGCGCGGACCCGTGGAGATGTCGCTGCCGTTCCCCCGGAGGAAAAATGTCGACCGACCAGAACCCGAACTCCCCTCGTGGCCTTTCCCGTCGGCGCATGCTCGCGGTGACCGGCGGTACCGCCGCGGCCGCCGTCGTGGGTGTGCCCGCTCTCGTTCGCGGTGGGCTGCCCGAGGCCGCCGCGGCTTCCGTGCCGGAGTACCCCGGAGCCGACGACTGGGTCGCCGCCGGCTCGAACGCGCTGGGTGGCACCCGCTCGAGCGTCAGCGCCGTGGTCATCCACACCACGCAGGGCAGCTACCGCGGCGCGATCAACCACATGGCGGGCGAGAACGGTGTCGCCGCGCACTACGTGGTCCGGTCCTCCGACGGGCACATCACGCAGATGGTGCGGGAGAACCGCATCTCGTGGCACGGAAACGGCGCCAACGACTACTCGGTCGGCATCGAGCACGAAGGCTGGGTTCAGGAGCCAGGCCAGTTTTACACGGCGCAGATGTACCGCGAGTCGGCGAAGCTGGTGCAGCACCTGTGCTCGCGCTGGGGCATCCCGAAGGATCGGGACCACATCATCGCCCACTCCGAAGCTCCCGGTGCCACGCACACCGACCCGGGTGCCGGCTGGGACTGGGACTACTTCATGAAGCTCGTCCGCGGCCAGTGGGTGCCGTCCCAGCCTCCTGCGCCGTGGACCGTCGCGGACTCCGGGTTCACGACCGTCTCGACGAGGCGGACCGCCCCGCCGCAGACCGCGAAGACCGTGCAGCACCTGCTCAACCACCACGGCGCGGACCTGCGGGTCGACGGCGTGTTCGGGCCGGTGTCGGCCGCCGCGGTCGAGGACTTCCAGCGGGCGAACGGCCTGTACGTCGACGGTGTCGCCGGGCCCAAGACGTTCGCCGTTCTCGTCGTCACGCGGAGGAACGGCGACAGCGGGGCCGCGGCCGAGGCGGTTCAGGTCGGTCTGAACAAGTTCGGCGCGCGGCTGCTCGAGGACGGTCAGTTCGGCCCGCTGACCGCAGGCGCCGTCGAGGAGTTCCAGACGGCCAACGGTCTGTTCGTCGACGGTGTCGTCGGGCCGCAGACGTGGGAGTGGATCGCCTGACTCGCCCGAACCCGCCGCGTGCCCAGGCGTGTCCCGGGCACGCGGCGCGGGCCGTCAGGTGCGCGGCCGCCAGCGTTTCCACACGGCCGAACCCGTGGCGCGGAGCTTGCCGCCGTGGTGGATCTCGCAGCGGACGGTCATCTCCGGCTCGTCGACCGCCGTCAGCTCGGCGGTGATCTCCACCGGCTCGTCCAGCGGCGTCGGCCTGCGGAATCGCACGTCGAGCCCCGCGGTCACGTAGGCGAGGTCCTCGCCGGGCGCGGGCTTCCAGCCTCGGCGGTGGGCTTCCAGCATCACGGCCGCCGCGCCGTGGCAGTCGAGCACCGTCGAGATGATCCCGCCGTTGAGGTAGCCGCCGCCGTTGTCGTGCTCCGGCCACGGCACGAACGTCGCGCGGACGATCCCGTCGATCTCGTAGCTGCTCAGCCGGAGCCCGTCCGGGTTGGCGGGTCCGCACCCGAAGCACTTCATGTCCGGGAACAGCTGCTGCTGGATGCTCGGCCCTGTGGCGTCGTCGGTGGTCGAGGTCTCGGTGCTCATGGCGCTCATCATCGTCGACGGCTACCGTTGACGACGAGCCGGTCGTGACCGGCCCGCTGACGACGCGAGTCAGGAGCAGCCGAGCCAGGAGGCCGCCGGGTCTGCATGCGGCCGGGTCCCAATACGGCCGGGTCCCAATACGGCTGGGTCTGGAGGCGAATCATGCCCGAACCCGACAGGAGTCCCGAACCGGAACGCCGCCCGGGGACGCGGCCGGGCGTCGACTGGATGCCCGATCCGGACCGGGGTGCCGGATACGAGCGGCACCAGGGCGAGAAGCGCCACGGGGCCGACCTGCCGCCCGATCACCCGGGCCACCAGGAGCCGTTCCCCCGGCGCCGCAAGCCGGACGGCGCGGCCGACCAGTATCCGCACGAGACACCGCGGCGCTACCCCGGTGGCGGCGCCCACATCGAGGGCGTACCGGACGAGCCACCGCCCCGCCGGACGTCGGACGGGCGGTGACCGCTCCGGACCGGCTCGCCATGGCCACTCGGGAGCGCACCGAGCTGGCCGAGTTGCTGGCGACGCTGACGCCGGACGAATGGGACGCGCCGAGTCTGTGCGAGGCTGGCGCGTCCGTGACGTCGTGGCGCACATGATCAGTTACGACGAGCTGGGCGCGCCGGGCGTGCTGCGGCGGTTCGCCCGCGGGCGGTTCAGACCGGGTGCGGTGAACGAGGTGGGCGTCGCCGAGTACTCCTACGAACCGGAGCGGCTGCTCGCACTGCTCGACCAGCACCTGACCCCGCGCGGGTTCACCGCGCTCGGTGGTGGGCGGATCGGCCTGGTCGACGGTCTGATCCACCACCAGGACATCCGGCGCGCGCTGGGCAGGCCGCGTCAGGTGCCTGTCGAGCACCTGGCGGCCGCGCTCCCGGTCGCCGTGGGCGCGCCGCCGCTGCGGGCGAAGCAGCGCATCCGCGGACTGCGCCTCGTCGCCGACGACGTGGACTTCTCGACCGGCGAGGGCGACGAGGTGCGCGGCCCCGGCGAACCGTTGCTCATGGCGATCGCGGGACGTCGCGGTGTCGTGGACGAGCTCGACGGCCCGGGCCTGTCCACGTTGGCAGCACGGATCGGCTGAGGAATCCGTCGGGTTCCGACCTGGTGAGGCGTGCAGCGCCGGGCCCGAACCGGGTCAGGCGCTTCCCTCGTCGGCGAGTACCGCCAGCACGTGCACGTCGGCCCTGCCGTCGCCGAGGCTGATCGCCTCCCGCCGCGTGCCCTCGTGGACGAACCCGGCCGCTTCGTAGGCCTCTCTCGCCCGGACGTGGCAGGCCGCGACCTGCGTCTCCACCCGGTGCAGCTCGGCGCCGTCGAGCGCGTGGCCGAGCAGCAGCCGGGTGGCCTCGTCGCGGTGGCCGTCGCCGTAGGGGCCCAGCAGGCCCAGCCGGAGCCGGCAGGATGTGTTGTACCGGTCGAGGTCGGCGAGCACCGCCTCGCCGATGAACGACTCCGTCGCCCGGTCCACGACCGCCAGGTCGACCCGGTCGTCGCGCTCCCCGCACGACTCGTACCACCGCTGGGCCGCTGCCAGGTCGTCGAGCGGGGGAACGGAGGCGCCGCGGCCGGGGCACCACGTCAGCGCCTCCTCGCGCAGCAGAGCCACGAGCCCGGGGGCGTCCGCGGACAGCACCGGACGCAACTGCACCAGCTCGCCCGTGAGGACGGGCTTGCGGACGAAGGTCGGCGCCGCCATGAGGTCCCCAGCTCGCGGATCAGTGCGGTTGCGTCTGCCTACGGTGACCCTTGGCCGTGTAGTACAGCACGGCGCCTGCCAGCCCGACGAACATCATGAACGCGGTGCCGCCCACGACGACCGCCTGCGTGAAGGGGTCCCACGGGTCGGCAGCCGCCTGCCGCTTCTCCTCCTGATCCGCCAGCGCGGGCATCGCACCCGCCAGCAGCGAGCCGAGCACGATGAGCACCGACAGCGTCGCCGCGACGATCGCGCGCCGCGGTCGCCTGCCGGCCCCGATCGCGGACCCGGTACGGAAATCGTTGGTACGTAAGGCGATTCGGCTCATGCGCACTCCCTCCCTCTGCTGTCGGATACCCGTGCAACGCAGCGCAACACCCGAAGGTTGCCGGATGACGCGCACGTCACAGGACACGAGTGAGACGGGGTCAGGAAGCGTCCATGACGGCGTCCACGGCGCCGTCGATCTCGGTCGCCAGTGACACGTCCTTCTCCGTGAGCCCGCCGGCACTGTGTGTGCTCAGGGAGAAACGTAACGTGCGCCAGCGGATGTCGATGTCCGGGTGATGGTCGGCGCTCTCCGCCAGCTCGGCGACCCGGTTCACCACCTCGATCGCGCGGGGGAAACTCGGCAGCTTCGCCTCGCGCACGATCGCGTCGCCGTCGCGGTGCCATTCGGGCAGGTGTTCGAGCGCCGCCTGGATGCGGTCGTCACTGAGTAGCTCCGTCATGTGTCCATGGTGGTGCCGGGAGGGGTAGGCTGCACAGTCGCAGTCGGGCATGTCGGCCGTGTCGCCGGTTCGAGTCCACCGTTCGAGACCACTTCCGACGGGAGCGGTCCCGGCGGGGTGGTCCCGGCGGGGTGGTCTCGGCGATCACGACGGGCGTGCCCGCCGCCACGGGAGTCCGGTGAACCGGCCGGACTGAGAGGTGGGCACCGAGCCCACGACCGTTCGCACCTGATCCGGGTCATGCCGGCGCAGGGAGGCACGCCCCGCTCGACCTCGTTCTCACGTCGAGCCGCCTGCCCTCCGCATCGTCTGACCCGGGCCGGGCGCCGCGAACGGTGTCGACGAGGAGAGCCTGATGTTGCCGCGCCGTTTGACCCAGCTGACCGCACTCGCCGTGACCGGCCTGTTCGCGACCGGATGCACCCTCGTCGGGGGCGGTGACGGCGACGAGTCGCAGGCGACGACGGTCACGCTGGCCACGCACGACTCGTTCGCCGCCCCGCAACGCGTGCTCGACGACTTCGAGTCCCGCTCGGGCATCCGTATCAAGGTGCTCAACCAGGGCGACGCCGGGGAACTGGCCAACAAGCTCGTTCTGACGAAGGCGAACCCGGTGGCCGACGTGGCCTACGGGGTCGACTCGACGTTCGCGTCCCGCACCCTCGACGAGGGCGTGTTCGCCCCGTACACCGCGCAGGCAGCCTCGCAGGGCCCGCAGCGCTACGCCCTCGACGGCTCGGGCGGTGGTTCCGGTGGCGACCGGCTCACGGCGGTCGACGTCGGCGACGTGTGCGTCAACATCGACACCGAGTGGTTCGCCTCCCACGACATCCCCGAGCCGCGCACGTTCGCCGACCTGGCGCGTCCGCGGTACAGCAAGCTGCTCGTGACGCCGAGCCCCGCGACCTCGTCGCCCGGCCTGGCGTTCCTGCTCGCGACCATCGCCGACCGGGGTGAGGACGGTTGGCGCGACTACTGGCGCCAGCTCGAGAAGGGCGGCGTGCAGGTCGTGAGCGGCTGGACCGAGGCCTACAGCCAGGAGTTCTCCGGGTCGTCGGGCAACGGCCCGCGGCCGATCGTCGTGTCGTACGCGTCCTCGCCCGCCGCGGAGATCGGCGAGGACGGCACGCCGCGCACGAAGGCACTGCTCGACACCTGCTACCGCCAGGTCGAGTACGCGGGCGTGCTCGCGGGCACCGACCGTTCCGAGGAGGCGCGCAAGGTCGTCGACTTCCTGCTCTCGCCCGAGTTCCAGCGCACGGTGGCGGAGAACATGTACGTCTACCCGGCGCGGTCCGGCATCGAGCTGCCCGACTCGTGGCAGCAGGCCGCCCCGCTGCCGGACGATCCGGCACAGCTGCCCGCCGACGAGGTCAGCGCGGGCCGGGAGCAGTGGATCAAGCAGTGGCGCACGCTGCACGAGGGCTGAGCCGGAGCGCGCGACGCGGTCCGGGCTCCCGCGGCGTCGGCGTCGTCGCGCTCGCGGTGCTGCCGGTCGCGTTCCTGGGCGTGCTGTTCGCCTGGCCGGTCGTGGCGATCCTGCGGCTCGGCGTCACCGACGGTGGCGTCGCCGCGACGCTGGCGCAGGCGCAGACGTGGGATCTCGCCGCGTTCACGCTCGGGCAGGCCGCGGCCTCGACGGTCGTCGCGGTGTTCGCGGGTATGCCCGTGGCGTTCCTGCTCGCCCGCGTCCGGCTGCGGGTTGCCGGGTGGGTGCGCACGTTCCTGCTGGTGCCGTTCGTGCTGCCGACGGTCGTCGTGGGGCTGGCGTTCAAGGCGCTGTGGCCGGGCGGCGGGGTGGCGGCGATCGTGCTGGCCAACGCGTTCTTCAACGTCGCCGTCGTCGCGCGCACCGTGGGCGGGTTGTGGGCCCACCTCGACCCCCGGGCCGAGGACGCGGCCCGCTCGCTGGGTGCGTCGCCGTGGCGGGCGTTCCGTACGGTGACGTTGCCCGCCCTCGCCCCGGCGCTCGCCTCGTCGGCCGCGGTCGTGTTCCTGTTCTGCTCGACGAGCTTCGGTGTCGTGTTGATGCTCGGCGGCGGGCGGTACCGGACGCTCGAGACCGAGATCTACCTGCGCACCGTGCAGCTGCTCGACCTGCCCGGCGCGGCGGCGCTGTCGCTGGTGCAGCTGGCGGCGGTGGTCCTCGCGTTGGTCGTCGGCGGGGTGGCGCGGCGGCGCCGGGAGCGTGCCGCGCCGTTGCGCGCTCCCGCGACGACGGCTCGCAGGCCCGCCGGTAGGGAACGCTGGGTCGTCGGGGCGGCGCTGACGGTGGTGGCCGCGCTGCTCGTGCCCATCGCGGCGCTCGTCGTCCGCTCACTGTCCACACGCGACGGGTGGGGACTGGACGGCTACCGCGCGTTGTCCGGGTCGGGCGACGGCGCGCTGAGCGTCACCGGCTGGGAGGCCGCGCTGAACTCGCTCCGGACGGCGTTCGACGCGACGATGCTGGCGATGATCGTCGGGGTGCTCGCCGCCGTCGCACTCGTCGCGGCGGGACGTGCGCGCGGACGTGCGGCGCGTCTGGCGGGTGAGACGCTCGACGCGGCGCTGATGCTGCCGCTCGGCGTCTCGGCGGTGACCGTCGGCTTCGGGTATCTCGTCACCCTCGATGCGCTGCCCGGGGATCTGCGCACGTCGCCGCTGCTGGTGCCGTTGGCTCAGGCGCTCGTCGTCGTGCCGTTGGTGATCCGCATGGTGCTGCCCGTGCTCCGGTCGGTCGACGAGCGGCTGCGGCAGGCGGCGGGGACACTCGGCGCACGGCCGGCGCGGGTGTGGTGGACGGTCGATCTGCCGCTCGCGGCCCGGTCCCTGGCGGCGGCCGCGGCGTTCGGCTACGTCGTGGCGCTCGGCGAGTTCGGCGCGACGAGTTTCCTCGCCCGGCCCGAGGCGCCGACCCTGCCGGTCGCGATCAACGAGCTGATCAGCAGGCCGGGCGAACCGAACACACAGGCGGCCTACGCCGCGTGCACGCTGTTGATGGTCGTGACCGCGGCCGTGGCGGCCGTCATCGACCGTCTGCGGACGCCGAACGTCGGGGAGTTCTGAATGCTGACCGTGGACCGCGTGACCGTCACCTACGACCGCACGCCCGCGGTGCGGGACGCGTCGCTGGAGATCGCCGACGGCGAGGTGTTGGCCCTGCTCGGCCCGTCCGGGTCGGGCAAGTCGACGTTGCTGCGCGCCATCGCTGGGCTCGAACCGGCCACCGGCGCGGTCCGCTGGGACGGCGACGACCTCGCGGGCGTTCCCGTGCACCGGCGCGGCTTCGGACTCGTGTTCCAGGACGGCCAGTTGTTCCCGCACCGCGACGTCGCGGGCAACATCGCGTTCGGCCCCCGGATGCAGGGCACGCCGCCCGCCGACCGCGAGCGCCGCGTCGCCGAGCTGCTCGACCTGGTCGGCCTGGCCGGATACGAGCGACGGCCGGTGACCGAGCTGTCCGGCGGCGAGGCGCAGCGGGTCGCGCTTGCGCGTGCGCTGGCGCCCCGGCCGCGGCTGTTGCTCCTCGACGAACCACTGTCCGGGTTGGACGCCGAGCTGCGCGAGTCGCTGGCCCTCGACCTGGTCGGCGTGCTGCGCCGCGCCAAGACCACGACCCTGCTCGTCACCCACGACCAGGAGGAGGCCTTCACGCTCGCCGACCGCCTGGCCGTTCTCGACGACGGCCATGTCCGCCAGTCCGGCGACGTCGTCGACGTCTGGCGCGCACCCGCCGACGAACGCGTGGCCCGTTTCCTCGGCGTCACCACCGTGTTGTCCGGCGAGCTCGTCGACGGCCGGGTGAGCTGCCCGTTCGGTTCCGTCGACCTCCCGTGGGCCCCGGCGGGTGCCGCTTCGTCGACAGGCGCTGCGGCGTCGACGGGTGCGGCGTCGACGGGTACCGGGTCGAGGGGTAGTGGGTCGTCGGGCGCCGCCGTGACGGTCGGGCTCCGGCCGCACGCGTTGCGCGTCGCCGCCGACGGTGTGCCGGGTGAGGTCGTGACGCGGGCGCGTCGCCGTGACCACACGCGGGTGACGGTCGACGTGTCGGCGTCCGTGCCGGGCGTGTCGACCGTGGATGCGGTGGCGGCGATGTCCGAGACCGTCCGTCCCGGCGACGAGGTACGCCTCGCACTCGACCCCGACGGCGTCGCGATCGTCGGTTAGACGTGCATCGGTCAGCGGTCCCGGCGTGTCCGGCGCCGGTTCCGAGTGTGGCTGCCGCGACGGCGGGGCCGCCACCGTTCTACGACGTCTAGAAGGGCGCGGCGTCGGGGAGCGGTGGTCGCGGTGGTTTCGGTGGCCGTGGCGGCGTCTGGCGGGGTGGTCGTGGGGTGAGGATGGGTTCGTGGTGTGCGGTGTAGGTGGCGCCGTGGGGTGTGGTGACTGACGAGGTGCTGTGGTGGGGGTTGTGGTGGGTGGTCCAGCCGGGGGCGTTTTTCAGTCGGTGGTGTCGGCGGCAGCGTGGTGCGGTGTTGGTGGTGGAGGTGGGGCCGTGGTCGCGGGCCCATTCGTGGTGGTGGTCGAGGTCGCAGTGGCGGGCTGGGCGGTGGCACCAGGGGATGAGGCATTCGCGGTCGCGTGCGCGGACGAGGT
>NZ_JAMTCN010000005.1 GCF_024171865.1 Prauserella aidingensis | reverse complement strand
CCCCCCGGATCATGCGTTCGACTGGGGGCATCAGTCATGCCGGACCTGGAGACCAGGAGCCCCTCGACCAAGGAGCCACGAAAAAGGTAACGGGGCACCTTGGTGGCACTGGGCGCCACCAAGGTGCCCCTGGGGCCTTCTGAGCGGAGCCGCTGTCAGCCGCCGGCGGCCGCGGCGTTGCCGTCGACACCGGGCGTCTGCACCTGCACCGAGTCGTACGTCTGCCGCACGTCCTGGTAGTTCAGCGAGGAGCCCGCCGGCAGCATCTTGAGGATCGTCTCCGGTGCCGCCTCGAACATGTCGCCCGTCAGGCCGAGCCACTCGGCGGTCGTCACGTCCGGAATGCTGTAGCGGATGCCGCGGTCGGACACCAGCTGCAGGGGCCCGTGGTCGAACGTCTCCCGCGTGGTCGCCGAGCGGACCACACCGGCGTGCCCCGGCTGCATGTAGAACTGGTCGACCTGGTTGTAGCCGTCGGGTGCGGGCGTCTCCACGTCGATCGGGTTCGCCCCCTTGGGCAACGGCGACGTGTTGTGGACGTACAGCCGCGTCACCGAGTCGCGGGCCCGTCCCTCGCCCTCGACGCTCCAGCCGAGGCAGGTGTGCGGGGTCAGCTCCTGGTCGACGATCTCGAGGTCGCCGGCCACCGGCAGGTGGTCGAGCTCGTACCAGCCCTGGTCCCCCTCGGACAGCTTCGGCGCACCGGCGATGGCGCCGGGCCCCACGCGACGGGCCGTCCTGGCGCTCTCGTCGGCGGCGAGCATGACGCTGGCCGCACCCTCGTTGATCTCCTGCACGCCCTGCTGCAGCACCAGGTAGTACGTCGTCGACCCCGCGTCCTGCACCTCGAGGACCGTGCCGACCGGCGCCGACTCCACGTCGAAGCCCTGGGGAGTGCTGCCCGAGCCCGGGACCTTCGGGGCCTTCAGCTCACCGGACGCGTTCGGGATGGCCTCGAGCAGGCTCGGCGACATCTTGCGGACGTCGTCCTCGCTCAGGTTGAACGCGTTCACGATCGGGTCGTCCCCGGCCATGTTGACCGGCGCCTTCACCGCGTCGCCCTGACCCGCCTGTGTGTCCGCCTGGCGGTAGACCAGGTAGGTCGTGTCGTCGTTGCCCTTCGAGTTCTTGGCGAGAATGGCCTGATTCCGCGCCAGCTCGTCCTGCCGCGCACCACCGGACTCGCCGGCGAGCACCTGGCTCGTGACCTCGGCCTCCTGCCGCGCGGTGTTGTCGGGCAACGAACTGTCGTAGTTCAGGTTGTCGCAGACGGCCCAGTTCTGGCCGATCGTCTGTTCGTTCGTGGGCAGCAGCGGCGGGCCGTCGGGAATGCCCCGCAGCCGTTCCCGGCCGATGTCGACCAACTGCGTGTCGGGGACGACCTGCGGTTCGAGGTCGGCGGGGTCGGGCGCCTGCGGCAGCTGTCCCCCACCTTGGCCGCCGTCGCCGCCCTCCTGTGCCTGCGCCATGCTCAGCAGCTTCGCGGACGCGACGTTGAACGTCGGGATGAGCCGCTTGTCGCCGCCCTGCGCCTGGTGCACGACGTAGACCTGGCCGGACTGTTCACTGATCACGATGCCGCTGTCGGGCACCGTCGGCGCCGGCTTGAAAATGCCGAACACCAGGAAACCGAGGCAGCCGAGCGCGCCGAGGACGACGCCGACCGTGGTCGCGCGTCCGTGGGTCCGCATCGGGTCGTGCAGCATGACCGGGTCCTTGCGCACCAGCGCCGACTGCATGCGCCGCAGTACGAACCGGTACGCCTGAACCTGTGACTTTGTTGTCGGTGTTGACGGCATTCTCGCCCCACTGCCTCCCCATCGCGATACGGTCCCGCAGGATAGCCGTGCAGGACCGGCTGGTGTTGGTTTCTACCAACACCCGCTAGTCTGCGACTCCCCGGGATGGCTGTTTTCGCTGCGTGACCGTCACACGAGTCCCGCAGCGGACAAACCAGGCTGCGCCTGCGGCCGACCGGGCACACGCGAGGGACAAGAGGGGAAGAAGCCAGCGGATGTCCGTCACCACTCCACGTTCATCGGGCCCGCCTCCGGGAGGGAGGCCGCCGGGCCCCGGGGGACCCCAGCGGCCGCAGGGACCCGGCGGTCCCGGACGTCCGGGACCGGGCGGACCCGGCGGACCGGCTGGGCCTGCCGGTCCCGGTGGCCCGGCGGGCCCCGGCAGGCCCGGCCCCGGCGGACCGGGCGGCCCCGGTGCGCCCGCGGGCCCGAAGGGCCCGGCAGGACCCGGCGGACCGGGTGGACCCGGTAGGCCCGGTCCCGGCGGCCCGGGAGGTCCGGGTGGCCCGAACGGCCCGGCAGGCCCCGGTGGGCCGAGCGGACCCGGTGGCGCTCCGCAGCGACCGAGCGGTCCGGGAGGACCCGGTGGCCCCGACAAGGGCGCACCGAAGGGACCGCCTCCCGGCGGCCCGGGTGGACCCGGCGGGCCCGGTGGACCGGGTGGTCCCGGCGGCAACGGCCCCGGCGGCAACGGCCCCGGTGGCCCCGGTGGCCCCGGTGGACCGGGCGGACCCAGCGGGCCGCACGGCTCCGGCGGACCCGAACCCACCCCGCCCGAACCCGCCACGCCGCAGGAACCGCAGCCCCGGAACGCACCTCCCGCCCGCAGACGGACCCTCGGCGCGAGTCTCGGCCCGCTGCCGGTGATGAACATCGTCCTCATCGAGGTCGGGCTCGCCATCGGGCTGGTACTGGTCGCCATCGACGAATCGCTGCTGTGGGTCGGCGCCGGCGTTCTGGGCCTGACGATCGTGCTGGCGCTGGTGCGCTGGAACGGCCAGTGGTTCACCCAGTGGGCGGGCCTGACGTCGCGGTACACGCTCCGTTCGCGCGCCCGCACGGCGACACCGCCGCCTCCGAAGTCCATCGAAACGGTGGACGACGAGGAGGAGCCGGTCATCGGCGACGACGACGTGCGCGTCAACCTGCTGCGGCTGGCCATCCCCGGCCTCGTCGTGGCGCACGGCAACGACCACGAGCACGCCGACGTCGGCCTCGCCTGGCACGACGGCACGTGGACCGCGGTACTGCTCGTCGAGCCGACCCCGGCGCTGATCACGCAGGCGGGCGGCGCGCCGAGCCTGCCGCTGTCGGCGCTCGCACCGTGCCTGGAGGACCGCGGCGTGGTGCTCGACTCCATCCAGATGACGTGGCACTGCTACCCCGGCAGCGCCGCGCTCCCCTCCGACTCCCCCGCGCTCAGCTCGTACATGGAGGTACTGGGGCCGCTTCCCGCCGCCGCGCGGCGGACGACGTGGATCTCGCTGCGGCTGGACCCGAAGCGCTGCGCCGAAGCCGTCCGCGAACGTGGTGGCGGCGTCGTCGGCGCGCACCGCGCCCTGATGGGTGCGCTCTCGCGTGTCCGCAACGCACTCGAGTCCAACGGCATCCCCACCCGCCCGCTGGACGCCGACGAACTGCTGCGGGCCGGCATTTCCGCCGCCGAGCTCACCGGCGTCGTCGGTTCGGGCCAGAAGGTGTCGCTGAAGGAGAAGTGGACGGGCGTGACGGCCGCGGGCATCGGCCACGCCAGCTACGCCATCACCGGCTGGCCGAAGGGCAAGGTCACGCAGAACCTCAACGCCCTGACCAGCGTGCGCGCCCTGTCGTCGACGGTCGGCATGGCGATCTCCCCCGCCGAGGACGAGGGCAAGGTGACGCTGCGCGGCATCGTCCGCGTCAGCGCCCGCAACCCGCGTGAACTCGACACCGCCGACCAGCGGCTCGGCACGCTCGCCGACAAGGTCGGTGTCTCACTCACCCCGCTGCGCGGCAAACAGACCGACGGCCTGGCGGCGACGATCCCGCTGGGAGGCACCGCATGACCCGGGCGCAGCCGACGACCCGTGAGCATCGCAGGGCCGCCGAGGCCCGAGGAGCGGAACGGGGAGGAATCGAGAAATGACGCGACTGCAGGACCCCACCAAGGTCGACGGGGTGGCGCCCGAGTTCATCGCCGACCCGGCGCTGCTCGACGCGGTCAGCCCGTCCGGCGACCGCGGCGGCATCATCCTCGGCTCCGGGTTGCAGGGCGAACCGCTGACGGTGTCCGCGCTGCGGTCGGTGCCCACGCGCATCGTGCTGGTCGGCGGGCTGTACCTGGCGCGCCAGGTGGCGATGCGCGCGATGGCGGTCGGTGCGTGGTGCATCGTCGCCACGGGCCGTCCCGCCGCGTGGCACGTGCTGCAGCAGGCCGCGGGCACGCAGCGCGACGGGCAGCCGTCGCCGCTGGTGCAGATCCGCAGGCTCTCGCCCGTCGAGCTGCCCCGTCCCTCGGAGGACGCGCCGCTGCTCGTGGTCAACGACGGCGGTCCTACGCCGCAGGACCTGTTCCCACCGCGCTCACCGTGGCAGACGACCGTCTACGTGCTGCCGTACCTGCACCCGCAGGCCACGGCGGTCGCCAACGGCGCCGACCTGGTGCTGATGCAGCGACTGCCCGCGGGTCAGGCCGACCTGGCGGCGCAGATCTGGCGGCTGCCGCAACAGATGACCCGGCAGCTGACGACGTTGAAGGACGACCAGGTCGTCGCGCTCGGCAGGAACCTGTGGCGCCCGCTCCGACTCGTCACGACCAACAAGGAGCAGGCGATCCTCGGCCCCGTCCGCCGAGGCGACTGACAGCCCGCCGAACGCCCTTGGGGGCTTTTTCGCGTCAGAGGGCGTCGCGGACGGCGCGGGTCTGCTCCGCGCGGGCGGCGAGCTCGTCGTCCGGCGGGTAGTCGATCGCCAGGAGCGTCAGTCCGTGGGCGGGCGCGACCGAGCTCGCGCGCTGCCTGCTGTCGAGCACGCGGTGCGGCCACTCGACGTCGCGCCTGCCGTCGCCGACCATCAGCACCGCCCCGACGAGGCTGCGCACCATCGAGTGGCAGAACGCGTCGGCCGACACGTCGGCATGCACCTCGTGCTCGCCCACGCGCCGCCACGTGAACCGCTGCAGTTCCCTGACGGTCGTCGCTCCCTCACGCTGCTTGCAGTACGCCGCGAAGTCCTGCAACCCCAGCAGCGACTGGGACGCCTCCTGCAGCGCGTCGACGTTCAACGGGCGGTGCCACGCCAACGTGTCCTTCCTACGCAGCGGCTCGACACCCCACGGCGCATCGGACACCTGGTAGCGGTAGTGCCTCCGGACGGCGGAGAACCGGGCATCGAAACCGTTCGGGGCGGGAGCCGCCGCGAGCACGCGCACGTCCGGCGGCAGCAGTCGATTCCACCGGTGGCGCATGCGGTCCAGGTCCGGCAGACCGCGCGCGTCGACCGTCAACCGGCGCGACGTCGGCTGCGCGTCGTACGGTTCGACGTCGACGTGCACGACCTGCCGCGCCGCGTGCACGCCGGCGTCGGTACGGCCCGCGACGACCACCGACCGCGGCACCGACGCGCCGGGCGGCTGCGTCGCCAGCGCCTCCTCCAGCGACCCCTGCACGGTGCGCCTGCCGGGCTGCCGAGCCCACCCGGAGAAGTCCGTGCCGTCGTAGGCCACTTCGAGGCGCAGACGAACGAGCCCGCCCTCCCCGAGGGGAGCGGCGGGCTCGTTCGATGCGTGACTGCCTGTCAGGCTTCGTCCTTCTTCTCGGACTCGGCCTGCTCGTCGGCCTGCTCGCCCGCCTCGGCGGCCGGGCTGTCGGCCGAGTCGGCGGAGTCCGCCGAGTCACCCGAGTCGGCGCTGTCGGCGGAGTCCGCGGACTCGGCGCTCTCAGCGGACTCGGCTTCGGCCTCGGCCGGCTTCTCGTCGGCCGCGAACTTCGTGCCGCGAGCCTTCTCGGCCTCGGACGTCACCGTCTTCTCCGCCACCAGTTCGATGACCGCCATCGGGGCGTTGTCGCCCTTGCGCGGCAGCGTCTTGGTGATGCGGACGTAACCACCGTTGCGGTCGGAGAAGTGCGGGCCGATCTCCTCGACCAGCTTGTGCACGACGTCCTTGTTGCGGATGGTCCGCATGATCTGACGCCGGTTGTGCAGGTCGCCGCGCTTGGCCTTCGTGATCAGCTTCTCCGCGAGCGGCCGGACACGCCTGGCCTTGGCCTCGGTGGTGGTGATCTTGCCGTGCTCGAACAGCGACGTGGCCAGGTTCGCCAGCATCAGCCGCTCATGCGACGGCGATCCACCGAGACGGCGTCCCTTGGTGGGGGTGGGCATCGGTTCTCCTCGTTAGCTTCTCAGCCGCGGGACCCGGTGGCCGGCCGCGAACCGGCCACCGTCGTCGGGTCCTACAACTGTTCCGTCTCTGCGTAGTCCAGGCCATCGTTGTGGCCATCGTCGGACAGACCACCGGGGACGCCGACGGACATGTCGTCGCCCCAGCCCTCGCCGTCGTCGTAGTTGGCGGCCGCGGTCGTCGGGTCGAACCCGGGCGGGCTGTCCTTGAGCGCGAGGCCGAGGCCGACGAGCTTCATCTTCACCTCGTCGATCGACTTCGCACCGAAGTTGCGGATGTCGAGCAGGTCGGCCTCGCTGCGCGAGACCAGCTCGCCGACCGTGTGAATTCCCTCGCGCTTGAGGCAGTTGTAGGACCGCACCGTCAGGTCCAGGTCCTCGATCGGCATCGCGTAGGCGGCGATGGTGTCCGCCTCCTGCGGCGACGGGCCGATCTCGATGCCCTCCGCGTCGACGTTCAGCTCCCGTGCGAGGCCGAACAGCTCGACGAGCGTCTTGCCCGCCGAGGCGACGGCGTCCCGCGGCGTGATCGACGGCTTCGTCTCCACGTCCAGGATCAGCTTGTCGAAGTCGGTCCGCTGCTCGACACGCGTGGCCTCGACCTTGTACGTCACCTTCAGCACCGGCGAGTAGATCGAGTCGACCGGGATACGGCCGATCTCGGCACCCGCCTGCTTGTTCTGCAGGGCGGGCACGTAGCCACGGCCACGCTCGACGACGAGTTCGACCTCGAGCTTGCCCTTGTCGTTGAGCCAGCCGATGTGCAGATCCGGGTTGTGGACCGTCACGCCTGCCGGCGGCACGATGTCCGCCGCGGTGACCTCACCCGGGCCCTGCTTGCGCAGGTACATGGTGACGGGCTCGTCCTCCTCGGAGGACACCACGAGCTCCTTGAGGTTCAGGATGATCTCGGTGACATCTTCCTTCACCCCGGGGACGGTGGTGAACTCGTGCAGGACGCCGTCGATGCGGATGCTCGTGATCGCAGCACCCGGGATCGACGACAGCAACGTGCGCCGGAGCGAGTTGCCGAGCGTGTAGCCGAAGCCCGGCTCGAGCGGCTCGATGGTGAACCGGGACCGGGTCTCGTTGACCGTCTCTTCTCCGAGAGTCGGCCGCTGGGAAATCAGCACTGTTCCTTGTCCTTTCCTGCCGGCGCCCGCCATATGACGCCGAAAGGGATGGCGGAGCGGCGGCGCGGATCGGCCGCGCCGCCGCCGGCGATCACTTCGAGTAGTACTCGACGATCAGCTGTTCCTGCACGGGGATCTCGATCTGCGCCCGCTCGGGGAGCTGGTGCACGAGGATCCGCAGCGTCGACGGCACGACCTGCAGCCAGGCCGGGATCGGACGCTCGCCCAGGGCCTCCTTGGCGGCCACGAACGGCAGCATCTTCGCGGACCTCGGCCGCACGTCGATGATGTCGAACTTGGACACCCGGTAGCTGGGCACGTTCACGTTCTTGCCGTTGACCGTGAAGTGGCCGTGGCCCACGAGCTGACGGGCCTGGCGGCGCGTACGGGCGATACCCGCGCGGTACACGACGTTGTCCAGCCGCGACTCGCAGATCTGCAGCAGGTTCTCGCCGGTCTTACCGGGACGCCGTGCGGCCTCCTCGTAGTAACGGCGGAACTGGCGCTCGAGCACGCCGTAGGTGTGGCGGGCCTTCTGCTTCTCCTGCAGCTGAAGCAGGTACTCGCTCTCCTTGACCCGGCCGCGGCCGTGCTGGCCCGGCGGGTAGGGACGACGCTCGAAGGCCTGGTCGCCGCCGATGAGGTCGGTCTTGAGGCGACGCGACAGACGCGTCGCGGGGCCGGTGTAACGAGCCATTTCTGTCTACTCCTCCCCGTTCCTCAGACCCGACGACGCTTCGGCGGGCGGCAACCGTTGTGCGGCTGCGGGGTCACGTCCTGGATGGTGCCGACCTCGAGGCCGGCGGCCTGCAGCGAGCGGATCGCGGTCTCGCGACCCGAACCCGGGCCCTTCACGAACACGTCGACCTTCTTCATGCCGTGCTCGGCGGCCTTGCGGGCGGCGTTCTCCGCGGCCATCTGGGCGGCGAACGGCGTGGACTTACGCGAGCCCTTGAAGCCGACGTGCCCGGAGGAAGCCCACGAGATCACAGCACCGTTCGGGTCGGTGATCGAAATGATCGTGTTGTTGAACGTGCTCTTGATGTGAGCATGCCCGTGGGCAACATTTTTCTTCTCTTTGCGGCGCACCTTCTTGGCGCCGCCACTGCGGGGTGGCATTGGGTGATCTCCTCGTTAGCGCGAGTGCTTCTCGTCGGCGGCCGCGGCGGCTTCCTGCTGCCCGCGCCGGATGATCGTTCCGGCGTCGGAGTACAGCTCGCGCAGCGCCATCGGACGGGCGTACAGCGACTTCGGCGACGTCGCGTGGTTGCGACGCGAGCCGACGCCCGCGCGCATCGCACGCCGCTTGGTCCGTACGACGGTCATCAGCGGCCCGCCTTCTTCTTGCCGGCGACCGTCTTCTTCGGGCCCTTGCGCGTGCGCGCGTTGGTCTTGGTGCGCTGACCGCGGACAGGCAGGCCACGGCGCCAGCGGAGACCCTCGTAGCACCCGATCTCGATCTTCCGACGGATGTCGGCGTTCACCTCGCGGCGGAGGTCACCCTCGACCCTGAAGTTCTCTTCGATGTGGTCACGCAGCTTCACCAGGTCGTCGTCGCCGAGGTCCTTGACCCGCGTGTCCGGGTTCAGCTCCGTCGCGACGGCGATCTGCTTGGCGCTGGTACGGCCGATGCCGTAGATGTATGTCAGCGCGATCTCCAGCCGCTTCTCGCGGGGGAGATCGACGCCAGCGAGTCGTGCCATTGGCGCTTGTGCTCCTCGTAGTTTCTCTTCAGGTCTGCTCCCCGACCACTTCCGGGACGACTCGCGTCTCCACCCGCTCGCGCGGGCGGTGTCCCGGCCCCGGCCTGAAGTCCGGGGGTCGGCGCTGTCCGGCTCACCGGTCAGCGCAGGTTCGGGGAGGCTGTAGTTGTCACAGTGCTCTTGTGATGTGCCAGTGCTCTGGTGTCACGTCACTGTCGACAAGTGGACGAGCTGCTCAGCCCTGCCGCTGCTTGTGCCGCAGGTTGTCGCAGATCACCATGATCCGGCCGTGCCGCCGGACCACCTGGCACTTGTCGCAGATTCGCTTGACGCTCGGCTTGACCTTCACGTCTCCTGCTTTCGTCGTGTCGAATAACCGCGTGCCCTACCGGGGAGGGCACCTCAGGCATCCGCCACGCCCTCCGTGATCACTTGTAGCGGTAGACGATGCGACCACGAGACAGGTCGTAGGGCGACAGCTCCACAACCACCTTGTCCTCAGGCAGGATGCGGATGTAGTGCTGCCGCATCTTGCCGCTGATGTGGGCCAGGACCTTGTGGCCGTTCTCCAACTCGACACGGAACATCGCGTTGGGGAGCGGCTCGATCACGCGGCCTTCTACCTCAATGGCCCCGTCTTTCTTCGCCATGTACTCCGCAATTCGTGATTGGTTGAGCGATGGTGCTTACCTGGACTGACGAGCGCCCCATCCTGCGTCCGAACACGTCGAGTGGCCGGGAGGATTCCGGAACCGGAAATCCGCACCTGCCCCGAACGGGCGTCGGAGAACAGCATGGAAGGCACGCCAGCTGTACAGTCTACGCACCTCGTGTCACGACTCCCAAACCGGGGCCGGTTGTGATAGGTGCGGGTAGCATCCGTGCGCTCCGCGGACGCGGAGAGTGAGCGACTCTACACCGTCCGAGTGACGGTTCGCAGCAACGTCGCCTGCCGGTCCAGGTTACCCCGCCGACGCCGCCTCCGGCGCGGTGAGCACCCACGGTCCGTCCTCGGTGACCGCCACGGTGTGTTCCCAGTGGGCCGCGCGGGAGCCGTCGTCGGTGATGACGGTCCACCCGTCGTCGAGCTCCACCGTCCCGCCGGACCCGCCGGTCAGCATCGGCTCGATCGCCAGGGTCACCCCCGGCCGCAGCTCGGGACCGCGACCCGGTTTGCCGACGTTCGGCAGGAACGGCTCCATGTGCATCTCGCGCCCGATGCCGTGCCCGCCGTACTCCTCGATCATCCCGTACTCGATGCCGTCCTCGAGGATCTTGCTCAGGGCTTCCATCTCGACGGCGTGGGAGATGTCGGTGAGCCGGCCGCCGGGGCGGGCCGCGTCGATCCCGGCCTGCATCGCCGACTTCGTCGCCGCCGACAACTTCCGGTCGGGCTCGCTCACCTCGCCGACCGAGATGGTCACGGCCGAGTCGCCGTGCCAGCCCTCGAGGATGGCGCCGCAGTCCACCGACAGCAGGTCGCCCTCCGCGAGGACCAGCTCCGACGACGGGATGCCGTGCACGATCTGGTCGTTCACCGACGCGCAGATCGACCCCGGGAAACCGTGGTAGCCCTTGAACGAGGGCACCGCGTCGGCGTCCCGGATCAGCTGCTCGGCCAGAGCGTCGAGTTCGAGCGTGCTCACGCCCGGCCTGGCCGCGGTCGTCACGGCGGCCAGGGTGCGCGACACGACGAGGCCCGCCGCACGCATGGCCTCCAGCTCACCGTGCGACTTCGCCTCGATCGAACCGCCGCGGCGCATCCACCGCGGCATCCTCAGGCCGAGCAGGTTCACGAGCTCTTGCCGAGCGCGTCCAACACGCGCTGCGAAACCTCGTCGACCTCGCCGATGCCGTTCACGGTCACCACGATGTCGGCGTAGTACTCGAGCAACGGCGCCGTCTCCTGCCGGTAGACCTCCTGCCGACGGCGGATGATCTCCTCGGTGTCGTCGCTGCGGCCGCGGGCCAGCAGGCGCTCGACCAGCTCGTCCTCGCTCACCTTCAGCTCGATCACACCGTCGAGCGCCGTGTTCTGCGCGGCGAGCATCTCGCCCAGCACGTCGGCCTGCTTCGTGTTGCGCGGGAACCCGTCCAGCAGGAAACCGGCCTTCGCGTCCGGCTCCTCCAGACGTTCGCGCACCATCTCGTTGGTCACCGAGTCGGGTACGAGCTCGCCGGCATCCATGTACCGCTTGGCTTCGAGGCCCAGCGGCGTTTCGTTGCCGACGTTGGCACGAAACAGATCACCTGTCGAGATGTGCGGAACGCCCAGTCGCTCGGAGAGAGAGACCGCCTGCGTCCCCTTGCCCGCTCCGGGAGGACCCACAAGGAGCACACGCGTCATCGGAGGAACCCTTCGTAGTTGCGCTGCATGAGCTGGCTTTCGATCTGCTTCACCGTGTCCAGTCCGACACCGACCATGATCAGAACCGCCGTGCCGCCGAGCGGGAAGTTCTGGTTCTGGCCTTCGCCGGTGAGGGACAGGAAGAAGTTCGGCAGGATTGCCACGATGCCAAGGTAGATCGATCCGGGCAACGTGATCCTGCTCAGCACGAAGCGCAAGTACTCGGCGGTCGGCCTACCCGGACGGATACCCGGGATGAAACCGCCGAACTTCTTCATCTCCTCGGCGCGATCGTCAACGTTGAAGGTGATCGTGATGTAGAAGTACGTGAAGAAGATGATCAGAGCGAAGTACAGCAGCATGTGCAGCCAGCTGCTCTGATCACTCAGGTACGTCTGGATGAACTGCGTGAAGCCACCCGGGTTCTGCGGGTCGCCGGTCAGGTTCACCAGCAGGTCCGGCAGGTACAGCAGCGACGAGCCGAAGATCACCGGAATGACACCGGCCTGGTTGACCTTGATCGGCAGGTACGTCGACGTGCCCCCGTACATGCGCCTGCCGACCATGCGCTTGGCGTACTGCACCGGGATCCGGCGCTGCCCCTGCTCGACGAAGACGACGCTCGCGATGATCACCAGTGCCAGCAGGCAGACGAACGCGAACACGAGCGGCGTGTTCTGGTTCAGGATGTTGGCGCCCTCGGCCGGGATCTGCGCCGCGATGTTGAGGAAGATCAGCAGCGACATGCCGTTCCCGACACCGCGCTCGGTGATCAGCTCACCCATCCACATCATCACGGCGGTACCGGCGGTCATCGTGAGGACCGTGATCGCCATGGTGACGACGCTGTTGTCCGGGAAGATCGACTCGGTGCAGTTCGGGAACATCCCGCCGCGCTCTGCCAGCGCGATGACACCGGTGGCCTGCAGAATGGCCAGCGCGATCGTCAGGTAGCGCGTGTACTGCGTCAGCTTGCCCTGCCCGGACTGGCCCTCCTTCTTCAGCTCTTCGAAGTGCGGAATGACCACCGTGAGCAGCTGCACGATGATGCTCGCCGTGATGTACGGCATGATGCCCGTCGCGAAGACGGAGAGCTGAAGGAGCGCTCCACCGCTGAACAGGTTCAGCAGCGTGAAGAAACTCTGACCCTCGACCTGCGCCTGACAAGCCTGAACGCTGTTGTACGACACGCCAGGCGCTGGAATGACCGCGCCGAGCCGGTACACGGCCACGATCATCAACGTGAACAGGATCTTCTTGCGCAGGTCCGGCGTGGCGAGAGCCGAGCGGAAGGCGCTGAGCACGCGGGGGACCTCCTCAGGCGTCGCCGGCGGGTTCCGGCGAGCGGCTTGGCCGGCGGTCTCGGACGCCGGCGGGACGACTCACTTCGCTGGCGAGCTGGCCAGACGGACGCTTGAAGACAGGGGACGTCCCCAGGCGCCTCGACGACTCTAACAGCCGCTCAGGGTGGCGATTCACCGAGTTGCCGAACTGACCGCAGGGTACCGACGGAAGTCGCGCAGCCCTCGGCCGCACCCTCCGCGACGCGACGAACGCCACTCCCCTGAGGCCCGGCTGTAGCACGCACCACACCCGCCGACCGACGAGGCGAGCCCCTCCGGCACACACGACCGCACACACGCAGCGGCCCGCCCGGGTGTCGCCGGACGGGCCGCTGCCGCGAATCCTCGAACGTCAGAGCGAGGTGGCCGAGCCACCCGCCGCCTCGAGCTTCTCCTTCGCGCTCTTGGAGAACGCGTCGGCCGAAACCTCGAGCTTGACGCCGTCGACGTCGCCGTTGCCGAGAACCTTGACGAGGTGGCCCTTACGGACGAGACCGTTCTCGACGAGTTCGTCCTTGCCCACCTTGCCGCCGTCGGCGAACACGCGGGCGATGTCGCCCACGTTCACCGGCTGGTACTCGGTACGGAAGCGGTTCTTGAAGCCACGCAGCTTCGGGAGCCGCATCTGGATGGGCATCTGCCCACCCTCGAAGCCGGCGGGCACGTTCTTCCGGGCCTTGGTGCCCTTCGTACCGCGACCGGCGGTCTTGCCCTTCGAACCCTCACCACGGCCGACGCGCATCTTCTCGCGCTTGGCGCCGGGTGCGGGCTTCAGGTCATGGATCTTGATGGTCATGAGTTGACCTCCTCCACGCTCACCAGGTGCCGCACCGTGCGAACCAGGCCGCGAACGTCGGGAGTGTCCTCACGTACCACGGACTGACGGATCTTCCGCAGTCCCAGGGTACGCAGGGTGTCCCGATGACTCTGCCGCGAGCCGATCACGCTCTTGATCTGGGTGACCTTCAGCTGCGCCATCTCAGACCTCCTGACCCGCACGCTGACGCAGCATCCGCGCCGGCGCGACGTCCTCGAGCGGCAGACCGCGACGGGCCGCCACCTCCTCCGGACGGGACAGCCCCTTCAGCGCGGCGACGGTCGCGTGCACGATGTTGATCGCGTTGTCGGAGCCCAGCGACTTCGACAGCACGTCGTGCACACCCGCGCACTCCAGCACGGCACGAACCGGGCCACCGGCGATGACACCGGTACCGGCGGAGGCCGGGCGGAGCAGCACCACACCCGCGGCGTCCTCACCCTGAACCGGGTGCGGGATGGTGCCGGCGATGCGGGGCACGCGGAAGAAGTTCTTCTTGGCCTCCTCGACGCCCTTGGCGATCGCCGAGGGCACCTCCTTGGCCTTGCCGTAGCCGACGCCGACCTGACCGTCGCCGTCGCCGACCACGACCAGAGCGGTGAAGCTGAAGCGACGACCGCCCTTGACGACCTTGGCCACGCGGTTGATCGCTACAACGCGCTCGAGGTGCGGGTTCTTGTCCTGGGCCGCCCCGCCACGGCCACCGTCACGACGGTCCCTGCGGTCCCGGCCGCCACCGCGCTCGCGGTTCTGCTGCTCGCCGGGCCCGCCCTGGCCGCCGGATTGCCGCGTACGTCCCGGCATCAGGCGTTCCTTCCGTTCTCGAACTTGTTCACCATCAGAATTCCAACCCCGCTTCGCGAGCGGCGTCGGCCAGCGCCGCGATCCGGCCGTGGTAGGCGTTGCCGCCGCGGTCGAACACCGCGGACTCGACACCCGCGTTCTTGGCGCGGGAGGCAACCAGCTCGCCGACCTTGGCGGCCTTGGCCTTCTTGTCGCCCTCGACGGCGGCCACGTCGGCCTCGAGCGTCGACGCCGAGGCCACGGTGTGGCCCGCCACGTCGTCGATCAACTGCACGTAGATGTGCCGGGAGGAGCGCTTCACCGACAGCCGCGGACGCTCCGCGGTGCCGAAGATCTTCTTGCGCAGCCGGGTGTGCCGGCGAGCCTTGCTCACGCGGCGACGGGTCGAGACGTCCTTGCCGATCGGCCTGCGCTTCGTAACCGTTTCGCTCATGATCACTTACCCGTCTTTCCGACCTTGCGACGGATGCGCTCACCCTCGTAGCGCAGGCCCTTGCCCTTGTACGGGTCAGGGCGCCGCAGCTTGCGGATGACCGCAGCGGTCTGGCCGACCTTCTGCTTGTCGATGCCGGCTACCGAGAACTTCGTCGGGCTCTCCACGCTGAACGTGATGCCCTCCGGAGCCTTGATCAGTACCGGGTGGCTGTAGCCGAGGGCGAACTCGAGGTCCGAACCCTTGGCCTGCACGCGGTAACCGACCCCGTGGATCTCCATCTTCTTCTCGTAGCCTTCGCTGACGCCGACGACCAGGTTGTTCACCAGCGTCCGCGTGAGGCCGTGCAGCGACCGGTTCTCACGCTCCTCGTCCGGGCGCTTCACCACGATCGCGCCGCCGGAGTCGCGCTCGACGACGATCGGCTCCGGCACCGTGTGCTCAAGGGTGCCCTTCGGGCCCTTCACCGACACGTGCTGGCCGTCGATGTTCACCTCGACCCCGGAGGGGACGGTGATCGGCAGCTTTCCAATGCGTGACATTGCCTTGTCCCCTCCCTTACCAGACGTAGGCGAGGACTTCGCCGCCCACGCCGTTGCGCATGGCCTGCCGGTCGGTCTGGAGGCCGGCGGACGTCGAGATGATCGCGACGCCGAGGCCACCGAGAACCTTCGGCAGGTTGTTGGATTTCGCGTACACACGCAGACCCGGCTTCGACACGCGGCGGAGGCCGGCGATGCTGCGCTCACGGTTCGGCCCGAACTTGAGGTTCACGACGAGGTTCTGGTGCTTCTCGCCGGGCTCCGTCCGGTAGTCCGCGATGTAACCCTCGCGCTTGAGGATCTCGGAGATGTTCTGCTTGATCTTCGAGTGCGGGAGCGTCACCTCGTCGTGGTGCGCCGAGTTCGCGTTCCGCAGACGTGTCAGGAAGTCTGCGATCGGGTCGGTCATCGTCATGGTGACCTGTCAACCTTTCTCGCCCTGGTTCCCCGGCACTGCCGGGGCCTGTGGCGAAGTGGGAGTTATCGGGGCGCCTTCACCAGCTGGACTTGCTCACGCCGGGAAGCTGTCCCGCGTGCGCCATTTCCCGCAGGCAGATGCGGCAGAGGCCGAACTTGCGGTAGACCGAGTGCGGCCGGCCGCAACGCTGGCAACGCGTGTAGGCCCGCACCTTGAACTTCGGCTTCCGAGCGGCCTTGGCGATGAGGGACTTCTTAGCCATGGCTCACGCCTCCTTAAAGGGGAAGCCGAGCTTGCGGAGCAGCGCACGGCCTTCGTCGTCGTTGTTGGCGGTGGTCACGACCGTGACGTCCATGCCGCGCGCGCGGTCGATGGAGTCCGGGTCGATCTCGTGGAACATCGACTGCTCCGACAGGCCGAACGTGTAGTTGCCGTGCCCGTCGAACTGCTTGCTCGACAGCCCGCGGAAGTCGCGGATACGCGGCAGCGCGATGTTCAGCAGCCGGTCCAGGAACTCCCACATGCGGTCGCCGCGCAGCGTCGCACGCGCACCGATCGGCATGCCCTCACGCAGCTTGAACTGCGCGATGGACTTGCGGGCCCTGCGCACCTCGGGCTTCTGCCCGGTGATGGCGGCCAGGTCACGCACTGCGCCTTCGATGAGCTTGCTGTCGCGGGCGGCGTCGCCGACGCCCATGTTCACGACGACCTTCGTGACACCCGGGATCTGGTGCACGTTCTCGAGGTCGAACTCCTCGCGCAGCTGGCCCGCGATCTCGTCACGGTAGCGGACCTTGAGCCGCGGGGTCGGGTATGTCGTCTCTGCGGTCGTCATCAGATGTCCTTGCCCGTCTTACGCGAGATCCGAACCTTCTTGCCGTCCTCGTCGAAGCGGTAGCCGACCCGGGTCGGGTTGCCGTCGGAGTCCACGACCATCACGTTCGACACGTGGATCGGGGCCTCCTGCGTGACGATGCCGCCGGACTCGGCGCCACGCTGGTTCTGGGAGATCCGCGTGTGCTTCTTGATCCGGTTCACGCCCTCGACGAGGACCTTGCTGCGCTCCGGGTCGGCCTTGATGACCTTGCCCTTCGCACCCTTGTCCTTGCCTGCGACGACGAGAACGGTGTCGCCCTTCTTGACCTTCATTCAGAGCACCTCCGGCGCCAGCGAGATGATCTTCATGAACTTACGCTCGCGCAGCTCGCGACCGACCGGTCCGAAGATGCGCGTGCCTCGCGGCTCGTTGTCGTTCTTGATGAGTACCGCGGCGTTCTCGTCGAAGCGGATGTAGGAGCCGTCGGGGCGACGCCTCTCCTTCGCTGTACGGACGATGACCGCCTTGACGACGTCACCACGCTTCACATTGGCGCCCGGGATGGCGTCCTTGACGGTGGCGACGATGACGTCGCCGAGGCCCGCGTAGCGCCGCCCCGAGCCACCGAGCACGCGGATGGTCAGGATCTCCTTGGCACCCGTGTTGTCGGCGACTCGCAGTCGCGACTCCTGCTGGATCACGTCAACTCCTGTATGTCGCGCCGGTTCTCGGGGTTTCTACCGAGCCTGGCGGAACGAATGGGGCTGCTTGCCGCCCCCTGATTACTTGGCCTTCTCGCGGATCTCGACCAGCCGGTACCGCTTGGTGGCGGACATCGGGCGGGTCTCCATCACGATGACGCGGTCGCCCACGCCGGCCGTGTTCTGGTCGTCGTGCGCCTTGACCTTCTTGGTCGAGCGCATGACCTTGCCGTACAGCGGGTGCTTCTTGCGGTCCTCGAGCTCCACGACAATCGTCTTGTCCATCTTGTCGGACACGACCAGGCCCTCACGGACCTTCCGGTAGTTCCGACCGGAGTCAGCCTTCTGCAGCGGCTCGCTCATGCGGCACCTTCACTCTCGTCAGTCTCGTCAGGCGCGATCGAGAGACCGAGCTCGCGCTCGCGCATCACGGTGTAGATGCGCGCGATGTCCGCGCGGACCGTGCGAAGCCTGCGGTTGTTGTCGAGCTGGCCGGTCGCCATCTGGAACCGGAGGTTGAACAGCTCCTCCTTGGATTCCTTCAGACGCAGCACGAGCTCTTCCGCAGTAAGCTCACGCAGCTCCGACGCAGCAACTCCAGCTGCCGCCATCAGAACTCACCACCTTCACGGCTCACGATCCTGCACTTCATCGGCAACTTGTGGATCGCGCGGCGCATGGCCTCGCGGGCCACGGCCTCGTTCGGAAAGCTCATCTCGAACATCACGCGGCCCGGCTTGACGTTGGCGACCCACCACTCCGGCGAACCCTTACCGGAACCCATGCGGGTTTCGGCCGGCTTCTTCGTGAGCGGACGGTCCGGGAAGATGTTGATCCAGATCTTCCCGCCACGCTTGATGTGGCGCGTCATGGCGATACGAGCGGACTCGATCTGCCGGTTCGTCACGTAGGCGTGCTCGAGCGCCTGGATGCCGTAGTCACCGAAGGTGACCTTCGTGCCGCCCTTGGCGGCACCCTTGCGCTTCGGCGCGTGCTGCTTACGGTGCTTGACCTTGCGTGGGATGAGCACGCCTCAGCCCTCCGTCTTCTCTGCAGCGTCCGGCGAAGCCACCTCGGGGGCGTTCGCGGACGCGACGTCTGTGTCGGCCTTGGCGGCACCGGAGCCGGACTCCTGCGCGGCCGCGCGGCCTGCCTCGGTCGAGGTCGGCGTGGTACCGGAGGCACCACCACGACGCCGCTGCGGACGCTCGCGGCGCGGCTGACGCTCGGACGCCGCTGCGGCGTCACGCTCGGCCTTGGCCTTCAGCCCACCGACGAGCTCGCCCTTGTAGATCCACACCTTCACACCGATGCGGCCGAACGTCGTCTTGGCCTCGAAGAAGCCGTAGTCGATGTCCGCACGCAGCGTGTGCAGCGGGACCCGACCGTCGCGGTAGTGCTCGGAGCGGGACATCTCGGCACCGCCGAGACGACCGCTGCACTGCACGCGAATGCCCTTCACCTGCGGCGACCGCATGGACGTCTGGATCGCCTTGCGCATGGCGCGGCGGAACGCGACACGGTTCGACAGCTGCTCCGCGATGCCCTGTGCCACCAGCTGGGCGTCGGACTCGGAGTTCTTCACCTCGAGGATGTTCAGCTGCACCTGCTTGCCGGTCAGCTTCTCCAGCGAACCGCGGATGCGGTCGGCCTCGGCGCCGCGGCGGCCGATGACGATGCCCGGCCGCGCGGTGTGGATGTCGACGCGGACCCGGTCACGGGTGCGCTCGATCTCCACCTTGGCGATACCCGCGCGCTCCATGCCCGTGGACAGGAGCTTGCGGATCTTGACGTCCTCGGCCACGTAGTCCGAGTACTGCTTGTCGGCGTACCAGCGAGACTTCCAGTCCGTGGTGATCCCGAGCCGGAAGCCGTGCGGGTTGATCTTCTGGCCCACTACCGGCCACCTGCCTTCTTGCTCTTCTTCGCCTCAGGACGGGACTCGACCTCGACGGTGATGTGGCTCGTCCGCTTGCGGATCCGGAACGCACGCCCCTGGGCGCGCGGCTGGATGCGCTTCAGCGTCGGACCGTCATCGGCGTAGGCGTTCTTCACCCACAGCGTGTCGGGGTCCAGGTCGAGGTTGTTCTCGGCGTTGGCCATCGCACTCGCGAGGACCTTGGACAGCTGGTACGCCGCGGCCTGCGGCGAGTACTTCAGCGTCGTCAGAGCGTCGTTCGCGTTCTGACCCTTGATCAGCTCGATCACCCGGCGCACCTTGGTCGGCGAGTCCCGGACGAAGCGAGCCCGCGCGAAAGCCGTCGGCAGGGTCTCCTGCTCGGCTACCGCGTCGTTACGCGCGTTCATCGTTACTTCCTTCTCTTAAGGTGCGCTGCTTCAGCGGCGACGAGATTTGCGGTCGTCCTTGACGTGGCCCTTGAAGGTCCGCGTCGGGGCGAACTCGCCCAGCTTGTGGCCGACCATGGCCTCGGTGACGAAAACCGGGACGTGCTTGCGGCCGTCGTGCACCGCGAGGGTGTGGCCCAGCATGTCCGGAATGATCGTGGACCGGCGCGACCAGGTCTTGATCACGGTCTTCTTGCCCGACTCGTTGAGCGCGTCCACCTTCTTGAGCAGGTGGTCGTCCACGAAGGGGCCCTTTTTCAGGCTACGCGGCATGTTCTTCTACCTCCCTGCTCAGCGCTTCTTCTTGCCGGTCTTCCGGCGGCGGACGATCATCTTGTCGCTTTCCTTGCGACGGCGGGTGCGGCCTTCCGGCCTGCCGTTCGGGTTCACCGGGTGGCGACCACCGGAGCTCTTGCCCTCACCACCACCGTGCGGGTGGTCGATCGGGTTCATGACGACACCACGCACCGTCGGACGCTTGCCGCGCCAGCGGCTGCGGCCCGCCTTACCCCAGTTGATGTTGGAGTGCTCCGAGTTGCCGACCTCGCCGACCGTGGCGCGGTTGCGCACGTCCACGTTGCGGATCTCGCCCGAAGGCATCCGCAGCTGGGCGTACGGGCCGTCCTTGGCGACGAGCTGCACGCGGGCGCCTGCCGAACGCGCGATCTTCGCGCCGCCACCGGGGCGGAGCTCGATCGCGTGGATCACGGTGCCGACCGGGATGTTGCGCAGCGGCAGGTTGTTGCCCGGCTTGATGTCGGCCGACGGGCCGTTCTCCACCGTGTTGCCCTGCTTCAGCTTGTCCGGCGCGATGATGTAGCGCTTCTCGCCGTCCGCGTAGTGCAGGAGCGCGATCCGAGCCGACCGGTTGGGGTCGTACTCGATGTGCGCGACCTTGGCGGGGATGCCGTCCTTGTCGTTACGACGGAAGTCGATGATCCGGTAGGCGCGCTTGTGGCCACCACCCTTGTGACGGGTGGTGATCTTGCCGCCGGAGTTACGACCACCGGTCTTGCTGACCGGCTTGACCAGCGACTTCTCCGGCGTCGACCGAGTGATCTCGGAGAAGTCGGCCACGCTCGAGCCGCGACGGCCCGGAGTGGTCGGCTTGTGCTTACGGATACCCATGTCTACTCAGTCCCTTACGCGCCTGCGCCGAAGATCTCGATCGGCTTGCTCTCGGGCGACAGCGTGACGATCGCGCGCTTGGTGTCCTTGCGCTTGCCGAAGCCGGTGCGGGTGCGCTTGCGCTTGCCCTCCCGGTTGAGCGTGTTCACGCTGATCACCTTGACGCCGAAGACCTTCTCGACCGCGATCTTGATCTGGGTCTTGTTGGCGTCCGGACGGACCACGAACGTGTACTTGTTGTCCTCGAGCAGCCCGTAGGACTTCTCGGAGATCACCGGCGCGATGAGGATGTCACGCGGGTCGGGGATGGCCACCGAGCTCACTGCTGGTCACTCCCTTCCGAGACCTCGCCGGAGGTCGCCGTCGCCTTCGCACCCTTGCCCTTGACCGGGCCTGCGAGGAAGGCGTCCAGCGCCGCCTTGCTGAAGACCACGTCGTCGTTGACCAGCACGTCGTACGTGTTGAGCTGGTCCGCCGTGATCAGGTGGACGTTCTCGAGGTTGCGGGCCGACAGCCACTGCGTTTCCTCGTCGCGGTGCAGGACCACGAGGACGCGCTTGCCGCTCGTCAGGGCGGCCAGCGTCTTCTTGGCCTCCTTCGTCGACGGCGTGTCACCGTCGATGAGGGCGGTCACCACGTGGACCTGGTCGTTGCGAGCCCGGTCCGAGAGGGCGCCACGCAGAGCGGCGACCTTCATCTTCTTCGGGGTGCGCTGCGCGTAGTCCCGCGGCGTCGGCCCGTGGACGGTGCCACCGCCGGTGAACTGCGGCGCGCGCTCCGAACCCTGACGCGCACGGCCGGTGCCCTTCTGGCGGTACGGCTTGGCGCCACCGCCGCGGACCTCGCCACGCGTCTTCGTGTCGTGCGTGCCCTGTCGGGCAGCGGCCAGCTGAGCCACCACGACCTGGTGCATCAGCGGGATGTTCGCCTGGACGTCGAAGATCTCACCGGGCAGCTCGACGGAGCCGTCGGCAGCGCCGGCCGGGGTCTTCACCTCGATCGTCGCGGTCATGCGGTCACACCACCCTTCGCGGCGCTACGGACGAAGAGAAGGCCGCCCTTCGGGCCGGGAACCGCGCCCTTGATCAGCAGCAGACCGTCCTCGGCACGCACCTGGTGGACCTTGAGGCCCTGGGTCGTGACGCGGTTGTTGCCCATCCGGCCGGACATGCGGATGCCCTTGAACACGCGGCCCGGGGTCGCCGCACCGCCGATGGCGCCCGGCTTGCGGTGGGTGGCCTGGTTACCGTGGCTCGCACCCTGGCCGGCAAAGCCGTGACGCTTCATCGTGCCCGCGAAGCCCTTGCCCTTCGTCGTGCCGGTGATGTCGACGATCGCGCCGTCCTCGAACATCTCGACGGTCAGTTCCTGACCGACCTCGTAGGTGTCCGCATCGGACGTACGCAGCTCGGCGACGTGACGCCGCGGCGTCACACCGGCCCGGTCGAAGTGGCCCGTCTCCGGCTTGTTGACCTTGCGCGGGTCGATGGCGCCGTAGGCCAACTGCACGGCCGAGTAGCCGTCCTTCTCCTGATTGCGCACCTGGGTCACGAGGTTCGGCCCGGTCTGCACGACGGTCACCGGAACGATCCGGTTGTTCTCGTCGAAGACCTGCGTCATGCCGAGCTTCGTGCCCAGAATGCCCTTCACTTGCCTGTCAGACATGAGTCTCTTATCTCCGCCGCTCGCCCAACGCTTACTGGATGTTCACGTCGACACTCGCCGGCAGGTCGATGCGCATGAGCGCGTCGACCGTCTTCGGCGTCGGGTCCACGATGTCGATCAGCCGCTTGTGCGTGCGCATCTCGAAGTGCTCGCGCGAGTCCTTGTACTTGTGCGGCGAGCGGATGACGCAGTAAACGTTCTTCTCAGTGGGCAGCGGCACCGGCCCCACCACGGAGGCGCCGGTGCGCGTGACCGTCTCGACGATCTTGCGCGCACTCGAGTCGATCGCCTCGTGGTCGTAGGCCTTGAGCCGGATGCGGATCTTCTGTCCCGCCATGGTGGCAGCTCGTTCCTTCGTCTCGTGCCGCTTGTCTGAAGCCTCACAAGGTCCTCGTCGGACCCAGTTGGAGGTTTCTGCACGTCAACGATCCGGCCTCCGGTCCACGCGGTCGGGCGTGTCGCCCTTGTCGCGCACACGGATCCCGCAGGATCATTGTCGTGCCCTAGGTCTTTGCTCTACGAAGTGATCACTGCCGGAAAGGCAGGCGGATCACTCCCGACTCACAGTCGACTGTCGTCGCTGTCAGCCCAGGACGCTCGCGCCGGGGCGGCCGATTCTCGTGTACTCGTAGAATCGGCCGCCCCGCGTCGAGCAACCTAGATAGGATGCCATACCGAAATATGGCTCCCGCACCCGGGGGTGCGAATTACTTGCTGATCTTGGTGACCTGGCCGGCGCCGACGGTGCGGCCACCCTCGCGGATGGCGAACCGCAGACCCTCGTCCATGGCAATCGGCTGAATCAGCTGCACCGAGATCTCGGTGTTGTCGCCCGGCATGACCATCTCGGTGCCCTCGGGGAGGGTCACGACGCCGGTCACGTCGGTCGTCCGGAAGTAGAACTGCGGACGGTAGTTGTTGAAGAACGGCGTGTGACGGCCACCCTCGTCCTTGGACAGGATGTAGACCGAGCCCTCGAACTCCGTGTGCGGGGTCGTGGTGCCCGGCTTCACGATGACCTGGCCACGCTCGACGTCCTCACGCTTGATACCGCGCAGGAGCAGCGCCGCGTTGTCACCGGCCTGGCCGGCGTCGAGCAGCTTGTTGAACATCTCGATCGAGGTCACCGTGGTCTTGGTGGCCTTCTCGCGGATGCCGACGATCTCGACGTCCTCGTTGAGCTTGATCTCGCCACGCTCGATACGGCCGGTGACGACCGTGCCGCGGCCGGTGATCGTGAAGACGTCCTCGACCGGCATCAGGAACGGCTGGTCGACGGCGCGCTGCGGCTCCGGGATGTTGTCGTCGACGGCGTTCATCAGCTCGATGACGGCGTCGGACCACTTCTCGTCGCCCTCGAGGGCCTTCAGGCCGGAGACCTTCACGACCGGGGCGTCGTCGCCCGGGAACTCCTGCTCGGAGAGCAGCTCACGGACCTCCATCTCGACGAGCTCGAGGATCTCCTCGTCGTCGACCATGTCGGCCTTGTTCAGCGCCACGACGATGTACGGCACGCCGACCTGACGGGCGA
This sequence comes from Prauserella aidingensis, assembly GCF_024171865.1. Taxonomy (GTDB): domain Bacteria; phylum Actinomycetota; class Actinomycetes; order Mycobacteriales; family Pseudonocardiaceae; genus Prauserella; species Prauserella aidingensis. Next base: position 265,392 of record NZ_JAMTCN010000005.1, on the reverse strand, counting down.
GCAGCACGTGCTCACGCGTCTGCGGCATCGGGCCGTCGGTGGCCGCGACCACGAGGATCGCACCGTCCATCTGGGCCGCACCCGTGATCATGTTCTTCACGTAGTCGGCGTGACCCGGGGCGTCGACGTGCGCGTAGTGACGCTTCTCGGTCTCGTACTCGACGTGCGCAATGTTGATCGTGATGCCGCGCTGCTTCTCTTCCGGCGCGTTGTCGATCTGGTCGAACGCACGCGACTGGTTGAGCTCCGGGTAGCGCTCGTGCAGCACCTTCGTGATCGCCGCGGTCAGCGTGGTCTTGCCGTGGTCAACGTGACCGATGGTCCCGATGTTGACGTGCGGCTTGCTCCGCTCGAACTTCGCCTTCGCCACTGGAATGTCCTCCTGGACTGTACTTGCTCGCTCCCGGCGTGGCTGCGCCGATTGCGACTCGATCTGGTCGGTTGTGCGGACCTTAGGGGAGGCCCCTTTTCCGCCCGCTTTGGGTGCTGGTGGGAGTTACTCCCCTGTCGCCTTGGCGATGATCTCCTTCGCGACGTTCGACGGAACCTCGGCGTAGGAGTCAAAGACCATCGTGTAGTTGGCACGACCCTGGGTCTTCGACCGCAGGTCGCCCACGTACCCGAACATCTCCGACAGCGGCACGAGCGCCTTGACGACGCGCGTGCCAGACCGCTCCTCCATGGCCTGGACCTGGCCACGGCGGGAGTTCAAGTCACCGATGACGTCACCCATGTACTCCTCGGGTGTGGTGACCTCGACGGCCATCATCGGTTCCAGCAGTACCGGGTTCGCCTGCCGCGCGGCGTCCTTGAGCGCCACGGAGCCGGCGACCTTGAAGGCCATCTCCGAAGAGTCGACCTCGTGGTACGCACCGTCCAACAAGGTGAGCTTCAACCCGACGAGCGGGTAGCCGGCCAGGACGCCGTACTGCATGGCGTCCTGCGCGCCCTCGTCCACGGACGGGATGTACTCCCGCGGGATGCGGCCACCGGTCACCTGGTTGTCGAATTCGTAGAGAGCACCATCGCCGGTGGTCAGCGGCTCGAGCTTGATGATCACCCGCGCGAACTGACCGGAGCCGCCGGTCTGCTTCTTGTGGGTGTACTCGAACTTGTCCACCGTCTTGCGGATGGTCTCACGGTAAGCGACCTGCGGCTTACCGATGTTCGCCTCGACCTTGAAGTCGCTCTTCATCCGGTTGACGAGAACCTCGAGGTGGAGCTCGCCCATGCCCTCGATGATCGTCTGACCGGTCTCGTCGTCCTGGCTGACCCGGAACGTCGGGTCCTCCTCGGCGAGCTTCTGGATCGCCGTCGAGAGCTTCTCCTGGTCGGACTTCGTCTTCGGCTCGATCGCGACCTTGATGACCGGCTCGGGGAAGGTCATCGACTCGAGCACGATCGGGTTCTGCGGGTCCGTCAGGGTGTCACCGGTGGTGGTGTCCTTCAGGCCCTGCACCGCGTAGATGTGGCCGGCCTGCGCGTCGTCGACCGGGTTCTCCTTGTTGGAGTGCATCTGGAAGATCTTCCCGATGCGCTCCTTGCGCTCCCGCGTCGCGTTCATGATCTGCGTGCCGGAGGCGACCTTGCCGGAGTAGACCCGGATGTAGGTCAGCTTGCCGTAGAACGGGTGCACCGCGACCTTCGACACCAGCGCCGCGAACGGCTCCTGGGTCGACGGCTTGCGCTCGGCGGGCGTCTCGCCGTCGAGCAGCGTGCCCTGGACCGGCGGCACGTCGAACGGCGACGGCAGGTAGTCGACGACCGCGTCGAGCATGGGCTGCACGCCCTTGTTCTTGAACGCGGAACCGGCGAGCACAGGGAACGCCTCGCGGGCGATCGTCAGCTTGCGGATGCCGGTCTTGATCTCGTCGTTCGTGAGCTCCTCGCCACCGAAGTACTTCTCGAGCAGCTCCTCGTCGGACTCGGCGACCTGCTCGACCAGCTTCTCGCGGTACTCCGCGGCGCGGTCGGCCAGCTCGGCGGGGATGTCCTCGATCTCGTACTGCTCGCCCTTCTTGACGTCACCACGCCAGGTCAGGGCCTTCATCGAGACGAGGTCGACGACGCCCTGGAAGTCGGACTCGGCGCCGATCGGCAGCTGCAGCACCAGCGGCGTCGCGCCGAGGCGCTCCTGGATCGTGCCGACGGTGAAGTAGAAGTCCGCACCCAGCTTGTCCATCTTGTTGATGAAGCAGATGCGCGGGACGTCGTACTTGTCCGCCTGACGCCAGACCTGCTCGGACTGCGGCTCGACACCTTCCTTGCCGTCGAAGACGGCGACCGCGCCGTCGAGGACGCGGAGGCTGCGCTCCACCTCGACGGTGAAGTCGACGTGACCCGGGGTGTCGATGATGTTGATCTGGTAGTCGTCCCAGAACGTGGTGGTCGCAGCCGAGGTGATGGTGATACCCCGGTTCTGCTCCTCCTCCATCCAGTCCATCGTGGCGGCGCCGTCGTGGACCTCACCGAGCTTGTAGTTGATCCCGGTGTAGAACAGGATCCGCTCGGTCGTGGTGGTCTTACCGGCGTCAATGTGGGCCATGATGCCGATGTTGCGGACCTTTTTCAGGTCGGTCAGCACGTCACGTGCCACTTGAATGTTCCCCTGTCTCAAGCGTGGGGCCCGGCACTGGCTCGATCATTCACGTCGACCGGGCGTCGGTTTGCTTCGGTGGTGGCGGTTCACCAGCGGTAGTGCGCGAAGGCCTTGTTCGACTCGGCCATCTTGTGCGTGTCCTCGCGGCGCTTCACGCTGGCCCCGAGGCCGTTGCTCGCGTCGAGCAGCTCGTTCTGCAGGCGCTCGATCATCGTCTTCTCACGGCGCTGACGCGAGTACGTGACCATCCAGCGGAGCGCAAGGGTCGTCGAGCGACCGGGCTTGACCTCGATGGGCACCTGGTATGTGGCACCACCGACACGACGGCTCTTCACCTCGAGGGAAGGCTTGACGTTGTCGAGGGCGCGCTTCAGCGTGACGACCGGGTCGGTGCCGGTCTTCTCGCGAGCGCCTTCCAGGGCGCCGTACACGATGCGCTCGGCCAGCGAGCGCTTGCCGTCGGTCAGCACCTTGTTGATCAGCTGCGTGACGAGCGGCGATGCGTAGACCGGGTCAGCGATCAGCGGCCGCTTCGGGGCCGGACCCTTGCGGGGCATTAGCTCTTCTCCTTCTTAGCGCCGTACCGGCTGCGCGCCTGCTTACGGTTCTTCACGCCCTGCGTGTCGAGCGAACCGCGGACGATCTTGTAGCGGACACCGGGGAGGTCCTTCACACGACCACCACGCACGAGCACCATCGAGTGCTCCTGCAGGTTGTGGCCCTCGCCCGGAATGTAGGCGGTGACCTCGATGCCGCTGGTCAGCCGGACACGCGCGACCTTGCGGAGCGCGGAGTTCGGCTTCTTCGGCGTGGTGGTGTAGACGCGGGTGCACACGCCGCGCCGCTGCGGGCTCCCCTTGAGCGCCGCGGTCTTCTGCTTGGCAGCCTTGTCCTGGCGGCCCTTGCGGACCAGCTGCTGGATCGTGGGCAATGGACCAGCTTTCTCTCGCGTCTGTAAAAGCTTCTGCAGCTTTACTGTGGCTCTTATCTGTGTGTGGCTCTGTCTCCCCGGTCCCCGCGGTCGGGCGTGTCGGCCCGCATCAGGGTCGTCATGACCCGTGAACTCCCGTCGGGGTTTCCGGAGTTATGACTTCCGGAGCTCCGATCCACCGTCGTGCTGCAGATCCACGTTCTACTGCGGAGGCCTGCTGACCCGGTCCGGACATGAGAATCCGGCCCGTGAGCACTTCGGCGCACGGAGCAGCCCGGCAGCGTGCCGGGCACAGATGTCAAAGATACCCGCCCGTGCCGACAGCGACGACCCGGGGGTCCCTAACGGCCCCGGCGACCGGCGGCGACGGCGGTGGTCATCGGGTACGGTACCGCGATCACCGTCCGCGGATCACCGCTCGGGCCTGCGTGAGATTCGTGCACGCGCGGACGCGGAGATGCTGACGCTCAGCCTAACGCGACAGGCCGCCGGTTTCGAGTATCTCGGGCCGATCCGCGCGCCGACGGCGGAACGCACCGACACCGAGGGGAGTCCGACGGACATGCATCCGGGCACGTTGATGGTGATTCTGCTGGGGCTCTGCGCGCTCGGGGCAATCGTGGCGTTCCTCGTGTCCCGGCGGAACGCGGCGGCGAAGAAGGTCGGCAGGGAGGAGTTCGCCCGCCGGACCGGCGCGGTCGAGCACTACTACGAGCGGGGGACGCGGCCGAGCTTCGGCGTGTTCCCCGGGAAGGACGCCCACACGGGCGCACCGTTCACCTACGCCGTTGAGTTCACCTACGGGGGCTTTCCCGTCGTGGCCGCCGAGTGGCGCATGGGCGGCGGAACCATGCAGGCCCGGTACACCGGCATCATCCAGGTCCCCAGCGGCCTGCCCGCCGACGCCCCGTACCTGATGATCGGCGAACACATGCGTTACGGCGTCGACCCGGAGACCGGCGGCAGGCTGCCTGCGCTGAAGGGGTTCGCCGACGAGCGGCTGCGCGTGCTGTCCCCCGACGAGGAGTTCGCGCGGCGCATCGTCACCCCCGAGGTCGCCGCAATCTTCGCCGAGCACCGGCGCAGCCGCATGATGCCGCGGGTGACCGTCGAAGGCGGCGTCCTGCACATGCTGGCGGCGCAGCGGTTGGACCCGGACGGGCTGTTCCGCAACGCCGAGCTGCTCACCCGGCTCGCCCGGACCGTCGCCGCTCAGCAACACCCTCCACGCTGACGAATTTCCGCCGGGTGGGAACCGGCGGGCCCGCACCCCGGTCGAAGTGGACACAGTTGCCAGGGAGGCGGGCATGACCGGATTCAACGTCGAGATCGAAGCCCTCGAGGGCTACGGCGACAACCTCACGTCCTTCAAGGAACAGGCGAGCACGTTCGACGAGCTCACCGGCCGCGCCGATGTCGGCGACGAGTCGTGGGGCGTCGTCGGGATCATGACGAAGGGCAAGTACGACGAGGCCCTCGCCGAGCTGAAGAACCTGCTCGACGCGCTCAAGACGGGCCTGGACACGACGTCGGAGAAGATCTCGACGGCGGCGAAGGCGTACCGCGCCAACGACGATCAGCACGTCGTGACCCTGGGCGGTTACCAGGGTTCGATCGACACGACCGACGAGCCGCGAGTCTGAGGGGCGCAGCCATGACCGAGGTCAACGACGTCGCGGGCGACATCACTCTGAACGCGGACAAGGAATCGGGGTTCGGCGACTACGCCATGGGCGTCGCCAAGAACACCCCGGGTGTCGAGACCGCCATCAAGGGCGTCGACACCGTCACCAACTTCTGGCAGGGCCTTCCCGACGACCCGGACGCGGCCGACGTCGTGCTGCACGGGGCCAACTGCGCCACCGACACGGCGGGCTTCATCGCCGAGTGCGGCACCGAAGCGGCGACGGCGGTGCTCGACCCGGTCGGCTGGCTCGTGGGTCACGGCCTGGACTTCCTGCTGAACCTGATCACGCCGCTGCAGGACGCGCTGCACATGGTCACCGGCGACGGCCCGGCGCTCGAGAAGGCGGCACAGGACTTCCAGGGCATCGGTGACGGGCTCGTCGACTACGCGAACGAGTTCCGCCGGGTGGCCGACGAGGCCCTCGTCGACTGGAACGGCGACGCGGCAGGCGCGGCCAAGAGCGCGCTCGCCGATTTCTCCAAGGGCATCGACGGCGTGTCCACGAGCGCGGGCGGCGTCGTGGAGATCCTGAAGTTGTCCTCGATGCTCATGAAGGTCATCGAGGAGGTCATCAAGGCCATCATCACCGAGATCGTCAGCTGGCTCATCGCACTGTGGGTGCCCGCGCTCGCGGCCGCGGTGCCGACGGCGGGTGCCTCGACGGCGGCGGCCGGTGCCGCCACCGCCCCGAAGGCGGCCTCGACGATCTCGAAGGTGACCTCGAAGCTGGGCAAGCTCGGCAAGATCCTCGACGACATCTTCGCGTTCTTCCAGAAGTTCGGCTCGACGATGGTCAAGCTGGGTAAGCGCCTCGGCGTCAAGCCGAACAGTCTTGGAACGAAGGCCGACGAGCTCGCCGAGATCACCACGAACGCAGGCAAGATCGGCAAGATCGCCGCGGAAGCCGGCAAGGCGGGAGCGGGCAAGCTGGCGCAGGAGACCATCGGCGTCGACCCGACGAAACCGGTCGGTGACGACCCGCTCCAGGCCACCAAGCTCGTCACCGACCACTACGGCAAGATCACCGACAACACGCGTGGTCTCAAGGAAGCCGCCGACGGTGCGAACACCGGCAACGGCGCGTCGGCCGAGGAGACCGAGGAGAACCTGCGCATGTGACGCCTCGTTCGGCCTCCCACCGCGGGGCCGGACGACGCGTGGCAGCGGGTGTGCGCGCACGCACCCGGCGCAGCGGGGAGGATGGGCGGCAGCCGCCGTCCGATTGTCGTCGAGGGAGAAGCAACGTGTCAGCTGAGTTCGACCGGCTCGTCGCGGAGTTCGAGAAGTTCCAGTCGAAGATGAAACACGTCGACCAGCAGATGGCCGGCGTTCAGGACATGCAGAACGAACTGTCCGAGCTCGAGGCGACCGCCTCGAACGCCGACCGTTCGGTCACCGTGGTCGCCGGTCCGGGCGGTGCGGTCAAGGATCTGCAGCTCACGGACAAGGCGATGAACCAGCCGCCGCAGGCACTCGCCGCCGCCATCAAGTCGACCCTGTCCGAGGCCGTCGCCGAGGCCGCGCGCAAGCAGGCCGGCATCGTCGACAACCACATGGGCGACATGGGCATCAACGCCACCGAGCAGGTCATCGAGACTCAGGCCGAGGCGTTCGGCATCCCGGCCGAGGAGCTGCGGCAGCGCATGGCGGAGGAGCAGCCGGTGCGCAGGGACGTTCCGGTCGAGGAGGAGTACCAGGAGGACTACTCCCGCCAGAGCGTCTTCGGCGACGGCTCCGAGGAGGACCGCCCCACTCCCCCGCCCGCGCAGGGCGGCGGTTCGGCGGGCGACGACTTCCTCAAGAACCTCTTCAACGAGGACGACCGCTGAGGTAGGCCCACCCGCGGCCCGTCTGCCGCGGCGGCTCCGCTCCCGGCGGCATCCACCGTCACGTTCGAGGCGGCGCTCGCACCCTGCGGGCGCCGCCTTCTCGGGTTCCGGTGGCCGCCCGGTCGACGGACGCCACACGTTCGAGGTCTGCACCGCGGATCCGCACGGTGCGGTGTCACGTCCGAGGGCGAAACGGCATCATGTCCTGTCAGACGCGCGCCGAGCCGCCGCAGGCGCCGCGCGCGACGGCGACAACGAGGAGGGGGCCAATGAGCGGCTTCGACGTCAATGCGGACGAACTGGATACCTACGCCGGGAAACTGGGCGGTCAGCGGCAGACCGCCAACCAGATCTCCGGCCTCGTCGACAAGGCGGACGTGGGAGACGAGTCCTGGGGGATCGTCGGCATTTTCGTCCTTCAGCAATACAAGGAAATGCTCGGCGACCTCAAGGATCTCTTCACGAGCCTCGACGAGGGTTTCGCGTCCGGTGAGGACAAGTTCGCCAGCGCGGCCAAGGGCTACCGCGAGAAGGAACGAGCGGTGAAGGAGCTCCTGGACAAGTTCGACATCACGATCGGGGACAAGTAGCGATGGCCGAAGAGAAGACCGAAGCCGGCGGCGTCGAGATCACGACCGGCGACAAGGACATCGGCATGACGGCGGTGGAATCCGCTCCGGTCCTCGGCGGCGCGGTCAAGACCTTCCAAGCGGGCGGCAATCTCACCGACGGCGCAACCGATTCGGAGATCGGCGATCTGCTCTCCGAAGGTACGGGCTTCATTTCATCCTGTACGGGGCTTGCCGGCGACATCGCCATGGACCCCATCGGCTGGCTGGTCGGACAGGGCCTGGACTTCCTCATCTCCATCTGCCAGCCACTGCAGGACGCCATCCACATGGTCAGCGGCGACGGGCCCGCTCTGAAGCAAGCAGGCGACAACTTCACCGCCATCGGCCAAGGCATCGAAGAGCTGAGCGGCAAGTTCAGCGAGGAACTCAACTCGTCACTGCAGAACTGGGGCGGCGAGGCCTCCGAGGCAGCAGGCACCAAGCTTGCGGACTTCGCCAAGGGCATCGACGGTGTTGCCGGTCAGGCGGGCGAGCTCGCCAAGACTCTTCAGTTGTCCAGCATGGTGATGACGGTCATCGAGGAGGTCATCAAGGCCATCCTGACCGAGCTCATCACCTGGCTGATCATGATCTGGATCCCTGCCCTCGCGAGTGCGGGGCCGACCTTCGGCGGGTCCACCGCCGCGGCCTCAGCCGCCACCGGGGTCCGCGCGGCGAGCACGGGCAGCCGGGTGTCCCGGCTGGTGCAGAAGCTGAAGGACGTCCTGAGCAAAATCATGGACTTCCTGCGCAGGATGCGGACCCGCATGGGAAACCTCAACCAGGGCGTTCGCCAGGCGATGGACCACAGGCGGATGCGCAGCGGCCTGGCCGATCTGGCGGTCGAGGACGGCACCGCCGGCGCCCGGGAGAAACTGCTGAGCGGCAAAGGCCTGGTCGGTGAACGACTGCAGGACGGTTTCGGCCGGTCCATGTGGGAAGCGGGCAGAGACGCCGGGCTGCAACAGGTCGGCATGAAGGGCGGACAGGGCAAGCTTGCCGGCAATCTCAACCAACTCAACAGGGCGGGTGAGGGCCAAGCGGCCGGCGAGGACCAGTCGAAGAGCGAGACCGAAGACCACCTGGACATCTGAGGCATGGAATCCCTACTCGAAGGCATCGGGGATTGGTTCGACAGCTCCTCGGTCCTGCTCGACATGTGGCCGCTGCTGCTCGGCCTCGCCGCCATTTTCGGCGGCGGCCAGTACCTCGCCAGCCGGAAAGACCGGCAGGAGGAAAAGGCCCACCTCGACGCGCTCCGCGAGATGGCGACGCCCCTGAGCGGCACCGTGCAGACCCGCGACGAGGCCGGCGCCTGGTCGGCTGCACTGTGGCCGCCGTTCGAGATGGAGACCCGCGGGGCACGCCGGTTGGCCGTGCGACGCAAACCGCGGTTCGAGGTGGCCGTCGAGTTCACTCGCGGTCCGTGGCGGGTGCGCATCAGCGAGGCATCGATACGGCAGAGGAGCACAGGCCCCAGCAAGATCAGCACCTCGTACGAACACCGCATCGACATCGTCACAACGGACCTGCCGCCGCTCCGGCTGACCGAACAGCCGGACACGGACGTCACGGGCAGAGCGATCGATCCGGACAGCCCGTTCACACCCCAGGACGGCTCGCTGGTCACCGAGCCCCCGGTCACCGTGGCCCAGCGACAGGGTCACTGGGTGCAGGCCGCGATCGCCTCCCCTGCGAACCGCTACCTCGCTGCGTTCACCAGCGATCACGCCGCGGCGGCGCGCATGCTGAACACCGAGGCGACGTCGTGCCTGCTCAACCGGCAACGCATGTTTCCCCGCGTGTACACGTTCGAATCCGGCCTGCTGTACACCACGGCGCCCGGTCGCATCGACCCGTTCGAAGTCACCCGGACCGTCAACACGATGCTCGGCCTCCTCGACTGCATCCCCGGAGCGGCGCCCGCCGGGGCCGTGGCCGGGGCGACGCCCGCTCAGGCAGGCGACGCGACACCCGTGCATTCCCAGGTCGAGAACGAGAACCATCTGATCGCCGAACCGGCACCGTCGGCGGCCGAGGACGACGAACAGAAGTCCAAGGAGATCCCGACCCTGGGCATCATCGGCATCGTGATCGCCGCGATCGCTCTGCTGCTCGGTCTTCTCGGCTACGGCAGCGTCGCCATGATCAACGGAGTCGGAATGGCGACCGGACTGTCCGAAGAGATCGAGGTGCACCTCGTCCGTGAATCCGACTGGCGTTCCAGTCGCCAAGGCAGCATTACCTCGAAGTTCGTCGGCGAGTACACGATCGACGGTCGGACTCACCAGGTCGGTGTGAGCAGCGGCGAGGTCGGTGACGTGATCGACGGGAACCTCCCGCCACTGCCGGTCGAGTGGCTCGGATTCCACTACGACGAGCCGACGACCGACACCAACTGGTGGGAGCCGTACCTCTACATCTTCATCGGCCTCGTCTGCTACGGCCTGCTCGCGGTGCCGATATGGCTGGGCCGTTCGGAAAGGAAGGAGCTCGCCGCCGCAGCGCAGGATCCGCCGTCCGGCGACCCGTCGATGCGGCCGGAATGAGCCGACCGGTGTGATTCCGCGGCGGCGGTGCGGGCACGTCCCGGGCCGCCGCCGCGCCACTTCCCTACCTGCAACAACGTCGCACCGGTGCCGAGCAGCGCCGTCGCGCTCCGGCCTGGCGTCGCCATGAACCGCTCGGCCACGCCCGACGCGCCGGTGAATCCCGCGCCGGCGACTCCCGCGTCGGCCACCCCCGCGGCAACGAAGCGGAAACACCCCCGAACACGAAAACGGCCCTCGGTCCGATGTGGACCGAGGGCCGTTCCCGTTACTGCTTACCGGAAGTCGCGACCGAAGTCGTAGTCGTCCAGCGGCACCGCGGCACCGGTACCCGTACCGAACACGTCCGGCGTGTAGTAGCCGTCGTCGTAGGACGGGATCGCGTACGCCGCGACCCGGGCCTCCTCGGTCGGCTGCACCTGGATGTTGCGGTACTTGTTGATGCCCGTACCGGCCGGGATCAACTTACCGATGATCACGTTCTCCTTCAGGCCGACCAGGGAATCGCTCCGGCCGTTGATCGCCGCGTCGGTCAGGACCCGCGTGGTCTCCTGGAACGACGCCGCCGACAGCCACGAATCCGTGGTCAGCGAGGCCTTCGTGATACCCATCAGCACCGGACGACCCGAGGCCGGCTCGCCGCCCTCGGCGACCGCCTGCCGGTTGGTCTGCTCGAAGCGCGTGCGCTCCGGCAGCTCGCCCGGCAGGAACTCGGTGGCGCCCGAGTCGATGATCGTCACGCGGCGCAGCATCTGCCGCACGATGACCTCGATGTGCTTGTCGTGGATGCCCACACCCTGCGCCCGGTAGACCTTCTGGACCTCCTCGACGAGGTGCATCTGCGCCTCGCGCGGGCCCATCACACGGAGCACCTCGTGCGGGTCCGGCGTGCCCTCGAGCAGCGGCTGGCCGACACCGACGTGGTCGCCGTCGGCGAGCGGGCCGTTCGGGCCGACGGCGAGACGCTGCCGCTTCGACAGCTTGTCGAAGACGATCTCCTCGCTGCCGTCGTCCGGCACGAGCGTGATCTTCCAGAACCGCTCGCTCTCCTCGATGCGCACCCGGCCGTCGACGTCGGCGATCGGCGCCTTGCCCTTCGGGACACGGGCCTCGAACAGCTCCGTGACACGCGGCAGACCGGTCGTGATGTCGTCACCGGCGACACCACCCTGGTGGAACGTACGCATCGTCAGCTGCGTACCCGGCTCACCGATCGACTGGGCGGCGACGATACCGACGGCCTCGCCGACGTCCACCAGCTTGCCGGTGGCCATCGAACGGCCGTAGCAGGTCGCACACACACCGACCGACGACTCACAGGTCAGCACGCTGCGCACCTTGACCTTGGTGATGCCGCTGGCGATCAGCTTCTCGATCGCCGGGTCACCGAGGTCGTCGCCCGCGTTGAGCACCACGTTGCCGGAGGAGTCGACCGCGTCGGCGGCGAGGCTCCGCGCGTAGGCGCTCGTCTCGACGTTCTGCCCACGGACGATCCTGCCGTCGCCGAGGTCCTCACCGACGACCATGTTGATGCCGCGGTTCGTGCCGCAGTCGACCTCGCGGACGATGACGTCCTGCGAGACGTCCACCAGCCGCCGGGTCAGGTAACCCGAGTCGGCCGTACGGAGCGCCGTGTCGGCCAGACCCTTACGGGCACCGTGCGTGGCGATGAAGTACTCCGCCACCGACAGGCCCTCACGGAAGTTGGCCTTGATCGGACGCGGGATGTACTCACCCTTCGGGTTGGACACCAGACCACGCATACCGGCCAGCGACCGGACCTGCGTCATGTTGCCCGCCGCACCGGACTTCACGATCATCGAGATCGGGTTGTCGTCCGGGAAGTGGTCCTCCATGACCTTGGCGACGTCCTCCGTCGCCTGGCCCCACACCTTGACGAGCTCGTTGTTGCGCTCGGAGTGCGAGAGCTGACCACGCTGGTAGCGCTTCTCCACCTGGGCGGCCTTCGACTCGAAGTCGTCCAGGATGTCCTTCTTCTCCGGCGGCACGAGCACGTCGGAGATGGCGACCGTGACGCCCGAGCGCGTGGCCCAGTGGAAGCCGGCGTCCTTGAGCCGGTCCAGGGTCTGCGCCACCTGCGTCATGGAGTACCGCTCGGCGAGGTCGTTGACGATCGCACCCTGGCGCTTCTTCGCCAGCGGCTCGTTGACGAACGGGTAATCCGCGGGGAGCAGGTCGTTGAACATGACCCGGCCCAGCGTCGTCTCGGCCAGCCACGACTGACCGGGCTCCCAGCCCGCCTCGCGCAGCTTCGGCTCGTCCTCACGGGAGGGCTGCCGGTCCGTCACACGGATCTTGATCGGCGCGTGCAGGCTCAGCTGCTGCATGTCGAAGGCCATGATCGCCTCGGCCTCGGACGAGTACGCGTTGCCCGCACCGGTCGCGTTCTCGTCGAGACGGGTGAGGTGGAACAGGCCCGTGACCATGTCCAGTCGCGGCATCGCCAGCGGACGACCGGAGGCGGGCGACAGGATGTTGTTCGCCGACAGCATCAGGACGCGCGCCTCGGCCTGCGCCTCCGCGGACAGCGGAAGGTGCACGGCCATCTGGTCACCGTCGAAGTCCGCGTTGAACGCCTCGCAGACCAGCGGGTGCAGCTGGATGGCCTTGCCTTCCACCAGCTGCGGCTCGAAGGCCTGGATACCGAGACGGTGCAGCGTCGGAGCACGGTTCAGCAGCACGGGGTGACCACTGATGACCTCTTCCAGCACGTCCCACACGGCCGGCTTCGACCGCTCCACCATCCGCTTGGCGGACTTGATGTTCTGCGCGTGGTTGAGGTCCACCAGCCGCTTCATGACGAACGGCTTGAACAGCTCGAGCGCCATGTCCTTCGGCAGACCGCACTGGTGCAGCTTCAGCTGCGGGCCGACGATGATGACCGAACGGCCCGAGTAGTCGACACGCTTACCGAGCAGGTTCTGCCGGAACCGGCCCTGCTTGCCCTTGAGCAGGTCGGACAGCGACTTCAGCGGCCGGTTGCCGGGACCGGTCACCGGGCGACCGCGACGGCCGTTGTCGAACAGCGCGTCGACGGACTCCTGCAGCATCCGCTTCTCGTTGTTGACGATGATCTCGGGCGCGCCGAGGTCGATCAGTCGCTTGAGGCGGTTGTTGCGGTTGATGACCCGGCGGTACAGGTCGTTGAGGTCCGAGGTGGCGAAGCGGCCACCGTCGAGCTGCACCATCGGGCGCAGCTCCGGCGGGATCACCGGGACGGCGTCGAGCACCATGCCGCGCGGGTCGTTGCCCGTCGACTGGAAGGCCGCGACGACCTTCAGCCGCTTGAGCGCACGCAGCTTCTTCTGCCCCTTGCCGCCGCGGATGACCTCCCGCAGCGCCTCGGCCTCGGCGTCGACGTCGAAGTCCTCGGCCAGCTTCTGGATGGCCTCGGCACCCATGCCGCCGGTGAAGTACTCGCCGTAGCGGTCGACGAGCTCGCGGTAGAGCAGCTCGTCGACGATCAGCTGCCGCGGCTCGAGCTTGGTGAAGGTGTTCCAGACCTCCTCGAGTCGGTCCAGCTCGCGCTGGGCCTTGTCGCGGAGCTGGCGCATCTCACGCTCGCCGCCCTCCTTGACCTTGCGCTTGACGTCGGACTTCGCGCCCTCGTTCTCGAGCTCGGCCAGGTCGGCTTCCAGCTTCTGCGCGCGCTCCTCGATGTCGGAGTCGCGCTTGGCCTCGATGTTCTTGCGCTCCACGCCGATCTCGCTCTCGAGCGTCGGCATGTCGTTGTGGCGCAGCTCCGTGTTCACGCTCGTGATCACGTACGCGGCGAAGTAGATGATCTTCTCGAGGTCCTTCGGGGCCAGGTCCAGCAGGTAGCCCAGCCGGGAGGGAACGCCCTTGAAGTACCAGATGTGCGTGACCGGGGCGGCCAGCTCGATGTGGCCCATGCGCTCACGACGCACCTTGGCGCGGGTCACCTCGACGCCGCAGCGCTCACAGATGATGCCCTTGAAGCGCACCCGCTTGTACTTGCCGCAGTAGCACTCCCAGTCCCGGGTCGGACCGAAGATCTTCTCGCAGAAGAGCCCGTCCTTCTCCGGCTTGAGGGTGCGGTAGTTGATGGTCTCGGGCTTCTTGACCTCGCCGAAGGACCACTGGCGGATGTCGTCGGCGGTGGCCAGTCCGATTCGAAGCTCGTCGAAGAAATTGACGTCCAGCACTAGTCCGCCCCTCCGGAACGTTGCAATACGAAGAAAGTGTTACGACACATGGCTTTCCTTTGGCCGGCCACGGGGCGGATCCGCAATGGAACCGCCCCGCGGCCATGGCGGGCCGTTAACCCTGGACGATCTCGTCGGCGGACGGCGACTCGTTGCGGGACAGGTTGATGCCGAGGTTCGCCGCGGCGCGCTCGAGGTCCTCGTCGTCGGAGTCGCGCATCTCGATGGCGGCACCGTCGCTGGAGAGCACCTCGACGTTCAGGCACAGCGACTGGAGCTCCTTCAGCAACACCTTGAAGGACTCCGGGATGCCCGGGGACGGCATGTTCTCGCCCTTGACGACGGCCTCGTAGACCTTCACGCGGCCGAGCACGTCGTCGGACTTGATGGTGAGCAGCTCCTGCAGCGTGTACGCCGCGCCGTAGGCCTGCATCGCCCAGCACTCCATCTCACCGAAGCGCTGGCCACCGAACTGTGCCTTACCACCGAGCGGCTGCTGCGTGATCATCGAGTACGGACCCGTCGACCGCGCGTGGATCTTGTCGTCCACCATGTGGTGCAGCTTCAGCATGTACATGTAGCCGACGGCCACCGGGTACGGGTACGGCTCGCCGGAACGGCCGTCCAGCAGCGTGGCCTTGCCGTCCTCGCCGACCATGCGCTCGCCGTCGCGGTTCGGCTTGGTCGACGACAGCAGGCCCATCAGCTCGGCCTCCCGCGCACCGTCGAACACCGGCGTCGCGGTGTTGGTGCCCGGCTCGACGTCCAGCAGGTCCTCGGGCAGCTGCTGCGCCCACTCCGGGGAGCCCTCGACCTTCCAGCCCTGTGAGGCCAGCCAGCCGAGGTGCAGTTCGAGGATCTGCCCGATGTTCATACGACGCGGCACACCGTGCGTGTTCAGCACGACGTCGACCGGGGTGCCGTCCGGGAGGAACGGCATGTCCTCGGTCGGCAGGATCTTGCCGACGACGCCCTTGTTGCCGTGCCGGCCCGCGAGCTTGTCGCCGTCCTGGACCTTCGACTTCTTCGCCACGTACACGCGGACGAGCTCGTTGACGCCCGGGGGCAGCTCGTCGTCCTCCTCGCGGGAGAACACGCGGATGCCGATGACCTTGCCGGTCTCGCCGTGCGGCACCTTCAGCGAGGTGTCGCGCACCTCGCGGGCCTTCTCGCCGAAGATGGCGCGCAGCAGGCGCTCCTCCGGCGTCAGCTCCGTCTCGCCCTTCGGCGTGACCTTGCCGACCAGGATGTCGCCGTCACGGACCTCGGCACCGATGCGGATGATGCCGCGCTCGTCGAGGTCGGCCAGCACGTCCTCGGAGACGTTCGGGATGTCCCGGGTGATCTCCTCGGCACCGAGCTTGGTGTCGCGGGCGTCGATCTCGTGCTCCTCGATGTGGATCGAGGTGAGCACGTCGTCCTGGACCAGCCGCTGCGAGATGACGATGGCGTCCTCGTAGTTGTGGCCCTCCCACGGCATGACCGCCACGAGCAGGTTCTTGCCGAGCGCCATCTCGCCGTCCTCGGTGGACGGGCCGTCGGCCAGCACCTGGCCCTGCTCGACGCGGTCGCCCTCGGTGACCACCGGGCGGTGGTTGAAGCACGTGCCCGCGTTGGTGCGGCGGAACTTGTAGAGCCCGTAGGTCTTCCGCGTCCCGTCGTCGTGCATGACGGTGATCATGTCCGCGGACAGTTCCTCGACCACGCCGGCCTGCTCGGCGACGACCACGTCACCGGCGTCGACGGCAGCGGTGAGCTCGACACCCGTGCCGACCAGCGGCGACGAGGCCTGCAGCAGCGGCACCGCCTGCCGCTGCATGTTGGCGCCCATGAGCGCACGGTTGGCGTCGTCGTGCTCGAGGAACGGGATCATGCCGGTCGCGACGGAGACCATCTGCCGCGGCGACACGTCCATGTAGTCGATGTCCTGCGGGTCGATCAGCTCGACCTCGCCACCCTTACGGCGACCCAGGACGCCTTCCTCGGCGAACGTGCCGTCCTCGTTCAGCGGCGCGTTGGCCTGCGCCTTGACGTAACGGTCCTCCTCGTCGGCGGTCAGGTAGTGCACCTCGTCGGTGACCCGGCCGTCGACGACCTTCCGGTACGGCGTCTCGATGAAGCCGAACGGGTTGACGCGCCCGTAGGAGCACAGCGAACCGATCAGGCCGATGTTCGGGCCCTCAGGGGTCTCGATCGGGCACATGCGGCCGTAGTGGCTGGGGTGGACGTCTCGCACGTCCATGCCCGCGCGCTCACGGGACAGACCGCCCGGGCCCAGCGCCGAGAGACGGCGCTTGTGGGTCAGGCCCGACAGCGGGTTGTTCTGGTCCATGAACTGCGACAGCTGCGAGGTACCGAAGAACTCGCGGATCGCGGCGACGACCGGGCGGATGTTGATCAGCGTCTGCGGCGTGATGGCCTCGACGTCCTGGGTGGTCATCCGCTCGCGGACCACGCGTTCCATGCGGGACAGGCCCACGCGGATCTGGTTCTGGATCAGCTCGCCGACCGTGCGCAGGCGACGGTTGCCGAAGTGGTCGATGTCGTCGGTCTCGACGGGCACCTCGGTCTCGCCCGGCTGCATCGTCTCCTCGCCCGCGTGCAGGCGGACGAGGTACTCGATGGTCGTGACGATGTCTTCCTCGGTCAGCGTGCCGGTCTCGTACGGCAGGTTGATGCCGAGCTTCTTGTTGATCTTGTACCGGCCGACCTTGGCGAGGTCGTAGCGCTTGTCCTTGAAGAACAGGTTCTCCAGGAGCGTCTGCGCGCTCTCCTTGGTCGGCGGCTCACCGGGGCGCAGCTTGCGGTAGATGTCGAGCAGCGCCTCGTCGGTGCCGGCCGTCGAGTCCTTCTCGAGCGTCGCGAGCAGCGTCTCGGAGAACGAGAAACGCTCGCGGATCTGCTCGGTCGTCCAGCCGAGGGCCTTCAGCAGGACGGTGACCGGCTGGCGGCGCTTGCGGTCGATGCGCACACCGACGGTGTCGCGCTTGTCGACGTCGAACTCGAGCCACGCACCACGGCTCGGAATGATCTTGACGCTGAAGACGTCCTTGTCCGTCGACTTGTCGATCGCCTGGTCGAAGTAGACGCCGGGCGACCGGACGAGCTGCGAGACGACGACACGCTCGGTGCCGTTGATGATGAACGTGCCCTTGTCGGTCATCACGGGGAAGTCGCCCATGAAGACCGTCTGGCTCTTGATCTCGCCGGTGTTGTTGTTGACGAACTCGGCGGTGACGAACAGCGGCGCCGCGTACGTCATGTCCTTGTCCTTGCACTCCTCGACCGAGGCCTTCACCTCGTCGAAGCGCGGGTCGGAGAAGGAGAGGGACATCGAACCGGAGAAGTCCTCGATGGGCGAGATCTCGCCCAGAACTTCTGCGAGGCCACCGAGCGGGTTCTCCTCGCCGTCGTTGACGGCGCGTTCGAACCATGCCTCGGAACCGGTGAACCATTCGAAAGACCGGATCTGCACGTCGAGCAGGTCAGGAGTAGCCAGCGGTTCACGGATCTTCGCGAATGAGACCCGCTTCGGTGCTCCTGGAATTCCCGTTGACGAGCGCGTCGAGGTGGTCGCAGCAGTGGCCTGATTCGCGGGAGAGACTGCCAAGATGCGTCCTTCCGGGGACATAAGCGGTTGAGCAGCCGCGTAGCGACGAGCAACACGAACTGTCAAGGGTGCGGTAGTGCCGACCATCCTAGCTACCACGAATGGGCAGCATGAAAGTGGGCAGCGCAAAGGAGCAGTCTAGCCCCGAAGACGGCGGCTTGTCGAGGGGGCACGCCCAAGACGTGGGGCCCAGCCTCGTTCGCTCGTCTCCGGCTCGCCTCCCGCAAGGCTCGCCATTGCCTGTAAGCGTGAACCCCCGTGAGCGCTGAGTCAAGCATTCACACGCCGGATGCGCCGGGCGGAGGAGTACGAAATAGATCACGTACGCCCGGCTCTGGACAGCCCGGCCACCGGTGTGGCAGCCGGGCCGCCCGGGCGATCCGTGTCAGTTCCCGCCCTGGTCACCACCGTTCTGTCCACCCTGTTGGCCACCCTGTTGGCCGCCGTTCTGGCCACTGTTCTGACCGCCCTGCTGGCCGCCCTGCTGACCGTCGCCGGGCAGCGGCGCACCGGACGGGTCCTGCGACTGGCCGGGTGCAGGCGCGGGCTGCTGCGCGGCGTAGGTGTCGAGGTTCGTCACCTTCCACGCGTCGCCCTGCTTCTGTGTCTCCAGCCACATCGCGGCGCCGCCGACGGCAGGCTGTTCGTCCTGCGGCCGCGTGGCCGCCTGGTCGATGAACACCATGACGCGAGCACGGTCGCCGTCGAGGTTGACCACCGCGCTGCGCGTCGCGTGCACCGTCACGACGATCTTCTGGTCCGGGGCGAGCCGCTTGATCTCGCCCATGAGCGCGTCGTACTTCTGCTTCACCTCGCCACCGGCGAACAGCTCGTTCGCCGCCTTCTCCGTCTTGCCGAGGTTGTTGTGGTCGATGGAGAACAGCCGCTCGGCCGCCTTCTCCATGGCCTCCTTGACCTCGCTCGTGGCCGGACCGTCGACCAGCGCGGAGTTCGACGTCGCCGCGCGCGCCTCGCTGCCCTTGAGCTGGAAGAACACCGCGGCGCCCGCCAGAACCAGGCCCACGACGAGCAGCGCCGCGAGCGCGACGTAGCCCGGCTTCCTGCGGGTCTTGCCGCTGCCGCCGAGTGTGCGCACCGCGACCGCAGGCGTTCCCGGTTCCTCGGCGTCGAGCGTCTCGGCCTCGTCGAGGCTGGCAGGCTTGGCCCTGCCGCCGTCCTTCGCCTTGCGCCGCGGTCCCGGGCGCGGCGCCGACTCCGCGGCGTCGGCGCCGTCGTCCGCATCGGTGCCGTCGGTGTCGTCGGCCTCGTCGGCCTCGTCGGTGCCGTCGTACTCGGTGCCGTCGTGTTCGGTGCCGTCGTGTTCGGTGCCGTCGTGTTCGGTGCCGTCGTGCTCGCGGTCGCCGATCGTGCCCGTCTCGTCCTCGGGTTCGGACGCCGCCGCCCCGCCGCGGTCCGACACGCGCCCCGCGGCGTCCGTATCGGCGGCGGACGCCTCGGCGGACCCGGTCGGCCGGGCAGGCTCGACCGACTCGGCGTCCTGCGCCGACTCGGTCGGCTCCACGTCCTCGGCGGAACCCGGCTTGCGCAGGCCCGCGACCTTGGGACGACGCGTCGGCGTCGGGCGCGGCTGCGGGGTGGGCTTGCGACGGTTCGGTGGCACGGTGGGACTCCGTTCTGAGCTGCTGCGCGGTTCGTGGGCGCTGCGCGGGTTCAGGGTGCGCTACGGGTGCGCTACTGCTGCCCGCCGCCGGTGACGGGCACGTCGCCGATCTGCGACACCTTCCACGGGCCGTCCTCGCCGTCCCGCGTGAGCTGCACCTCGAGGCGCATGGTCTTCATGCCCTGCTGCTGGCCGCGCTTGATGTCGGCACTCGCCGCGACGATCGCGCTGGCCTTGCCCTCACGATCGTTCAGCTCGCTGACGGCGACGTCGTGCACGGTGGTCGTCACCTTGGACTTCGCCTTGGTGATCGCCTCGCGGTAGGTCTTCTCGGCCTGCGAGATCTGGTTCGCCAGCTCGCCGGTGGCGAGCTCCTTCTGCCTGCTGAAGTACTCGTCCAGCTTCGTGTGGTCGAGTTCGGTGAACGCCGTCACGGCCTGGCCCGCGACCCGCGTGACGTCCTGCCGCTCCGCGGCGATCTCGGCATCGTCCCCGGTGGCGCTCACCAGCCACCACACGCCGAACACCGCGGCGACGACGAACGCCGCCGTGGCGAACGCGGCCGCACCCAGCAGCGCCCAGCGCGGCGGTCCCGATCGCCGTTCCCCGTCGGTGCTGTCGTCGTCGGAGTCGTCGGCACCCGGTTCGGCCGTCCCGTCATCGGCGTCCGTGCCGGTGGCGTCCGTGTCAGACGCGGCGTCGGCGGACTCGGTGCCGTCCGACGCCGAGTCCGCGTCCGGCGACTCCGCCACGTCCACACCGGCCGCCTCCACATCGGCCGTCCCGACGTCGGCCGTGGCCGTGTCCTCCGTGTCCGCGGTTCCCGGAACGCCGGTGCCGGCCGCGCCGGTGCCGTCTTCCGCCTCGCCGGTGGCGCGGGCCTTCTCCGGCTCGTCCGAACTCATAACGCTCCAGGGTATTGCGGTCGTGTCAGCTTGCTGTGTGTCACCGGGGCGGCATCACCTCGCCCGACGTGGGTCACGGCCGGGCCAGTCCTGCGAGCTGGTCGAGGCTCGTGATGTCGAGCCCCGGGCTGCTCGCCACACCGGGAGTGCCGGCCAACGACGCCAGCTCCTCCTCGTCCCGCGTCGAGTTCTGCTCGACCTGCTGCTCGGTGGGCTTCACCGGGACGCCGTTGTACGGCGCGTTCTGCGAACCGCGCACGCTGATCGGGCTGCCGACCGGTTCGGCGCAGTACGCGTCCTCCTTGGGAGGCCGGTCCGAGGTGTCGTTGCCCGGACGGTACTCGTCGGGCGAACGGTATCCCTTGGTGCACGACGGCGGGTTGAACATGTTCAGCGCCAGGCCGAGGTGGGCGGTGCCGTCGCCGGGTGCGACGGAGAACGCACCGCCACTCACCATCGGGTAGGCGATGAACATCATCTCCAGCCCGTCCTGCCGTGTGACCAGCAGATTCGACGTCGTCAGCAGGTTCGCGGTGAGCGCCGACAGGCCGGGGCCCGTCTCCGCGAGTACCTGCTGCACCTGGTCGCCGACCTGCGGGGCGACGTCGACGAGGTTGCGGATGTCGGCGTCCGAGTCCTTCAGCGTCTGCGACAGGTCACGCAGGTCGCGGCTGAACGAGCGCATCGACCCGGTCAGCTCGTTCTGGGTGCGCAGCACGGTCGTTCCGGAGTCGAGCAGCTCCACCGTCTGCGGCAGGTGCTCGGAGGCGACCTCCGTGAACTCCTGCGTGGTGTCCATCAGCTGCTGCAGGTCGCGGCCGGTGCCGTTGAACGCGTCGTAGGACTCGTCGACGACGGTGCGCAGCGAATCGGTCGGCACCGACCTGGCCAGTGAGGACAGATCGCCGATCAGCTTCTCGGTGGGCACGGGGGTCTTCGTGTTGCGCGAGTCGATGACCGACCCCGCCTCGAGGAACGGCCCGCCGGAGCTCTGCGGCCGCAGATCGACGTACTGCTCACCGACCGCGGACCGGTTGGCCACGACGGCCTTCAGGTCGGCGGGCACGGGCGGCATGCCGGGTTCGATGTCGAGTTCGGCCTGGGTGCCGTCCTCGGTGAGGCTCAGCGGGCCGACGGTGCCGATGTTGTACCCGCGGTAGGTCACCTCGGCGCCCTCGAAGATGCCGCCGGATTCGGTGAGTTGCAGCTTCACGCTGTAGCCGCCCTGGCCGAACGCCTCCTCGACGTCGGTGAACCGCACGAGCGCGTACACCACCGCGACCACCGACATGATCGCGAACACGACGAGCTGGATCTTGGTCTTGCGCAACAGCATCAGCTACCGCCCCCTGACAGGGTGTCGAAGATCCCCTCGACGCCCGACGACTCCTGCGGCGCCGGCTCGTCCTGCCCGCCGGACTGCTGCTGTTGCCCGGACGACTGCTGGGACGCCACGCCCAGCGGCAGCGGCGGCGGATTGTCACCCGTCCCCTCGCGCGGCGACGTCAACTCGCCCAGGCCAGGCAGGTCCTGGATCGGGTTCTGCCTGCTGCGGCCGAGGTTGGCCAGCACGTTCTCCAGGTCCAGGTCCAGGTCGAGGTACAGGTTGAAGAAGTCGCCCTTGGCGCCCTTCACGGCCTGGTCGGTGAACGGATAGCTGAGCAGCAGTTCGAGCGACTTCGGCAGGTCCGAACCCGCCTCGCCGAGCTTGCGCAGCACCGGCATGAGGGCCTTCAGGTTTGCGACCAGGTCCTCCTGACTCCGGTTGATGGTCTGCGTGGCGACACCCGAGACGCGGTTCAGCGCCTGCAGCATCGTCACCAGCTGACCGCGCTGCTGCTCGAGCACCTCGAGGCCGGGGCCCAGGTTGTCGATGGCGCCCGCGATGCGGTCCTTCTGCCCCTTCAGGCTCATCGACAGGCGGTTCAGGCCGTCGAGTGCGCTGGTGATGTTGCCGGACTGCTCGTCGAGCGCCGACACCAACTTGTCGGCATTGCGCAGCAGGCCCTTGATGTCCTGCTCGTTGCCCGACAACGCCGTGTTGAGTTCCTTGGTGATGTTGTTGAGCTGTTCCACGCCACCGCCGTTGAGCAGCATCGACAGCGCGCCGAGCACTTCCTCGACCTCGACGCTGCGGTCGGTGCGCTCGACCGGGATCGTGTCGCCCTCGGACAGGTCCGCCTCCGCCGGGTCCTGGCCGGGTTCGCTCAGCTCGACGTACTTCTCGCCGAGCAGACTCGACTGGCGGAGGTTCGCGATCGCGTTGGCCGGCAGCTCGACGTCGCCGTTGACCAGCAACGTCACCTCGGCGGTCCAGCCGTCGCGGGCCAACGCGATCTTCTCCACCCGGCCGACCGGTACCTCGTTGACCTTGACGCCGGACTGTGGGACCAGGTCGAGCACGTCGCGGAACTGCACCTTCACCCGGTACGGATCGTCGCCCAGGTCGGCACCGCCCGGCAACGGCAGGTCGTAGACGCCGGAGAACCCGCAGCCGGACACGGCCAGCATCGCGGCCACGGCACCCGCGGACAGCAGTTTGCGGAACTTCACTGGCCACCTCCCGAGGACAGCACCTGCTGCGTCACCGGCAGCGGCAGTGGCGGCAGCTTGCCCTGGTTCAGCGCGTTCACCGACTGCGCCAGCGACGGCAGCGGCACCGCACCCTCCACGGCGTCGGCCACGCCCTGGCAGAGGTTGCCGACGGCGTCGAGCGCGTCCGGCGTCTGTTTGAGCAGGTTGCACACCATCGTGATCGGCGGCTGCGTCAGCTCGTTGAGGTTCGGCCGCGCGTCGAGCGTGCCCGACGAGGCGTTGTAGGTGTTGGCCAGGTTCGTCAGGGCCAGCGGGGCGACGTCGAGCGTCTCGGCGAGCGCTCCGCGCTGTTCGACGAGCACGCGCGTCACGCTGGCGAGCTTGTCGACGTTGGACTTGAGCTTGCCACGGTTGTTCTCGACGAAGCCCTTGACCGAGGTCAGCGCCTCGCCGAGCTGTTTCACCGTGGCCGACAGGTTCTCGCGCTCGCCCGACAGGTATCCGCTGACGTCGGCGAGTTGCCGTTCGAACTTCCGCACCGTTTGGTCACTGTTCGCGAGCGTCGTGGAGAACTTCGCCAGGTTCTCGACGGTGTCGAACAGGTCGCCCGAGTTGCCGGACAACGTTCCCGCCGCCTTGCCGAGCTTGGTGATCGTGTCGTGCAGGGCCTTGCCGTTGCCGTCGAGGTTGTTCGCGGTGGTGTCGAGCAGGTCCGACAGCGAACCGTTCTTGTTGGCACCGTTCGGGCCGAGCGATTCGGACACGCGGCTGAGGCTCTCGGCGAGCTGGTCGATCTCCAGCGGCACCTCGGTGCGGTCCTGGCTGATCACCGCGCCCGCGTCGAGCGTCGGACCGCCGGTGTAGGCGGGCGCGAACTGCACGTACCGGTCCGACACCAGCGACGGGGCGACGATGATCGCCTTCGCGTCGGCCGGGATCTTCACGTCGCGGTCGTAGGTCATCTCCACGAGCACGCGCTCACCCTGCGGCTCGACCTTCGTGACCTCGCCCATGTCGACGCCGAGCACCCGGACGGTGTTGCCCTCGTACAGGCCGATCGCGCTCGGGAAGTAGGCGCTGACGCGCTTGCTGTCGGCGTCCTTCAGCGTCCACCACAGTCCGCCCGCCACGACGAGCGCGAGGACGACGGCGAGTGTGACGCCGCGTGCGAGCCGCTGACCGAGTCGAGTGGTGATCATTTGACGTTGCACCCCTCTTCGTTCACCGGCCCGACGGACGGGAGCAGGAAGCCGCAGATGTAGTTGTCGAACCAGCGGCCGTTACCGATCGTGTTGTTGAAGACACGGATGAACGGGGCGAACCGGCGGATGCCCTCGCTCAACGACTCCTCGTTGCGCTGCAGCATGCCGGTGAGCCGGTCGAGCTTGTTCAGCACCGGGCCGATCTGCTCGTTGTTGTCGTTGACGAAGCCCTTCAACTGGGTCGACAGCTCCTGGCTGCCCTGCAGCATCGTGGTGATCGCCTGCTTGCGCCGCTGCAGTTCGCCCAGCAGCTTCGACCCGTCGTTCATCAACTTCACGAGCTGCTCGTCGCGGCCCGCGAGCGTGCCCGAGATCTGCTTGGTGTTCTGCAGCAGGTTCTTGAGCTGCTGATCGCGCTTGGAGATGGTGTCCGACAGTTTCGACAGCCCGTTGAGCGCGCCGCGCACGTCCTCGGGGGTGTCGGAGAACGTCTCGGACAGCACGTCGAAGCTCTGCGCCAGCTGGTCGGTGTCGATCTCGTCGACGGTTCCGGACAGGTCGCGGAACGCCTCGAGCACGTCGTACGGCGCCGTGGTGCGCTCACGCGGGATCGTCGCGCCCGGGTCGAGCGGCTGCTCCCCCACCGGGTCGAGCGCCACGTACTTCTGCCCCAGCAACGTCTTGATCTTGATCGTCGCCGAGGTGCGATCGCCCAGCCAGGCGTCGCGCACCTTGAACGTCACGTTCACGCGGTCGCCGTCGAGTTCGACGTCGCTGACGTTGCCGACCTTCACGCCGGCCACGCGCACCTCGTCGTCGGCCTTCAGTCCCGCCGCCTCGCTGAAGTCGGCCTGGTACGTCGTCCCGCCGCCGATGATCGGCAGGTCCTCGGTGTTCAGCGCGGCCACGATGCCGAGCACGATCACGACGATGCCCGCGATCGCGATGGGGATCGGGTTGCGCTTCTGGAAGCTCTTCATTCGCTGATGCACCGCTCCCTGTTGACCGGCGCGATTTCCGCGTTGACGGGCTGTTGCATGAGACCCGGGATCCGGACGCTGCCGCTCGCACTGCACATGAAGAAGTTGAACCACGAGCCGTAGTCGGCGGTCGCGGTCATCTTCCGCGCCTTCTCGGGCAGGAACCGGATGAAGTGCTCGACCACCTGCTCCTGCTCGTTGAGGTTGCCGGTCAGCTCACCGAGGGCCTTGATGTCCTGCTTCAGCGGGCCGCGGCCCTCCTTCAGCAGGCCTGCGGTGGTCTGCGCCAGACCGCCGAGCGCGTCGATCGACTGCCCGATCGGGTCTTTGTCCTTGGCCAGGCCCGACACGAGCTTCTGCAGCCGCACGATCAGCTGGTCCAGCTGTGGCGTGCGCTGGTTGACCGTCGTCAGCACGCTGTTGAGGTTGTTGATGACCTGGCCGATGACCTGGTCCTTCTCGGCGAGCTTCGTCGTCAGCGACGCGGTGTGCGACAGCAGGCTCTCGACCGTGCCGCCCTCGCCCTGCAGGACCTGGATGATCTCGTACGACAGCTTGTTGACATCGTCCGGTGAGAGCGCCCTGAACAGCGGCTTGAAGCCGTTGAACAGTTCGTTGAGGTCGAGCGCGGGCGTCGTCCGTTCCAGCGGGATCGTGTCCCCCGGTTCGAGCGTGCCCTGCGGCCCCGCCCCGCCCGGCTGGTTGCCCCCGCCGGAGCTCGCAGCCTGCACCTCGCCCTGGCCGCCCCGCTCGAGCGAGATGTAGCGCTGGCCCACGAGGTTGCGGTACTTGATCGAGGCGTGCACGTTCGCGGGCAGCTCCCGTCCGGCGTCGACCTCGAACTCGACCTCCGCGAGCCTGCGGTCGACGATCTCGACGGAGTTGACCTGGCCGACGCGCACGCCCGCGATGCGGACGTCGTCGTTGGGGATCACCATCGTCGCGTCGGTGAACCGGGCCTTGTACGTCGCGGTGTCGGACAGGTTGAGGTTCGCGATGCTGATCGCGAGCACACCGGTGAACAGCACCGTGACGGTGATGAAGACACCGAGTTTGACCAGTGGTGCGGTGAGTCCACGCATTATTCGACCGTCACCTCAGCTCCTCGGTACATCGGGGCGATGAGCAGCGCGCCCCAGCCGGGCACGTCGTCGGCGGCCATGCCGAGCTGCGGCGCGGTCAACTGCGAGATCAACCGCAGCTCACCCGGCGAGCCCGCCGGGTCGCCGCCCGCAAGCCCCGGAGCGGCCGCACCGCCACCACTGTTGTCGTAGCCACCCGCGGTGGCCTGGTCGTCGGCCTGGCTGAGGCCGTTGTTCGACGACCGTGCGGGCGGCGGCGACGTGCTGCCGTCCTTCACCGGCCCGTCCGGCGGATACTGCGGGAACGGGTCCGGCATCTCCGCGAAGTCGTAGCAACGCGGCCCCCGGTGGTCGTTCCACGCCGGCTCGTCCTGACCCGGCTTGTACGGACCGCGGTTGTTGGTGATCTCGAGCGTCGCGTGCAGGCCGGGCTTGTTGGTGCCCTTGCCGAACGCCTTGTCGATCCGCGGCACCAGTTCGGCCATCTGCCCGAGGAAGCACGGGTACGACGGCGCGTACTTGGCCAGCAGTTCGGCTGTCGGCCGGGCGGTCTCGCCGAGCTGGATGAGGTTCGACGAGTTGGCCTTCAGCCACCCGTGCAGGTCGGTCGAGGCGCCCGTGATGCTCGTGTACATGGTGGACAGCGCCTGCTTCTTCTCGACGATCGTCCTGCTCGTCGTCGTCAGGTTGTCGAGCGTCTGCACCAGGTCCGGGGTGACGTCGGACAGGTTGTGGGAGAACTTCGCCAGCTCCTGCAGGTTCTCCTGCAGCTTCGGCACGTGCGGGTTCAGCTTGCCCAGGTAGTCGGCCAGGTCCGACACCGTCCGGCCCAGCTGCTCACCGCGGCCGTCCAGCGCCGTCGAGATCGCGGTCAGCGTGGCCGAGAGTTTCTGCGGCTGCACCGCCTTCAACACCGGCATCAGGTCCGAGAGGGCCTGTTCGAGCTCGATCGCGCTCTCGGTGCGGTCCTGTGGGATGACGTCGCCGGACCGCAACGGCGTCGACTCGGCACCCTCCGGGACCTCCAGGTTCACGAACCGTTCACCGAAGAGCGTCTTCGGCAGGAATCGGGCGGACACGTTCGCGGGCACGAGCTCGGCCTGCTCCGGGTCGAGGTTCAGCGTCAGCTCCGTGGAACCGCCCTCGACCGGGGTGATCTCGCCGACGTGGCCGACGATCAGCCCCCGCACCTTCACGTCCGAGTTCTCGGACAGCTGGTTGCCGACCTCGTCGGCCTGCAGCGTCACCGTGACGTACGAGCTGAACGCCTTGTTGTAGATCGCCACACTCAGGGCCACTCCGCCGACCAACAGTCCGACGAGCAACAGCCCCAGCAGCCTTCGACGCAGTGTCGCCATCATCCCGCGATCCTCACCGTCGTGTCGGTTCCCCAGAGCGCGAACCCGACGAAGAAGTTGACCACCGCGACCGTGACGATCGACAACCGCACGGCACGGCCGACGGCCACACCGACGCCCGCGGGGCCGCCGCTGGCCTTGTAGCCGTAGTAGCAGTGCGTGAGGATGATCAAGACGCTGAATATCAGCACCTTGATGAACGAATACAGCACGTCCTGCGGTGGCAGGAACATCTCGAAGTAGTGGTCGTAGGTACCCGCCGATTGGCCGTAGATGTAGATGACCACGGCCCGCGACGCCAGGTACGACGACATCAGGCCGATGACGTACAGCGGGATGACCGCGACGAAGCCGGCGATGATCCGTGTCGTGACCAGGTACGGCAGGCTCGGCACGGCCATCACCTCGAGCGCGTCGATCTCCTCGGAGATCCGCATCGCGCCCAGCTGGGCGGTGAAGCCGGAGCCGACCGTCGCCGACAGCGCGAGACCGGCCACCAGGGGCGCGATCTCACGGGTGTTGAAGAACGACGTCAGGAAGCCGGTGAACGCCGACGTGCCGATGGAGTCCAGGGCCGAGAAGCCCTGCAGGCCGACGAGCACACCGGTGAACAGGGTCAGGCCGACCATCACGCCGACGGTGCCGCCGATCATCGCCAGCGAACCGGAGCCGAAACTGACCTCGGCCAGCAGGCGCAGCACCTCCTTGAGGTACCGCCGGATCGTCCGCGGCGCCCACGCAAGGGCGCGCAGGTAGAACGACATCTGGTCGCCGAGATCGTCGAGCGTCTCGAGCGGGCGGTTCGCGATCTTTTTCGCGCGCTGGGTCGCGGAGGCCATCGGTCAGCCCAACTTCGGCGGGACGAGCTGCAGATAGATCAGCGTCATGACGACGTTGACCACGAACAGCAGCAGGAACGTGATGACGACGGACTGGTTGACCGCGTCGCCGACGCCCTTCGGCCCGGGCGGCGGGTTCAGCCCCCGGTAGGAGGCCACGACGGCGGCGAGGAACCCGAAGATGAGCGCCTTGATCTCACCGACCCACAGGTCGGGCAGCTGCGCCAGTGCCGAGAAGCTGGCCAGGTACGCACCCGGGGTGCCGCCCTGGAGCACGACGTTGAAGAAGTAGCCGCCCAGCACACCGATGACGCTGACCATGCCGTTCAGCAGCACCGCGACGAGCATGCACGCCAGCACCCGCGGCACGATGAGACGCTGCACCGCGGAGACGCCCAGCACCTCCATGGCGTCGATCTCCTCGCGGATGGTGCGGGCGCCGATGTCGGCGCAGATCGCCGACCCGCCCGCACCGGCGACGAGCAACGCCGTCACCAGCGGCGCGGCCTGCTGCACGGTCGCGAGCACGCTGCCGGCACCGGTGTAGGACTCCGCACCGAGCTGGCTCGCGAGCGACCCGAACTGCAGCGAGATGATCGCGCCGAACGGGATCGCCACCAGCGCCGTCGGCAGGATCGTGACGCTGGCGATGAACCAGGCCTGCTGGATGAACTCGCGCAGCTGGAACGGACGCTGGAACAGGCCCCGGGAGATGTCGAGGCCGAGAGCGAACAGCTTGCCCGTCTCGCGCAGCATCCCGAGGCCGGGGACGGTGGCCGAGCGTGAACTCATGCGCCGCCTCGCCGCGGCCGCAGCGGCTGGGTCGGCGCCGACTGCTCGGCGCTCGGCCATGCGGGCGAGCCGGGCAGGTCGGCGACGTCACCCGCGGGGAGGTTGCCCTGGACCTGTGTCCGGCCGCCCGCGGTGACGGCGGGTTCCGGAATGCCGTAGTGCCTGCGCTCCTCGGGCGTCAGCGAGGCGATGATGCCCTCGCGGGCGGGCTCGGGAAGGGTGTGGAGCACCTGCACCACGCGGTCCTTACGGCGGATCGCGCCCTGTCGCTCCGGCAGGCCGGGCGTGGGCTGCAGCTGCGGGACGATGCCGCGCAGGTCCTCGGTCGACCCGTCGTGGTGGCCCGCGTCGGCCTGCTCCTGCTCGAGCGCCATCTGGGCCGAGTCCTTCTCCTCGCTCATGCCGATCGGGCCGAGCCTGCGGCCGTTGAGGAACTGCTCGACGACCGGCTCGTCCGAGGTCAGCAGCACCTCGCGCGGGCCGAACATCACCAGTTCCTTGCGGAACAGCATGCCGATGTTGTCCGGCACGGTACGGGCGAGGTTGATGTTGTGCGTGACGATCAGGATCGTCGCGTCGATCTGGGCGTTGAGGTCGATCAGCAGCTGCGACAGGTATGCCGTGCGCACCGGGTCCAGACCCGAGTCCGGCTCGTCGCACAGGATGATCTCGGGGTCGAGCACCAGCGCGCGGGCCAGACCGGCACGCTTGCGCATACCGCCGGAGATCTCACCGGGCAGCTTGTCCTCGGCGCCGGACAGTCCGGTCAGCTCGAGCTTCTCGAGCACGATCTTCCGAACCTCGGTCTCCGACTTCTTCGTGTGCTCCCGCAGCGGGAACGCCACGTTGTCGTAGAGGTTCATCGACCCGAACAGCGCACCGTCCTGGAACAGCACCCCGAACAGCTTGCGCGTCTCGTACAGCTTGCGCTCGGAACACCGCACGATGTCGGTGCCGTTGATCTCGCACTTGCCCTTGTCGGGCTTGAGCAGACCGATCATCGACTTGAGGAACACCGACTTGCCGGTACCCGACGGGCCGAGCATCACCGACACTTCCCCAGGCGGCAGGTTCAGCGTCACGTCACGCCAGATGGCCTGCTTGCCGAAGGACTTGGTCAAGCCCTCGATGACCACCTCGGCACCCATCGCACCCTCCCGGAGCGGTTCCGCGGCCACGGCCGATGCCCACCCGTTTCCGGTGGTGCACCCGGCGGTGCCCACCTCCCCAGGAGGTGCCGACCGCCATGTCCGCAGCGTCTTCCTTCTACGAGCAACGACCGAAGCCCGGATAAGTTACTCACTGGTTCACACCCGGATCGCGCGCTCGGAGTAATCCCCGACACAGACCGTGTGATGTGGATGTGCAAGGTAACCCACCACGCACTCGCGGAACGAACAGCACTCCCACGAATGTGATGAATGGACACGCCGCGTGCCCACGGAAGATCATTTTCCGCCGCATTCTTCCGACATACGAAAACCGCCGACCGCCGACGACACCCCGGGTAGAACGCCCCCAAGGGCACATTGGTCGCGTTGAGTGCAACCAGGGTGCCCCTGGGGGCATCACGGGGCCTCACCGCGGACACGAAAAAGCGGGCGGACACCCCGTGGGATGTCCGCCCGCTTTCGCTGTAATCGATGCGCCCGCAGGCGTCAGATCACTTGAGCGAGACCTTGCCGCCGGCCTCCTCGAGCTTGGCCTTGGCGGCCTCGGCGGCCTCCTTGTCGACCTTCTCGAGCAGCGGCTTCGGGACGCCCTCGACGAGCTCCTTGGCCTCCTTCAGGCCGAGACCGGAGATGACCTCGCGGACGACCTTGATGACCTGGATCTTCTTGTCGCCGGCGTCCTCGAGGACGACGTCGAACTCGTCCTGCTCCTCCTCGGCGGCGGCACCGGCGTCGGCGCCCGGGGCGGCGGCGACGACCTGGGCGGCCGGGGCGGCGGCCGTGACGTCGAAGGTCTCCTCGAACTTCGTCACGAACTCGGACAGCTCAAGCAGCGTCAGCTCCTTGAAGGCGTCGAGCAGTTCGTCCGTGCTCATCTTCGCCATGGTGGCGTTCCTTCCTTGCTTGCGACTCGGGAGTCGGTGGGTGTGTGTCGGTCAGCTCTCGGCGTCGGACGCGGAGCCGGATTCGGACTTCTGCTTGTCCTCGAGCGCGGCGGCGGCGCGGGCCATCTTCGACAGCGGCGCCTCGAACAGCGACGCGGCCTCGGACAGCTTGGCCTTGAACGCACCCGCGGCCCTGGACAGCAGGACATCGCGGCTCTCGAGGTCGGCGAGCTGGTTGATCTCGCTGACGCTCATCGTGCGGCCATCCATGTAGCCGCCCTTGATGACAAGCGCGTTGTTGTCCTTCGCGAAGTTCTTCAGAGCCTTCGCGGCCTCGACCGGCTCGCCCTCGATGAAGGCGATCGCGGTGGGGCCGATGAAGAGCTCGTTCAGTTCCTCGACGCCCGCATCCTCAGCGGCACGCTTGGTGAGGGTGTTCTTCGCGACCCGGTACTTCACGGTGGAGCCGAGAGCGCGGCGCAGCTCGCTGAGCTGGGACACGGAGAGGCCGGAGTACTCGGTGATGACCGTGGCCGAGCTGTTGCGGAACGAGTCCGCAATCTCGGCGACCGCCTCCACCTTTTCGGGCTTCGCCATGGTCGCCTCCTCTCTTGGCTGGTGACCACTGCCTTGCCCGCGACTACCCTGGAAACGACGAAACGCCCCGGCGCGCGCGGCAGAATCCAGCGCAGCAGGCTCGGGGCGTCGATACACACGGGTGCCCGTGTGGCGATCCTCGTTCCTCCCTGCGCGGGTCGCCGCCCGTTCGGCGGACCTTCGTTCCCGGAGTAGCCCCGGGAAGACCAGCGGTCTTCGGTAGAACCGTCGACGACTATACGCCCACGTCGCGGCGGCACCGACACCCGGGTCGGCACACGACTCCCGCACGCGGAGCGTGAGCAGGCATCATGGGCGCGTGACGGAACAGCGAACCGATCCGGCGGGCGGCGAACCGGACCGACCCGGCGAGTCCCCCGACGCCTCGCGCCCGCCGGAAGGCGCAGCCACGAGTCCCGGCAGCACGAGCAGGCCCGCGGATGCAGCCGGCACGGCGGGTTCCGCCGGTCCGGACTCCGGCGCCGGTGCGGACGTCCCGGGCGATACGGCGCCGACACCGCCCTCCGGCACGGAGATCCAGCCCGCGGTCGCGGCGACACCGGACGCGGCCGGCCCCGTCGACGAGGAGCAGCTGCGACAGTTCCGCCAGTTCCAGCAGTTCCAGGAGTTCCTCAAGTTCCAGGAGGCCCAGCAGGGCGGACAGGGCGGCGCGGTCGTCCCCGGCACTCCTCCCGCCCAGCACCCGCCTGCTCCGTACCAGGGCTCGCAGGTCCCGGCCGCGCCGTCCGGCCACGCGGCACCGCTGCCCGAGGCGGCACCCGGCAGGCTGCCCGAACCCGCACAGCGGCCGCGGAGGCGACCCCCGCGCTGGCTGACCTGGCTCGGCAAGAAGCTGCTCGGCTGGCTCGTCGCGTTCCTGCTGTTGGCACTCGCCGCGACATGGGCCTACAACCACTTCTTCGGCACCGGCGACAGCGACCAGACCACCGAGGAGTACGCACGCGGGGGCGGCGGTTCGTACCACGCCACCGAGCTGCTGGCCGACAATCCGTACGCGGCGGTGCGTTCGGTCTACGACGCGATCGCGCAGGCGGACCCGGACACCGGCATGCCGGACGCCGACAAGGCGTGCGGCCGGTTCGAGGAGGCCACGCAGCAGCGCTTCGCCGACAACATCGGTTCGGCCGACTGCCGCGAGGCCGTGAACGGGCTCCACGAACAGGTCACACACGTCAACGACTACGCGGAGTCCATCTACCCCCGCGGCTACCTGCCGACCTCGAAGACCGAGCGGATCGATTCCTGTTCGTTCACGATCAGCGGCGGCCCGGCGCTCGGCGTGTTCACCGTCGAGAAGGTCGAACACGACCAGTGGCTGATCACCGGGCACGACGACGGACCGGAGACGTGCCCCGGGCAGGGGCCGTCGCGGCAGCAGCCGTCGGGCCCCGCGCAGCAGCCGGGCAACTGAACGTTCCCGCCCGCGCCCGACCGGACCCACCGACGAACGACCCGCGGACGAACGACAGCGGGGCGGCTCACCCGCGATGGGTGAACCGCCCCGCTGCGACGCTGTGCGTCCTGATGACGCGGTGCGCCCGGTGACGCCTCAGGCGTTCGCGTCCTCCGCGAGGAGGTCGCGCGTACGCGTCGGGTCGACCGGGATGCCCGGGCCCATGGTCGTCGTGAAGGTGACCTTCTTGACGTAGCGGCCCTTGGCGGCGGACGGCTTCGCACGCAGCACCTCGTCGAGGGCCGCGGCGTAGTTCTCGACCAGCTTCTCGGTGTCGAACGACGCCTTGCCGATGGCCAGGTGCAGGTTCGACTGCTTGTCGACGCGGAAGCTGACCTTACCGCCCTTGATCTCGCTGACGGCCTTCGTGACGTCGGGCGTCACGGTGCCCGTCTTCGGGTTCGGCATCAGGCCACGCGGGCCCAGAACGCGGGCCACGCGGCCCACCTTCGCCATCTGGTCCGGGGTCGCGATCGCGGCATCGAACTCGAGCCAGCCACCCTGGATGCGCTCGATCAGATCGTCGGAACCGACCACGTCGGCACCGGCGGCCTCGGCCTCTGCGGCCTTGTCACCGGTGGCGAAAACAGCGACGCGGACGGTTTTACCCGTGCCGTGCGGCAGGTTCACGGTGCCGCGGACCATCTGGTCTGCCTTGCGGGGGTCGACGCCGAGCCGCATCGCGATCTCGACCGTGGCGTCCAGCTTGTTCTTGCCGGACGTCTCCTTGGCCAGCTTCACCGCGTCGAGCGGGGCGTACAGCCGGGTCTGGTCCACGAGCTCGGCGGCCTGACGGTAGGCCTTGCTGCGCTTGGTCATGCTCTGTCCTTACATGCGAAGTGGATCAGTTGTGGTGCGGGCCAGCGCCTGGCCCTTCCACGGCTCGCCTCGGAACGAGGCGTCGAGGCGACTCAGTCGACGACGTTCAGGCCCATCGACCGGGCGGTACCGGCGATGATCTTGGCCGCCTGCTCGTCGTCGTAGGCGTTGAGGTCGGTCCTCTTGGTCTCGGCGATCTCGCGGATCTGGTCCATCGTGACCTTGCCGACCTTGTTCTTGTGCGGCTCGCCGCTGCCCTTGTCGACACCCGCGGCCTTCAGCAACAGCTTGGCCGCCGGCGGCGTCTTGAGCTTGAAGTCGAACGACCGGTCCTCGAACACGGAGATCTCGACCGGCACGACGTTGCCACGCTGGTTCTCCGTGGCCGCGTTGTACGCCTTGCAGAACTCCATGATGTTGACGCCGTGCTGACCGAGCGCGGGGCCGACCGGGGGCGCCGGGTTCGCGGCACCCGCCTGGATCTGCAGCTTGATGATCGCTGCAAGCTTCTTCTTCTTGGGTGGCATTTCCGTTTCCTAGTTCAGCGTTGCTCTCCCCACGCACCTGCCGTGGCGCGGGGGCCTTCCGGCGTGCTCCCGGCTGCGGGAGCGGCCGTCAGATCTTGGAGACCTGGTTGAACGACAGCTCGACCGGCGTCTCGCGGCCGAAGATCGACACCAGGACCTTCAACTTCTGGCCACCGGCGTCGACCTCGCTGATCGTCGCGGGCAGCGTCGCGAACGGGCCGTCCATGACGGTGACCGATTCGCCGACCTCGAAGTCGACCTGCACCGCGGGGGCGGACGACGACGCCGCGGCCTGCGTGTCCGGCGCGGCGGACTCGCCCTTCGCGGCCTTCGCCGGCGCCTCCTTCTCGACCTGCGGCGCGAGGAACTTCAGCACCTCGTCCAGCGTGATCGGCGACGGCCGCGACGTGGCACCGACGAATCCCGTCACACCGGGCGTGTTGCGCACGGCACCCCAGGACTCGTCCGTGAGCTCCATGCGGACCAGGATGTAGCCGGGCAGGACCTTGCGGTTGACCTGCTTGCGCTGGCCGTTCTTGATCTCGGTGACCTCTTCGGTCGGCACCTCGATCTGGAAGATGTAGTCCTCGACGTCCAGCGTCTGCCGCCGGGTCTCGAGGTTGTTCTTCACGCGGTTCTCGTAACCGGCGTACGAGTGCACGACGTACCACTCGCCGGGCAGCGACTTCAGCTCGGCGCGCAGCTGGGCCACCGGGTCGTCGGACTCGGTCGCGTCGGCGTTCTGGTCGGTGGCGTCGTCGGCCGCCGTCTCACCGTCGTCGGCGCTCTCGGCGTCGGCCCCACCGGCGGACTCGTCAGCACCGGCCGTCTCGGCGGTGCCGGCCTCCGCGTGCTCGTCGACCTCTGCAGTCTCGGCGGCCGGCGCAGGCGTGTCGGCGGCCTCGGCCGGGTCCACGTCGGTGGCCGCGAGCACCTGCTCGTCTGAGCCGTTCTCGGAGGTCACTTTCCGTCCTCTCAGTTGATCGCGTGTGTCGTCACGGGCGCGGCGATCCGCTCCCGCCACCCGCGAGGCCTGGCCAAGGCGCTAGTTGCCGAATACGAAGTCGACTCCCTCGAGGAAGACGAAGTCGAGCAGGTAGACCAGGGCGATCATGAAGGCCACGAACACCAGCACCACGCCGGTGTAGGTGATCATCTGCTTGCGGGTCGGCCAGATGACCTTCCGCAGCTCGCCCCAGACCTCGCGAAGGAACCGCACGATCCGGGCGAAGAGCGAATGCTTCTCGGTCTTCTCTTGTGTCGTGCCGCTCCGCTTCGGCGTGGGCCGGTCCTTGCCGGCGGTGGTGCCCTTACCGGGACCGGTGCCCGCCTTCCCCTTGGGAGCGGACTTGCCCGCCTTGGCGTCACTGCCCGTGCCGGAGGCAGCGGCGCGCCGCTCGCGGCGAGCGGCGGCGGTGTTCGGACGGGGGGCGGAGCTCTTCTGCTCCTTCCCCGGGTCCTTCTCGCCGTCCTCGCTCACGAGCCACTCCTCTGCCTAACCTGACACATCAACGCAGGGGCGACAGGACTCGAACCTGCGACCTGCGGTTTTGGAGACCGCTGCTCTACCAACTGAGCTACACCCCTTCGAACGTTCACGCAGTTCATACCTCCATCCGATCGCGGACAGAAGGGCAGGAGCAACCGTCGAACGTTCCAAGTGCCGTAGTCTACGGCAAGGCCGATCGCGCTCTGCAACCGAGGCCCGTTTCACCGTCGACCACCGCCGCCACATCCGCTTCGGCCCAGGTGACACGGCCCGGCGGATGCGTGGAAAACTGTAGTCATGGCCACACCTGGAACGACATCCGCCCGCCCCCGCTCCCGAGTGTCCGCGCGGATCGCGGGCATCACGCCGTCCGCGACGCTCGCGGTGGACGCGAAGGCGAAGGCCCTCAAGGCGGAGGGCCGCCCGGTGATCGGGTTCGGCGCGGGGCAGCCGGACTTCCCCACGCCCGACTACATCGTCGAGGCCGCGGCGAAGGCCACGCGCGAGCGGGTCAACCACGGCTACACCGCCGCGGGCGGCCTGCCGGAGCTGCGCGAGGCGATCGCGGAGAAGACGCTGCGCGACTCCGACTTCCGCTGCGACCCCTCCCAGGTGCTCGTGACCAACGGCGGCAAGCAGGCCGTGTACTCGGCGTTCGCGACGCTGCTCGACCCGGGCGACGAGGTGCTGTTGCCCGCGCCCTACTGGACGACCTACCCCGAGTCGATCACGCTCGCGGGCGGCGTCCCGGTGCAGGTCACCGCCGACGAGACGACCGGTTACCTCGTGACGGTCGACCAGCTCGAGGCCGCGCGCACCGAGAACACGAAGGTGCTGCTGTTCAACTCGCCGTCCAACCCGACCGGCGCCGTCTACCCGCGCGAGCAGGTCGAGACCATCGGCAAGTGGGCACTCGAGAACGACATCTTCGTGGTCACCGACGAGATCTACGAGCACCTCGTCTACGACGGTGTCACGGCCGCGTCGATGCCGGCAGTCGTGCCGGAGCTCGCCGACCGGACGCTGATCCTCAACGGCGTCGCCAAGACCTACTCGATGACCGGCTGGCGCGTCGGCTGGATCATCGGCCCCGACGACGTCGTCAAGGCCGCCTCCAGCCTGCAGTCCCACATGTGCGGCAACGTCTCCAACGTCGCCCAGCGCGCCGCCGAGGCCGCGGTCGCCGGCCCGCTCGACGCCGTGCACGCCATGCGTGAGGCGTTCGACGCGCGGCGCAAGAAGATCGTGTCGCTGCTGTCGGACATCCCCGGCGTCGAATGCCCGACCCCGGAGGGTGCGTTCTACGCCTACCCGTCCGTGAAGGCGGTGCTCGGCAAGGAGATCCGCGGCGAGCGGCCCGAGGACACGGTCGCGCTGGCCGACCTGATCCTGCGCGAGGCCGAGGTCGCGGTCGTGCCCGGCGAGGCGTTCGGCACCCCGGGTTACTTCCGCTTCTCCTACGCCCTCGCCGAGGACGACCTCATCGAAGGCGTGAACCGCGTGGCGGGCCTCCTCGCCGAGGCGAAATAACCCGCCCCAGGTCGGCAACACGCCGGCCCCGCCGGCGCACACGAACGAAGCCCGGCGCAGCCTCCCGAAACGGCCCCTCGGACACCACTCCGAGGGGCCGTTTCGCGTCTCCTACGTCCACGCCGCCGTGTTGCGGATTCCGGGGCTCGTGTTGCGGATTCCGGAGGCCATGTTGCGGATCCAGGGGCTCGGGGTGCGGACTGCGGGGGCCGTGTTGCGGATTCCGGGGGGGCGTGGTGCGCCCGACCGTCGCGGCAACGGTCGGTCATCGATGCGCCGGCCCACGCGACCGACGTCGGGGTCCACGTGCGGATGCGACTCGACAACGACATTTGTTCTAGTACAGTTAGAACAATGTTGATTCGGATCGATCCGGCGTCCCAGGCGCCGCTGTTCGAGCAGGTCGCCGCTTCGGTGCGGCGAGCCCTGTCCGACGGCGAGCTCGCCCAGGGACAGCAGCTGCCGCCCGCGCGGGAGCTGGCGACGTCGCTCGACATCAACGTGCACACCGTGCTGCGCGCCTACGGCCTGCTGCGCGACGAGGGGCTGATCGAACTGCGCCGCAGGCGCGGCGCGGTCGTCACCGGCGCCGCCGACACGCGGGCACGTCTGAACACCCTGGCCGGAGAGCTCGCCGACGAGGCACGTCGCGTGGGAGTCGATCTGGACGAGCTCACGGAGATCGTGAAGGAGAAGTTCACATGAGGACGACGAGACTCGCACTGGCCGCGGGAGCGGTGCCGCTCGCGGCGCTCGGCGGTGTCTGGGCGTTGCAGGCCGCCTGGTCGGCCCGGCTCCCCGAGGTGGTGGCGATCCACTGGGGTACGGACGGTCCCGACCGGTCGTCGGCACTGTCGACGTTGACCGGCGTGACCCTCGGTATCGGCGCCGCGCTGACCCTGGGGACGCTGGTCGCTGTGCTCGTGTCCCGTGCCCGGGGGTCGGCCGTGCCGCGCAGCGCGGTCGGGTTCACGGCGGGAGTGGCGGCACTGCCCGCGGGAGTTCTCGCAGGTTCGATGTACGCCGCACTGGACACGACGTCGTGGCGCGATGCGGGTTCGGCCTGGTCGGCGGTCGTGTGGGCGCTGGGGCTGAGCGTCGTGGCGGGCGCGGTCGCGGCGCTCGTCGCGGGACCGACCGAACGGCGGGCGCCCGCGGAGCCGCGTGACCTGCCGTCGGCCGGCCTGCGGCCCGGTGAACGGGCGACGTGGATCGGCGGCGGCACCAACTACCCGATGACGTTCGGCGGCCTCGCCGTCGCGGGCGGGTACGCGCTGCTGCAGGTGTCGCTGCCCGGTTTCGACGTCATGCCGCTGGCGCTGGTGGTGCTGGTCGTCGTGCTGGCGATGGCGGCGACCTGCCGGGTGCGGATTCGCGTCGACGCCGACGGCGTGGCGCTGTCGCTCGGGCTGTTCGGCTTCCCGCACCGGACACTGACGTTCGACGAGATCGCGTCCGCCGACACCGAGCAGCTGACGATGTGGAGCGCCGGCGGATACGGCCTGCGCCGGGGTGTCGGCTACACGGCGTTCAAGGTGCGTGCGGGCGAGGCGCTCGCGGTCACGTTGACGTCGGGACACGTCGTCAAGGCCACCGTCGACCACGCCGACCGAGCGGCGGGACTCGTCAACGACCTGGTCGCCGCCCGCGAGAGCGCCTGACGCGGTTACGCCCGCACGACCGCCTGGGCCTTGCCGAGGACGGTCTTGCCGTCGAACTTGGCCGTGATGTCGACGCGGGCGGTGCCGTCGTCGCGGACCTCGCCGACCTTGGCCGTGAATTCGACCAGCGCACCTTCGTCGTCGTCCGGCACGACGACCGGGCGGGTGAATCGCACGCCGTACTCGACGACGCGGCCGGGGTCGCCGAGCCAGTCGGTGACGACGCGTCCGCCGAGCGCCATGGTCAGCATGCCGTGGGCGATGACGTTCGGCAGCCCGACGTCGGTGGCGAAGCGTTCGCTCCAGTGGATGGCGTTGAAGTCCAGCGAGGCGCCCGCGTAGCGAACCAGCTGCTTGCGGGTGACGCGCACGGACAGGCCCGGCAGTTCGTCTCCGACGTTCACGACCGCTCCCCCCTGACGACGAGCTGGGCGTAGGTGGTGCAGACGGGTTCGCCGCCCTCGGTGGCGATGTCGGCGTGGACGCTGAGGAAGTCGTTGCCCGCACGCACGAAGACGTCGTCGATGTGCACCGTCACCTGCAACCGGTCCCCCGCGCACGCAGGCCGGTGGTGCACGAACCTCTGGTCGCCGTGGACCATGCGGTCGTAGTCGAGGCCAAGTTCGGGATCCTCGACGACCGCGTTGATGGCGCGGATGTTGATGATCGTCAGGAAGGTGGGCGGCGCGATCACGTCCGCGTACCCGGCACCCTTGGCGGCCTCGACGTCGAGGTAGAGCGGGTTGTCGTCGCCGATCGCGTCGGCGAACTCGGCGATCTTGGCGCGGCCGACCTCGTAGGTCGTTTCGGGCGGATAGGTGCGCCCGACGAATAACGGATCCAAAGGCACGGCGCAGACTCTACCGGCCTGAAAATCCTTCACCCACTGGACTGAACCGGCAGGCGACCTCCTGTGCGCAACAGTGCCCCCAAGGGCACTTTGGTGGCGTTGAGTGCAACCAAAGTGCCCTTGGGGGCGTGAAAGATTGGCGAGGTGGGCGTCAGTTCAGGGACATGCCGTACGCCGACAGGGCTTCGGTGACCGGCTGGAAGTAGGAGCTGCCGCCGCCCATGCCGGAGGTGATGCCGACGCCGGTGCTGCCGGAGAACAGGCAGCCGCCGGAGTCGCCGGAATCGACCCGCGCGGACGTCTGAACCAGGCCGCGAACGGCGCCTTCGGCGTAGTTGACGGTGACGTTGGTGGCCTGGACGGTGCCGCAGGTCAGCTGCGTCGTGGAACCGCTCTTGCAGATGTCCTGGCCGACGGTGGCGTTGGCCGCCGAGTTGATGGCCTGCGTGCTGCCGTTCCACAGCGTGACGGCGCCGGGGGCGCTGCCGGTGTCGTTGCGGATCAGGCCGTAGTCGTTGCCCGGGAAGCTGGCGTCGACCGAGGGGCCGACGTTCCACTGCGAGACCGCGCCGGTGCAGTGGCCGGCGTCGAGGATGTAGTCCTGCGAACCGTTGTTGACGTTGAAGCCCGCCGAGCAGCGGCTACCGCCACCCGTGATGGCTTCGCCGTTGTAGATGCTCTTCTTCATGCCGCCTGCGACGTGCTCGACGCGCACGGCGTCGCCCAGCTTCCGGGCGGTCGAGGTGAGCTTGCCCGCCGCGCCGTCGGCGGCCTTCTCGCCGATGGTCAGCACGAGCTGGTTCTCGGCGGGGTCGAGGCCGACGGAGGTGTGCGGGACGGCGGCGGCTTCGAGCTTCGCGCGGGCGGCGTCCAGCTGTTCGGTGGTGCGCTCGGCGAGCTCGGCGGTCACGCCCGCGGCTTCGGCCTTGTCGGCGGCCGCCTGCGTGGCGACGGTGACGACCGGGTTGCCCTGGGCGTCGAGGTGTTCGCCGACCAGATCGCCTGCGATGGCGGAGCGGACCTCGTCGAGCGTGTCGACGCTCCGCTGCTGGACTTGCAGCAGCTTCGCGGCGGCCGTCTCGCTCAGCCCGCGCTCACTCGTCAGGGTGGAGATCGCTTCATCGGCGACGACGTCCGAGTAGCCCTCGATACTCGGGACGGATGCGGAGGCGGCTGCACCCGGGGCGAACAACCCCAAGGCCAGCGCACCCGCGGCGGCGGTGATGACGCTCTTGCGCGACAGGTTCATACCGGCAACTCACTTTTCCGCAGGGTTGGGAGGTGTCACGCGACAGTGTGAGTTGGCGAGAAGTCCCCGGGTAGGTCCTTTCGAGGGGATCTTTCTCACTTGCGCCGGTTTTGCTCGGAAAATGACAAACATCCGGAGCCGGGGTGTCTTCACGTGACAAACCGTCACCGGGTCCGGACACAAAAAAAACCGCCCTCGCCGATGTGGCGAGGGCGGTTCGACGGTCGTGAGCCCGGAGGCCGCTGGGGTCAGCGGGTCTCCTTGTGGGCACGGTGTGTGCCGCACTTGGGGCAGAACTTCTTCATCTCAAGACGGTCCGGGTTGTTACGCCGGTTCTTCTTGGTGATGTAGTTGCGGTCCTTGCACTCCTCGCACGCGAGGGTGATCTTCGGGCGAACGTCGGTGGAAGAAGCCACGGTCTTTCCTCTTTCAACGATGAGTGGGCCACCGCCGTGGCCGTGTAGTCCGAGTAGCGGGGGCGGGACTTGAACCCGCGACACCACGATTATGAGCCGTGTGCTCTAACCACCTGAGCTACCCCGCCCTGCCAACCCCAGCCTAGCCCGAACGAGCCGAAAACCCTGGTCACTGTGGCGAGGCCCGCAATCGAACCTGCACCGTGACCCGTCCACGTCACATCCGGGGGTCCGGAGGCAGAGCCACCGGGTGGGGCGTGAGGGCTTCGCCCCCACAATGATCAGCGAGCGATCCAGGCCGACGCAGTCCGTCGGCAGACCACTCCCGATCGCGAGCCCCTTAACGGGTTCGAACCGTTGACCTTCTCCTTACCATGGAGACGCTCTGCCACTGAGCTAAAGGGGCGTGCTCAACGAGCCTCGAATAGAGTACCCGAGGACCACGACCGCGCGAACACGGGGGTGGGGTTCCCCCGAGCCGGCCGCGAAGCCTCAGGTCAGCAGGGTCAGCGTCTCAGGTCAGCAGGGTCAGCACCGTCTCGTCGCGGGTACCCGCGGAACGCGCCGTGCGGGCCATCAGCCACGCCTCGAGCCGGTCCTCGGCCAGTGGCCGCGAGATGAGATACCCCTGGGCGACGTCGCAGCCCATGGCTTCGAGCTGGTCGCGGGACGAATCGTCCTCCACGCCCTCGGCGACGACCGACAGGCCGAGCGAGTGGCCGAGTTCGACGATGGAGCGCACGACCGCGAGGTCACCGAGGTCGGTGCTCATGCCGAACACGAAGCTCTTGTCGATCTTCACCTGGTCGACGGGCAGTCGGCGCAGGTAGGCCAGGGACGAGTAGCCGGTGCCGAAGTCGTCGACGGCGAGTTCGATGCCGAGGTCGTGCAGTTCACCCAGGATCGGCAGGGCGCGCTGCGGATCGGCCATGACGGCCGACTCCGTGATCTCGAAGGTCAGCAGCCGCGCGGGTACGCCGTGACGGGCGAGGGCGTCGGCGACCTGCTCTGCGAAGTCCTCGTCGGCGAGGCTGCGCACGGACAGGTTGACCGCGACCGAGATCTCGAGACCCTCGTCGAGCCAGCGCCGCACCCGGTCGAGAGCCTGGTC
The DNA here is from genome assembly GCF_024171865.1 of Prauserella aidingensis. Classification (GTDB taxonomy): domain Bacteria; phylum Actinomycetota; class Actinomycetes; order Mycobacteriales; family Pseudonocardiaceae; genus Prauserella; species Prauserella aidingensis. Next base: position 222,296 of record NZ_JAMTCN010000005.1, on the reverse strand, counting down.
GAGTACGAACGACGTGAGCGCACCGACCAGCCCGGTGGCTTCGACGGCGGGCACGAACTCGTCGGGGTTGACGCGGCCGAACTCCGGGTGCACCCAGCGCACGAGGGCTTCGACGCCGACGACGTTCTTGTCCCCCAGCGACACCTTCGGCTGGTAGTGGACGCTGACCTGCCCGTCCTCCAGCGCCTGCCGGAACTGGGTGACCAGCTGGAACCGGCGGAGGAAGATCTGGCCCATGCTCGGGACGTAGCCGCGGACCTCCTCGCCGCCTCGCGTGGCGCGCACGGCGACGTCGGCACGTTGCAGGAGCGCGTCGACGTCGGGCGGGTCGCCGTCGTCGCCGGGCACGTTGGTGCAGGCGTAGCCGACCATGGCGTTGGCCTCGACGCTGAGCTTCTCCACCGGGTACGGGTCGGACGCCTCGGAACGCACCCGCTCGGCGGCGGCGTGCGCCTCCTCGGCGGTGCGGTCGAGCAGGAGCGCCGCGAACGACGCGCCTTCGAGACGGGCGAGCGGCACCTCCGGGCCGAGCACGTCGCGGATCCGCCTGCCCGCGGCGACGACCATGCGGTCGGCCCAGGCATAGCCGAGCGCGTCGCTGACCGTGGAGTACACGTCGAGGTCGACGCGCAGGACGACGGCTCCGACGCGCGGGTTGGCCTGCGAGAGCGCCGCGGGGTCACCGGTGCGCTCGGCGAGCGGTTCGGTGGCGATCTGGCGGAAGCCCGGCCGATTGAGCAAGCCGGTGAGCGGATCGTGGTACGCGTCGTGGCGCAGCGTGGCCAGCAGGCGCCGGTTGTCGAGCGCGGTGGCGAGGTGGCTGGCCATCGTGCCGAGGAGCTGCACGTCGTACTTGCCGAAGCCTCGCCAGCGCGACAGCCGGTCGTGGGCCTCGACGAGACCGAGGAGCTGGTTGCCGCTGCGCAGCGGCACGACGAGGGCCTCCTGCGCGCCGCGCGCGCCGAGGGCGGTCCTGACGGCGACGTTGCCGTCGGTGAGGCGGAAGTGCCGCACGTTGGCGCCGGGCAGTCGCAACAGCGGGTCGTCGGGCCGGAGCTGCTCGTCGGGCAGTGCTCCGCCGACGACCAGGACGTGCATGGGCTCGTCGGGTTCGAGGCGCAGCCGCAGCACGACGCGCCCCGCGGCGAGCTGGTCCTTGATGCGCTCGGCGATGCTGTGCCATTCGTCCAGGTCCAGGCCCGTTTCCAGCTCGCCGGCCTTGCCCGCGGGCTGCGCGGCGACCTGGTGGTCGGAACGCGCGACCATGAGGCTGACGTCGAACAGCGCCTCCATGTCGCGCTGTTCGCGGAGCAGGTCGGAGTAGGCCCAGTACAGCGCGACGAGGCCGATGCTCACGGCGACGACGATCGGCCAGGCGCCGGGTGTGCCCTCGATGACGAGGTAGCCGGTCAGGCCCGCGGAGGCGTTGACGAAGCCGACGACGAGGATGCGCGCGGCGAGCCGCACGACGGTGCCGATCTGCATGCGCCGCCGCAGCACGCGCACCGCGGCCATCGCGAGGATCGTGCTCGCCAGCGGCGCGGCGAGGGTGCCCGCGAGCGCGGCGGGCCAGGGCATGCCGCCCGGTTGGCCGAGCGCGTTCGCCACGCCGCCCGCCACGGCGAACGCGCTGGTCACCTCGATGAGGAACGCGCCCGCGTTGTACAGCACGCGCCCGGTGACGCGGCGCGCCAGCAGGGTCGTCACCCCCGCGACGACGTGCGCGGCCAGCACCACCTCGAACGGCGCGACGAAGAAGCCGATGACCAGCGGGATCTCGGTGAAGGAGATCGTCCACGAGATGCCGCTGCGCACGTCGACGTTGACCCCGAGCTGCTCGGCCGCGAGGAACGACACGGCCAGCAACGGGCCGATCCACCACAGGTGCACCGAGCCCTCGAACGGCCGCCACTGGGCGACGGAGACGGCACCGAGTACGCCGACGGCGAGCACGAACGCGGTGTAGAGGCGGAACCGGAACTCGTCGCCGCGCGTCGCAGTGGTGTTCGCCGACGTCGACGTCTCGGAACGGGGGTTCTCGCCGGTGTCGGGCGGCTCCGCGGCGCCGGGCCCCTCGACAACGCCGGATCGGTCCGTGGAGCCGGGTTCGCCCGCGGCGGGTCCGGCGGACCCGCCTGCCTGCGCGCTCGACCCCGCGGGCGCGCGGCGTGCCTGGCTCATGCCACCTTCCCCTTCCGTCACCGTCACGCGGGTCACTCGTCGGCCGTAGGCCCCGACGGGGACCTGCAACTGCCCGCGAACGAGGCATAAACCTTACCCCGCACGACGGACAAAGCATCTGATTTGACCACCGTCAGGTCAACTCGCCGTGAGCCCGACATGAACGTAAGGCTTCGTTAACCGCATGCGAGTGATGCAGCATCGGAGTCGATCGCGGCCAGTAGCAGTCGGCAGTCACTCATTGGATGTCATGATGTGCACGCGGTGAGATGCGCCATAGCCGGCGGTCGATCACAGCGATGCCGACAGTGAGGTGGGACATGCAGGCGCAGGGTACCCGCGGCGCCCGAACCGGTCGCGACCCGAAGCACGACACCGACGGCAAGTCCGACCGCGGGAGCGCGGACCGCGACGCCGCGGTCCTCGATGCGTACGCCGAACGGATGGCGGCCGAGGACTCCATGCTCCCCGCGTTCACGAACCCGTCCGCGTCGGCCGTGCTGCGCACCCGCGACGGCGTGGCGTTCGCGGGCCGGTCCGCGGTCGCCCCTGGCTCGATGGGCTCGCTGTGGCGCCCGCTGGTCGAGTACCGCCTCGATCTGCGGGTGGCAGGCAGCGACCCGGCCGCCGCGGTCGACGGGCTGCTGTGCCGCTGGGAGGACCAGCTCGCGGAGGCCGTCTCCTACGACGAGGGCTACGGCTGGGACTGCGCCGCCGTGGTCACGCGGCCGAGCAGGGACACGTCCGGGTCGACGGCGTTGCTGCGCCGCGGTTTCGCCGCCACCCGGGTGCTCGCGGTACGGCCCGCCAACCGGCTGGGCTCGGGCCCGCCCGCCGTCCCCGGCGTGCGTATCCGCGAGGCCGCCGAGGGCGATCTGCCCACCCTGACGAGGATGCGCGCCGAGCTGCACGCCTACGACTCACAGTTCGGCGTCGTCACCCCGCGCTCGGACGCACTGGAGCGGCTCACCGAGGACGCCCGCGCCCAGCTCGCGGCCGACACCCCGGTGCCGGGGCTGTGGGTGGCCGAGCTGTACGGCAGGCCGCTCGGCTTCCTCGAGGTGGAACTGCCGCCGCAGGCGAACTGGATCGCCGGCTACGTGGGTGTCGAGCGGGTCGGCTACCTGGCGTCCCTGCACGTCGCCGAGGAGGCGCGCAGCAGCGGCGTCGGGTCCGCCCTCGTCGCGCACGCGCACCAGCTGTTCGATTCGGAGGACGTCGAGGCCGTGCTGTTGCACCACGCGCTGGAGAGCCCGCGGTCGACGCCGTTCTGGTACGCCCACGGTTACCGTCCGCTCTGGACGTCCTGGTACCGGCGCCCCGCCGTGAGCTGACCCGCACACCACCGTGTGCGCCCCCAGGAGCCCGTGTTGCGGTTTCCGGGGCCCGTGTTGCGGTTCCGGGGGCTCGTGTTGCACCCACTCGACACTCCACCGCGCCGCCCGCGATGCACCACAGCCGTGGCGTTGACGAGGTGACGAGGTGACGACGTGCTGCGATCACGACCGCGCGGGCCTACGGTCGACGGGGGATCGTCCCCGCGCAGGTGAACGTGCTGGTGGAGGTGCCGTCGTGACCACGCACTCGGTAACGCCCCCGACCGATGTGACGCCGACGCGGATCTCCGGCAACGAGCCGCCTCCGCGTAAGCGCGGACTGCGCATGCTCGGCCTCGCGCGTACGACGGATCACAAGGTCATCGGCCAGCTGTACATGGCCACGTCGTTGGCGTTCTTCATGATCGGCGGCCTGATGGCGCTGCTCATGCGTGGCGAACTGGCACGGCCGGGGCAGCAGTTCCTGTCACCGGAACAGTACAACCAACTGTTCACGATGCACGGCACGATCATGCTGCTGCTGTACGCGACTCCGGTGGTGTTCGCGTTCGCCAACCTCGTGCTGCCGCTGCAGATCGGCTCGCCCGACGTGGCGTTCCCCCGGCTGAACGCGTTCTCGTACTGGCTGTTCCTGTTCGGCGGGCTGATGGTGCTGAGTTCGCTGGTCAACCCCGCGGGCGCGGCGGACTTCGGCTGGACGGCCTACGCCCCGTTGTCGCGCGCCGAGTTCTCCGTGGGCGTCGGCGGCGACCTGTGGATCATGGGACTGGTCGTGTCCGGCCTGGGCACGATCCTCGGCGCGGTCAACATGATCACGACGATCGTGTGCCTGCGCGCGCCCGGCATGACGATGTGGCGGATGTCCCTGTTCACCTGGAACATCCTGTTCACCAGTGTCCTGGTGCTGGCGGCGTTCCCGATCCTGACCGCGGCGCTGCTCGGCCTGTTCGCCGACCGGATACTCGGCGCGCACGTGTTCGACCCCGAGAACGGCGGCGCGATCCTGTACCAGCACCTCTTCTGGTTCTTCGGCCACCCCGAGGTGTACATCGTGGCCCTGCCGTTCTTCGGCATCGTCACCGAGATCATCCCCGTGTTCAGCAGGAAACCCCTGTTCGGCTACCGGCTGATGGTGCTGGCGACGATCGGCATCACTGCGTTGTCGTTCGCCGTGTGGGCGCACCACATGTTCGCCACCGGCTCGGTGTTGTTGCCGTTCTTCTCGCTGCTCACGTTCGCGATCGCCGTGCCGACGGGCATCAAGTTCTTCAACTGGATCGGCACGATGTGGAAGGGCCGCATCACGTTCGAATCGCCGATGCTGTGGTCCCTGGGCTTCATGGTGACGTTCCTGCTCGGCGGGCTCACCGGGGTGCTGCTCGCCGCGCCTCCGGCCGACTTCCACGTGCACGACAGCTACTTCGTCGTCGCCCACTTCCACTACGTGCTGTTCGGGACGATCGTGTTCGCCACGTTCGCGGGCATCTACTTCTGGTTCCCGAAGTTCACCGGCCGGATGATGGACGAGAAGCTGGCCAAACTGCACTTCTGGCTGACCTTCGTCGGTTTCCACACGACGTTCCTCGTGCAGCACTGGCTGGGCGCGGAGGGCATGCCGCGTCGCTATGTCGACTATCTGCCCGGCGACGGGTTCACCGCGCTCAACACCGTGTCGACCATCGGCGCGTTCGTCCTCGGGGCGTCGATGTTGCCGTTCGTGTGGAACCTGATGCGCAGCTGGCGGTTCGGCGATCCCATCAAGGCCGACGACCCCTGGGGACACGGCAACTCGCTCGAGTGGGCAACCACGTCCCCGCCGCCGCGGCACAACTTCCTCGAGCTGCCGAGGATCCGGTCCGAGCGGCCCGCGTTCGAGCTGCACTATCCGCACATGACCGAGCGGATGCACGCCGAGGGCCACATCACGTTCACCGGAAAGGCCAAGCCTCACGGCGGGCCGCCGCAGCCGGCGTCGAAACAGGCCACCGACGGGTTGACGCCGGATTCGGAGCGCCGGGAGAAACCACCCGAGTGAGGGAGGCCGCGCCGAGCCCTCGTGGCGGCCCGGTGTCGGTGGCGCACGCGTCCGGAGACCGAGCGGCGCCCTCGGCCGCAGTCGGCCGCCGGCGGCACGTGTCAGACTCGGGGTGTGAGTGAACGGTTGCGACGCGACAGGGACTCGGACGGCAGGGCACGTAACGCGCGCCCGCGGGACGGCCTCGGCAGGCCGTTGCCGTACGGCTCGCCGGGTGTGGAACGCGCCCCCGAGGGCGTGGAACGCACCCCGGACGCCACGGTCGCCGAAGCGCAGCAGCTGCTCGACGACGGCAAGCCGTTCCACGCCCACGAGGTGTTCGAGGACGCGTGGAAGTCGGGGCCGGACGCCGAGCGCGGGCTGTGGCGCGGGTTGGCGCAACTGGCCGTCGGGCTGACACATGCGGCGCGCGGCAACTTCACCGGCGCCGCGTCGTTGCTCACCCGCGGCGCGGAGTCCATCGAACCGTTCACCGACGAGGCTCCCCACGGCATCGACGTGGCCGGGTTGTGCGACTGGGCAGTCACGCTCGCGTCCGGCATGCCGACCCGCACCGAACTGCCCGACGCCTCGACGATCGCCCCACGCCTGCGCCCCTGACCCGAGGCCGCCGTGTTGCGGATTCGGGAGTCCGTGTTGCGGATTCCGGTGCCCGTGTTGCAGGTTCGGGGGCTCGTGTTGCGGATTCCGGATCGGCGGTGCGGCCGGCCCGCCGTGCCTCGGTCACGCCACGAGGCGGTGGCGAACCGCGGTGATCTCCGCGTCGTCGACGCCGCCGTCACGCAGCAGGGCTTCGGCGTCGAGGGAGGCGTACACGTCGAGGAACGCCTTCCGCGGCGTCGTGCCGTGCCGGGAGTGCAGGTCGAGGATCTTCGGCTCGTCGTCCGGCCTGCCGAGCCGTGTCCACAACGGACGGAGGCGTTCGCGGCTGAGTTCGTAGTCGTCGGCGATCGCGGTCCCGGGCACGCCGGCGAGGCTCAGCAGGACCAGCACCAGCAGGCCGGTGCGATCGCGTCCGCTCGCGCAGTGCACGAGCACCCCACCCGGCCGGGCACCCGCGACGGCGCGCACGGCGGTGACGACCAGGTCGGGGCGTCTGTCGAGCAGGTCGCGGTAGTACAGCGGCGTGGCGTGAAGTCCCGTTTCGGCGTAGTGGGTCCAGAAGTCGTCGCCCACCGGATCGAGCGGCGCGTGCACGACGTCGATCCCGTCACCGGCGCGGGTACCGCCCCGTTCGTCGTCGTTGCGGAGGTCGACGATGGTCCGCACACCGTGTTCCCGCAGCGACCGCCAACCGGACTCGGTGAACAACCGCGGTTCCTCCGACCGCACGACGGCGCCCCAGCGGACGGCGCGGCCGTCGGCCGTCGGCAGGCCGCCGAGGTCGCGTGCGTTGTAGCTGCCGTCCCACCCCAGATCTCGTTCCATACGCGATGGACGCGTCACGAGCCGTCCACGTTGCGTACCGGCCGATGAGCGGTCACACCACGCACCCCGAAACGACAACACGGTCCCCTGGATCCACAACGCGAGCCCCGGAATCCGCAACACGGTCCCCTAGACCCGCAACACGAGCCCCGGAATCCGCAACACGGTGTGCGGGGCGGGCGTGGGTCAGGCCGCGGGGGCCATGCCGTGCGGGTCGATGACGAACTTGCGGGCCACGCCGCTGTCGAACTCCTGGTATCCCTGCGGCGCCTCGTCGAGCGAGATCGTCGTGGCGTTGACGGCCTTGGCGATGTCGGCCCTGCCGCTGAGGACCATGTTCATCAACTGGCGGTTGTACTTCTTCACCGGACATTGACCGGTCGTCATCGAATGCGACTTGGCCCAACCCAGCCCGATGCGCACGCCGAGCTGGCCGACCTTGGCGTTCTCGTCGGGCGCGCCGGGATCGCCGGTGACGTACAGCCCCGGGATGCCGAGTGAAGCCCCCGCTCTCGCGATGCCCATGACGTCGTTGAGCACGGTCGCCGGTTGTTCGCCCGCATCCTTGCCGTGGCCGCGGGCCTCGAAGCCGACGGCGTCGACGGCGGCGTCGACCTCGGGCTCACCGGTGATCTGCTCGATCATGTCGGCCAACGACGCGTCGGTCCGCAGGTCGACCGTCTCGCAGCCGAAGCTCCGCGCCTGTTCGAGTCGCTCCGGGATCATGTCGCCGACGATCACCGCCGACGCGCCGAGCAGTTGTGCGGCGTGCGCGGCCGCCAGCCCGACGGGGCCCGCGCCCGCGACGTAGGCGGTCGAGCCGGTGGTGACGCCCGCGGTGTAGGCGCCGTGATATCCGGTCGGGAAAATATCGGACAGCATCGTCAGGTCGAGAATCTTTTCGAGCGCCCGGTCGCGGTCCGGGAATGTGAGCAGGTTGAAATCCGCGAACGGCACCATGACGTACTCCGCCTGGCCGCCGATCCAGCCGCCCATGTCGACGTACCCGTAGGCGGCGCCCGGGCGAGCCGGATTCACGTTGAGGCAGATTCCGGTCTTTCCCTCGTTGCACATCCGGCAGCGGCCGCAGGCGATGTTGAACGGGACGGAGCAGATGTCGCCCTCCCGGACGAACAGCACGTCGTCGCCGGCCTCCACGACTTCGCCGGTGATCTCGTGGCCGAGCGTCTGCCCGACCGGAGCCGTGGTGCGGCCTCGCACCATGTGCTGATCGCTTCCGCAGATGTTGGTGGTGACGATCCGCAGAATCGCCGCGTGCGGCGCCTTCTTCTTGATTCCGAGTCCGTCGACGACGTCGCTCGGCAGTTCCAGTTTCGGGTAGTCGACGGATTCCACCGCGACCTCACCCGGACCCTTGTAGACGACAACGCGATTGTCCGGCATGGCGAAACCCCTTTGTCTGCTCGCCGGGAAGGTGCACGTATGCGCATCACTCAACCTAACCGCGTGCCCTGGTGATCACCACTCGGCGGCCGAACGCAGAAACACGCGGCGCCCGACCGCAGGACACGCGCAGTCGAGCAGACGCACCGGTCACGAGAAGCGTTGCTCCAGGTGGCCGATCTCGGGCAGTCCGATGAGGTCGGTGAACTCGCCGAACGACGGCAGCTCGCCGAGCGAGGACGTCGGCGTGCCCTCGGCCTTCAGCGTGGCGAGGAGTGACCGCATGCCGGCGGTCGCCGCGAGCAGCGTGCCGATCGGGAAGATCACCAGCGAGAAGCCGAGTTCACCGATGCGGTCGAGCGACAGCGGCGGTGTACGCCCGCCCTCGGCCCAGTTGAACACCAGCGGCGCGACGCCGCGGAGCTCGCGCGCCACTGTCTCGATGCCCTCCTCGCTGGTGGGAGCCTCGACGAACAGCACGTCGGCGCCCGCCTCGGCGTAGGCACGGGCACGCGCGACGGCGTCGTCCAGTCCGTGCACCGCGGCGGCGTCGGTACGGGCGATGAGCACGAAGTCGGGGTCGCGCCGTGCCTCGACGGCGGCGCGGATCTTGCCGGTCATCTCGTCGACGGGAATGACGGCCTTGCCGGACATGTGCCCGCACTTCTTCGGCATGACCTGGTCTTCGAGGTGCACTCCCGCGACGCCGGCCTGTTCGTGGGCGCGCACGGTGCGCACGACGTTGAGGGCGTTGCCGTAGCCGGTGTCGGCGTCGGCGATCACCGGGACGTCGACGGCGGAGACCATGCGCGTGGCATTGTCGATCATCTCGGCGCCGGAGAGCAGGCCGACGTCGGGCCTGCCGATCAGTGACGCGGTCGTACCGAAACCCGTCATGTACACAATGTCGAATCCGGCCTGTTCGACGAGCCGGGCGGACAGCGCGTCGTAGGCACCCGGCGCCACGACCGGCCCGCCCGTCGACAACAGGTCGCGCAACCGTTTGCGAGGTGGTGTGTCCACGGTGCCGAGCAGTTCTCCCACGACTAGCCTCCCTACTACGGCCCACCGGCCGGACGTTGTCCACGCCCGCCACTACCGGAACGCCTCCGCCGAGGATTGCACACAATCGGCCGACAGCGGCTACGAATCAGTGATCACCACCCGAGGGGACCGCATGACCGAACCGTCGACGTCGACCACCCGCACGGTCGACGCGCTGCGCGAGCTGATCCTCCGCGGCGAGCTGCAACCCGGTGAGCGACTGGCGGAGGTCGACCTCGCGACGCGCCTCGGTGTCAGCCGCACCCCGGTGCGCAGCGCACTGACGCAGCTCGCCAGCGAGGGGCTCGTCGACATCGCCCCGAACCGCGGCGCCCGCGTGGTGACCTGGACGGTGCAGGAGCTCGAAGACGTCTTCGACCTGCGGACGACGTTGGAGCCGCGGGCGGCGGCGCTGGCGGCGGGCAACGCGACGGCAGGCGACACGGCTGAGCTGGCGGACCTGGCCGAGCGCATGGTCGGGGTCGGCTCCCCCGGCCCCCGGCAGGATCTCGACGTGCTGGCGGAGCTCAACCGCCAGTTCCACGACCGGCTGTCGACGTTGGCGGGCAACTCGGCGCTGGCCGGCGCCCTGTCCGGGGCCGTGCACGCGCCGATCGTGCTCCGCAACTTCCACACCTACGACGTCGCATCGCTGCGCCGCAGTCTCGCCCACCACGTGGAGATCGTCGCCGCGATCCGCGCGGGCGATGCGGTGTGGGCTGAGGCCGTCATGACCGCGCACATGCGGAACGCCAGGGCCGTCATGGTCACCGCCGCGCAGGCCGCCGAGCCGGACGCTCCGGACCGGAGCACGGACCGGGCCTGACGGGTCGCGGGCCGGTCAGACGAGGTTCCTGCGCACCGCGCGCCAGGTGAGTCCACCGGACGTGCCGAGGAGCACCGCGGTCACGAGGAACACCCCGCCCGCACCGGCGACGCCGGCGATGGCGCCCGCGCCGAGCGGGACGAGCACCTGGCCGAGCCGGTTGCCGGTCAGGCGCAGTGACAGGGCCGACGCGCGGCTGCGTTCGGTCACCAGGCTCACGACCCAGCTCATCGTCAGCGGCTGACCCACGCCCCAGAGGAAACCGACGACGACGAGGAACGCGCCGATGACGAGCGGATGGGGAAGGACGGGGATGAGGGCCATGGGCAGGGCCGAGCACAGCGTCGCGGCGAGCAGCATCCACCGCCGGTGCACCTTCCGCAGCAGGGCGGGCAGAAACGAGCGGGAGACGATGGCGGCGCCGGTGCGCATCATCAGCAGCACGGTCACGGTCAGTACGCCGAAGCCGTGCTGGTGGCCGAGCACGGGCAGGAACGCGGCGAGCACGTCCATCGACGTCAACACGACGAGGCTGCTGAACATGGCCGCCCGCATGCCGGGGGTGCGCAACATGGTCGGCACCGACTGGGCTTCGCCGTGCTGCCCGGCACGCGCCGCGGCGGTGCCGACCACCGGCATCAGCAGCGTCGAGGGCACGGCCAGCACGGCCAGTCCCGCGAGCGCCAGCAGTCCCGGGGTGGTGGCGACGCCGCCGCCCGAGCCGCTGCCTGCCGAGGTGACGAGCCCTGCGACGGGCAGTCCCGCGGTCTGCCCGATGGACGTGGCCAGTGCCCAGCCCGCGAACCGGCGGTCGAGCTGGTCGGACGTCGACAGCAGCGGGATGAATCCCTGTCCGGCGACGGTCACGAGGATCTGCGCGAACCCCAGCAGCACGTTGCCGATCGCCAGTACGACGAGGTCGCCGCTGACGGCGATCACACCCAGCGCCCCGACGGTCAGCAGCACCCCCGCCCGCAGCATGCCCGCCGGGTGACCGTTGTCGACCGCGCGTCCGACCGGCACCGCCACGATCAGTGGCAGCAGCGAGAACAACGCCGTGATGACGCCGAGCGCCACGGCGTGCCCGCCCAGCTCGAGGACCCGATAGGAGACGAGCATGCGGGCCGCGTTGTAGGCGGCCTGGGTCAGCAGCGTGCCCGCCCACAGGTGCGGATACCAACGCGTCATGCGGTCAGGCTGTCACCGGTTTCGCCAGGCCGTGCAAGGACACGACGCATACCGTGCGGACGTGATCCGGATCGCGTGCACCGGTCCGTCCCGCCCGGGCCTGCCGGAACGTCACCCGGTCCGCGGCACGAGCGCGGCGAGCGCCGACCCGTTCTCGAGATGTGCCGCATGACCTGCCCCGGGGACCAGCTGCCGCCGGGTGCCGAGGAAGCGACACAACGCACGAACCGAATCATGCCGCGCCTCCGGGGAACGTTCACCCACGGTGAGCAGCACGTCGGCGGCGCGTTCGCCGAGCGGAGCCGGTTCGAAGGCCCCGAACATGGCGAACTCCGCCGCAACGGTCTCGGCGGTCGCCGACGTCCTCGAGACGTCCCACGCGGGCCCGTACAGCGCGGCACCGAACCCGGCGACGCCTCCGGCCTCCAGGCCCGCCGCGACATGGGACAGCAGGCCCGGCATGAGGGACCCGGCCGCAGGCTCGTGCAGCACCGCACCGGTGACCGGCACGCCGCGAGCGACGAGTTCGAGCCCGAGCGTCGCTCCCCCGCTGACCCCTACGACGAACGCCCCTGCGCACAACGGAGCCAGGAACTCGACCTCCGTGTCGAGGTCACCGGACTGCGGCCGTTCGGGACAACTCACCTCGGCCGAGCCGTGCAGCGCGGTCGTCGTCGACTCCCACACGTCCGGGGCGGTGGCCGCGCCGTGGACGAGCACCACGCGTCTCATGTCGACGCGGACGCCGGGACCGGGGCTACGTCGAGGCCGGCGAGTAAGTCCTCGGAGGTGGCCACGGCCCCGAAGATCCCGCCCTGCATCGTCACCATGCTGAGAGCCGCCTCGTGGTGCTTGCGTTCGGTCGCGCCGGTGCAGTCCGAGAGCACGAGACACTCGTAGCCGCGGTCGTTGGCCTCGCGCATCGTCGTGTGTACGCACACGTCGGTGGTGATGCCGGTGAGGACGAGGTGGGTGATCCCGTTCGAGCGCAACAACAGATCCAGGTCGGTGGCGTAGAAGGCACCTTTGCCCGGCTTGTCGATCACCGCTTCTCCGGGCAGCGGGGCGACCTCGGGCACGATCTCCCAGCCCGGTTCACCGCGCACGAGGATGCGGCCACACGGGCCATGGCTACCGATTTCCGCCCCGACCTGGGCCGACCGCCACCGCTTGTTCTCCGGCAGATCGGACAGGTCCGGCCGATGCCCTTCACGGGTGTGGAAGACGGCGAGTCCGCGCTCACGTGCCGCGGCGAGCACCCGCGCGGTGGGATCCAGACCGGCACGGGTCAGCGACAGGTCGTAGCCCATCCGGTCGACATATCCACCCTTCCCGCAGAAATCGGTCTGCCAATCGATCAGCAGCAGGGCGGTCCGGTCGGGGTCGATGGGGCCGTCGAACGGCCACACGTACGGCTTGGCATCCACAGTGGACAGCTGGCTCATACGGAAATCTCCTTGTCGGGTTTCGGTGCGGAGGAATCGTCGACGCCGGCAACGGCACGACGGGGTCGGCGTTCCGCGGCGGACGCGACCGCTGCCACGAGCGAGGCGACGAGGAAACCGACGACGGCGTCGGACAACCACGGAGCGAACGCGTAGGTCGCGAGTCCGGCCGCGGCACCCGCGGCCCACCCGGCGAACGGCGGCCAGCGGACCTGCGTCGCCGCCCCACGAGAGCCGAGGCCGAAGCGAGGCAGCACGAGCTGGTCGAGGATCACGACGGCACCGATCGGCGGCACGATCACCCCGAGCAGGTTGAGCCACTGCTCGAAGTACGCCCAGATACCGGCGACGGCGAGAACCGTACCGATCGTGCCGAGAATCAGTGTCAGCCTGCGCATCCGGCCCCTCGTCAGCTGACTCCAGCCGACGGCGCCGTTGTACAGGCAGTGCGCGCAGACCGAGCCGAGGTTGACGAACACGAACAGCACGGCGAGCGGCACGAGCAGCCCGCCGTGCTCGACGAGCAGGCCGAAGAAGTCGCCGCCGTCCGTGCTCGGGTCGGTGGCGCCGCCGAGTGCCACCACGAGCCCGCCGATCACCAGGGCGATGACCTGGCTGATCGGGAAAGCGGATGCCGCGGCCAGGAACGCTTCCCTGCCGTTGCGCGACCACCGGGTGAAATCCGCCGTCATGGTCCCGGAGTCGATGAACGAGGCGATCACCAGGGTGACGGACGCTCCGAAGCTCAGCGCGCCGCCGGTTCCCTCGTATGCCGTCACGGGTGCCGTGGCCTCGGCAGCTGCGAGCACGACGGCGACGACGCCGAGCACGATGTAGAACGGCGCGGCGACCATGCCGACGACCGACAGCGCGCGGATCCCCAGCAGCGTCACACCGACGAACAGCAGCCCTGCGGCCAAGGTGGTCAGTCGTTCGTGCCAGCCGAGACTTCCGTGCAGGATGGAACCGGCCATACCGGTCTGGAAGGCGAACCAGCCGATGACGATCGTCGCGAGGAACGCCGACGGGATCACCGCCGCCCTGCGCCCGAAGGTCTCGCGGGCTGTCAACGCGAAGTTCTTGCCGGTTCGCCCGGCGAGCACACTGAGCGCCCCGACGTAGCCCATCAGACACAGACTGCCGGTGCCGATGGCGGCCATGCCGACCCAGAACCCGAGCGAGTGGACGATGAGGCCGCCGAAGATGGCGCACGTCAGCACCATCGGGAAGCCGAACCACACTGCGGACACCGACCACAGGCCGCGCCGACGTTCGGGTGGAACAGCCGTGTCCTCGAACTCCTCGATCCCGGTCGACTTCCCGTCCGTCGCCGATCCTGTGGCCGTCCCGGATGCCGTGGCGGTCATACGTCACCTCCCGCGGGCGAAGGCAGTTCGAAGACAACCGTGATGCTGCCGCCACCCGGCCTGCCCTGGTGTTCGGCACCTCCGGAGACATAGACGGCTCCGTCGCCCTTCAGCGCCGACAACAACCCGCCGACCGCGGCGCGCGCGTGCCGTGTGGAGTTGACGTCGGAGTCGGTGAGCATCGTGTGGCGCAGCCCCCGGACGGCACCTGCGGGGTCGGCCTCGGCCTTGGCGAAGATCTGCCGCACCGTCCCGCCCCGTCGGTCCACTTCGTCCAACAGGGCGCGCACCGCGGCGACGTCGATGGCATCGGACATCTCGCCGTGCAGAGCACGCAGTGGGTTCGCCGCAGCCTCGCTCTCGGCGACGACGAGCACGTGACAGTCCTCCAGCTCGGCTCCGGCACTCGCCGAGGCCCGCGCCGACGACACGTCGCCTCGACCCGCCAACGCCTCGAGCGCCGACGCTCGCTCACATTCGCCCAGCGCCACGGCGATACCGAGCGCACTGGCCGCACGCGAGCGCCCCATCGACTCGTAGGTGTCGTCGGCCGCGGGTTGGACATCCGCGGCCCGGAGCGCCGCGATCTTGTCGGAGGTCAGCAAGGGACATTTGACGAGTACGAAGTGGATGTCGTCGCTCGACACGCCTAGCTCCGAGACCAGTGTGGACACTGTGTCGGTGACGGCGTCGACCTGTTCGGCCCTGCCCACCTCACCGGGCTCGAGCGGCCGGGTGCGACCTGCCGCCGCGACGAGACCGCGGTCGAATCCGTCGTGGCGTGTCTCGTCGCGCACGAGCAGGTTCACGTGTGGACTCAGCACGCCCTCGGTGCCGCCGGAGAACACGGTGACGGCCGAGTCCGGCAGCTGGTGCTCCCACGCGGCAGCGGCAAGCGTCCTGCTGAAGTCGTTCACACATCCGTTGCCCTCGGTCTTGCCGATCACCGAGAGCACGTCGCCGGTTCCGTACCCGGTACCGGCGAGCGCGTCCAGCGCGCCGGTGTCGTCCGGCCCGCTCGTGGGCACGGTGATCAGGGTGACGGCGCTCATGCCGCGGTGTCCTTTCGTCGGGCCCCTCGGGGCACCAGGTGGTTGAACAGGAGGTTGAGCGTGAACGCGACGATGACGGTGCTGGTGATGGCGCCGCCAAAGATGATCTTGGCGGCCGACGGCAAGCCGTCGTAGACGTCGGGTGCAACGATCGGGATCATTCCGATACCCATCGCGACCGACACGATCAGCAGGTTGTCGTTGCCCGAGAAGTCGACCTTCGACAGCGTGGAGATACCGACCCCGGCCACGGTCGCGAACATGACGAGGCTGACCGCACCGATCACCGGGCCGGGCAGGCTCGCGACCACCTCTCCCATCTTCGGTACCAGTCCGAGGGCGATGAGGATGCCGCCCGCGACCGCCACCACACGCCTGCTGGTGACGCCGGTCATGCGCACGAGGCTGACGTTCTGAGCGAAGACGGTGTCCGGGAAGGACGTCATGAAGCCGGCGAGAACCGAGGACACCCCGTCCGCGGCCAGGCCGCGCGAGAGCATCTTCGGATCCGCCTTGCCACCGGTGGTCTCGGCCACCGACAGGAGATATGCGGTCGACTCGGTGTAGATCACGAGCATGACCAGGCACATCGAGATGATGCCGGGCAGAGGGAAGCTCGGCGTGCCGAACATGAACACGGAGGGGAGACCGAGCCAGTCGGCCGCGCCGACGGCGCCGAAGTCCGTCATGGACATGATCGCCGCGGCGGCCGTGCCGAGCACGAGCGCGATCAGTACCGCGGACTGCGCCACCATTCCACGTCCGTACCGCATGAGTGCGACGATCGTGAGCACGACCCCGCCGGCCAGCGCGAGCGGCGCCCCTCCCGCCTGGTCACCGTCGAAGATCATGTCGACGGCCTTGCCGATCAGCGACAGCCCGATCATGGTGACTGCCGCTCCGCGCACGATCGGCGGGAAGAACCGAAGCAGCCGGGAGAACGGCACAGCGACGAGCACGCCGAAGACGCCTGCAGCGATCATCGACCCGTAGACCGCGGACAGTCCGTATTCCTGTCCGATGAGGACCATGGGCGTGACGGCCGTGAACGAGGCACCCGCGACGACGGGCATACGGGCCCCGAGGAACCGGCTGAGCCCGACGGCTTGGATGACGGTCACGATCCCCGCCACGAGCAGGTCGGCGTTGACGAGGGTCGCGATCGTCGACTGCTGGAGTCCCAACGATTCGCCGAACACGAGCGGCACCGCGACACAACCGGTGTACATCACCAGGACGTGTTGCAGCCCGAAGAGGACGATGCGCCAGGCCGACAGGCGCGGCGCGGCCGGCCCCGGCGGGGACTCGGCAGGGGGCGTTTCGGTCGACATGCCATTTTTGTATACGACCAGTGTTTCAGCGACGTTATGGTTGGTTCATTCGAGGTTACGAACCGGGGCAACGCCGCATCTTCGTATACAATCTAGCTATGTTCGAGCTCGGCGAGCAGAGCCTCGTCCCTGGCGATGTGCTCCCCCATCAGATATCCGGCCTGCACCGGGGAACCGCTGAGAATCGCCTGTGCGATCACGGCGTGATCGCTCCACGAGGTATCGGTGCGCGCTTCGAGACGTTGGTCGAAGATCCACGACACCCGCCCCAGCACCTGGGTGAGCATCTTCTGCAACTGGTGGTTGCCCGAGGCCTCGGCGACAAGGCTGTGGAAGCGCATCACGAGCGACGGCAGTTCGTCCCGGGCCTCACTGACGTCGGCCGAGCGCCCGATCTCGACCACGCGGGCCAGTTCCTCGGCGACCTCGCCACCATGACGTTCCGCGGCGAGCTGGGCGGCCAGCACCTCGAGTCCCCGTCTCACCTGAAGCAGTTCGAGAGCCGCTTCCCCGGACGTCGCCGACACCGTGGCCCCGCGGTAGCGGACCAGCGTGACGAACCCTTCACTGTCGAGTTGCGACAACGCTTCGCGGATCGGCACTCGCGACACGCCGAACCGCTCGGCCAGATCGGCCTCACGCAACCGGTCACCGGGCGCCAGCCTGCCGGCCAGGATGTCCTCCCGCACCGCGTGCGCAATCTCCGCCCTCGGCGCCCTGCTGTTCGCGTCGTCGGCTGCAGTCACGCCCTCGACCTTAGCTTTCGCAAGCACCACCACTCGTCACCACAGGGAAGGATCCGATGACCCCCACCGAACGCGTCCGCGCCGCCTACCGCACGATCGCCGAGGTCGACCGCCCGGAAGTGTGGATCACGCTCCGAGACGCCGACGACGTCCTGCGCGAGGCCGCTGCGCTGGAGGATCGCCTGGCAGCCGGTGCCGACCTGCCGCTGGCGGGCCTGGTGTTCGCGGTCAAGGACAACATCGACGTCGCGGGCCTCCCCACCACCGCAGGGTGCCCTTCGTACGCCTACTCCCCCGAGGTCAGCGCGACCGTGGTGCGCAGGCTGGTGGATGCGGGTGCGCTGGTGCTGGGCAAGACGAACCTCGACCAGTTCGCGACCGGTCTCGTCGGCACCCGCAGTCCGTACGGCGCGGTACGGCACGCCCAACAGCCGGACAAGATCTCCGGCGGTTCGAGTTCCGGGTCGGCCGTCGCGGTGGCGCTGGGGATCGCGGATTTCGCGCTGGGTACGGACACGGCGGGGTCAGGGAGGGTGCCGGCAGCACTGCACGGGATCGTCGGACTGAAACCGACGTTGGGGCTCGTGCCCAACACTGGTGTCGTGCCTGCCGCTCGGTCCTACGACTGCGTCACCGTCTTCGCGGCGGACCTCGCTCAGGCACAGCGGGCAGTGACCGTGATGACCGGTCCCGACGACGCCGACCCGACGAGTCGGGCGTGGCCGCCGGATGCCCGGTTCGCCGCGACGGGTCCTCGGGTGGCGGTGCCGGACGAGGAGGGCCTGGAGCCGTTGTCCGCCGAGCGGGTCGCCGCCTTCCACAGTGCCGTCGACCGGCTACGCGGGGCGGGTGTGGTTGTCGAGCGCATCGACGTGCGGCCGTTCCTCGACGCAGCGACGCTGCTGTACGACGGTGCGCTTGTCGCCGAGCGCTACGCGGCCGTCGGCGATTTCCTGGCCACTACGCCTGACGGTGCCGATCCGACGGTCGCGGGCATCGTACTGGCCGCACGGACGCTCCCTGCCCACCGATTCGCCACCGACCTCGAGCGGTTGGACGCCTACCGCACGGAGGCTGACTCGTTGTTGACCAGGTTCGATGCGCTGCTGTTGCCGACGACGACGGGGCATCCGACGATCGCCGAGGTCCAGGCCGATCCGGTCGGCGTGAACTCCCGGATGGGCGTCTACACCAACTTCGTGAACCTGCTGGACATGGCGGCCGCCGCAGTTCCCGCGGGTACGGCGGACGGCAGTCCGTTCGGCGTCAGTGTGATCACGCGGGCGTTCGACGACCAGGTCGCGCTTGATGTGGGGGCGATGTTGACCGACGTGGAACCTCCGCAGGCCCGGCCGGACGCGGGCACGGACCTGGTCGTGTTCGGCGCGCACCTGCGTGGGTGTCCACTGAATCACGAGTTGACCGAGCTGGGTGCCCGGTACCTCGGTGAGGTGCACACGGCTCCGGAGTACCGGATGGTGGCGCTTCCCACCGTCCCGCCCAAGCCCGGCGTCGTCCGGGACCGGACGCGGGGTGAGAGTCTCCTCGGGGAACGCTGGCGGTTGTCGACGACCGCACTGGGTGTGTTCCTTTCGCGACTTCCGGAACCGATGGCCCTGGGTGTGGTGATCGTCGACGATGGCGAGCAGGTTCTGGGCTTTCACTGTGATGCGGACACGGCGGCGGGTGGTGTCGACATCACCGAGCACGGCGGGTGGCGGGCGTATCTCGAGGCGGCCGGGTCGGTCCGCTGAGTCCAGGACTGGCTCACGAGCCGCGGACGTGGTGTGCTGGGCCCAGGCGAACCCCTTCGGCGTAGCACAGTGACGGTCCAGCGCATCCTGTCGCCCGCACAGGCGGGTTAACACACGGTCCGCGTGGGTCACAGCCACCGCGAACCCCGGTGCTCAACCGGGCTGCGGCTCCGCCGTCGCCTCCTCCCGTTCGGGGTCGGCCTGCGGGCGGGTGAGCAGCGACCCGACGACGCAGATCACGGCGTTCAGGGCGAGGCCCAGCAGGCCGAACGGGATGCCCACCGGCTGCTCGAGGTCGAGTACCGTGCAGACGCCCGCGAACACCGCACCGGCGAGCATGCCCCAGAACACCGGGCCCGCGGCGAGCCTGCGCCAGTACAGTCCGAGCACGAACGCGGGCGCGATCTGCACCAGCAGTTCGAACTTCAGCACGAAGATCGCGTACAGCGTGCCGGGCGGGTTCCACGCGATCAGCAACAGCACGGCGACGATCACGACCCCGGCCACCTTGCCGATCAGCAGTTGCCGCTTCTCCGATGCCGACCGCCGGAGGTACCTGCCGTACAGGTCCCGCGAGAAGATCGACGAGAACGCCAGGAGTGCCGAGTCCGCAGTGGACACGATGGCGGCGACGATGCCGCCGAACATCAGCACCATGACGGCGTAGAAGAACGGGCCGATGGCCGCGACGCTGTTCGCGACGAGCCCGACGAGCTGTTCCGATTCCGATTCGGACAGTCCTGGGTACAGCTCCGTGCCGACGATGCCGACGCAGAACACGACACCCGTGGTCACCAGCGGCATCCACGCCATGATCGCCAACGAGCGCTTGAGCGTCCGCTCGCTGCGGGCGGCGTAGACGCGTTGGATCGCGTGCGGGTACACCGAGGCGCCGAACCCGATGAGCAGCATCATCGCGATCCAGTTCACCGACACCTCGGTCGGCGGCACGGCGACCTTCTCCGGCTCCTCGCGCAGCATGTCCCCGACCACGTCGCCGAGGTCGCCGCCGACGAGGTACAGCGATCCGCCCAGCAGCACGCTCACGCCGATCAGCAGCGCGATGCCCTGCATGACGTCGGTGAGCGCGACGGCGCGCATCCCGCCGAGCCACGAGTAGATGAGCATGACCAGCACGAACGCGATCACACCGAGCTGGTACGGCACCGTGTTGCCCGTCAGCCCGGAGATCGCGTGCCCCATCGCGACGAGCTGTTCGAGCAGGTAATTCGCCAGCCCCCAGAGCATGAGGATCACGACGAGCACCGACACGGGCGTCGACGCGAACCGGTGTCGCACCCAGTCCGTCGGTGTGATGAACCCTTCGCGCTTGGCGACGGTGTACAGCCGGGGCGCGAACAACAGGTAGCCCACGATGACGGCCGTCATGAATCCGACGGACTGCCACCACGGGAAACCGGTGCGGTACGCGGTGGGCGCGTAGCCGACGACCGAGTTGCCGCTGTACTGCGTGGCGTAGAGCGTGAAGAACAGCGCGACGAAGCCGAGTCCACCGCCTGCGATGTAGTACCCCTTCGCGGTGTGCCGGGTTCCGGGGTTCCGCCGTCCGGCGACGTAGCCGATGACCAGCATCGTCAGCGCGTAGAAGCCGAGCACGAGCATGCCGCTGGTGCCGCCGAAGATCAGGTCGTTCACGAGCGACCCTCCTCGCCGTGCGGACCGGCGGAGTCGGCACCGTCGGGTTCACTGTCGCCGTCGGGTGCGTCGCCGTCGTGCCGGGCTGCGGCCTCGGCGGCCCTGCGCTCCTCCTCGGGTTCGTCGAGGTTCCAGCGCCGCAGGCACGCCCACGCGGCGACCCCGGAGAACAGCAGGGTCGCGGCGACGGACACGGGGAACCAGTACGGGACACCGAACACCAGCGGTGCGGCATCACCCGCCGGTAGGTACCACGGCGCCATGGCCAGGATGAGCGCCACGAACGCCACCCAGAGCCACGGGTTGCGGATGGGTTCGGAGGTCGGGCGTGACGAGGATCGGCGTTGACCCATGCGGCAGCTCCTCGGTGAGCCGGTGATCGCACCTTCCACCCGGCTGCGGAGTGGTCACCACCCCGCGGCTCAGGTTGTATGCAAAGTAGCCGCGCGTCGACGCCCGCACAACAGTACGGCCGAAAATCGACGGGATCCCGAACCGGGATCTGTATACAACGAGCCGCGCCGGCTGGACGGTTCCGAGGCCGACTCAGCCTCCACGAGGCGGTTGCGGCGACACCGCGGGGAACACCTCGGTGACAGGCCCCGCACCGCGGTCCGCACCGGTGTCGGCGGGTTCGGAGCCGACGCGCAGGTCGGCGAGTGTCGCGTTCGGGCCGACCGTCTGCACGCACGGCGCCGCCGGGGCTGTCGTCACGGTGTAGTTGCCGGGAGCGACCGCGCCGAACCGGTAGCGCCCACCGTCGTCGGTGACGGTCGAACTGACCACCGCACCGTCGGCGCCCCGCAGCAGCAACCGCACGCCGGACAACGGCCAGCCACCGGACGTGACGACACCCGTGAGCGCCCCACGTAGTTCGAGTTCCAGGTCGACGTCGGTGACCGGACCCTCGTCGAGCGCCACGACGGTCGCGACCGGATCGGCCAACGGCGCCGCGGCGACGAGCGTGATCTGCGGGGCGTCGACGCCCGCGAGGTGGTAGGCACCGTCCTCTCCGGACACGGTGCTGGTGATGACCTCGCCCGCCGCGCCGATGGCCGTGACGGTGGCGCCGGGGATGGGCTTGCCCGCGATGCGGTCCCGCACCGTTCCGCCGACCCCGGCCGTCGGCTCGAGCGAGATGTCGAGACGCGACGGCATCGGCCCCGGGGGCACGACCGTCGCTTGTGGACGATAACCGGCGCGGGCGAACACCAGCACGTAACTGCCGGGTTCGAGGCCCGAGACGTGGAACACCCCGCTCGCGTCCGTGGTCGCCCGCGCGCACTGCGATCCGGTGCGGTCGGTGACGGTCACGGTGACGTCCGCCAGCGGGCGGTTCCCTCCCTGCACGACACCGGACAACACCGTCGTCGGCTGCTGGCCGCCCAACGCTCGCGCGCGCATTCCGCGCAGCCCGCTGATGCTGCCGAAGTCGCGGACCGCGCCGTCCGCCCCGGCCACCGGACCGCTCTCGGGGGCACCCGGCTGGTCGAGGTCGTCGAGATCGTCAAGGTCTCCCGAGTCCGCATCCCGCCCGTCGTGCTCGCCGGGTCGCCGGGTCGCCGGGTCGGGAGCTCCGCGTGCCGACGCGTCACCGCCCGCGTCCCGCTCACCGCCGGCATCCGCGACGCTCACCCCGTTGACCCCGGCCCCGTTGACACCCGAGCCGTTGACACCGACGGCACCGGTGCCGAATCCGTTCGGGGTGGGCTCTTCCTGCGGCCACTGTGGGGATTCGCCGGGCATGGTCACCGGAGATCCTTCCTCGGGAACGCGGGCAACGCGATGTCGCGGCGCTGGTCGCCTGGGCGGACGACGACCTCCTCGTGCACCGCGGGATGTTCGACCGCGACGAGCGTGAGCGGTTCGGCGGGCAGTCCGTCGAGCACGTAGCCACCGTCCTCGCTCACGGTGCTGGCCACGACGGCACCGTTGCGCCGGTGGGCGGTGACGGTGGTGACCGCGGGCAGTGGCTGACCTGCGGACGGTCCTCCGGCGGCATCGCCGCGCAGTACACGTCCCCGCACCGTACGGGCGGGCAGCCTGCCGTCATCGGGTGCGGACACTCCCGACGACATTCCCGGGGGCGACTGCGTTCCGTCCGGGGGCGTTCCGGGCGTCGGCGCAGCGTGCGCGGCCTCGCCTCCCGGCTGGCCACCGCGGGCCTCCGTGGGAGGGAACGCCGAGGGAGCGGCGTTCGACCGGTCCTCGGACCGGCGCGACTCGGCCGCGGCGGAGCGCCGCTTCCACAACCTCACAGGTTCCTCCACAGGTGGTCCCGAATGACGGGGCAACACACCGGACCGGACGTGCCGTGGCGCGCAGCGCGGACAAGCCCGGACACCCGTGCACCGGCCTGCAACATGCAGCAATTCCTCCGGATGAGTGACGCGAGTACCGGTGTTTACCACCTTTGCAGCACCAAAAACAACTGCTTGACACCGGGTGCAGACGCTCCGGAGGCACACGCCGACCTCTCGCGGAACGCGGCGTTCACCTGCCGATATCGGGTCGGCCTGGGCGAAGGGGTGCGCCTCACCGAGACGACACCGTTCCGACGCGCAGGCGTTACCCGCACAGACGTCGCGCTACACACAGTCGAAAGAACGGATTCGGACACAAACGTCTCACCCACACAGGGTGACATTCCGGGCTTTCGGGTCACGATTCGTAACGCCGCGCTGACCAGGATTAACGTGGGTCGGGATGGCGTTCGAGCCGGTACACGTCCGGCGAGCGGGCGCCGGACCGCAGTCGGTACGGAGGGGCCACGACGGTGACGACGTCGGACGGAGCGACCGGGCGATCGGTGGAGCCACCCGCCACGGGTTCGACGCGCGAGATCATCCTCGCCACGGCGGAGCGACTGTTCGCCGAACACGGCGTCTACAACGTGTCGAACCGGCAGATCAGCGAAGCCGCCGGGCAGGGCAACAACGCGGCCGTCCACTACCACTTCGGCACGAAGAACGACCTGATCACCGCGCTGGTCGAACGGCATCAGGACGCGCTCGCGCGCAGGCGCGCCGACTACGTCGCCCGGGTCGGCGAGCATCCGGGGCTGCGGGACTGGGTGTCGTGCTTCGTGCTGCCGGTGGCCGACCACCTCGCGGCACTGGGCAAGCCGACGTGGTTCGCGCGGTTCAACGCGCAACTGGTGACCGATCCGACGCTGCATCCGATCCTCGAGCAGCGATTCCGGGCGGATCCGGCGATGGCGACCGTGCTCGAAGGGATCCATCGGTGTGTGGAGCAACTGCCACCGGAGGTGCGGGCCGAACGCGCCGCCATCACCGGGCACCTGATGATGCACATGGTGGCGGATCGCGAGCGCGCGCTGGCGCGGGGCAGGCCGACGACGCGGGAGACCTGGCGCGACACGGCGGACGGCCTCATCGACGCGATCGTCGGGCTCTGGCAGGCACCCGCCAGCTGACCGGCCGGCGCTCCCTTGGTCGTGCCCCCTGGTCGTGCCGAATGCGACTCCGGGGCGTGCCGCGGCTCCGGGGCGTGCCGCTGCTCCGGGCCGCTGTTGTTCCGGGCCGGCCGTCACATCCATTTGACGCCGTCGAGCTCGTGTTCGCGGATGCGGTGGGCGATCATGCGCCGCAGCAGGTCCTCGGGGATCGGCTGCGTGTGGGCGATCTTCACCGAGCCCTTGCCGGGGTTGTAGTCGGCGAGTTCGGCGTCGAACGCCTCGCGGGTGGTGGGCGTGAAGACGACGCCGATGTGCTTCGAGTACCCCGCGAGCACCAACAGGATCGTGCCGGAGGCGTGTACCCACGCGGGGTCGCCCCACTTGATCGCTTCCACCGCGTCGGGGGCGGCCTCTCGGGCGAGGTCACGCACCGCCGCGAGCCGCTCCCGCACGGGCGATGCGAACCGGTCGAGGTACTCGTCGACGTTCTGCGGCCGTGCCTGTTGTGCGCGTGCCATCAGCCAAGCGTACGACGCCCTGACCCGAAGCGGGAGCCGGCCGTGAAGCGGCTACGCCGACCACGACTCCGCAGCTTGGTGCGGCTCATGCCGGGTGCGGCTCCGCGCCGCCCGCTGGGAAGGCCGCGGACGACCGGAGGCGCACCCGCGTCGCAGGGCGTGCGCCTCCGGTCGGGTGGCGGGCAGCGATTCAGTGGCCGCGCGCGATCCACTCCTCGAGGTGCGGCGCCTCGTCACCGATCTTCGTCGAGTCGCCGTGGCCCGTGCGGACCTGCGTCTCGCCCGGCAGGGGCAGCAGTGTCGTGCGAATCGACTCGATGATCGTGTCGAAACTCGAATACGACCGGCCGGTCGCGCCGGGCCCACCGTTGAACATGGTGTCGCCGGTGAACACGACGCCGAGTTCGGGCGCGTACAGGCACGACGAGCCCGGCGAGTGCCCAGGGGTCTGCAGCACGCGCAGATCGACCCCGCCCGCGGACAGCTGCTGACCGTCCTCGAGCTCCCGGTCGGGCGTGCGGTCGGGCCATGTCATGTCCCAGAGCACGCGTTCGGCCGGGTTGAGCATGATGGGCGCGTCGAACCGGTCGGCGAGCGCGGGTGCCTGGTTGACGTGGTCGTCGTGGGCGTGGGTGCACACGATGGCCTTGACGCGACGGTCGCCGACCGCGGCGGCGATGGCGCTGGCGTCGTGGGCGGCGTCGATGACGAAGACTTCGCGCTCGTCGCCGACGATCCACACGTTGTTGTCGACGTCGAAGCTGCCGCCGTCGAGGTTGAAGGTGCCGGACGTGACGACGTGGTCGATCGGTGCCATCAGAGGACCACCACCGAACGCAGCACGTCGCCGGAGTGCATCTTGTCGAATGCGGACTCCACCTCGTCGAGGGCGATGGTCTCGGTGACGAACTTGTCGAGCGGGAACCGGCCCTGCATGTGGAGGTCCACATACATCGGGAAGTCGCGGGAGGGCAGGCAGTCGCCGTACCAGGACGACTTGAGCGCCCCGCCGCGGGCGAAGTAGTCGATCAACGGGATCTCCGGTGCGTTCAGGTCGGGCGTGGGTACGCCGACGAGGACGACGGTGCCCGCGAGGTCACGGGCGTAGAAGGCCTGCTTGTAGGTCTCGGGGCGGCCGACGGCTTCGACGACGACGTCGGCACCGTTGCCGTCGGTGACCGAGCGGATGAACTCGACCGGGTCCTGTTCGCGCGCGTTGCACGTGTGGGTGGCACCGAACTGCTTGGCCCAGTCGAGCTTCCTGGGGTCGGTGTCGACGGCGACGATCGTGGTGGCACCTGCCAGCGCGGAACCGGCGATCGAGGCGTCACCGACGCCGCCGCAGCCGATGACGGCCACGGAGTCACCGCGTCCGACCTGGCCGGTGTTGACCGCGGCGCCGAGGCCCGCCATGACACCGCAGCCGAGTAGGCCTGCGACCTGGGCGGGCACGTT
This sequence comes from Prauserella aidingensis, assembly GCF_024171865.1. Lineage (GTDB taxonomy): Bacteria > Actinomycetota > Actinomycetes > Mycobacteriales > Pseudonocardiaceae > Prauserella > Prauserella aidingensis. The sequence continues at coordinate 196,111 of NZ_JAMTCN010000005.1, read as the reverse complement.
CGGGTCGACCTTGGTGCACTGGCCCGAGTGGACGAGGGTCTTCTCGATGAACGCGCCGATGCCGAGGGCGGGCGACAGTTCGGTGCCGTCGGTGAGGGTCATCGCCTGTGCCGCGTTGTGGGTGTCGAAGCACAGGTGCGGCTTGCCCTTCTTGCAGGCGCGGCAGACACCGCAGACGGCGCGCCAGTTGAGCACGACGTAGTCGCCCGGTTCGAGGTCGACGACGCCGTCGCCGACGGACTCGACGACGCCCGCGGCCTCGTGGCCGAGCAGGAACGGGAACTCGTCGTTGATGCCGCCTTCGCGGTAGTGCAGGTCGGTGTGGCAGACGCCGCAGGCCTGGATCTTCACCACGGCCTCACCGGGACCCGGGTCGGGGACCACAACGGTCTCGACGGTCACGGGCTTGCCCTGCTCTCGGGCGACGACCCCTCTGACGTTCTGTGGCATGAGGGCGGTCCTTTCGTAGGCATCGCGTGCAGCCGATTGTCGACGGCGGGCGCCCAGATTGGCAGATCGGGGGCCTCGTGCGGAGCAACGAAACGTAGGAATTCGTGCATTCGTCGGGCGGGTCGGCACGCCGGGCTTCCGGCGACGCCTCGCGGGCGACGGCGCGACGCGGAAAGCCCGCCACACCGGGAAAGTCGGCGCCGTGGGACGGGCGGCCGGAGCCGGCGGACGAGCGGTGCGTGTGGGTGAACAGGCGGCGTGCGGGTTGCGGTCCGGGGTCGCGGCGCGGGGCGGCGAAGCGAGGGGTGCGGGGCGGGCCCGCGGGCCGGTGGGAGCGCGGCCGGTGGGAGGTTGATGTTCGTCACTCCTGTGCCACCGGAGGGTGACCGACACGGAAGATCATCTCGGTGGGTTCGGGCGGGCGCGTTCGCGAGATCGCGACCTCGGGACCCGCCGGCACTGGTCGAGCAAGCACTGTCCCGTAGCCGGCACTGTTCCGTAACCGGCACCGCCCCGTAACCGACACCTGTTCCGTAGCCGACGCACCGTGACCGCATGAAGGGACCACGATGGGCACGCGCACCCGCACCGCCGCCGCCGCGCTGACACTGCTGGCCGCTCTGGGTGTCGCCGGCTGTGGGTTGGTCGACCTCGACGCTGCGGGTTCGTCGACGTCGGCGCCCGGGTCGGCGCCCGGGTCGGCGCCCGGGTCGGCGTCGCCGGCCGACCTGGCTGAGTTGACGGTGGCGCCGGAGGACACGGGCGCGCCGTACGATCGGGACGACTGGCCGCACTGGACGTATCTCGGCGACGGGTGCGACACCCGTGACCGCACCTTGAAGCAGCAGGGCGAGAACGTCGAGGTCGGCGACGACTGTGACCTGTCCGGGACGTGGCGGAGCAGCTACGACGGCGAGACCGTCACCGATCCGTCCGATCTGGACGTGGACCATTTCGTGCCGCTGGCCGAGGTGGCCCGTTCGGGCAGTCGGGAGTGGAGCGAGGCCGAGCGGGAGTCCTACGCCAACGATCCCGACGTGCTCGTGGCCGTCACCGCGGGGTCGAATCGGTCGAAGGGCGATCAGGACCCGGCGAGCTGGTTGCCCGAGCGCGACCGGTGCGGCTACGTCACCCGCTGGGTGTCGATCAAACAGCGCTACGAGCTGACCGTCGACCGCGCCGAGGCCGAAGCCATCCGCGGCGTCCTCACCCACTGCAACGACCGCTGACGCCGGCCCCGCCCCGGCGGCCGGCCGGGCAGGGCACTGCAACCGCCGCCCGACGGCGTCCTGAGCCTCCCCGGACAGGAACGTGGGCAGGCACCCCACAAAACACGCCGCCCGCCGGCCGATGGGGCTCCGGGGACCGCCCCGGGCGGGGTCTGGGGGCTGCGCCCCCAGAGGACATCGACGATGATCGAAAAAAAGCGAAGGCGCCCCCAGCGACAAGCAGGGGGCGCCTTCGATCGAGTGGCGGGTGAGGGATTCGAACCCCCGAAGGCAGTGCCGGCTGATTTACAGTCAGCTCCCTTTGGCCGCTCGGGCAACCCGCCGGGTGCCGGCTCCGTGTCCGGCAAGATGACAGCGTACCGCCTGCGGCGGACGCGCCCGCAGGCGGGTACCCGGTGACTACGCTTACCCGTTGTGGCCGCGTCGGCGGCCACGTTCCCGAGAACTCTCCGAACCAGCGAGAACCAGACAGCGAGGTGCTTCAGGCGTGGCGGATCCGTCGTTCGACGTGGTGAGCAAGGTCGACCGGCAAGAGGTGGACAACGCGGTGAACCAGGCGGCCAAGGAGCTGTCGACGCGGTTCGACTTCCGTGGCACGGGCGCGTCGGTGGCGTGGTCGGGTGACAACGCCGTCGTGGTGGAGGCCGAGACCGAGGAGCGGGTGAAGGCCGCTGTCGACGTCTTCAAGGAGAAGCTGGTCAAGCGTGGCGTGTCGATGAAGGCGTTCGATGCGGGCGAGCCTGCGGCGTCGGGCAAGACGTACAAGGTGTCGGGTTCGATCGTCGAGGGCATCGACCAGGACAAGGCGAAGCAGATCTCGAAGTACATCCGGGACGAGGGTCCGAAGGGTGTGCAGGCGCAGATCCAGGGTGATCAGCTGCGGGTGTCGGGCAAGAAGAAGGACCACCTGCAGGACGTGATCACGCTGTTGAAGGAGAAGGACTTCGGCATCGCGTTGCAGTTCATGAACTACCGGTGACGTCGTCGCAGGTGTGGCGCATGCACTCGGTCGCGGGACCACGGAGGTGGGACAACCCTCTGCCGCCTCGGTGAAAAGATCGTGAACCGTTGACCATTCGTCACCTGATCGTGTTTGAAACCCCCGGTCGCCGTCGGAGACCGGGGGTTTTCCGTGCACATCCATTGGTCGACCACCAGCCACGCGACCACCAGCAACCCGGCCATTAGCAACCCGGCCACCAGCCACGCGCCGACCCACGGCGCGTGGCCGTCCCGCCGGTCCGCACCACCCGCACCACGGGAACGTTCACCACTGCGCCGGGCGCTGGCGGTCGTCGCCACCGCGGTCCTGTGCCTGACCCTGTCCCCCGCCGTCGCCTGACCCTGTCCCCCGCCGTCGCGCAGGCCGCCGACCGGGAGCAGCTGCACGACGGCTACGGCGCGTACCCGCGGCTCATCCGCACCCAGCACGGCCACGAGAGCCACAACGGCCGCATCCTCGCGACGATGACCAGCACGGACGACCGCGGCTTCTATGCGCCCATCTACGAGAGCACCGACGAGGGCCGCAGCTTCGACAAGGTCGGCGAGGTGCGCGACCCGGAGGGCCGTTACGGCAGCGGCATGTGCTGCGGAACCCTGTACGAACTGCCGCGCAGCATCGGCCGGTACCCGAAGGGCACGCTGCTGTGGGCGGCCAGCTACCGGCAGAAGGCCCCGCGCGACACCCGCGAGATCGGCATCCGCATCTGGGCGAGCACCGACACCGGGCGCTCGTGGCACTTCGCGGGCGAGCCGGTCACGTCGTACGGCCCACCGGGCGTGTGGGAACCGGAGTTCGACGTCGACGACTCCGGCACCCTGCAGATGCACTACGCCGACGAACGCGGTGAGCGCGAGTTCGACCAGTTCCTCGCCCGCAGGTCGACGGACGACCTCGTCGACTGGAGCGCCCCGGCCCGCACCCTGACGATCTCGCCGTGGGAGGTGCGCCCCGGCATGCCCATCACGCGCACCCTTCCCGACGGACGGCACTACTTCAGCTACGAGATCTGCAACTTCGGCGAGCGGTTCTGCGACCCGTACTTCACGATCTCCGGCGACGGCGAGGACTTCGGCGACCCGGCCGAACCCGGCACGCAGGTCGCCACGCCGGAGGGCCGCCACTTCCGGCACTCGCCCACGATCTCGCTCTTCCCCGGCGGCCCGAACGGCACGCGGGTGCTGCTCATCGGCCAGATCTACGCCAACGCCGACGGCACGCCCAACGCGGGCAACGGCCGGACGATCCTCGCCAACGACGACCCCGGTTCCGGCGAATGGTACGAGGTGCCCGCTCCCGTGCAGGTCGCCGACCCGGTGGACGACCCGTGCCCGAACTACAGCCCGTCGCTGCTGCCGGTCGACGGTGGCGACACCGTGTTGCAGGCCACCGCGGACCGCACCGACGACGGCTGTCGGGTCTTTTTCGGCACCGGGCCGTCCCGCCAACCGGTACCCTGATCCCCCGGAAGGCTGAGCCGGAACTCAGTCGCGGAGCTCAGTCGCGGAGACGGCGGGTCGGCGCCGGGCGCGCACGCGGCGAGGCGGTCGACGACCCGGACGGGCGGAAACGGTACGAAGGGCGGGCGATGAAGGGCATCGTGCTGGCGGGCGGCAGCGGAACGCGGCTGCACCCGATCACACAGGCCGTGTCGAAACAGCTCCTGCCCGTCTACGACAAGCCGATGATCTACTACCCGATCTCGGTGCTGATGCTGGCGGGCATCCGCGAGATCCTGATCATCTCCACTCCGTCGGACCTGCCGAACTTCCAGCGCCTTCTCGGCGACGGCAGTCAGTTCGGCATCGAGCTCTCCTACGCCGAGCAGGCCGCGCCGAACGGCCTGGCCGAGGCGTTCGTCATCGGCGCGGACTTCGTCGCGGGCGACGACGTGGCGCTGATCCTCGGCGACAACATCTTCTACGGCCAGGGGTTCTCGCGCACCCTGCAGGCCGAGGCGGCGGGACTGGACGGCTGCGTCCTGTTCGGCTACCCGGTCAAGGATCCGCAGCGTTACGGCGTCGGCGAGATCGCCCCGGACGGCACGTTGCTGTCCATCGAGGAGAAACCCACGGTGCCGCGGTCGAACAAGGCGATCACGGGGCTGTACCTGTACGACAACCAGGTCGTCGACATCGCCCGCGGGCTGGCACCGTCGGCGCGCGGCGAACTCGAGATCACCGACGTCAACCTGACGTACCTGCGCGAAGGCCGCGCCCGGCTGGTCGAGTTCTCCCGCGGGTTCGCCTGGCTCGACACGGGCACGCACGACTCGCTGCTCGAGGCGGGCCAATTCGTGCAGGTGCTGGAACACCGCACCGGCGTGCGGATCGCCTGCCTCGAAGAGGTCGCACTGCGCATGGGCTACATCGACGCCGACGAGTGCCACCGCCTCGGCGCGAAACTCGCCAAGAGCGGTTACGGCGACTACGTCATGGACATCGCGAAGGCGGCAGGCGCCACCGGCTGACCCACCCGCGCGCCGTGTTGCGGATCCCGGGCGCCGTGTTGCGGATTCCGGAGCTCGAGTTGCGTTCTCGGGGGACCGTGTTGCGTTCTCCGGGCGCCGTGTTGCAGGCCACCGCGTGCGGCACCGTGCTCCCGCGTGTACTGCGGTCGTGCACGGTCGGCAGGAGCACACGTCAGTCGCCGCGCGTCGAGACCCACACCAGCCCTGCCGCGACCGCGAGGATCCCACCGGTGGCCAGCAAGGTCGGAGTGAAGCCACCGAGAGCGGCGACGACCTGCGGCCCCACGCTGGCGCCGAGGAACAGCGACGCCGTGTACAGCGCGGTCGCCGCCCCGACCGAGCCGCCCGCACGGCCGTGGATCGAGGCGACCAACCCCGGCGACCCGAGCGCGACCCCGCCGACGAACACGAACAGTAGGGCACCGAGCGCGACGACGTCCCCACTCGCCGACGGCAACAGCAACGCGGCCACCGCGGCCACGGCGAGCGACGCCGTCGCCCGCACCCGGGCCGGAATCGCCGACATGACCCCGGTGAGCAGCGGCGCCACGAGTACGGCGGGGAGCGCGCTCGCCCGCAGTGCCAGCATCGCTCCCGGACTGTCGACCGCGGCGGGGCCCGCGAGCTCGACGACGGTGTACACGATGACGAACGCACCGAGCAGTGCCGCCGTCGCGAGGTACAGGCCGAGCAGCCGCGGCCGGCCCAGCAACTTCGGCACGGCCGCGAGCGCGGAGACGACCGACTCGGCACGCGGCGTCGCCCCCTGCGAATCCGGGCGCAACAACGTCGCCGCGAGGCCCACGAGCCCCGCGAACGCTCCGCCCGACGCGAGGAACACCGCCCGCCAGCCCAGTGGAGCCAGCAGCTGCGCGGCGACCTGCAGCACGACGGCCGACGCGATGCCGGCGCTGGCCAGCGCACTGAACGCCACGGGACGTCTGCCCGGTTCGAGGTGCGCCGTCACGTAGGCGAACCCGGTGGGCACGAGCATCGCGACGGCCGCACCCTGCACGCATCGCAGCGCGACGGCGGCGCCCGGCGTCGACGCGAGTGTCACGGCCACCGTCGTCGCGGCCGCGGCGACGAAACCGATGAGGATGACGCGTCGTGGGCCGAACCGGTCGGCGAGCGGCCCCGCCAGTAGGAAGCTCAGCGCGAACGTGAGGCTGAAGCCCGTCGACATCCAGGTCGCGGCGGACGTCGACATGCCGAACTCGTCGGCGATCGCGGGCAGCAGCGGGATGACGGAATAGGTCTGACCGACGCCGACGACGCCGCTGGTCACCAGGATCGCGAGGGTTCTGGCCGGCGACGCCCAGGAGTGTGCGGCCGGACGCGCGGGTACATCCGTGTCGGGCATACCGCCACTGTGACCAACCAACCAGTTGGTTGTCAACCGAACAGTTGGCGCCTGGTAGACATGGACGTCATGAGCAGCACCCGGCAACGACTCCTCGATGCCGCACGCGACGAGTTCGCCGCGCACGGCATCGCGGGCGCACGCGTCGACACCATCGCCGCCCGCGCAGGCGTCAACAAGGAGCGCATCTACGGCTATTTCGGCAGCAAAGAGAAGCTGTTCGACGCCGTGATCACCGAGGCGAAGGCCGAACACGCCAAGGGCATCGGCCTCCCCGAGGGCGACCTGGCGGAGTACGTCGGCAGGCTCTACGACTACCACCGGCAGCACCCGCTACTGCTGCGTCTGCTGCTCTGGGAGTCACTGCACTACGACGACCGGCCCGTGCCCGACCAGGATCGCCGCGCACAGGGTTACGACGAGAAGATCGCCGCGCTCGCCCACGCGCTGGGCACCGACGTCGACCGCGAGACCGCAGCAACCCTGTTCACCCTGCTCGGGCTGGCCGCCTGGCCGCACACCCTGCCGCAACTGGCCGGATTCCTGATGCCCGGCGACACCGAGGACCGCCACAACGCGCTCCGCGCCCACACGGTCGCCTTCGCCCGTCGAGCCCTGGAGCACCATCCGTAGCCGTGTTGCGCCTTCGCGAGACCGTGTTGCGCATTCCGGGGGCCGTGTTGCGCCTTCGCGGGCGCGTGTTGCGGATTCGGGAGCGCGTGTTGCGGATTCCGGGGCGTGTTGCGGGCCGGCGGGAGTGTTCCGGGTTCGAGAGACACGCAGGGAGACGTCGCTCATCGCCGAGCGGTGACCCGGTCGCCCACGGTGAACGCAGAAGTACGGAGCGCCGGGTGCAGACCTCGACGTACCGGGTGCAGACCGGCGCACCAGCTGAGGAACTCAAAGTACCGGCGCAGATCTCGGCGTTCCGAGTGCAGGACACGCGGCCCGGAATGCACAACACGGGGCCCTGAGAGCGCAACACGAACCCCCGAAAACGCAACACGAGCCCCCGGATCCGCAACACGGGCCCACAGAAGCGCAACACGGGTCCTCGGATCCGCAACACGAGCCCCGGAGAGTGCAACACGGGCGTCGGGCGAGCGACACGGGCACACGCCCGTCGACATCAGAACTGGCGGCGGGCCATGTCCTCCAGGCGACGGATGCGGTCGTCGATGGGCGGATGGCTGGAGAACAGCTTCGACATCCGCTCACCGGGGCGGAACGGGTTCGCGATCATGAGGTGCGACTGCGACACGAGCTTCGGCTCCGGGGCCAGCGGCGCGGCACTCGTGCCCCGTTCCAGCTTCCGCAACGCCGACGCCAGCGCCAACGGATCACCCGTCAGTTCGGCGCCCGACGTGTCCGCCTGGTACTCGCGCGACCGGCTCACGCTCATCTTGATGATCCCGGCGGCGACCGGTCCGAGCAGCGCGAGCAGCAGCATGCCGATCGGGTTGCCGCCCTCACGGTTCCCGCCGAACATGCCCGCGAACATCGCCATGTTGGCCAGGAAGCTGACCACGCTGGCGAGCGCGCCCGCCACCGACGAGATGAGGATGTCGCGGTTGTAGACGTGCGCGAGTTCGTGGCCGAGGACGGCGCGCAGCTCGCGTTCGTCGAGGATCTCGAGGATGCCCGTGGTGCAGCATACGGCGGCGTTGCGCGGATTGCGCCCGGTGGCGAACGCGTTGGGCGCGCGAGTGGGGCTGACGTACAGCCGCGGCATCGGCTGTCGCGCCGACGTCGCCAGCTCCCGCACGATGCGATACATCGCGGGTTGCTGCGCCTGCGACACAGGCTGGGCGCGCATGGCCTTCAACGCGAGCTTGTCGGAGTTGAAGTAGGCGTAGCCGTTCATGGCCAGGGCGATCACCAATCCGATGATCAGTGCCCCCCTGCCGAACATGCCGCTGATGCCGATGATCAGCGCGCTCATGAGACCCAGCAGCAGCGCCGTCTTGAGACCGTTGTGGTGCCTGTGCACCGGCTCACCCTCCTCCCGGTCCGCGGGCGGGAACATCCCGTGCATGCCGCCACCGCGGTGGCCTGCATCCGGTCCAACGTCCGCAGGTCCGGCGAAGTTCCACGTCAGCGGCGTGCGAGTCTACTTCGGACGAGGTAACGGGGCGTATATCACACCGCGTCGGCGTCGGTGTTCGCTGCGTCGTACAGTAGAGTTCGGCACGCCGAAATCCGAGGGTGGAGCATGAACGACACTGGTGACGGCCGTATCACCACCGCGGGCGCCGCCGCGCATCACCGGCACGCGCGGCGGCGCAGGCGGGCGCGGCGCCGTGATCGTCGCGCGCTCGTGGCCCTCGGTGTGGCGTTCGTCCTGGCGATCTCCGGCGCCGTCGGCTACGCCCTCCAACCCACCGGCACGGACAACGCGACGCTGCGCCTCGTGACCACCACGACGTTCCTCGACGACACCGTGCGTCACGTCGGCGGCGACGACGTCGAGACGGTGCGACTGATGGGCCCCGGCGTCGATCCGCACCTGTACCAGGCCAAGGCGGGCGACCTGCGGGAGATGCGCCGCAGCGACGGGGTGATCGCCGTCGGGCTCTACCTCGAGGGTTCGTTGCAGCAGACCCTCGACGAGGTGGGCCGTACGAAGCCGGTGCTGCTGGCGGGCGAGGCGGTGCCGGCCGATGAGCTGCTCAGTCCGCCCGCGGGGTCGGCTCCCGAGGAGGAGTACGACCCGCACATCTGGCACGACCCGGAGCTGTGGACCCGCGTCGTCGACGCCGTGGCCGATCACCTGGCCGAGCTCGACCCGGAACACGCCGCCGACTTCCATCGCCGCGCGGCCGCCTACAACGACGAGGTCCGCGCCACGGCCGAGCAGGTGCGGCGCACCATCGACCGCATCCCCGCGGGCAGGCGCACGCTCGTCACCTCGCACGACGCGTTCCGCTACTTCGGTGACGCGTTCGGCATGGACGTCGTCGCCATCCAGGGCATGTCGACACAACAGGAGGCGACGACGGCCGACGTCGCCCGCGTTGCCGAACTGCTCGCGCGTGAGGACCTGCCCGCTGTGTTTCTCGAGACGAGCGTGTCCCGGCAGACGGTCGATTCGATGATCGCGGCGGCCCGGCACCGCGGCGGGGACGTGCGGGTCGGCGGTGAGCTGCACTCCGACTCCACCGGTGCGGACGGCAGCTACCTGGGCATGCTGCGTGCCAATGCGGCAACCCTCGCGGAGGGCCTGGCATGACCGCCGACGCACGTTCTCCCGCGGAGGCGGAAGAAGGCACCGCCGACGCACGTTCTGCCGCGGAGGCGGCGACTGACCCGGTCGACGCACCCGATACCCGTTTCCCCTCGGAGGCTCCGGAGATGACCGAACCCGCGCTGCGCCTGGAGGGCATGAGTGCCTCGTACGGCGGCAGGCCCGTGTTGACCGGGGTGGACGTGGAGATCCCCGCGGGGGTGTTGAGTGCGGTCGTCGGGCCGAACGGTGCGGGCAAGTCGACGATGGTGAAGGCGGCGCTGGGGCTGGTGCCGTCGGTGCGGGGCACGGTGCGGTGGCTGGGACGGCCGTTGCGGCGGGTGCGTAAGCGGGTGGCGTACGTCCCGCAGTCGGATGCGGTGGCGAAGGACTTCCCGATCACGGCTGTGCAGGTCGTCGAGATGGGCCGGTATCCGCACCGGGGCTGGTTGCGCAGGCTGACGGCGGAGGACGACGAGTGTGTGGCGGCCGCGATGCAGCAGGTCGGGGTCGCGGAGCTGGCGGACCGGCCGATCGACGAGCTGTCGGGTGGGCAGCGGCAGCGGGTGTTCCTGGCGCGGGCGCTCGCGCAGCGCGCGGACCTGATCGTGTTGGACGAGCCGTTCACGGCCGTCGACGCTCGTACCGAGGCGGCGTTGTTGGAGATCCTGACGGGGTTGTGCCGCGACGGTGTGTCGGTGATCGCCGTGCACCACGATCTGCGTGACGTGCGGGATCGGTTCGACCATGCGGTGTTGATGGCGGGCACGGTCGTCGCCGCGGGGGCGCCGGCCGACGTGCTCACGCCGGAGCACCTCGAGCGCGCCTACGGTATGGCGCCGTTGGCCGCGCGGTGAGCGCGATCGTGACGGGCACACTGCAGGCAGGGTCGTTGCAGGCCGGGCCGCTCGGCGGGTGGGTGCAGGCCGGGCCGCTCGGCGGGTTGCTGGACGCCCTGCCACTGTCCTATCCGGACGCGGTGGTCGTCGTCGGCACGGCGGTCGTCGGCTTCGTCGCGGGCCTGCTCGGCCCGTTGGCGGTGCTGCGCCAGCGGAGCATGTTCGGCGACGCGATGAGCCACGGCACCCTGGCGGGCGTCGCCGTCGCGTTCCTGATCACGGGCGCCAAGGTGCCGGAACTGTTGCTCCTGGGCGCGGCGGTCTCGGCCACGCTCGCGGCGTTCGCCATGATCGCGTTGGAACGCGTGGGACGGCTGCACGCGGACGCGGCGATCGGCGTCGTGCTGTCGGTGTCGCTGACGCTCGGCATCGTGCTGCTCACGGGCATCTCGGAGAGCGGCAACGCGCAGCAGTCCGGGTTGGACGAGTACCTGCTCGGCCAGACCGCGGGGATGGTCGAACGCGACGTCGTCGTCGCGCTCGCGCTGGCGGGTGTCGCCGTCGCGGCGATCCTGCTCGGGTTCCGACTGCTGCGGTCGGCGACGTTCGATCCGGGGTTCACCGCCGTCGCGGGTGTGCGCACGTGGGTGGTCGACGCGGCGAGCACGGGACTGCTGGCGCTCGCCGTGGTGCTCGGCGTACGCACCGTCGGGGCGATCCTCATGGTCGCGCTGCTGGTCGCCCCGGTCGTCGCCGCGAGACAGCTGACGACGCGACTGGCGGCGCTGCTTCCGCTGTCGGCCGTCGTCGGCGCGGTGTGCGGCGCGGCGGGCGGGCTCCTGTCGGGACGTGCGGAACTGCCGGCCGGTCCGGTGATCGTGCTGTTGGCGACGGCCGTCGCGGTGCTGTCGGTCGTACTGGCGCCGCGGCGCGGCGTCATCGCGCGGGCGCGCTCCGGCAGGCTGCGACAGGGGCGGATGCGACAGGGCAGGCTGCGACAGGAGCGCGCGCGATGACACCCGACGACGTGATGATCATCGTGATCGCCGGGCTGCTGTCGACGTCGTGTGCGGTGCTCGGCGGGTTCCTCGTGCTGCGCGGCCAGGCGCTGCTGCCCGACGCGGTCAGCCACGCCGTCCTCCCCGGCATCGTGCTGATCTTCCTGCTGACCGGCGAGCGGGCGTCACTGTGGACGGTCGCCGGGGCGACGGCGTTCGGCGTGCTGTGCGTGCTCGGCACGGACTGGCTACGGCGCAGCGGCGTCGTCGAGTCGGACGCCGCACTGGCCCTGGTGTTCCCCGCCCTGTTCTCGCTGGGCATCCTCGGCATCAGCCGTTTCGCGTCGGGCGCGCACATCGACCTGGACTCGGCCATCTACGGAGACCTGACGTTCGCACCGCTGCGCACGATGTCGTTGTTCGGGGCCGACGTGCCGCGGTCGCTGGTGATCACCGCTGGCGCGACGGTCGCCGTGGTGGCGCTGGTCGTGACACTGTGGCGCCCGTTGCAGGCGGCGTCGTTCGACCCGGCGTTCGCCGAGCTGGCGGGACTGCGCGGCCGGTTGATCGGACAGGTGCTGCTCGTCGCCGTGGCGGGACTCGCCGTCGTCGCGTTCGACAGCGTCGGCGCGATCCTGGTGATCACGTTCTTCGTCGTCCCCGCATCGACGGCCCGGCTGCTCACCGCGCGTCTCGGGCCGATGCTCGTCGTCGCGGCGGCCTGCGGATGGGTCGCCTCGATCGCGGGACACGGCGTCGCGGTGTCGCTGGACACCTCCATCCCGGGCACGATCGGCCTCACCAGCGGCGTGCTGTTCGTGCTCGCCCTGGTACTGGCTCCCCGCCGCGGCCTCGTGGCCCGCCGCCGCGCCCGCCCCTGACCCGCGTGTCCCGCGCCCGGACCGTTGTCGCGGATTCGGGGACGGGCGCGTGTTGCGGGTCTGGGGGCGCGTGTTGCGCTCTCAGGGGACCGTGTTGCGGCTCTGGGGGCTCGTGTTGCGGATCCCGGAGGCCGTGTTGCGGATCCGGGGGCTCGTGTTGCGGGTTCGGGGGCGCGTGTTGCGGACTCCGGGGCGCGGGTTGACGTCGGCGTGTCCCGGGTGGACAGTGCCCCCATGCTGCGCATCGGAACCATCGTCATGGGCGCCTCCGACGTCCGCAGGGCCGTCGCCTTCTGGAGCGCCGCGCTCGACTACGTGCCGCGCGACGGCGTGGTCAACGACGACTTCGTGGTACTCACCCCGCGGCACGGCCACGGCCACGGAGTGTCCGTCGACTCGAGCGAGGCCCCGGTTCAGGAGTACCCGCGAGTGCACCTCGACCTCTATGCCGACGACGCCGACGAGCAGGAGGCACAGGTCGAACGACTGGTGTCGCTGGGCGCGTCGCGGGTCGACTGGGAGTTCTACCCCGACGATCCGGATTTCGTCGTGCTCGCCGACACCGAAGGAAACCGCTTCTGCATCATCGACACCGCACACGGCGGTTAGCGCCGAGCGCCCCTCGCCCGGAAAACGCCTCGCACCGCAGCGGGAACGGCCGTAACCTGCGCGGATGCCGCACGATCAGCTCATGGTCACCGTGCTGGGTTCGGCAACGCCGTACGCCACGGTCGACAACCCGTGTTCGGGCTACCTCGTCACCCACGCCGGCGCGCGGATCTGGGTCGACGCGGGCAGCGGAACCCTCGCCGAACTGCAACGGCACGTCCGCGTGGACGAACTCGACGCGATCTGGATCTCGCACCTCCACGCCGACCACAGCGCCGACCTGCTCACGGCCTACTACGCACTGCTCTTCGCCGACATCGACGTCGCCGCGCCGATCCCGCTGTACGGCCCACCGGGCACCGCCGACCGGCTGGCGCACTTCCTCACCAACGGCACCGACCGCAGCCCTGTCGAATCGGCGTTCGCGTTCCACGAACTCCACGACGGTCACCGGGCCACGATCGCCGCGACGACGCTCACCAGCCGCGCCGTCGACCACGGCATGCCGGCGTTCGCCGTGCGCATCGACACCGCCGAGGCGTCGTTGACCTACTCGGGTGACACCGGGCCGTGCGCCGCGCTCACCGAGCTCGCCGCCGACACGGACACCCTGCTGTGCGAGGCGGAAAGTGACGAGGCGCCCGCCGTTGAGCCCCAGGTGCACCACACGCCGGAGGACGCCGCCGACACCGCCCGATCCGCACGGGCACGCCGGCTGGTCGTCACACACGTCGGCCGGTCGATGACGCCGGCCGACGCCGCGGAGCGTGCCGCCGACCGCCTGGGGAGGGACGTCGCCTACGCGGCGCCGAGGCGGGCGTTCACCGTCTGACGACCCCGGTGCCGCGAGCCCGAGCGCAGGAGACGCGGTGAGTGGCAACCCGCCGACGCGCCGGTGAGAGACGGGCAGCGCCGAGTGCAGAACTCGCGAGTCCGAGTGCAGGACACGCGGGCTACTTGCGGATCTCCAGGGTGCAGCACTTCGGACCGCCGCCCGCCTTGCGCAGCTCCGAGATGTCGACGAACCGCACCTCGTAGCCCCGCTCGGTGAGCTGGTCGCCCAGGCCGGTCGCCTCGACGGGCAGGACGACGTGGCGGCCGTCGGAGATTCCGTTGAGCCCGAAGCATTCCGCGTCAGCGGCTGTGGCCTGCACCGCGTCCGGGAACAGCCGCGCCAGCACACGCCGTGAGCCTTCGGAGAACGCCTCCGGGTAGTAGGCGATCTGCGCCCGGGCAGGACCGGCGGCACCGCCTCCGTCTCCCCCGGAACCCGCAACACGATCCCCCGAGCCCGCAACACGCGCCCCGGGATCCGCAACACGCGCCCCCGAATCCGCAACACGGGCCCCCGGATCCGCAACACGGGCGGGTGTCTCGGCGGGGGTCGCACCGTCGGATTCGCCGGACAGCACGAACAGCGCCGTGTCCAGGTGGTAGTAGCGCTCGTCGATCAGGTGCAGCGACACGACCGGCACGCCGAGCGCCTCCTGCGCCTCGGCGTGGGCACCCGGGTCGGTGCGGAAGCCGGTACCGGCGAGCAGCACCCGGCCCGTCCAGACGAAGTCGCCCTCGGCCTCGTTGATCTGCCGGGGCATCGTGACGTCGCGGAACCCGTTCTCGACGAACCAGCGACGGAAGTGCTCGGCCTCGGCGGCCCGTTCCGGTGCGCGGAACCGCGATCCGAGTACGCGGCCGTCGACGACGGTGCCCGAGTTGGCGGCGAACACCATGTCCGGCAGCCCTGGCTGCGGCGGCACCTCGTCGACCGTGTGGCCCAGCTCGCGATAGGTGTCGCGCAGCGTCGTCCACTGGCGCATGGCCAGCTCCGTGTCGACGGGCCGATCGGGGTCCATCCAGGGGTTGATCGAGTACTCCACCGCGAAGTACCGCGGCGGGCACATCAGATAGTGGCGGGGCGTCGGGACACGTACGGGCAGCGCGTGGTCGCCTGTCATGCTTCGAATGTAGAACCGCCCGGTCACGCAAACAATCGACGAAGATTGCGCATCAGTGTGCTAATCATTGCGCATGAACACCTTGGACCAGCGGATCGTTTCCCGGCTCGTGGCCAACGCGCGGTCGAGCTACGCCGAGATCGGCAAGGAGGTCGGGTTGTCGGCGCCCGCGGTGAAACGCCGCGTCGACCGCCTGCTCGACGACGGCGTGCTGCGCGGGTTCACGGCGGTGGTCGACCCGGAGGCTCTCGGGTGGGGCACGGAGGCGTTCGTCGAGGTGCACTGCCAGGGCAACGTCTCCCCCGGGCGCATCCGTTCGCACCTGGAGCCACTGCCCGAGGTCGTCGCGGCCTACACTGTCTCGGGTGCTGCCGACGCGATCGTGCACCTGCGCGCATCCGACATCCACCACCTGGAATCGGCGCTCGAACGTCTCCGCGGCCTGGAGATCATCGACCGCACCGTGTCGACCGTCGTGTTGTCGACTCTTCTGGAGCGTTCCCCGAATCCAGGCGAATGATTACCCTGAAACGGACGCCCGGCGACCCCGCCGTCGTCTCAGGTCGTGGAATCGAGGGACTACTACGGACGCGTCATAGGTAAGGCAAATCACACCGGTCCGCTCGCCCCGAAAACAACAAGTAATCTCGAAGTATTGCGCGCTGGGCGCGCCAATCGTCAGAGAGGGATTTCCTGGCCCATGAGCACGAGTGCGAACGGCAGCGCAGCGGCCGGCACCGAGGCGTTGTCGGCATCGAGGCCGACGGAGGTCAATCGGCTCGAGCGTGTCGTGATCCGGTTCGCCGGCGACTCCGGCGACGGTATGCAGCTGACCGGCGACCGGTTCACGTCGGAAGCGGCGGCGTTCGGCAACGACCTGGCGACCCTGCCGAACTTCCCCGCCGAGATCCGCGCACCTCAGGGCACGATTCCCGGCGTCTCGAGCTTCCAGGTGCACTTCGCCGACTACGACATCCTGACCCCCGGTGACCGCCCCGACGTGCTGGTGGCGATGAACCCGGCGGCGCTCAAGGCCAACGTCGCCGACGTGCCCCAGGGCGGCACGATCATCGTCAACACCGACGAGTTCGGGAAGCGCAACCTCGCCAAGGTCGACTACGAGTCGAACCCTCTCGAGGACGACTCGCTGTCGGCGTTCGAGGTGCACGAGGTCGCCATGTCGACCCTGACGCAGGGCGCGCTGGCCGACACCGGCCTCGGCAAGAAGGACGCCGAGCGGTGCAAGAACATGTTCGCGCTCGGGCTGCTGTCGTGGATGTACCACCGGCCGACCGAGGGCACCGAGGCGTTCCTGCGGGAGAAGTTCGCGAAGAAGCCCGACGTGGCCGAGGCGAACGTGCTGGCCTTCCGCGCCGGCTGGTACTACGGCGAGACGACCGAGGCGTTCGGCACGACGTTCGAGATCGCGCCCGCCAAGCTGCCGTCGGGCACGTACCGGCAGATCACGGGCAACACGGCGCTGGCCTACGGCATCGTGGCGGCCGGGCAGCAGTCGAAGCTGCCGGTGCTGCTCGGTACGTACCCGATCACGCCGGCCTCGGACGTGTTGCACGAGCTGTCCAAGCACAAGAACTTCGGCATCACCACGTTCCAGGCCGAGGACGAGATCGCCGGCATCGGCGCCGCCCTCGGTGCGGCCTACGGCGGTGCGCTGGGCGTCACGTCGACGTCGGGGCCGGGTATCGCGCTGAAGGCCGAGACGATCGGGCTCGGCGTGATGACCGAGTTGCCGCTGGTGGTCATCGACGTGCAGCGCGGCGGGCCGTCGACGGGTCTGCCGACGAAGACCGAGCAGGCCGACCTGTTGCAGGCCTACTTCGGCCGCAACGGTGAGTGCCCGGTGCCGATCGTCGCGCCGTCGACTCCGGCCGACTGCTTCGACATCGCCCTCGAGGCCACGCGGATCGCGCTGACGTACCGCACGCCGGTGTTGCTGCTCTCGGACGGGGCGGTCGCCAACGGCTCCGAGCCGTGGCTGATCCCGGACGCGAGCACGCTGCCGGATCTGTCGGTCGCGTTCGCGACCGAGCCCAACGCGCCGGACGGGTCCGGCGAGCACTGGCCCTACCAGCGCGACCCGGAGACCCTGGCCCGCGAGTGGGCGCTGCCCGGCACGGCCGGTCTGCAGCACCGCATCGGTGGTCTGGAGAAGGCCGAGGGCAAGGGCAACATCTCGTACGACCCCGACAACCACGACAAGATGGTGCGGCTGCGGCAGGCCAAGGTGGACGGTGTCGACGTGCCGGACGTCGAGGTCGACGACCCCAGCGGCGGTGACGCGCGCGTGCTGGTGCTGGGCTGGGGGTCGACCTACGGTCCGATCGGCGCGGCGGCCCGGCGGGTGCGGGCCAAGGGCATGCCGATCGCCCAGGCCCACCTGCGCCACCTCAACCCGCTGCCCGGCAACCTCGGCGAGGTCCTCGGCTCCTACGACCACGTGGTCGTTCCGGAGATGAACCTCGGCCAGCTGGCGATGCTGCTGCGCGCGAAGTACCTGACCGACATCCAGTCCTACACCAAGGTCGCCGGACTGCCCTTCAAGGCCGAAGAACTCGAAGGCGTCTTCACCGACATCATCAGGGAGGTCAACGCAGCATGACCACCACCGACGACGCACTCGGTCCCGCGGAGGCGGGCAGCAACACCGACGACGCACTCGGTCCCGCGGAGGCGGGCAGCAACACCGACGACGCACTCGGTCCCGCGAAGGCGGGCAGCAACACCGACGACGCACTCTTCTCCGCGGAGGCGGCAGCATGACAGCCACCGACCTGGGCCTGCCCAGCATGGGCGGGCTCGATCTGGTCCCGACGACCGACGAGCCGCAGAAGGCCAAGGAGTACAAGTCCGACCAGGAAGTGCGCTGGTGCCCGGGGTGCGGTGACTACATCGTGCTCAACACCATCCAGTCGTTCCTGCCGACGCTGGGGCTCAAGCGCGAGAACATCGTGTTCATCTCCGGGATCGGCTGCTCGAGCCGGTTCCCGTACTACATGAACACCTACGGCATGCACTCGATCCACGGCCGCGCGCCGTCGATCGCCACCGGCCTGGCGACGACCCGGCCGGACCTGTCGGTGTGGGTCGTGACCGGTGACGGCGACGCCCTGTCCATCGGCGGTAACCACCTGATTCACGCGCTGCGCCGCAACGTCAACCTGAAGATCCTGTTGTTCAACAACCGGATCTACGGCCTGACGAAGGGCCAGTACTCGCCGACGTCCGAGCCGGGCAAGGTCACCAAGTCGACGCCGATGGGGTCGGTGGACACGCCGTTCAACCCGGTGTCGCTGGCGCTGGGCGCCGAGGCGACGTTCGTGGGCCGCGCGCTGGACTCGGACAAGAAGGGCCTCACGGAGGTGCTCGGCGCCGCCGCCGAGCACCGCGGCAGTGCGGTCGTGGAGATCTACCAGAACTGCCCGATCTTCAACGACGGCGCGTTCGACATGCTGAAGGACTCCGGCGAAGCCGCCCAGCGGATCATCCCGCTGACGCCGGGTGAGCCGATCCGGTTCGGCCCCGAGGGCGAGTTCGGTGTCACCACGACCGGCTACGGCGGTCTCGACGTGGGCAAGGTCGCCGACATCGGCGAGGACAACCTCGTCACCCACGACCCCTCGATCGAAGACACGGCCTACGGTTTCGCGCTGTCCCGCCTCGGGGACCAGCACCTCAGCCACATCCCGACGGGAATCTTCCGTCAGGTCCAGCGGGAGACCTACGACGACCAGGCCCGCGCACAGGTGCAGCAGGCGCAGGAGGCCAAGCCCGGCGACCTGCAGGCCCTGCTCACCGGCAAGGACACCTGGACGGTCGAGTAGCGACCCGGGCCTGAGGCGAGGGCCCGGGTCGGCTCATGGCGGATTCCGTGGATCCTCGCAGGCACCTGACGGCCTATGTGGTTGTCAGTAGGTCACGCAGAACGCTCGGCCGGGGTCTCCCGGCCGAGCGTTCTGCGTGTGCACTACGGACTGCCGAATCAGCCGGACATCACGCCGAGATCGGTTGGATCTGCTCCAGCTCGTCGCCGAGCGCATCGCGCGCGATCTCGCGGTCGTAAAGTTCCTGCAGTCCGGTCCAGAACCCCTCGGACATGCCGAAGAACCGCGACAGGCGCAGCCCGGTGTCTGCGGTGATGCTGCGACGTCCAGCGATGATCTGCGACAGGCGTCCCTGATCGACGCCGATGGCCTTCGCGAGCCGGTACGCGGTGATGCCCATCGGCTCGAGGAACTCCTCCTTGAGGATCTCGCCGGGGTGCACCGGCGGCATGGTGGGCGCGGTGGTCATGTCTCGCTCCCTAGTGGTAGTCGACGATCTCGACGTGCTCGGGTCCGCTGTCGGTCCAGGTGAAGCAGATGCGCCACTGGTCGTTGATGCGGATGCTGTGTTGTCCTGCGCGGTCGCCGCGTAGTTGTTCGAGTCGGTTGCCGGGCGGAACTCGAAGGTCGTCGAGCTGCCCTGCCTTGTCGAGCATCGCGAGCTCCGTCCACGCCCGTCGTCGAACGTCGGGTGGCAGCCGGGTGTCGCGACGGCGCCAAATCTTCTCGGTGTTCTTGTTCGCGAACGATCGGATCATGGCGCCATGCTTGTGAACTTCACAAGTACTAACGTACGCCAATACTAGCGAGGTGCGCAAGCATCGCTCCGACTCACGTAATCCGGTCACGACGATGACTCGTCGAGCACGCCGCGCCGCGTAGCGCCGGTTTCGCCGCACGGCCGACCGGGAAGGCCTCGGGTCGCAAGCCGACTCGACGAAGGGGCAGCATGACCCGAACCCGAGTAGTGATCGTCGGCGGAGGATTCGCCGGATACCACGCGGCGCGGCAGCTGACGAAGACGGTGGACCACGGCGAGGTCGACATCGTGCTCGTCAATCCGACCGACTACTTCCTGTACGTTCCGCTGTTGCCGGAGGTGGGTTCGGGGGTCGTCGACCCTCGCTCGATCACCATCTCGCTGCCGGGAACGCTGCCGAACGTCCGGTTGGTGCTCGGCGAGGTCACGACGGTCGACCCGGACGGCCAGAAACTGTCCTACGAGGACCCGGAGGGCAACACGGGCTCGTTGTCGTTCGACCGGTTGGTGCTGGCCGCGGGCAGTGTCAACAAGCTCCTGCCGATCCCGGGAGTGGCCAAGCACGGTCACGGGTTCCGCGGCGTGCCCGAGGCGCTGTACTTCCGCGACCACGTGACACGGCAGATCGAGCTGGCTGCCATGACCGACGACCAGCGGGAGCGGGACGCCCGCTGCACGTTCGTCGTGGTCGGTGCCGGTTACACCGGTACCGAGGTCGCCGCGCAGGGACCGCTGCTCACCGAGACGTTGGCCGCGCGGCATCCGGAACTGCGTGACCAGCCGATGCGCTGGAAGTTGCTGGACCTCGCGCCGCGGGTGCTGCCGGAGCTCGACGAGCGGTTGTCGCGCACGGCGGACGCCGTGCTGCGGGAGCGCGGCGTCGAGATCCTGACGGAGACCTCGATCACCGAGAGCACCGAGGACGGCGTCACACTCAGCACCGACGAGTTCGTGCCGACCCGGTCGTTGGTGTGGTGCGTGGGGGTCCGTCCCGATCCGCTCGTGGAGTCGCTCGGCCTGGAGACCGAGCAGGGCAGGCTCGTGGTCGACGAACACCTGTCGGTGCCGCCGTATCCTCGCGTGTTCGCGTGCGGGGACGCCGCCGCGGTGACCGATCCGAGCCATCCCGACCGGCTCACCCCGATGACGGCGCAGCACGCGGTGCGGCAGGGCAAGCTGGCCGCGCGCAACGTCGCCGCTTCGCTGGGCCTCGGCACGTTCGCGTCCTATCGGCACCGCGACCTGGGTTTCGTCGTGGACCTCGGTGCGGGCAAGGCGGCCGCCAACCCGCTGCACATCCCGCTCTCGGGACTGCCAGCCAAGGTCGCCACGCGCGGCTACCACCTGGCGGCCATGCCCGCCAATCGACTGCGGGTCGCCACCGATTGGGCGCTGGAGGCGGCGACGACGCGGCCGCGTGTCCAGCTGGGACTGGTCCGTTCCGGGAGTGTGCCGCTGGACACCGCCTCTCCCGAACTGCCGCAGCCACGCCCGGAACCGGCGAGCGCAGAGTCCGACGCCAGCGCCGGTGCCGGCTCCGACTCCCGCTCCGACTCCGGCACCGACGTGGGCACCGGCGACGAGGCCCGGCGCTAGCCGGGCATCGTCTCGCCGCCGACCGGGGCCAGCACCTCGCCCGTGTAGTACGACGACAGCTGGTTCGCCGCGAAGAACACGAACGACGGCGCGATCTCGTCCGGGTCGGCGGCCCGTCCCATCGGCGCCTGCTCGCCGAAGTCCTCCACTTTCTCCTCCGGCATCGTGGCAGGGATAAGTGGTGTCCACACCGGACCCGGCGCGACGCAGTTGACCCGGATACCGCGGTCCATCAGGGACTGGGCGAGCGAGTACGTCAGCGACTGCACCGCGCCCTTGGTGGCCGAGTAGTCGATGAGGCTCTTGTTGCCGCGCAGCCCGTTGACCGAGCCGGTGTTGATGATCGCCGACCCGGATCCCAGGTGCGGCAGCGCCGCCTTGGCGACCCGGAAGAAGCTGTGGATGTTCACCTCGAAGGTGCGCAGCCACTGCTCGTCGCCGATGTCGTCCGGCCGGTCGTAGGGTTCCTGCGTGGCCACGTTGTTGACCACGACGTCGAGCCGGCCGAGCTCGCCGACGGTGCGCTCGACCACGTCCACGCAGTGGCGGGCGTCGCCGAGGTCGCCGCGCAACGTCAGGCAGCGACGCCCCTGTTCCCGCACGAGTGACGCCGTGTGCTCGGCGTCGCCGTCCTCGGACAGGTAGGCGAGTGCCACGTCGGCACCCTCCTTGGCGAAGGCCGCGCAGACCGCGCGGCCGATGCCGGAGTCGCCGCCGGTGACGAGCGCGACCTTCCCGGCGAGCAGGTCGCGGCCGGTCCAGTCACGCATCTCGTCCCGCGGCTGCGGGGCCAGCCCGCCGCTGCCGCCGGGCGGGTCCTGCTGCTGCGGTGGGGGCGAGTCCTCGGGGCTGGTGCTCATGGTTCCTCCTGGCGATCGGGACGTCCGTGCTGTTCGCGCGGAGCTCGGTCGGGCTCGCGGTGCGGTTCGGCGTGGTCGTCGGGCCCGGTGGCGCCTTCCGCCCGGTCCCTGCGTCGGCGGAGGCGGGACAGCGTGCGGATGGGCGTGCGTTCGGCTCCGCGGTTCCGGATACCGGCGGTGCGACTCAGGGCGTAGTCGATGCGCTTGTCGACCTCCTCACCGAAGTACTCCTCGAAGTTCTGCTCCAGCTCGTCGGCCAACCGCCGGCGGCGCATCCGCCGCTCGGCCGCCATCAACTTCCGGTGTTCCCTGTGCAGTGCCCGGTACGTGGCGACGCACATCAGGATCAGCACGATGCTGAACGGCAACGCCGTGGCGATCGCCCCGGCCTGCAACGCCTCCAGACCACCGGCGAGCAGCAGGCCGATCGCGACGAGCCCTTCCAGCACGGCCCACAGGACCCGGCTCCACACCGGAGGATCCGGATGTCCCCCGGAGGCGAGCATGTCGACCACGAGCGATCCGGAGTCCGAGGAGGTGACGAAGAAGACCGCCAACAGCAGGAGCGCGATCACCGACAGCACCGTGCCGAGCGGCAGTCCTCCCAGGACGGTGAACAGGCTCTCCTCGGCGACCAGTTCCTCACCCGGCGACCACAGGTCACCGGCACCGAGCAGCTGCCGGTGGATACCGGTGCCTCCCAGGACCGCGAACCAGACGATCACGACGACGGTGGGAACGAGCAGCACGCCGGCGACGAACTCCCGGATGGTGCGGCCGCGCGAGATGCGTGCGATGAACACGCCGACGAACGGCGCCCAGGAGATCCACCATCCCCAGTAGAAGATCGTCCACGTGCCCTGCCATTCGCGGCCCGCGTCGCCGGTGTAGGTCGCCGCGTCGAAGCTCATGCCGAGCACGTTGGTCAGATAGACGCCGAACGACTCGACGAGGTCGCGCAGCAGGAACAGCGTCGGCCCGAGTAACAACACGGAGATCAGCAGGACCGCGCCCAGCGTCAGGTTGATGTTCGACAGCCACCGGATGCCCCTGGACAGGCCGCTGACGACCGAGATGAGGGCCAGGAGGGTGACGACGGCGATCAGCACCACGAGTGCGGCATCGCTCGCCTCGCTCAGCACACCCATCGTCGACAGGCCGGTGGCGATCTGCTGCACGCCCAGCCCCAGCGACGTGGCCACGCCGAACACCGTGCCGATGACGGCGAGCACGTCGATCAGGTCACCGATGCGGCCTTTGACCCTGTCCCCGAGCAACGGCTCCAGCGCCCACCGGATCGACACCGGCCTGCCCCGGCGATGGATCGCGTACGCCAGCGCCAAGCCGATCACCGCGTACACCGCCCAGGGGTGGAAACCCCAGTGCAGAAAGGTCTGTGCCATGCCGAGCTGGGCCAGCTCCGTGCCGGATCCCTCGGTGCCGGGCTTGGGGTCCGAGGTGGCGAACGCCAACGGTTCGCCCACGCCGTAGAAGACCAGCCCGATGCCCATTCCGGCCGCGAACAGCATGGCGAACCACGACATCAGGCCGAATTCCGGTGGTTCGTCCTCTTTGCCCAGCGTGATCGTGCCGAACCGGCCGGCACCCATCCAGACCGCGAACACGATGAAACCGGCGATCGCGACGCTGTAGAACCACGCCGCGCCGCTGACGACGCCGCTCTGCACCGACCTCAGCACCTCGCCCGTCGGACCGGGGAAGACGATGGCGATCAGCGACACCCCGGCCACGACGAGCAACGCGGGCCAGAACACCGCGGGTGTGATGCCGCCGCGGCCGATCCGGACGCCGTGCCTGCGCAGCTGCTCGTCGACGCTCTCGTCGGTGTGTTCCCGTTCGGAGTGCTGCTCCTCGTGAGCCGAATCCGGCGGGTCCGCGGTCTCCGCGGCGACTCCGTCACCTTCGTGCGATTCGGTCACGCGGTCTCACCTCCGATCGGCGTTCCCGCCGCATCTCCCGCCGGACGCGGGACCGCAGGCCGAACGGTCACAGCGTGTCCCCCTTTTCCGACGCCGACGGCGCGAGCACGTCGTACCCACAGTCACGCGAGCGGAAACAGCGCGCACGCATGCGTCCCGCGGCGCCACCCCGACACGACGAAGGGGCCACCGGAACGTGTCCGGCGGCCCCTTCGGAAAACCGCTCGATCAGGTGGGAGGTTCCCGGTGGTGTCAGCTCAACGGGCGGAAGCCCACGCGTTCGGCGTCGGCGGGGCTGCGGAACCAGACCTCGGCCACCATGCGCGGATACTGCGGCGAGGCGTCCGTGACGTACCGCAGCGCCGTGACACTCGCCTTCACCGTGAACTCCGGCGACGGGCTGCCACCTCCCGGTAGCGGCATCGCCGATCCGGGTCCGAACGGTCCGGGCTTCGGCGCGTCGGTGTCCGCCTGCTCGGCCGGCTCCTCCGCCGCA
Organism: Prauserella aidingensis; assembly: GCF_024171865.1. Lineage (GTDB taxonomy): Bacteria > Actinomycetota > Actinomycetes > Mycobacteriales > Pseudonocardiaceae > Prauserella > Prauserella aidingensis. The sequence continues at coordinate 171,597 of NZ_JAMTCN010000005.1, read as the reverse complement.
GTCTCCGCCGCGACGTCCTCCCGGGCCGTGGCGGGCTCGCTCGCGCCGAGTTCTCCGGACATCGGCTCGTCCCCGGTGGGCACCTGGCCGGCAGGAGTCACGAACTTCGTCAGCTGCTGCGCACCCGACGACGGCTGCCCGGCCTGGTGCCCCGCGTCCGCGGCGGGTTCGGCGGCGGGCTCGGACGCGGACGACTCGCCCGGCGAGGCCGGTTCGAACAACGAACCGCTCTGCGCCGCGGCATCGGGTTCGCGACGGGTGATCGCCCGCATCGACGGCTGGACCGGCTTCGGCGCGTCGAACCCGCCCGGCGGCCGCTGCCGCGGCGTGCGCTTCGGCAACACGTTCGTCTGTTCCGCGGGGTCCTCGTCAGGGCCGGCGTCCGGCCCGCCGAACGCGTACGCAGGCGGATCCGCGGGGAGTTCGCCCGCACCGTTCGACGTGAGGTCCCCCGCGTCGGCGGCCACCGGCTTCCCGGCTCCCGGCTCCGGTGCGCTCGCCGTGTCCGCATCGGGCCGGTCCACGTCCGGGGCATCGGCATCCGCATCGTCGTCGACCGGGGCGTCCGCAACGTCGTCGTCGGCCGGGGCAGGATCGAACAGGCTTCCCGGCCGTTCGGCCCGGTACCTCGCCTGGTCACCCGCGTCGCCCTGATCACCTGCGACCGACTCGGCGGGGTCGGCGTGGTCCGCACCGCCGGACCGGCCCGCCGGATCGTCGAGTCCACTGTCACGGAGCGCGTCGACGGAGAACTCGGTGGTGGCGTCGAACGACGTGACGGGCTGGAACGGCGCCCCGAGATGCAACGCGGAACCGGCCGCAGCGGACGTGCCCGGCCGGTCGCCCGCCGGATCGGCGTCCCGCTCCTCGGGACCCGCGCCCTGTTCGGGCGCGGCCGCGACGGCGGGGTCACCCGCGCCGGGAAGGGAGTCGACGCCGATGAACCGGGTCGACTCCGCGTCGGCCACGTCGGCGTCCGTGTCGGCCGTGCCCGGCACACTGCGCATCTCGTCCGGGTCGAGTACCGATGAGACCGGCGCGTCCTCGTCCGCACCCGCATCGGCGGGCACGTACCGCGTCCGGTCGTCGGGGTGCTCGCCGTACCCGACGTCGTCGTAGTGCCTGTCGTCGTAGCGGCCGGCGTCGTACTCCGTGTCGTCGTAGTCCGCGTCCTCGTAGTGCCCGTCGTCGTAGTCCGGGGCGCCGTATCCGGACTCGGCGTAGCCGGGGCGGGCGTGGTCGTCCCGGTCGTCGCCGCCGGTGGCCTCCGCGCCGGGACGGCCGTCGTCGTACGGCCCGTGAGCGTCGTCGGCCGGGGCGAAGGCCCGGTATCCGTCGGCGTAACCGGCGTCGTAGTCCGCGTCGTGGGCACCGCGGTCGCCGGGAACCTCGAGGTCCTCCGGCCGGTCAGCGAGGTCGAAGTCGTCCTCGTAGCCGCCGCCCGCATAACCGTCGCCCGCGTAGCCGCCGAGGCTGTCGCGCTCGAGCCACGAGGTCTCGGGTTCCGGTCTGTCGCCCGCGTCGACGTCCCCGCTGTTGCCGTGTGCGCCCGTCCCTGCCAGGGCTTCGTCGGCGTCGCTGAACGGATCACTGCGCTCCGTCCGCGTCTGCGCCGTACCGGCCGCACCGAGGGCGGGCTCGGAGATACGGCGGAGATCGGCCTCGCGGGCCACGAGTCTCTCCTCGAGGCTGCGGATCTGCTTACGCGCGGGCCGAACCAGGAAAACCCAGGCCAGGAAGGCGCCCAGCGCGAAAGCGATCGCGCTGAACACCCAGACCTGCCCGAAAATGGACATTGGTGCGGTGTCCTCCCTCAGTGGGTGCGTGCGACGAGGTAATCGGCGACCGATTCGCAGGCATCCCGCGCCGGTGTCGGCGGCAACGCCGCCAGCTCCGTCCTCGCGCGCTGAGCGTAGCCTGAAAGAGTGGTGCGTGCGCGTTCCAGGCCACGCGACGAACGCAACAGTGTCAATGCCTCGGCGACCTCGGCGTCGTCGGTGATCGGGCGGCTGAGCAGCTCGGCGAGCCGCGGGTCGGGCCTGTCCTCGGCCAGTTCGTACAGCATCGGCAGCGTCTTCACGCCCTCGCGCAGGTCCGTGCCCTGCGACTTCCCCGACTCGTCCGACGGCGAGTCGATGTCGATGATGTCGTCCGAGATCTGGAACGCCGTGCCGATGAGGTCGCCGAACCGCCGCAGCGCCTCGATGTGCTCGTCGGCCGCGTCGGAGAGCATGCCGCCGAACCGGCCCGACGTGGCGATCAGCGAGCCCGTCTTCTGCCCGATGACGGTCAGGTAGTGCTCGATCGGGTCCTCGCCCTCACCGGGGCCGACGGTTTCCCGCATCTGGCCGGTGACCAGCTCACCGAAGGTCTCGGCGATGATCCGCGCCGCGTCGGTGCCCAGGTCGGCGACGAGCCGCGAGGCGTGCGCGAACAGGAAGTCGCCGGTGAGGATCGCGACGGTGTTGTCCCAGCGCGCGTTGACGCTCTCCGCACCGCGGCGCATCGTGGCCTCGTCCATGACGTCGTCGTGGTACAGCGTCGCCAGGTGCACGAGTTCGACGGCCGCGGCGGCGGTGATCACCCCGTCGCGTGCGTCCTCGCCCGCGGTGCCGAACTGGCCCGACAGCAGCGTGAACAAGGGGCGAAAACGTTTGCCCCCGGCTTCGACCAGGTGCCGCGCGGCCTCGTTGACCGCGGCGACGTCGCTGCGGACGACCTCACGCAGCAGCTGCTCCACCGAGCCCAGGCCACTCGCGAGATCGGTCAGCAGCGCTTCGTCGTCGATCCGCAGTCCGACGGAGGCCCGCAGTTCTTCGATGGCGCCGTCACGCACTGACACTACTCGCTCCCGCCCTCTCGGCACTGGGTTGCACGGCCGGTTCTCCTCCGGGCGCCGCGTCTGGCGTCCGGCCAAAACCGGTCCCAGCCTACTGGCAAGTCTTTACGGGGCGATCACGCATCAGCCCTGCTCAGACGTGACCGTCGACACCGCCCGCGGCGCCGACGGCCCGCCATTGTCACCCGCCGAGCGCGAAACCACCCGCTCCCGCCCAGTCCAGTGCGAACGTCGGCAGCAGCCCCAGCAGCAGCGTGACGATCACGCCCAGTGCGATCGACGCCGTCGTGAACGCGCCGGGCACGCTGACCGTCGGCCCGTCGGACGCGGGCTCGGAGAAGTACATGAGCACGACGACCCGCAGGTAGAAGAACGCGGCCACGGCGCTGAAGACGAGCGCGATCACCACCAGCGGGGCCATGCCGTCCGAGAGCGCCGCGGAGAACACGACGAACTTGCCCACGAATCCGCTGGTCAACGGAATACCCGCCAGTGCGAGCAGCAGGAACGTGAACACCCCTGCCAGCAGCGGTGACCGCTTGGCCAGGCCCGCCCACGCGGACAGGTGCGTCGCCTCGCCGGAGGAGTCCCGGACCAGCGAGATCACGCCGAACACCGCGAGCGTGGTGAAGCCGTAGGCGAGCAGGTAGAACAGCGTGCCCGACAGCCCCTCGTCGGTGAGCGCCATCGTGCCGATGAGCAGGAACCCGGCGTGCGCGATCGACGAGTAGGCAATCATCCGCTTGAGGTCGGTCTGGGTCAGGCCCAGTACCGCGCCGACGGCCATCGAGATGATCGCCACGGCCCACATCACGCCGCGCCACTCCCAGCTGGTGGCCTCGAACGCCACGGTCAGCACGCGGAGGATCCCGCCGAACGCCGCGACCTTGGTGCACGCCGCCATGAACGCCGTCACCGGCGTCGGCGCGCCCTGGTAGACGTCGGGCGTCCAGGTGTGGAACGGGCCGACCGAGCCCTTGAACAGCAGGCCGACCATCAGCAGGCCCAGACCGGCGAACAGCAGCGTGTCGCTGCGGTCCGTGCCCGCGGCGGCGGTGGCGATGTCGGCGAGCTTCACCGAGCCCGCGTAGCCGTACAGCATCGCCAGGCCGTACAGGAAGAACGCGCTGGCGAACGCCCCGAGCAGGAAGTACTTGACCGCCGCTTCCTGCGACAGCAGCCGCCGCCTGCGGGCGAGGCCGCACATCAGGTACAGCGGAAGGCTCAGCACCTCGAGGGCGATGAACATCGTCAGCAGGTCGTTGGCGGCGGTGAACGCCATCATGCCGCCGAGCGCGAACAGCGCGAGCGGGAACACCTCGGTCTGCATGCCGGTGGACTGCACCTGCGCGCGGTCCTGCACCGTGCCGGGCGCGATGCCCGCCTGCGCGACGAACGACCCGCCCGGCTCGACGGACCGGTCGGCGATCATCAGCACCGCGGCGACGCTCAGTGCGAGCAGCGTGCCCCACAGGAACAGCGCGGGCGTGTCGATCGACAGCGTCCCCGCCATCGTCAGTACGCCGTGGGAGGGCCGTCCGCTCACGTACGCGCCGAGCGCGATGCCCGCTGCGGCGATCGACCCGAGCGTGAGCACGACCTGTCCGGACCAGCGCTGGTGCTTCGGCACGAACGCCTCGATCAGCACGCCGACGCACGCGGCGCCGAACACGATCACCATGGGCAGGATCGCGCCCCAGTCGATCCCGGGGGCGTCGACGGTCTGCACTTGCTGCGCGAGAAACGGATTCACGATGGCCGGTTACCTTTCCTGCACCGCGGTGATGGTCTGTTCGACCGACGGGTTGACGGTGTCCAGCACCGGTTTCGGGTAGAAGCCGAGCCCGATGATCAGCACCACGAGCGGCGCGAGCGCCGCGATCTCCCGTCCGCCCAGGTCGCGGATCGTCTTACGGGCGCCCGCCTCCGGTGCCGCCGCGGTGCCCGGCCCGGGCGCCGCGGCCAGCATCGCGTCACCGCGCACGGGCCCGGTCATGATCCGCTGGTACAGCCACAGCACGTACGCCGCGGCCAGAACCATGCCGACCGTGGCGACGACCGCGTACGCGGGCCGGGTGTCGAACGCCCCCAGCAGCACGAGGAACTCGCTGATGAACGAGTTCGTACCCGGCAGCGACAACGCCGACAGGCCCGCGATGAGCAGCATCGCCGCCAGGACCGGTGTCACCTTGGCCATGCCGCCGAACGCGTCGATCCGGGTGTGGCCGCCGCGCGCCGCGACGATGCCGAGCACGAGGATCAGCATGCCGGTGGCGAGGCTGTGGTTGAGCATGTACGTCGCCGAGCCGGCCACGGCCTGCTGCGTGAAGGCGAAGATACCGAGCGCGATGAATCCGAAGTGGGCGATCGACACGTACGCGACGAACCGCCGCATGTCGGTCTGCCCGGCCGCGAGCATCGAACCGTAGATCACGCCGACGACCGCGAGCACGAGCACGACCGGGGCGAGTTCGGCGCTCGCGTCGGGTGTCATCGGCAGGCTGTAGCGCAGGAAGCCGAACGTGCCGACCTTGTCGAGCACACCGACGAGCAGCACCGTCACGGCCACCGGCGCCTGGCTCGCCGCATCGGGCAGCCAGGTGTGGAAGGGCACGAGCGGCGCCTTGATCGCGAACGCGAGGAAGAAGCCGAGGAACAGCCATATCTGCGTCTCGAGCGGAGCCTCGCTGACGACTTCCACCAACGTGGCCCAGTCGAACGTGCCCTCGCCGAGTTCGTCGGCGGCCAGCGAGTAGGCGCCGATCGCCGACGCCAGCATGATCAACCCGCCGAGGAACGAGTAGAGGAAGAACTTCACCGCCGCGTACTGCCGCCTCGGCCCGCCGTAGCCGCCGATGAGGAAGTACATCGGGATGAGCATGATCTCGAACAGGACGTAGAACAGGAACACGTCCGTCGCGGCGAACACCGCGATCGTGAGGGACTGCTGCACGAGGATCAGCGACAGCAGGCCGCCCACGTCCTTGCCCTCGGGAATCTTGTCCGTCGAGCGCAGCAGCGCGATGACCACCGGGACGAGCAGTGCGATCACGGCGATCATCAGCAGCGCGATGCCGTCGATACCGAACGAGATGTGCACCCCGAACGCGGGGATCCACTCGAGCGACGACACCTGCTGGAGCCGTTCGCCGCCCGGGTCGTAGCTCAGCCACAGGGGCAGGATCAGCACGAGCTCCACAATGGACACCGCGAACGCGGTCATCGTGGCCAGCCGGTCGTCGCGGCGCAGGAACGCCACGGCCACCGCGCCGAGCAGCGGCAGCAGGATCAGTGCGAGCAGCCAGGTCATCCGAACCTCACCAACAACAGTGCGCCGACGATCAGGAACGAGCCGCCGAGCATCGACAGTGCGTACGAGCGGACGAAACCGGTCTGCATCCGGCGCAGCCGTCCGGAACCGCCACCGAACGCGGCGGCGAGCCCGTTGACGGCGCCGTCGACGCCCCGGTTGTCGAGGAACACCGCGGAGCGCGTGAGCCACATGCCCGGCGTCGCGACGAGCGCCTCGTTGAGCGCGTTGCCGTACAGGTCCTTCCGCGCGGCGCGCACGGGCCACGACACCCGCTCGGGCCGCTGCACCGACGTGTACTTCGAGGACTCTGCGTCACGCCGGCCGAACAGTGCCCACGCCCCGAGCACGCCGAGCGCCGACACGAGAACCGTCAACCACGGGATCAGCGCGTGCGGCAGCACTCCGTGGTGGCTCTCCTGCAATGCGCCGACCGACGGGCTGAGGAACTCGGCGAGCGTGTCCCCGCCGATGAGCAGCGCGCCCGCGCCGACCGAGCCGATCGACAGCACGATCATCGGTGCCGTCATCGTCGGCGGCGACTCGTGGGGATGGAACTCGCGGCCGTCGGCCGACGTCGTCTCGCGCCAGCGCTCCTTGCCGAAGAACGTCAGCAGCATCAGGCGCGTCATGTAGAAGCCGGTGATGCCCGCGGCCAGCAGCGCCGACCCGCCGAGCACCCAGCCGCGCCAGCCCTCCTGGCCGAACGCCGCCTCGATGATGGCGTCCTTGGTGAAGTAGCCCGACAGGAACGGGAAGCCGATGATCGCCAGGTAGCCGAGTCCGAACGTCACCGCCGTGATCGGCATCTTCTTCGCCAGGCCGCCGAACTTGCGCATGTCGACCTCGTCGTTCATGGCGTGCATGACCGAGCCGGCGCCGAGGAACAGTCCGGCCTTGAAGAAGCCGTGCGTCAGCAGGTGCGCGATCGCGAGCGCATAGCCGAACGGGCCGAGCCCGACGGCGAGCATCATGTAGCCGATCTGGCTCACCGTGGAGTAGGCCAGCACCTTCTTGATGTCGTCGTAGGCGCAGCCGATGATCGAGCCGAGCAGCAACGTGAAGGCACCGACGAGCGCGACCACCAGCCTGCCGTCCTCGGTCAGGTTGTAGATCGGCGAGCCGCGGGCGATCAGGTAGACGCCCGCGGTGACCATCGTCGCGGCGTGGATCAGGGCCGACACCGGCGTCGGACCCTCCATGGCGTCCGGCAGCCACGCCTGCAGCGGGAACTGACCGGACTTACCGCACGCACCCAGCAACAGCAGCAGCGCGATCGCCGTGACCACACCCGGCGAGACGTCCCCGATGCCGGCGAACACCGCGTCGTAGCTGGTGCTGCCGATGTGCTTGAACATCAGGAAGATCGCGATCGCGAGTCCCACGTCGCCGACGCGGTTCATCAGGAACGCCTTCTTCGCCGCGGTCGCCGCGGCGGGGCGGTCCGTGTACCAGCCGATCAGCAGGTACGACGCGAGGCCGACGCCCTCCCAGCCGAGGTACAGCATCACGAAGCTGTTGCCCAGCACCAGGATCAGCATCGACGCGACGAACAGGTTCAGATAGGCGAAGAAGCGCCTGCGGTCCCGGTCGTCGGACATGTAGCCGATCGAATAGACGTGAATCAGCGCGCCGACGCCCGTGATCAGCAGCACGAACGTCATCGACAGCGGGTCGATCCGCAGCCCGAAGTCGACCTGCAGCGCCTCGACCGGGATCCACGACCAGAGCGTCGTGTCGACCGCCTGACTCAGCGATTCCGACGCGAACAACGCCAGCGCGTACACGAAGGACGCCGCGACGGTCGCACAGCCGAGCAGGTGGCCCCACGAGTTCGTGCGCTTGCCACCGACGAGCAGCACGAGCGCACCGAGCGCCGGGAACGCGACCAGCAGCCACGATGATGCGATCACAACTTGCCCCTAGCCCTGTTCAGTACTTCAGGAGGTTGGTGTCGTCGATGGAGGCGGACCGGCGGGTGCGGAAGATCGCCATGATGATGGCCAGTCCGACCACGACCTCCGCTGCGGCCACGACCATCACGAAGAACGCCATGACCTGTCCGTCGAGGTCGGCGTTGATGCGCGCGAACGTGACGAGCGACAGGTTCACGGCGTTGAGCATCAGCTCGATGCACATGAACACGACGATCGCGTTGCGCCGCACCAGTACGCCGACTGCGCCGATGCTGAACAGCAGCGCCGACAGCAGCAGGTAGTACGTCGGGGTCATGCCTTGTCCTCCGTGGCCGTCGCCGCGGCGCCCGCGGGCGCGTCGCCGTCACCGGTGCCGTCCTCGGGGTCGAGGAGCGCGTGCGTGTCCGGTCCGGCCGCGCGGCTCTCGAGCTGCTTGCGGTGGGCCTGGAGTTGCGCCGTCGGGGTCGATTCGATGAGCGACGACAGCGACTCCGGCGCGATCGACCCGTCGGGCAGCAGCGCGGGCGTGGCGACGGAGTTGGACGTCGCGTACACGCCGGGTCCGGGCTTCGGCGAGGGGCGTTCGTACTCGCCACGGAACCGCGCCTCGACGAGGTCACGCTGGCTGCGTTTGCCCTGCTTCGAGTGCCGGTCGGTGAACGCGAGGACCATCGCGCCGACCGCAGCGGTGATCAGCAACGCCGACGTGAGCTCGAACGGGAAGAGGTAGTCCTGGAAGATCACGCGGGCGAGTCCGCCCGCGCCGCCGCCTTCCGGCGTCCACGGGTTCATCGCGGGCGCGGGCGGCACGTCGGTGAGCGCGCGGGTGAGCGCACCCGCGAGCACGCCGGCGATGCCGATGCCGAGCACCGCGGCCATGAGCCGTTGGCCGCGCAGCACTTCCAGCACCGAGTCCGACGACTCCCTGCCGACCATCATCAGCACGAACAGGAAGAGCATCATGATCGCGCCGGTGTAGACGATGATCTGTGTGAAGCCGAGGAACGGCGCCTGCTGGAGCATGTAGAGCATTCCCAGCGACAGCATCGTCATCACGAGCCACAACGCCGAGTGCACCGCGTTGCGCGCGAAGATCATGCAGAGCGCGCCGGCCACCGCGATCGGGCCGAGCACCCAGAACGCGACGGCCTCGCCGGTCGACACCGTCGCGTCGGCCCCGGCCTGGGCCAGCACCAGCGGCGTCTCCGTCCTCATCGGACCGCCTCCTCGGTGTCGGTCTCGACCGTCTCCTGTTCCGGAACCCCGCGGCCACGGGCCAGTTCCGGGCCGTTGACGTAGTAGTCCTGCTCGTCGTCACCGAGACGCATCGGGTGCGGCGGCTGCTCCATGCCGGGCAGCAGTGGGGCGAGCAGGTCCTCCTTCGTCCAGATGAGGTCCTGCCGGTTGTCGTCGGCGAGCTCGTAGAAGTTGATCATCGTGAGGGACCGCGTGGGGCACGCCTCGACGCACAGTCCACAACCGATGCAGCGCAGATAGTTGATCTGGTAATCCGCGCCGTAGCGTTCACCGGGCGAGTACCGCGCCTCCTCGGTGTTGTCGCCGCCTTCGACGAAGATCGCGTCGGCGGGGCACGCCCACGCGCACAACTCGCAGCCGACACACTTCTCGAGGCCGTCGGGATGGCGGTTCAGCTGGTGCCTGCCGTGGTACCGCGGGGCGGCGGGAGCGCCGATCTCCGGGTACTCCTCGGTGGCGACCTTCTTGAACATCATCCCGAAGGTGACGCCGAATCCCTTGACCGGATCAAAGATCCCCATGGGACTCTCCTTCCTTCGAGCCTTCACCGGGCGCGCCCGCCGCCTGCGGACTCAACTCCGCCTGTTGCTTCTCCTCGGACCTGCGCCTGGCCTCGACGGCCTTCCGGCGCGGCGTGGTCTCCGGGACCTTCAGATCCAGCGGCGGCACCGGGTGGCCGCCGCCACTCGTCGTCACGACGCCCTCGTCCTCCGGGATCTCCTTCTCCGGGATCAGCAGCATCAGCAGGACGACCACGACGATCGCCACGCCACCGATGATGAGGATCTGCCCGGTGGACACGCCCTCGGCGTTGCGCAGCGCGCGGACCGTGGCGATCAGCAGCAGCCACACCAGCGCGGCAGGCACCAGGACCTTCCAGCCCAGCTTCATGAACTGGTCGTAGCGGAACCGGGGCAGCGTGCCGCGCAGCCAGATGAAGCCGAAGAGGATCACGCACATCTTCGCCAGGAACCACAGGGCGGGCCACCAGCCCTGGTTGATCGCGGCGTCGGCGCCGAAGAAGGGGAACATCCCGCCGCCGAGGAACAGTGTCGTCGCGAACGCCGACACGATCACCATGTTCGAGTACTCGGCGAGGAAGAACATCGCGAACTTCATCGAGCTGTACTCGGTGTGGAACCCGCCGACCAGCTCGGACTCCGCCTCGGGGAGGTCGAACGGGGCGCGGTTGGTCTCGCCGACCATCGAGATCAGATAGATGACGAAACTCGGCAACAGCAGGTAGAAGTACCAACCGCCTTCGGCCTGCGCAGCGACGATGCCGCTGGTGGCCATCGACTGCGAGTACAGCACCACGCCGATGATCGACAGGCCCATCGCGATCTCGTACGAGATGACCTGCGCCGCCGACCGCAGTCCGCCGAGCAGCGGGTAGGGCGACCCGGAGGCCCAGCCGCCGAGCACGATGCCGTACACGCCGATCGACGCGCCCGCGAGCACGAGCAGCACGCTGACCGGGAGTTCGATCAGCTGCAACACGGTGCGTTCACCGAAGATCGTCACCTCGCCGCCGAACGGGATCGCGGCGAGGCCGATCAGCGCGGGCACGACCGCGATCACCGGCGCGAGGAAGTAGATCTTCCGGTCGGCCGTGTCGGGAATGACCTGTTCCTTGAACGGCAGTTTGATCGCGTCGGCGAGGGACTGCAGCATGCCGAACGGGCCGACGCGGTTCGGACCGGGCCGGTTCTGCATCCGGCCGACGGTCTTCCGCTCGCCGACGATGAGCACGACCGTGAAGATCGGGCCGATCAGCATGACCACGACGGCCTTGAGCAGGATCAGCCACAACGGGTCGTCGGCGAGCAGTTCCGCCCGGTTGATGGGCTCCGTGGCCGCCTGCGCGAGAAACGGCGTCATCACCGGTCACCTCCGGCGATGTCGACGACCGCGCCGTGTCCGGCGCCGAGGGTGGCGCGGAGTTTCGAGCCCGGCGAGTTCCCGGGGAGCCAGACGACGCCGTCGGGCAGGTCGGTCACCTCGACGGGCAGCGTCACCGACCCGCGGTCGGTCGACACCGTCACGTGGTCGCCGAGGCCGTCGGCGGTCGCGCGGGACATGCGGGCGACGACGCGCCGGGCGGTACCCGCGAGCGCGGGTTCGTCGATCTGCAGCGAGCCGTCGTCGATGAGTTGCCGCCACGTCGCCAGCAGCGCCTGCCCGTCCCCGGGTGCAGGCGGTTCGGCCGACGCCCCCGGGGGCACCTTGGTTGCACTGAGTGCAACCGAAGTGCCCTTGGGGGCAGTTCCCTCGTGAGCGCCGAGTCGGTCGAGGTCGCCGCGTGCGGCGTCGGCGGTCTGGGTGAACAGGTCGGCGTCCATCTCGACGCCGAGCGTGTCGAGGACCCGGCTGTCGGCGAGTGCGCCCGTGCCGTCGAGCGTCACGGTGAACGGCCTGCGGCGGCCCTCCCAGTTGACGAACGTGCCGCTCTTCTCGTCGACCGGCGCGATCGGCAGCACCACGTCGGCGTACGGCGTGACCGTGCTCGGCAGCAGTTCCAGCGAGACGACGAACCCGGCCGCATCGAACGCCTTGCGGGCCAGCGCCGGGTCGGGCAGGTCGTCGAGGTCGACGCCACCGACGAGCAGGCCGTCCAGGTCGCGCGTGACGATCGCGTTCAACATCCCCGTCACGTCGCGGCCCGGTTCCGCGGGCAACGTCCCGGGTTCGATCCCCCAGTGGCGTTCCACCTCCGAGCGGGCGTCGGCGTCGGTGACGGGCCGCCCACCGGGCAGCAGCGTCGGCAGCGTGCCCGCCTCGACGGCGCCGCGTTCGCCCGCCCGGCGCGGGATCCACGCGAGACGTGCGCCCGTGCGTTCGGCCAGCCGGTGCAGCGCCGTCGGCAGGCCCGGCACCTCGGCGGCGCGTTCGCCGACGAGCACGACCGCACCCTCGGAACGCAGCGCCTCGTCGACGTCCGGGGCGTGCTGGGCGATGCCGTCGACGGCACCCGCCTCACCGCCGGGGGCACAGGCGAGCAGTTCCCCGAAGGTCTTCTCCACCGCGGGCGACGCCCATTGTCCGATGTGGACCACCTTGACGTCGTTCGCGCGCGCACCCTTGCGCAGCCGCAGGAAGACGGCGGGCGCCTCCTCCTCCGGTTCGAGGGCGACACACAGCGCGATCGGCGCCTTCTCCAGGTCGGCGAACGTCACGCCGCCTCCGGCCGGGCCGCCGTCGGCCGCCACCCGGGAGGCGAGGAAGTCCAGTTCCTCGGCCGAGTGCGCCCGTGCGCGATGGTCGACGTCGTGCGTGCGCAGCGCCACGCGCGCGAACTTGCTGTAGGCGTAGGCGTCCTCGAGCGTCACCCGGCCACCGGGTAGCACCCCGACGCCCTTGCCGTCACGTGCCTTCGCCAGCCCGTCGGCCGCCGCGCGGAGCGCCTCGGTCCACGACGCCTCCTCCAGTTCCCCGGTCTCGGCGTTGCGCACCTGCGGCCTGCGGATGCGCTGCTCCGCGGTGGCGTAACGGAAGGCGAACCTGCCCTTGTCGCAGATCCACTCCTCGTTGACCTCGGGGTCGTCGCCCGCGAGCTTGCGCATGACCTTGCCGCGGCGGAAGTCCGTCCGCTCCGCACAGCCGGACGAGCAGTGCTCGCACACGCTCGGCGTCGACACCAGGTCGAACGGCCGCGAACGGAAACGGTACTGGGCGCTGGTGAGCGCACCGACCGGGCAGATCTGGATCGTGTTGCCGGAGAAGTACGACTGGAACGGCTGGCCGCCCGCCGAAGCACTCTTTCCCGCTGAGGCGGAATCGGACTCCGACGTGTGTGAGGCGGCGTCGAGCACGTCCGCCGTCTCCGCGGTGCCGATCTGCTGGTGGGCGCCCCGCTCGAGCAGGTCGATGAACGGGTCGCCCGCGATCTGGTCGGAGAACCGGGTGCAGCGCTGGCACAACACGCAGCGCTCCCGGTCGAGCAGTACCTGCGACGAGATCGGCAGCGGCTTCGGGAACGTGCGCTTCTTGTCGACGAACCGTGAATCGGTGCGGCCGTGGGCCATCGCCTGGTTCTGCAGCGGGCATTCCCCGCCCTTGTCGCAGATCGGGCAGTCCAGCGGGTGGTTGATGAGCAGCAGCTCCATCACACCCTGCTGGGCCTTGTCGGCGACCTCCGACGTCACCTGCGTCTTGACGACCATGCCGTCGGCGACCGTCATCGTGCACGAGGCCTGCGGCTTCGGCATCGGACGGCCGTTCATCTCCACCTCGACGAGGCACTGCCGGCACGCGCCCGCCGGGTCGAGCAGCGGGTGGTCGCAGAACCGCGGGATCACCGTGCCGAGCCGCTCGGCGGTGCGGATCAGCAGCTCACCCTTCGGTGCGACGACCTCCTCGCCGTCGATGGTGAGCTTGACGTACCCCTCCGGTACGTCCACATCGGACTTCTCCGGTGCCACGGTCATGCCTGTGCTCCAACCGGTTGCGCGGCCTGGGACTCACTGCCGGGCGCGGGTTCCGGGGACGCGACCGCCCCGGCCGCCCGCGCGGGCCTGTTCGACTCGCACAGCGCGAGGAACTCGTCACGGAAGTACTTGATGCCACTCTGGATCGGGCTGACCGCGGCGTCGCCGAGCGCGCAGAACGACCGTCCGCCGATGTTGTCGCAGACGTCCAGCAGCGTGTCGATGTCTTCCTCGCTGCCCCGGCCGTCGACCATGCGCTCGAGAACCTGCGCCAGCCAGAACGTGCCCTCACGGCACGGCGTGCACTTGCCGCAGGACTCGTGCTCGTAGAACTGCGTCCACTTCATCACGGCCCACGGCACCGACACCGTCTCGTTGAACACCTGCACCGCCGTCGTGCCCAGCATCGAACCGGCCTCGGCAGCGCCCTCGAAGTCCAGCGGCACGTCCAGGTGGTCGGCGGTGAACAGCGGCGTCGACGAACCGCCCGGCGTCCAGAACTTCAGCGGGATGCCGCCGGACATCCCGCCGCACATCTCGAGCAACTCCCGCAGCGTCGTACCGAGCGGCGCCTCGTACTGGCCGGGACGCTCGACGTGGCCGGACACCGAGTAGATCTTCGGCCCGGGCGACTTCTCGCTGCCCATCGCACGGAACCAGTCGGAACCGCCGTTGATGATCGACGGGACCGTCGCGATCGTCTCCACGTTGTTGACCGTCGTCGGCGCCGCGTACAGCCCCGACGCCGCGGGGAACGGCGGCTTCAGCCGCGGCTGGCCACGACGGCCCTCGAGCGAGTCGAGCAGCGCCGTCTCCTCGCCGCAGATGTAGGCACCCGCACCCGCGTGCACCGTCATCTCCAGGTCGAACCCCGAACCGAGGATGTCGTGACCCAGGTAGCCGGCCTGCTTCGCCTCGCGGACGGCCGCGTGCAGCCTCCGTATCGGATGCAGCGCCTCACCGCGGACGTAGATGAAACAGTGGTGCGAGCGCATCGCGTACGCCGCGATGATGCAACCCTCGATCAGCGCGTGCGGGTCCGCCATCATCAGCGGAATGTCCTTGCACGTACCGGGTTCACCCTCGTCGGCGTTGATCACCAGGTAGTGCGGCTTCTCCTCGTCCTTCGGCATGAAGCCCCACTTCACACCCGACGGGAACCCCGCACCACCACGACCGCGCAGGCCCGCATCCTTCACGAGCTGGATGACCTGGTCCGGCGATCCGCTCAGCGCCTTCCGCATCGCGGTGTAGCCCTCGAGCTTCTCGTACGTCTCCAACCGCCACGACTGCGGCGACAACCAGCGCTTCGTGAGCACCGGCGTCAACGGAGCCTTCTCCGGGCCGTTCATCGCGCCTCCAGCGGGAAAGCGTGCTTCGGCGTTCATTTCGCCTCCACCTGTGTCCTGCGGAGCTCCGCACCCGGTCGGCTCCATGAACAAACGAGCACACGATGGTCGTTCATTTCGCCTCCACCTCCGGCAGCGGCACGTCCTCCGGCGCAGCAGGCGCCGTCCAGTTGCGGTCCGCGGCCAGCTGGGCGCCGCGGACCGTTTCGACAGCCTGCGACGGTCCGTCCACATCGGTCCAGAACTCGTCGTCGTCCTCGGGAAGCAGCCCCGCCAGGCGCCGCTCCACGGTCTTGAAGTCCGACAGCGGCGCGCCGCGCGTCGGGTGCGGTTTGTCCCCGCGCCGCAACGCGTCGACCAGTTCGACCGCGCTGTCCTCGGTCTGGTTGTCGAAGTACTCGTAGTTGACCTGCAGCACCGGCGCCAGGTCACACGCCGCGAGACACTCGGCGTGTTCGAGCATCACCGAGCCGCTCTCCCCCGGCGTGCCCGCCACGTCCTCGTGGCCGAGCGGCGCACCCTCCGAGCCGAGGTGCTGCTGCAGCCGCTTGTAGATCGCGTCGCCGCCCATCGCCGCGCACAGCGTGTTCGTGCACACGCTCACCAGGTGCTCGCCGCACGGCCTGCGCTTGTACATCGTGTAGAACGTCGCGACCGCCGCGACCTCGGCCTCCGACAGCCCGAGCTGCTGCGCACAGAACGTCATGCCCTCCTGGCTGACGTACCCCTCGACCGACTGCACCAGATGCAGCAACGGCAACAACGCGGACCGCGACTGCGGATAGCGCGAGATCAACTCGCGTGCCTCCGCGACCGTGTCCTCGCCGAACGTGGTCGACGTCGTCGAGGCTCCGCCGTCGGCGGGGCCGCCCTTCGGACTACTCATCGGTCCACTCCCCCCATCACCGGGTCGATCGATGCGACGGCCGCGATGACGTCGGCGACCAGGCCGCCCTCCGACATCGCCGGCATCGCCTGGAGGTTCACGAAGCTCGGTTCGCGCACGTGGACCCGCGCGGGCCGCGTGCCGCCGTCGGAGACGAGGTGGAACCCGAGCTCACCGCGCGGCGACTCGACCGTCGAGTACACCTGACCCGGCGGCACCCGGAAGCCCTCGGTGACCAGCTTGAAGTGGTGGATCAGCGATTCCATCGACTGGCCCATGATCTTGCGGACGTGGTCGAGCGAGTTGCCCATGCCGTCGCTCGAGACCGACAACTGCGCGGGCCACGCGATCTTGCGGTCCTCGACCATCACCGGACCGGGCTCCAACTTCTCCAGCACCTGCCGGATGATCCGCACCGACTGGCGCATCTCCTCGACGCGGAGCAGGTAGCGGGCCCAGCAGTCGGCGTCGGTCGACGTCGGCACCTCGAAGTCGAACTCGTCGTAGCAGGAGTACGGATCCGTCTTGCGCAGATCCCACGCCACACCCGCCGAACGCAGCACCGGACCCGTGACGCCGAGCGCCAGGCACGCGTCCAACGGCAGGTAGCCCACGCCCTTGAGCCGGTTACGCCAGATCGGCTGGCCCGTGAAGAGCTTGTCGTACAGCGGCAGCCGCTCGTCCATCACCTTGCAGAACTCGGTGACTTTCTCGACGAAGTCCTCCGGCATGTCCTGCGCCAGCCCGCCGGGCCGGATGAACGCGTGGTTCATCCGCAGTCCCGTCAGGTGCTCGAGCAGGTGCAGCACCTCTTCGCGCTCGCGGAAACCGAGCGTCATCGCCGTCGTGGCACCGAGCTCCATACCGCCGGTGGCGATGTAGACGAAGTGCGAACCGATGCGGTTGATCTCCATGAGCAGCACCCGCAACAGCTGCGCCCGGCGAGGAACCTCGAGTTCGAGCAGCTTCTCCACCGCGAGGCAGTAGCCCATCTCGTTGAACAGTGGAGACAGGTAGTCCATGCGCGTCACGAACGTGACGCCCTGCGTCCACGTGCGGTACTCGCAGTTCTTCTCGATACCCGTGTGCAGGTAGCCGATCACCGACCGGAGCTGGGTGACGGTCTCGCCCTCCATCTCCAGCACCAGCCGCAGCACGCCGTGCGTCGACGGGTGCTGCGGGCCCATGTTGATGACCATGCGCTCGTCGTGCGAGGCGTCCGACAGCACGTCGTCCCAGTCACCGCCGCTGACCGTGTAGACCGGGCCCTCGGTGGTCTCCCGCGGCTCGGCGTACGGAGCGCTGTCCGACCCCTCCGGGCTCGTGTCCGTGCCGGTGGACACGTCGGCGATGTTGTCGCTAGTGGTCATGGCGCCTCCAGCGGGAAGAAAGCGGACTGTGCTTCCCGCGCCTCCAGCGGGAACACGTACTTCGGCGGCATCTCCCGCGCCTCCAGCGGGAACACGTACTTCGGCGGCATCTCCCGCGCCTCCAGCGGGAACACGTACTTCGGCGGAAAGCTCACGAGTACGACCTCCGCGTGTCCGGCGGCGGGATCTCCGCGCCCTTGTACTCCACGGGGATGCCGCCGAGCGGGTAGTCCTTGCGCTGCGGATGCCCTTCCCAGTCGTCGGGCATGAGGATGCGGGTCAGCGCGGGGTGGCCGTCGTAGACGATGCCGAACATGTCGTAGGCCTCGCGCTCGTGCCAGTCCGCCGTCGGGTGGACCTCCACAATGGACGGCACGTGCGGGTCCTCGACGTCCATCGTCACCTCGAGACGGATGCGACGGCGGTACGTCATCGACAGCAGGTGGTACACCGAGTGCAGCCGCTGCGGCACGTCCTCGCCGTAGTCCACACCGGACACCGAGCTGCACACCTCGAAGCGCAGCCCCTCGTCGTCGCGCAGCACGCGGCACATCGCGACGAGATGCTCGCGGTCGACGTAGAAGGTGATCTCGCCGCGGTCCACGGTCACCTGCAGGATCGCCTCGGCGGGAATGCCGTTGTCGGCGAGCGCGGCGTAGAACTCGTCGGCGAAGTCGTCGAACCAGCCGCCGTACGGGCGTTCCGCGGGCGGCGGCGAGTAGGCGGGCAGGCGCAGTCCGCCGTAGCCCGACGTGTCGCCGCTGCCGGAGACACCGAACATGCCCCTGCGTTCGTGACCGGCGACCACCCGTGCCGGTTCGGCACCGCGCGGCTCGAGGCCTCCCTCGGGCCGTTCGGCGCTCGAGTTCTCGCCACCGGTGCGCGGGTTCTGCGTGTCCTCGTCAGCCATGGCCTCGCCCTACTTCTTCGCGTACTTGACGGACGACGGGATGATCTCGGTCTTCGCGCCGCTCTCCTCGCGCAACTGCGCGCGGCGGGCGTTGATCGGCTCGTCCTGGACCTTCGCGTGCAGCTTGAGAATCGCGTCGAGCAGCATCTCCGGCCGCGGCGGGCAGCCAGGCAGGTACATGTCGACCGGCACGATGTGGTCGACGCCCTGCACGACCGCGTAGTTGTTGAACATGCCGCCGGACGAGGCGCACACGCCCATCGCGAGCACCCAGCGCGGCTCGGCCATCTGGTCGTAGATCTGGCGCAGGACCGGCGCCATCTTCTGCGTCACCCGGCCCGCGACGATCATCAGGTCGGCCTGCCGGGGCGTCGCGCTGAAGCGCTCCATGCCGAACCGCGCGAGGTCGTACCGCGATCCGCCACTGGTCATCATCTCGATGGCGCAGCACGCGAGACCGAACGTCGCGGGCCACATCGAGTTCTTGCGCGCCCAGTTGACGACACCCTCGAGCGACGTCAGCAGGATTCCGTTGGGGAGTTTCTCCTCGAGACCCATGGCGCATCAGTTCCAATCCAGGCCGCCGCGGCGCCACACGTAGAAGTCGGCGATGAAGAAGGTCGCGATGAACAGTGCCACCGCGCCCAGACCCCACAACCCGAGCGCGTCCGCGGCGATGGCGTACGGGAAGAGGAAGACCATCTCGATGTCGAAGAGGATGAACAGCATCGCCGTGACGTAGTAGGCGACAGGCATCCGGCCCGCGCCCGCGATCGGCTGCGGCGACGGTTCGATCCCGCATTCGTAGGCGGCCGTCTTGGCCTTGTTGTAGCGGCTGGGGCCGACGAGCGGGCCCAGCAGCACGGAGAAGACGCCGAAGCCTGCCGCGAGAACGATCAGCAGCACCAGGGGCAGGTAGATCCCGATGCCCGCGGCCGCCTCCTGGGCCAGTACCTGCCCGCCGGCCAGCACCTGGTCGGCCGGAGTCTCCGTGAGACCAGGGCCTGTCGGCGCGTGCTCGGCCGGAGCCCGGCTCGCCGAAGCGAATCCGGCCGGCGCGAACGTGACGTTCACTGCGGGCACCATCCTTTCCGCGGCGTTGCGTTCGGACGTATCGGGTGTGCTGCCGGGGTGCCGACCTCGTGACCCGGGCTACGCCCCGGCCACGACGTCGGCGGTGCAGATCACAGTGATCTGCGTGCTCGTGCGTGCGCCCTACGTGGCACGCGCCGCACTGACGTCGTGAAAACGTTCACAAGCACTCCGTCGTGGTTGTGAACCGCTTCACAAAGCATGGGGTCAGTGTAGGACGCGAGTCACACGCTGTCGCTAGCCCCCGGTACATCCCCGGCATATAAGGCAGACCTAAGTCGGCCGCATGTCAGAGGCCCGCTGCGACGGCCACACCTGGCATCACCAGCGCAAAAAGGATCGGGAAGGCAGCGGCCATGTCGATCATGAAAACCGACGTGATCTATCCCACGTGACCCCGCTCCGTGTGGCGGGTTCAGGCACTCGGCGTGACGCGCGACATCGCGGCGATGATGCGGTCCACCGCGTCGCCGCCCTTCGCGTCGTAACACCCCGACAGGCCCTTGTAGACGAGCGGAATGATCGGGTTGACGCGCAGTCCGTACTTCGTGGCCGCGCGCATGACCTTCGGCTTGCCGATGAGCTTGGCGAACGTGTTACCCAGCCGGTAGTAGCCGCCCATCAGCTCCGCCACGGCACGCGGGTAGCCCTCGAGAGCACGTTCCCGCGACGGCCCCTCCGGCCGCGCCAGGGCCTGCAGCACGTGCTCGGCGGCCAGCTGTGCCGACTCCATCGCGGCCGAGATGCCCTCGCCGTTGAACGGGCTGACCATGCCGCCCGCGTCGCCGAGCAGCAGCAGCCCGTCGCGGTAGTGGGGCGTGCGGTTGAAGCCCATCGGCAGGCCCGCGCCGCCGACCTTCCCGACGGCGTTCTCCTCGCGGTAGCCCCATTCCTCGGGCGTGCCGTCGAGCCAGGAACGCAGCAGCTGCCGGTAGTCGATGTTGCGGAACGACTTCGACGTCGACAGCATCCCCAGGCCGACGTTGACCGTGCCGTCGCCGAGGGGGAAGGCCCAGCCGTAGCCGGGCAGCAGCTTCGGGTTCGCGGGGTCCGCGCGATCCCACAGCTCGAGGTGTCCCTCGATGTACTCCTCGTCGTGGCGCGGGCTCGTGTAGTACCGGCGAACGGCGACCCCCATGGGCCGCTTGTCGTCCTTCTCGATGCCGACCGACAGCGCCAGCCGCGCCGACACTCCGTCGCACGCGAGCACCAACGGGGCCCGGTAGCTCACGGGCTGCTTGTCGGGTCCGAACTTGCCTTCGACACCGACGACACGGCCCGTGCGCTCGTCGGTGACCGCGCCGGTGACGGTGGTGCGCTCCTGCAGCCGCGCGCCCGCCTCGACGGCGGTCTGCGCGAGGAGCTCGTCGAAGTCGTGCCGGGTGCGGGCCACGCCGTACGGCGGGTAGCTCGCCAGGTCCGGCCAGTCGAGCTGCAGGTGCAGGTCACCGGTGATGATCCGCAGGCCCTTGCTGAACGTCCAGCCTGCTTCGGGCCTCATGTCCAGGCCGAGGTCGATCAGCTGCTTGACGCCCCGTGGGGTCAGTCCGTCGCCGCAGACCTTGTCGCGCGGGAACGTGGTCTTCTCCAGCAGCAGCACGTCGACGCCCGCCCGGGCGAGGTACGTGGCGACGGTCGATCCCGCCGGCCCTGCTCCGACGACGATGACCTCGGCATCCTGAGTCATGGGTCGATTTTCGCAGGGCTGCCGTGCGGCTCGGGCGCCGGTGGCTGTTCGGGCTCGGGTTTGCGGGCCCGGTGGAGGGCGACGGCGCCGAACGTGAGGTTGAGCCATTCGACCTTCGTCCAGCCCGCCGAGGCGATGACCTCGCCCAGCGACCGCTGGTCGTACCAGGTCAGCATGGACTCGGCGAGATAGCCGTACGCCTCGGGGTTGGAGGCTGCGCGGCGGCCGAGCCAGGTCAGCAGTCGCAGAACGATCTTGCGGTACACGAACCGGATCGGCGCGAACGTCGGCGTCGACACCTCACAGATCACGAGCCTGCCGCCGGGCCTGACGACCCGCATGATCTCGACGAGCGCGGCCTTGGTGTCGACGAAGTTGCGCAGCCCGAAGGACACGGTCACGGCGTCGAACGACTCGTCGGCGAACGGCAGGTGCAGCGCGTCCGCGGCGATCATCGGCAGGCCCCGGTCGCGGCCGTTGCGGAGCATCTCGAGGGAGAAGTCGGCGGCGACGCACCACGCGCCGTCGCGTGCGTACTCCTCGGTGGACACGCCGGTGCCCGCGGCGAGATCCAGCACTCGTTCGCCTTCGCGCGCGTCGAGTGCTCCGGCCGTGGTGGTCCGCCAGCGCCGGTCGAAGCCGAACGTCATCACCGAGTTGGCACGGTCGTAGCCTGCGGCGACGCCGTCGAACATGGCGGCGACCTCGCGAGGATCCTTGTCCAGCGACGCACGAGACATGGTTCGAGACTAGGGGGCCACGCGGAGCGTGTCGCTTTGGGTGGCGGTGGGAGACGGGCGGGCGTAGGGGGCCGCGCGGCAGCGCGTCCTGTTGGGCGGTGGTGGGAGACGGTGGGCCTAGGGGGCCACGCGGAGCGTGTCGCTTTGGGTGGCGGTGGGAGACGGGCGGGCGTAGACGGCCGCGCGGTGCGGCTCGGTCAGGGCAGGGACTGCCAGGTGGCGAGGAACGTCTTCGTCAGGGTGGCGGTGTCGCCGGGCAGGCAGTGGATTCCGCCGTCGGGGTCGGCGAAGGTGACGACGCGGCCACGGTCGCGGATGTCGATGACGGTGAACGGTTTGCTGTTGCGGTACCCGCCGTCGGAGGTGCGGCCTCCCGCGTACACCTGGTGCACGCCCAGGCGTGGGGCTTGCATCGCGTTCTCGAGTTGCTTCGCCGGACTCTGTTTCGCGGCGAACATGTCGTGGTTCTCGTCGCGCTGTTCGAATTCCCGCTTCGTCGTGTGGAGCGGAGGAATGGACGCGGGCGGGTATTCGGGCAGTTCCGAGATGAATCCGTCCACAAGGTCGTCCTCGCCGGTGGTCGCGAGTGTCACGAGGTCACCGTCGACCTGCACGCCGACGGTCACGCCGCCGCCGGAGGCCGCGGCGAACTGCAGTTTCCCGCGGACGGTTTCGCTGTAGCAGTACAGGTCGCGGTCCGGGGAATTCAGCACC
Organism: Prauserella aidingensis; assembly: GCF_024171865.1. GTDB lineage: Bacteria > Actinomycetota > Actinomycetes > Mycobacteriales > Pseudonocardiaceae > Prauserella > Prauserella aidingensis. Next base: position 149,100 of record NZ_JAMTCN010000005.1, on the reverse strand, counting down.
CGAAGCGCGACGCGGAATTCACGCGTGGGCGTTTCGCCCGCGGCGAGTCCCAGTTCGGCCAGGACGCGAAAGCATTCCCGGTTCGTCTCGCCCGTGAGGTCCATCGGAACGTATTTCGTGCGCGCGCCGAGGACCGGGTGGGTGTCGCCGAGACCTTCGAGTTCCCACACGTGCAGCAGGGTTTCCCTGCGCAGGACGACGGGACGGTGCAGTACGGCCATGGCGGTCACTCGCCGATGGTCGGCGGGGTGACGACGTGGCCGGTGACCGGGTCGCGAAGCACTTCGCCGTCCTCGGTGAGGGAGAACGCCTCGTCGCTGTCGGCGAGGTACTTGCGCTGGTGCTCCTCGTCCTCGCCGCCCTGGCCGCCGCGGCCCGCGCCGCCCATTCCGCCCATCATTCCGCCGCGGCCACCTGCGGCACCTGCGGCCGAACCGCCACCCGCGGCGGCCGCACCGCCGGAGCCGGCCGGGCCGAAACCGCCGGGAGAGGCTCCGGTCATCCTGCCCGCACCCGGCGCACTGCCACCGGACCCGGGGGCACCACCACCTGCCGAGTAGCCGCCTGCGCCGCCACCCGCACCGGCCGAGTAGCCGCCCGCACGTCCCATGCCGGGCGGGGAGAACCGGCCACCTCCGGTGCCGCCGCCGGACGAACCGCCGGGGCCTGCGCCGGGTGTGCCGGTCGGCCCGAAGCCCGTGTTGCCGAAGCCCGTGGTGCCGGGGGTGTTGCCGTGCGGGCCGAACCCGGTTCCGCCCGGCATTCCGCCACCCGGACCGTTCGGTCCCGGGTAGTTCGCGGCGGGCGGGGTTACCGTGCTCGGCGGGGTGTACCCGGACGTGCCGGTGTTGTCGTTCGACGGCGACGGCGCCGTCGGGACGTGCGACGGGTTCGACGGGTTCGACGACTGGTACCCACCACCGGGCGGCACCGACGTGATGCCGCTCCGGTCCGAACCGCCGACCGAGCCGTCGTACGTGCCGGGGCGGCCGGAGTCCCCGCCGCCGTCCGAGCCGGGGATGTCGATGACGCCCGAGCCCGAGTCCTCGACGGATCCCGAGCGGTCGCGCTCCATGGAGCCGAACTCGCCGCCGAGGTCCTTGATCTGCCCGAAGTCGGCCTGCATGTCGTAGGCGGACCGGTGGACGTTGCCCTCGTAGCCGGAGTACATCGAGCGGGCGGCGTCGACGTCGGCCTTGTACTGGTTGGCCTTGTCCTCGGCGTCGGTGTCCCAGGGCGTGATGGTGTCGACGATGCCCGTCTCGGGCGGCTTGGCGGGCACGTCGGGGAGCCGATTCTTGATGTCCTCGAACTGCCCGGAGTTCGTCGTGAAGTGGTCGGAGTTGCGCTGGTAGACGTCGGACGCGTCCTGCGTCACCTTGATGCTGGACCGGATGGCCTGCGATGCCGCGTCGGCACCTTCACCGGACCAGGAACTCTCCAGCGCCTGCAGCATCTCCTGACCGGCGTTGGCGGCCTGCTCGTTGCCGGAGGCGACGACAGCCATCTCATGGGACGTGGTCTGCCACTTCGCCGAGTCCCCCTCGCGAACGCGGCGCACCAGCTCGTGCAGGTCCATCGCCCCCGAGAACGGGTTGACCTGCTCGATCAGGATCTTGGACTTCTGCTCGGCCAGTTCGTCCTGGGGCCCGAACAACTTCCCCATCGCGTACTCCCCCTTCACCTGCCGCTGTGCAGGCCGGCTCCGACCGTCAGGCCTTCGCCTTCAAATTGCCGACGACACGTTCCATGACCAGGCGACCAGCCTCGCACGGATCGTCGCCCTCTTCAGCACCCTTCGTACCGACGGCCAGTGACATGACCACCGCATACTCGTCCGCAAGCCCGACCACCGTGGTGCACGCCCGGTCCACGTCACTCTCGTGGTACTGAACCGCAGGAAAACCTCCGATGGGCGCGATCTCCGTGAATTGCCTACGTGACTGCGCGTTGGCGTAGGCCCCGCTCAAGCCCTGGCCCGTCCGCACGTCGTAGTTCAGGCCGAACGACGCCAAGGTCTCCTGATTCGACCAGTGACATCCAGGCCCCAAGGGCCGCAGATCGTCATCTTCACTGGTGACAGCATCGCCCAGAATCTCCTTGGCCTGGTCCTCCGTGAGCGCGTCAGTACACGGATCTCCGTCAAGCACGGACTTCGGAAGCGGGTCTGTGACGGCGGGTGCCCCGCTGTGCGGCAGCTCCTGGCCACTGCCTGCCGCGCTACTCGGTGCCGCAGACGGCATCGAGCCCGCCGTACTGGACGGCTCGGGCTGCGCCTGTCCGTCGGACTCGCTCGAACACGCGGTCGCCACCACGGCCACGGCAGCCAGCGCCGCGGTCCTGACCAGGTACCTCAATCGACCAGCCCTCCGCCGGACTGCTTCACTCCGGCCGTCAGGCCTTCGCCTTCAAATTGCCGACGACACGTTCCATGACCGTCCGTGAAGCCTCGCACGGATCTTCACCTTCTTCAGCACTATTGGTGCCGAGCGTCAGGCTTATGCCCACCGCGTACTCATCGGCCACGCCAACGACGGTGTTGCAGTTGCGCTCCTGACCGTCATCCCAGTACTGCACCGCGGGAAAGCCCCCGATCGGATCGATCTCGGCGAAGTTGTCCTCCTGGGTCTTCGCGTTGGCGTACGTCGCGCTCAACCCCTGACCCACAGCCGTGTCGTAGTTCAATGTGAACGAGGCCAACACGCTCCGGTTCGACCAACGACATCCCGGGCCAAGTCTCGGCTCATCAGCGTCCACGCTCGTGACGGCATCTCCGAGGAATTTCTTGGCTTGCGCCTGCGTCAACGCATCAGTACACGGGTCGCCATCGAGAACGGACTTTGGGAGCGGATTCGTGACGGCGGGAGCTCCACTGTGCGGCAGCTCCTGACCACCGTCCTCGGCGCTACTTGGTGCGGCGGACGCGCTCGAGGGCCCCACACCGGACGGCTCGGGCTGGGCCTGACCGTCGGACTCGCTTCCGCACGCCGCCGCCACCAGCGATACGGCGGCCAACGCCACGACCCTGACCAGGTACTTCAACCGAACATCCCTCCGCCGGCCTTCTTCGCGTCCTTGCCCGCCTGCTCGTCGACCTCGTTGTACACGTCGAGCGCCTTCTGCAGCTTCTCTGCGATGTCGACATAGCGCTGCCACTGGGCCTTCATGCTTCCGGAGCCCAGATCGAACAGCCCGTGCGCGACCTTCTGGAACGCTTGACTACCAGGGTCCGTGGCAGGCGGCTCGCTTCGAGTCAAGCTTTTGGCCCGTTCGTAGTTCCCCTGCATCTGGTCGGCGATCCACTTGGCTTTGCGGACCATGCCTTCGGCGGTCTCGGGGTCCATCTTGAATCCCCACCGGCAGGACCGCCGCCGGTCACCGTGCCCATCGCCCAGCCGTCCGCGGTCGCGGTGCCCTTCTCGCCCTGGACGGCGAAAACGGCCTTGTCCCAGAAGCTGTCGCCGGAACCGCCCCCGGAGCCGCCGCTCGTACTGACCTCACCACTGGCCTCGACGCCTGCGAATGCCTCCGCGCCGACCCCACCGGCGCTGCCCTCGTCAGCCATGACGGACCTTCCCCCGTTGCTCACCTCAGGTCTCGCAGCGGCCCAGCGTATCGGACCGGCGACCGTCCGGGGTCGGAATGCCGGATATCGCGACCGGAACCACACGCAGCCACCCGCCGACCGCTGCCGCAGCTTCGACGGCCACTGCGCTCCCCCGCGTTCCGGGGCGGAGCGGCCGCCACACGATCGGCCCACAGCCCTCTCAGCGCGGTCAGGCGGAGGTGAGGACCCGCAGCATCCCGTCGACGGAGCGTGGCCAGGTGAACTCCTCGGCCCGCGCCCGCGCGAGACTGCGGCGCACCGGCTCGGGGCTGCCGAGCAGGCCGGTCACGGCCCCGGCGAACGCACCCGCACGGTCGGCCACGGCTGCGCCGCAGCCCGGTTCGACGATCTCGCGCAACGCCGAGGACTCGGACACCACCACGGGCGTGCCGGACGCCAACGCCTCGAGTGCCGCCAGTCCGAACGTCTCGTGCGGTCCCGGGGCGAGCGACACGTCGGCGCTCGCCAGCAGCCGGGCGACGTCGCCGCGCTGCGGGAGGTGGCCGAGGAACCGCACCGGCAGGCCCCGTGCGCGGCGTTCGAGGGCTCGCCGCCGCGGCCCGTCGCCCGCGATCACCAGCCGCACGTTCGCGCCGGACTCGGTCAGCTCGGCGACCGTATCGACACTGCGTTCCACGTGTTTCTCCGGCGACAGGCGTCCGCAGTGGACGATCAGCGCGTCGGCACCACCCGTGAGTTCACGCCGCCAGTCGCCGTCGCGGCGGTCCGGGGTGAACGTGGTCAGGTCGACGCCCAACGGGACTCGACGCACGTTCGGCGCGCCGATGCGGTCGAACTCGCCCCGCGCGAACGCCGTCGTGCACACCACCGTGTCGTAGCTGCGCGCCATCCGGCGGTTCGCCGCGTCGGCGGCCCGTTCGGCGAGCGGCCGCGGCAGCAGGAACTGCTGGAGAAGCCGGTCCAGGCGTTCGTGCGAGATCACCACGCTGGGCACGCCGTGCTCGCGTGCCCACGCGCCCATCCCGCGCAGTGTCAGCCGGTCCGACACCTCGAGCAGATCGGGTTCGAGGTCGCGCAGCAACGTGCGCACCCGCAGCGGATCGACGGCCCGGTACCCGCCGGTGCCGGGAATCCGCGGTGCGGGCAGTGTCAGCCTGCGCACCCCGGTCGACAGTGTCGTGTCGTCGTGGCACGCCCCGGGCACGACGAGGGTCACGCGGTGTCCACACTCGACATACCCGGCGCCGAGGTGATGCAGCGCGGTGCGCAGCCCGCCGGAACGCGGCCCGTAGAAGTTGGCGAGCTGCACGATGTGCATCCGGGGTCGACGTGCGGGCTCTCGAACTCTGCCACCGGCCATCGCCACGCGCGCCCTTCCCGTGACCGTCACGCGGCTCGCAGGATCTGCCCGCGGACGGCGTCGTAGTGGCCGGTCAGCTTGCGGCAGACGGCGGGCCAGGTGCGGCCGAGCACCGCGGTGCGCCCCGCCTCGCCGAGACCGTCGCGCAGGTCCGGATCCCGCAGCGTGTCGATCACGCCGGGCAGCACGCGGGTGAACTCGCCGTGGTCGGGTGGGAGCAGGTAACCCGTTCGGCCGTGGTCGACGAGGTCGCGCGGCCCGCCCGCCGCCGGTGCGATCACGGGCAGCCCCGAGGCCATCGCCTCCTGCACCGTCTGGCAGAACGTCTCGTGCGGTCCGGTGTGCACGAACACGTCGAGGCTGGCGTAGATGCGGGCGAGTTCCTCGCCGTACCGCACGCCGAGGAACACCGCATCGGGCAACGCCTCGCGCAGCGACTCGTGCTCGGGCCCGTCGCCGACGATCACCACGCGCACCCCGGGCACGTCCGCGAGCGCGGCGAGCCTGCCGACCTCCTTCTCCGGGGCGAGTCTGCCGACGAAGCCGACGAGCAGTTCGCCACCCGGGGCCAGTTCGGCGCGCAGCTCCGGGTCGGTGTGGGCCGGGTCGAACCGGTCGACGTCCACGCCCCGGCCCCAGCGGTGCACCCGCGGGACGCCGTGCAGCCGCAACTGGTGTGCCGAGTCCGACGACGGCGCGAGCGTGCGGTCGGCACGCGAGTGCAACCTGCGCACCCACCGCCACGCGGCCCTGGCGCCGAGGCCGAGCCCGTACGCCTCGGCGAACCCGGGGATGTCGGTCTGGTACACCGCCACGGTCGGCACGCCGAGTCTGCGGGCCGCGGCCAGTCCCCGCGCGCCGACCACGAACGGCGACGCCAGATGCACCACGTCCGGGGCGAACGTCGCCAGCGCCGTCAGCACCGTGCGGGTGGGAACGCCCACCGGAAGCGTGTTCACCACCGGCAGGTCCACCGCGGGCACCCGCACCACGGGTGCGCCGCAGTACTCCTCGGGCCCGGCGCCCGGCGCGACCACCAGCACGTCGTCACCGCGGGCCGTCAGGTACTCCACGACCCGCAGCACGGAGTTGGTCACGCCGTTCACCTGCGGCAGGAAGCTCTCGGTGACGATGGCAACGCGCACGGGCCCAGCATCGACCGCCCCGACGGCCGTCCCACTACTCCCGCGTAACGGGCTGTGGAACGGTCACCGAACACTGTCGCCGAAGCCGCACCGCCGAGGGACGTCGCGAGGGGACGATTCGTGGCTCGCGGCCGCCCGTCGGCCCGACCCCCTCCCGGGCGCGCTGACGCGTGACTGCGTTCGATGCCCCAAGGGCACCTTGGTGGCGTTCAGTGCGACCAGGGTGCCCCTGGGGGCGCGGCCACCCTTCCCCCGGTCGAGTCGTCGTCGGATCGCGAGCGAGGTGTCATCTCCACTTCGCATGCAGGACACTCGCGGCCGCCACATTGGAGCGGCATGACCCTCTCGTCCCGAACGCTGCGCCCGGTCGACCCCGGCCTGCTCTCCCAGGCACTGGAGGTGGCAGGCAGGCTCGCCACCGACGCCACCGACGTGATCACCGCGACGGCGGGCCGCGGAGCACGGCCGACCACGAAGGAATCGCCGTTCGACTGGGTCACCGACACCGATCGCACCCTGGAACGGCACACCCGCCGCGTGCTGGCCACCGAGTTCCCCGACATCCCGGTCGTCGGTGAGGAGTACGGCGACGACGCGGGCGCGCACGGGGCCGAGTACCGCTGGGTGGTCGACCCGGTGGACGGCACCGCCAACTACGTCGCGGGCATCCCGTGGTGTTCGTACAGCCTCGCCCTGGTCGACGGGGACGGGCCGGTCGTCGGCGTGGTGGCGGACCCGTATCGGGGGCAGATCTACACGGCGGGCCGCGGCCGCGGCGCGCGCGCCAACGGGACGCTCGTGCGGGTGCCCGCGCGCACGAGGACGGCAGGGGCGATCGTGTGCACCGAGCTCAGCGGGGGCAACGCGTGGCCGGGGTTGTCGCGGTTCCTGGAGAGCGCCGCGGCGGCGCACACGGGCACGCGCGTGCTCGGCTCGTCGGCGCTGGCGGTCACGCAGGTCGCGCTCGGCCACGCCGTCGCCGCGGTGCTGCACGGATATCGCGAGTGGGACGTCGCCGGCGCGCTGGGAGTCGCGGGGGAAGCGGGGGCCGTGGTGCTCGACCGGCGCGGCGGTGAGGCGACGCTGCCGCTCGACGGGCTGCTCGTGGCCGCACCCGACGTGGCCGACGAGGTCCTCACCTGGTGGTCGGGCTGCCGCGAGTGACGGCGCTGCACCGGTCGGAGCGTGACCTGCGGGCGCCTGCGGCCGCCCCCCGGACAACGGCCCTGCCGGCACCGGCGGCAACGGGGCCGGGGAAGGCGCAGACGGGGCCAGGCGCCCGGGCACCCGTGGCTCTCCAGACTCAAGCGCCACACGCGGCCGGACCCGATGAGGTCAGGCTGCCGCGGATCTGCGCCAGCGGTGCGGTGCGATGCGGCCGCCCGCCTGCCGGCGCAGGAACCACAGCAGCGGACCGGCGACCAGCCAGGTGAACAGTGCGGTCGTGCCCGTCGGCAGGAGCGTCAGCACCCACGTGCGGCCAGCGACCTTCACCAGGTCCGGTTCGGTGGTGTCGTACTCGACGCGCACGAGCTGCCCCTCGCTCAACCCCTGCGGGTACAGCACGCCGAGGTCGGGGTTGTGCGACTCGCCGTCGGGGGTGTCGAAGCGGATGAGGGTGCGGTCCCACGTGACCTGTTCGACCTGCGCGACCGCGGCGCCGCGGTTCTCGGCGATGTCGCGGTCGTTGACCCACGCGCCCGCGGAGAGCACGGCGCACTCGAGGGTGATCAGCAGCGCGAGCCCGAGCACGACCCACGCGCCGATGCGCCACGCGCGCTGCCTGCGCGGATCGGAAGCGGTCACGGCTCGTGATCCTAGTGCTCCCTCCCGCCCGGTTCCCCCGACCACCCACGCCGACGAGGCAGCCTGGCTGCCGTGGACGCACCAGGTGGCCAGAAGTCCGGTCGACGTTCCACAGCTCGTTGCAGCCGCGCTGGGCGGGCTCAGCCGGTGACGGCCGCCGTCACCGCGTTCCGCAACGCGGCGTGCAGGTCGCGGTGCCTGCTCCGGTCGGCGCGCACCTCGATGACCCGCAGCCCCGGTTCGGGCGCCAGCGCGGCGCGGAACTCGTCCAGGTCGCCGGCCCGCCGGTACGGCACGCCGTAGCCCGCGCACAGGGCGGCGAGGTCGGCTCCGTGCGGGGTGCCGAAGATCCGCTCGAACCCGTCGCTGTGTTCCGGTGCGCCCTGTTCGAGCAGCGAGAAGATGCCGCCGCCGTCGTCGTTGACGACGATGATCGCCAGGTCGGGGCGGTCCTCGGCGGGCCCGATCAGCAGGCCGTTGATGTCGTGCAGGAACGTCAGGTCGCCGAGCAGCGCGTACGACGGGCCGCGGTGGACGCACGCCGCGCCGACGGCGGTCGACACGGTGCCGTCGATGCCCGCGACGCCGCGGTTGCGGTGCACCAGCACGTCCGGCCGCCTGCCGCCGACGAGTGCGACGTCGCGTGCCGGATTCGACGAGCCGACGACGAGCAGCGAGTCCTTCGGCAGGCCGTGGACCAGTTCCTCGGCGACGCGCAGGCCGCTGGGCCACGGCTCGCGGCCGAGCGTGTCGTGGACGGCGTCGACGGCCGCGGCGTCGGCGCGCTGCCACCGTGCGAGCCATTCCGGGTCGGCGGGTTTCGTCGGCTCGTCGAACCACTGCCCGACCTGGCGGACGTTGTGGGCGGGCGCGGGCCAGTCCGCGTCGGGCCGCACCAGCAGCACCTCGACGGCCGGGTCCGACAGCAGCCGCTGCACCTGGCGGAACACCGTGGGCCTGCCGATGCACAGCACCTGTTCCGGTTTGTGCTCGGCAAGGAACTCCTCGACGCCCAGCAGCCACGGGCCGCCGGGGATGGCGGTGTCGCCGCCCAGGCCGAGGCCGCCCGTCTCCGACAGCACGGGCCAACCGTGCTCGGCTGCCCATTCACTCGCCGCGTGCACCCCAGCGTCGCAGGCGATGACCAGGCCCTGCCGCGCGGACGGCACGACGGACGACGGCAGCGCGCCGTACTCGGGCAGTTCGGTCCACCGCGCGCCGCGGGGCCTGCCGTCGAGCGGTTCGTACCAGTCGGCGGCGCCCGCGACGCCGTCGCCGGCGTCGGGCACGAGCGGTTCGCGGAACGGCACGTTGAGGTGCACCGGGCCGCAGCGCCACTCGCCGTAGGCCGCGTTCCAGGCGCGGCAGATCTGACTGCGCCAGTAGGCGTTCTGCCCCGCGCGGCGTTCGGCGACGGCGAGCTCGTCGAAGTAGCGCACCGCGCCGCCGTAGAGGTGCTGCTGGTCGATGACCTGGTTGGCGCCCGCCGCGCGCAGTTCGGGCGGCCGGTCAGCGGTGAGCACGATGAGCGGCACCCCGGCGCGGTCGGCCTCGAGCACCGCGGGGTGGAAGTTGGCCGCCGCGGTGCCGGACGTGCACACCAGCGCCACGGGACGTCCGGTGCGGGCGGCGATGCCCAGCGCGAGGAATCCGGCGCCGCGTTCGTCGATGCGCACGTGCAGGGTCAGCTTGCCCGCGGCTTCGGCGTCGGACAGCGCCAGCGACAGCGGCGCGTTGCGCGACCCGGGGCACAGCACGACGTGCGACACGGTGTTGCGCACCAGCTCGTCGACGATGACCCTCGCCTGTGCGGTGGAAGGGTTCACGTGCGAGCCCCCTCGGCTGTTCGGGTGGAACCGCCTATTGTCCCAGGCGTGCATGACACCCAGGTATCCGAACTGTTCGACCCGGCCTCGTGGACGCCCGTCGAGGGCTTCGACTTCACCGACATCACCTACCACCGTTCCACCGAGAGCCGCTCGGGCAAGCACGTCGTCCGCGTGGCGTTCGACCGGCCGGAGGTGCGGAACGCGTTCCGCCCGCACACCGTCGACGAGCTGTACCGCGCGCTGGAGGACGCCCGGACCAGTTCCGACGTCGGTTGCGTGCTCATCACGGGCAACGGGCCGTCGCCGTCCGACGGCGGCTGGGCGTTCTGCTCCGGTGGTGACCAGCGTATTCGGGGTCGGTCCGGGTATCAGTACGCCGACGGGGAGACGTCCGACACGGTCGATCCGGCGCGCGCGGGCCGGCTGCACATCCTGGAGGTGCAGCGGCTGATCCGGTTCATGCCGAAGGTCGTCATCGCGGTGGTTCCGGGCTGGGCCGCGGGCGGCGGGCACTCGCTGCACGTGGTGTGCGACCTCACACTCGCCTCGGTCGAGCACGGCCGGTTCAAGCAGACCGACGCCGACGTCGGCTCGTTCGACGGCGGGTTCGGCTCGGCCTACCTGGCGCGGCAGGTCGGTCAGAAGAAGGCGCGGGAGATCTTCTTCCTCGGCGAGGCCTACAGCGCCGAGGACGCCGAGGCGATGGGGGCGATCAACAAGGCCGTGCCGCACGCCGAGCTGGAGTCGACGGCCCTGCAGTGGGGCCTGAAGACGCTCGGCAAGTCGCCCACGGCCCAGCGCATGCTCAAGTACTCGTTCAACCTGATCGACGACGGCCTCGTCGGACAACAGCTGTTCGCCGGCGAGACGACCCGGCTGGCGTACATGCAGGACGAGGCCGTCGAGGGCAGGGACGCCTTCCTCGAGAAGCGCGACCCCGACTGGACCGACCACCCGTACTACTACTGAGCGGGCGGCCTCGAAGACCGGCTCCCCCGCGTGTCCTGCATTCAGCCACGCGTGTTCTGCCTTCGGGCTTCGTTGTCGCTACGTCGTCGCCACGAGCTGCACACCGTCGTGCGCTCGCGTGTGCGGCCGGGTGTCGAACGCGTCATGAACGCGGATGGCGAAGGCCGGGCTCATGGATCGGGTGACCTCGTCGCGGTTCATCCAGCGGACTTCGCGCGCTTCGTCGGTCTGCGCGGCGAGGTCGCTGCCGGGGCTGCACCGGAACACCAGCGCAACGATGCCGCGGCTGAGGTTCTTGTAGACGCCGGTCAGCCGTTCCACCTCGACCGTCATGCCGGTCTCCTCGGCGACCTCACGACGCACGCCGTCCTCGAACGACTCCCCCAGCTCGAGCACACCGCCGGGCATCTCCCAGCGCCCGTCGTCGCGGCGACGGATCACGAGGACACGGCCGTCGGAATCGACGACAACGCCGGCGACGCTGACCGAGTGCTTCGGCATCTCACCCATCGCATCTCCCGCCTTGTCACCGGCGCAGCTGTTCATCAGACGGACGGAGGCTCATGATCGACGGTGTCATGCTCGCCCGCCGGATCCCGCTGTGGTCAGCTACTCGGTAAGCACCTTCAGAGTCTCGGCGAAGGACTGCACGAGACTGTCGAGCGCAGCAGCCCCTTTCTCTGCGCTGGCCAAAGATGGGCGGCCGATGGTGCCCCGGTCCGTGTAGCCGCGCATTCCTGTGACCAGCAGGTGCGGGCGGATGGACGCTTCGTGATCACTGTCCCCGTACGCCTGCCCCACGAGCTCAGGGTGTTCGCTCAGCAGGATGGATGTCTCCCACTCGCCGCCGTGCATGTCCTCGCTCGCTCCGGTTTCCATACCAGCGTGGCGGCGCGCATCGTTGACAGCGTGGCCGCCCGGGAACAGGGCCAGTCTCCGCTCCGACACGTTCGCTTCCTGCACGACGTTGGACAGCACGTAGTTGCCGCCGTGACCATTCACGAGCACGAGGTGCCGGACCGCCGACCGTTCAAGCGATGCCTGGACGTCGCTGATGACGCCGGCCAGCGTTCGTGAACTCACGCTCACGGTGCCCGCGAAGCCTTCGTGCTCGTGCGAGCAGGACAGGGTGAGCGGGGGCAACGTGAAGAGGTCGTGCTCGGCCGCGAGCCGGTTGGCGATCACGCACGCAATGACCGTGTCGGTAGCGAGTGGCAGATGGTTCCCGTGCTGTTCGAAACTCCCGACGGGAAGAACGGCGACGGAAGCACCCTGCTCGGCGACGTCATCGGCCGTCGCGGTTGTGAACAGCATCGCTTCCCCTTCACGTCCGCAGGACCTGCACTTGCCTCTCGAATCGCCGAGCCTGCTCGGTTGCGCCCGCTGCGGCGAGCATACTTGGGATTCTCGTGAGTTGATCTTCTGTGCGCGAGGACCTCGTTTCCTGCGTGATGCCCAGCGCACGGTCAGCCACGATCAACGCGTTGTCGACCTGCCCGTCGGTCGCATGGGCCACTGCGAGCCGCGCGAGGCACAGCCCCAGGTCACGACGAAACTCCGGTTGCCAGCGGGCCAGGCTGTCCTGCAGCGTGCTGATCGCCTCGGCGGCCTGGCCGAGCTCGACCCAGCAGTTCGCCGCTTCCATCTCGACATATTCGGGTGTGCAGTACTGCGTGAGGTCGAGCTCAGAGTCGGCCACGCGCCGCTGAGCGAGAAGATGCGCCTCGTTGATCGCCTCCGCAGATTGCTTCGCCTCGCCCAGCTGGGCCAGCGCGTAGGCACGCTGGCGCAAGGCGACCGCCCGGTAACCCGGGGGCAGCCGCGATCCCTGTTCCAGCGCCGAATCGGCAAGCCGCAAGGCCAGATCCGACCGTCTCGCATCGGTGGCGATGTTGCTGCGCCGCATGAGCACGTAGGAAGCCAACGTGTCGTCGGCAGCTTCCTGCGCATAGTCCAACGCGGTGCTGGACATCTGCATCGCGTGATCGAGCTGCCCGGTGTCTTGGTATGCCCACCCGGCGAACTCCGCGTATCGCGCGCCGACGTACAGCAGTTGCCGGCGGTCGTTGCCCCTGGCACTGGTCAGTAGCTCTTCCACATACCGCAGCTGCAACGGCACCAGGCTGAGCACGGACTGCGGCCCCGCCAGGTTGTCGGTGCTCGAGTACTGGTCCAACGTGCGCAAGAGCATGTCGGCCAGAGCGGAGTCGGTATGCATGCTCGTCGCGGCCACGATCGGGCCATCGGGCAGAGCGAACACATCTGCCGAGCGGTGCGCCGGAGCCTGCTGACTCTCAGGCAGGGAGAACCACAGCAGTTCGGGCGGCATCTTCAGCGCTTGCGCATAGTGGACGAGTTTGTCCAGCGCATCGACCTTGTTACGGCCCGACTCGATACGGCTCAGCTGTGACTGCGTCACCGTTCCCAGCCACCGGCTGACGGTTTCCTGCGACAACGCCCGATGGCCATGCGCAGGGTGGTAGCGATACGCGCGCAAGACCGTTCCCATGTCGCGGGTCGCGAACGCGTCTCGCATCTGGTCCGTGTGCCAGAAGTCCTGCCCGAGATCCGGCGCTTGGTCTGATCCGATGCCGCTGACCTGCCGACAGGGCGCGCAGACGCTCACACGGCTCTCGCGTGCAAGGCGACTACCGCAGCGCATGCAGTACCGGCCCATCCGCACCCACCCCCTCCCAGTGGTGGCCTGTGCTGCTCCCGCGCCCGGCAGTGTAACCGCTGGTCAGCAACCGAATGCGTCTCGCGCATAAGAGTCATGCACGAAGAGGGCATCTCCGGCCTTGCAGCGTCCATAACGTTCCCCTCGTTCGGCCGCCCAACCACCGGCAACGGAATGACTCCTATGACAGCTGCGACCACATCACAAAGGCTCTTCACCACATGGTTTCTCTGCTCAGCGGACGGCAACGACCATGCGGTCGAGGACGAGTCCTTCGCCACGGGCAGGGCTCGTGGAGCAGGCGAATACCGGGCCGTCTGCGGCCACACCGTCACGGCATCGCCGGCGATCCTGCCGAACGGTCCGCGCTGTTCGAGGTGCCGTGCAGTGCTCAACGGCCACGAAGACCGCAACCCTCCTCGGCACGACAAGCACTCCAGACGACCCGGCATCGTGCGCCGCCTCCTTGGCCGTGCCGTCCCCACCCCGGCCAGCGCTCTGTCCTGCCCCCGACCGGGGCGTGCCCCGCGGTCGGAACCCGACCCCGGTGGGAGCGAGCTGCCCACCCCCTCCGCGCTCGCTCCCACCGGATACCACGGGACGGAGGCAGGCCAATGACGGCGGCGGACGGCGTGATGCTCGCGCGGCCGATCCCCGGCCTGGTGAACGAGTCCCAGCGGATCAGCCACGTGTTCCCGATCCCCGCCACCCCGGCACCCCCACGCCGGATCACCGCCCTCTGCGGCGCGTCATTCGGCCCAGGCCAACTGCAACGGCTCGACAACCCCTCGGGCATGCCCTGCGAGCGCTGCCTGACCACGTCACCCCAGGGAGCCCGGAACCCCGGCCTGCCGACAGCGCGACTGGAGGCGATCGAACGCACCCTCCATCAGATGCAGGTCCAGATCAACGGAATCAAAACCGCCCTCGCCGCAACCCTCGGCGAACACCACGACCACGACGAAGTCCGGAGGAAGGACAGCGATGGCCTCCCATGAAGAAACCCTCGCAGCGCTGCACATGGCGTCAGGCCGATGCCACGAGATCCAAGGCGGCATCCACGCCCAAACCCAAGAAGTGGACAACATCGTGCAGCAACTCCTGGCCGCACTCGGCAACACCGAGGCAGGCACCCTGCTCCACGGCCAAGCAGCCCAAGCCACAGAAGCACTCAGAACGGCCACGGCAGCGATGGCGCAGCTCAAGGAGGGCATCGACGCCACGCTGCAACGATTTCAAGGCTGAGACCCAGGCGCAGCCGACTCCCACCATCACACCGACGCCGCCGGCCGCGGCGGGGATCCGCAACCCGCACGGCGACCGATATCCGGCCGAAGCCGCTCCCACCCCCGACAAGCTCCCACCGCGGGTCGTCAAAGGGTCGCCGAATTCACGGCTCGTGGCCTACCCCGAACTGGGCGGCCGCAAGCTCGGGCACATCACGCCCAACCGCGACGACCCATGGACCACCGAAGCGCACAAGGAACTGGTCAAACGCGGGTTCCGAGCCGTCATCGCCCGCCGCATGGCCCACCACGTCGAAATGAAAACAGCCGCGATGATGATCCGACTCGGCGAACGCCACGGCACACTGACCCTCAACCACGCGCCATGCGGCTCCGAACCCGGCGAAACCGGCGGCTGCCACGACTACCTCCCCCGTATCCTGCCGCCGGGGTTCTCGCTGACCGTCCACGGCACCGACGCCAACGGCAACCCGTTCACACGCACCTACAAGGGGACCACACCGTGACCAACCTCCTCGATCGCATCGGCTTCCACGTCGACGACATCACCGACGTAACCGCGTTCATCGCCGAAGTCCGCGACTTCGCCGCCCGCGGCGTGGAGGTCCCGCACATGTGGGCCGTCGCCGCAGGACCTGACGACCCCACCCACGACGACCACCTCGAACTCGAATTCGGCATCAGCACCCAACCCGGCACAGGCGCCCTGACCTTCGGCACCGGCGACACCATCTACGTCCCGGCACACGGCACCAACGACGACGACGTCGACTACCAGCTAGGCGGCGCCCACCCCGGCGGCTTCCCACCACGAGCAGAAGTGCCACTAGAGGACGTCTTCGCCGCACTGGAGCAGTTCGTCCGAACCGGGCAACGTCCAACCGTCATCGAATGGACCACCGTATGAGCCTTGCTATAGACGGGCACCACAGCAGGAGAAGCTCGTGACAAACGGGTGGCCTACCGGGGTCAGCCGGCGCTCGCCATCGGCGTGATGGTGTCGAGGTCATCGCCGATCTCGTCCAGCGCGAGGCGGCGGTCGTAGTCGGCCTGCAGAGCGGTCCAGAACCCTTCGGACATGCCGAAGAAGCGAGACAGCCGCAGCGCTGTGCCGGCGCTGATGGTGCGCCGCTCGGCAACGATCTCGGCGATGCGCGACTGCGGCACGTGGATCTCCCGCGCGAGCCGGTTGACACTGATGCCGAGCGGCTCGAGGAATTCCTCACGGAGGATCTCGCCCGGGTGGATCGGCTCGTGCGCCTTGTCAGTGGTAGTCACTGATCTCGACCTCCTCAGGTCCGGCAGCGGTCCAGATGAAGCAGATGCGCCAGTGATCGTTGATACGGATGCTGTAGCGACCCTTCCGGTCACCGCGCAGTTTCTCCAGTCGGTTACCCGGTGGTACACGCAGATCGTTCACCACGCCCGCACCATGGAGTAGTTGCAACTTGCGGTGCGCTGCGCGCTGCAAGGCCGGATGCAGCCTGGTGCGTTCCTGGTTCCACACCTGTTCGGTCTGCTTGTCGGCAAACGACTGGATCACACACTGATTATACGGACAACGTATAACACGTCAAACGTATAGGAACGCGCCGCACCGACACCTCGACGCCGGGTGATCACGAACCGCGACGGCGGGGCCTACGCTGGTGCGGTGCAGGTCGTGTTCACGGACGGTTCGCCCGCGTCGGTCGCCGAACTCGACGAGGCGTTGCAACGCGCGCTCGACGGCGGCGAACCACTGCTGCCGCTGGATCCCCGCAGTCCGCGCGCCGAGAGTCTGCGCGAGGCGATGGCCCCCGACGAACCCGGCGAACCGGACACCGCCGTGATCATCCCGACGTCCGGGTCGACCGGCGAGGCGAAGGGCGTGCTGCTGTCGGCGTCGGCGCTGCTGGCGTCGGCCCGCGCCACGCACGCCCGGCTCGGCGGCCCCGGCCGCTGGCTGCTCGCGACGCCCGCCAACTACGTCGGCGGGCTGCAAGTGCTCACCCGCGCGTGGCTGGCAGGGGTCGAACCGGTGACGCTCGACATCGCCGACGGGTTCGACCCGGACGCGTTCACAGCCGCGACGCGGCAGCTGCGTGACGCGCCCGGGCCGCATGCCGACGGGCCGTACTACACCGCGCTCGTGCCCACCCAGCTCGCCCGACTCCTCGCCGCGGGACCGGAAGCGGTGGAGGCGGCCGCGGCCTACGACGCGATCGTGCTCGGCGGCGCCCGGCTCGACGACGAACTCGCCCGCCGCGCCGAGGACGCGGGCGTACGCGCCGTGTCGTCGTACGGCATGAGCGAGACCGCCGGCGGCTGCGTATACGACGGCTACCCCCTCGAAGGCGTGTCGGTCCGGCTCGGCGAGGGCGACCGCATCGAGCTCGCGGGCCCCATGTTGAGCCACGGCTACCGCCTGCGCCCCGACCTCACCTCCGGCGCGTTCACCGCCGACGGGTGGCTGCGCACCAGCGACGTCGGCTCGCTGTACGACGACGGCACCCTCGCCGTGCTCGGCAGGCTCGACGACATGCTCAACACCGGCGGGGTGAAGGTGCCCGCCGCGGGTGTCGAGGCCGCGCTGACGGCCCACCCGCAGGTCCGGGCGGCCTGTGTGGTCGCCCTGCCGGACCCCGAATGGGGCGAACGGATCGCCGCGGTGATCGTCCCCGAGCCTGCAGAGTCCGGCACCGACGACACGGACACGCCCGGCGCGTCCGGCGAGCCCGACACCGGCGGCACCGGTGGGCCCGAGACCGCAGAGCAACTGTCCGAGGCCCTGGAAGAGGAACTGCGCGCACTCGTCCGGGACCGGCTCGGCCGCGCCGCCGTGCCGAAGCTGCTGCGCCACCTGCCGGAACTCCCGCTGATCGGCCCGGGCAAGGTCGACCGCGCCGCGGTCCGCGCCGTCCTCGACGACTGAGCGTCCCCCAAGGGCACCTTGGTTGCGTTGAGTGCAACCAAGGTGCCCCCGGGGCTCGCCTTGGGGCCGACTCTCGCCCTCCTGCCTACGGCGCAACACAGGGTTCGCGAAAGAATGCGGGCATGGCGACAGTCGCACAGTGGATCGAAGGCGCACGTCCGCGCACGCTGCCCAACGCCGTCGCACCCGTCCTCGCGGGTGCGGGCGTGGCCGCTCAGCTGGGGGCGTTCTCGTGGTGGCGGACGCTGCTGGCGTTGCTGGTGGCGCTGGCGCTGATCGTCGGCGTGAACTACGCCAACGACTACTCCGACGGCGTCCGCGGCACCGACGCCGACCGCGTGGGCCCGCTACGGCTGGTCGGATCCGGGGCGGCGTTGCCGATCCAGGTGCTGACGGCGGCCGTGAGCTGCCTCGCCGCGGCCGCGGTGTTCGGCCTGGCCCTCGTCGTCGCGACGGGGCACTGGCGGCTCCTGCTACTCGGCGGCATGTGCCTGGCCGCGGCGTGGTTCTACACCGGCGGGCGCAGCCCGTACGGCTACAAGGGCTTCGGCGAGGTCACCGTGTTCGTGTTCTTCGGACTCGCCGCGGTGCTGGGCACGGTGTACGTCCAGGCGGGCAGGCTGAACTGGACGGCGTTGGGCTGCGCGGTCGCGGTCGGCGCGCTGTCGTCGGCGGTGCTGGTGGCCAACAACCTGCGCGACATTCCTACCGACACCGAGTCCGGCAAGCGCACCCTGGCTGTGCTGCTCGGGGACACCCGTACCCGCTGGCTGTACGTCGCGCTGGCCGCGGTGTCGGTACTGGTGACGGTAGCCGTCGGACTGGCACACCCGCTTGCGTTCGTCGCCCTGGCGGCCACGCTGCTGCTGGTCAAACCGGTACGCGTGGTCGTCGGCGGTCACACCGGCCTGGACCTCGTGCCGGTGCTGCGCGACACGGGCCTGGCGATGCTCGCGTGGGCCGTCCTCGCAGGCGTCGCGCTCGCCTTCTCCTGAGAGCCGGGCCACCCGGGCAGGGCGGCAGGCACGCCAACCGAACAGAGCCCCGGAAAGAACAGAGCCCCGGCGACATAACCGCTCAGGGTCATCGGTCCACCGGGGCTTTCCGCTGTACAGCTTATCAGCCGCAAGGACTCATGAGTACACATGACACCCCCGAACCCGGCCGCTGGGTCCAGAAGTGGCTCTCACCGCCCCGGCACGCGGTCTACTTGGCCGCAGCCGGCGGCGACCATGCAAGAGCTCTGGCGCTCTACGAATGGAACAGCCAGGTGGCTGCCGCATTGCACCGGGATCTGGCACACATTGAGGTCGGCCTCCGCAACGCCTACAACGACGCACTGACCGAATACTGGTCGGGCCCCTCACACTGAACCTCCCACCCTCACGGGTTCTTCCCGCCCTTATGGCGTACACGGAACCGGCGCAAGGTTGACATCAACCGCAAACCCCGCGAAACGCTCGAACGTGCCCGGCGCGACGCCGGTGGTCGCGACGCCCCAGCCGGCAAGGTCATCGCCGAGCTTTCCTTCGGGTTCTGGCGCTACCTCAGTTCAGCGGCGCACGAGAAGACACTGTGGGTTCCCTGTCTTCACCGGGCCTTCTCACGCCCGCTCGACCGCCGCGACATCGATGCGCCCGTTGCGGAACTCCACATGCTGCGCAATCGCGTGGCGCACCATGAACCGCTTCTTCGCATTCGACTCGACAGCCGTGTCGACGAACTCCTCCGGCTCGCCGAATTCCTCGATCCCGAACTCGGCCGGTACCTCGAAACCACCACAACCGTCCCCCGACTGCTCGCCGACCGCCCACCGGTGAGCCATCAATGACAGCCGTCAGCCCTGCATAAGCCCTCGAGGCAGCAGTGAATCACCTACGGGAAGCGGCCGGTGTCCAGGAAACGGTGCAGGGCGTCCAGGTGCGGTTCGAGGTCGAAACCCTGCTCGGCGATCCAGGCGTCGTCGTAGTAGGTGTTGGCGTAGCGTTCGCCGCCGTCGCAGAGCAGCGTCACCACGCTGCCCCGCTCCCCCGCGGCCAGCATGCGCGCGACGACCGTGAACGCGCCGTACAGGTTCGTACCGGTGGAGCCACCCGCCCAGTGCCCCGTGCGCTCCCGCAGGAACCGGATGGCCGCCATGGACGCCGCGTCCGGCACCTGGATCATGTCGTCGATGATCTCCGGCACGAACGACGGTTCCACCCGCGGCCGCCCGATGCCCTCGATGCGGGAGGGCATGCCGGTGGAGTAGTCGCGGGTGCCGGTCTCCCAGGCGCCGTGGAACGCCGAGTTCTCCGGGTCGACGACGGCGATGCGGGTGTCGTACCGCCGGTAGCGCGCGTAGCGGCCGAACGTGGCGCTCGTGCCGCCGGTGCCCGCGCCGACCACGATCCACGAGGGCACCGGGTGCCGTTCCAGTGCCAGCTGCGCGAACACCGATTCGGCGATGTTGTTGTTTCCCCGCCAGTCCGTCGCCCGCTCGGCGTAGGTGAACTGGTCCAGGTAGTGCCCGCCGCACTCGGAGGCAAGCCGCTCGGCCTCGGTGTACATCGCGATCGGCACGTCCACGAAGTGACAGCGCCCGCCGTAGAACTCGATGAGGTCGATCTTCTCCTGGCTCGTCTTGCGCGGGACGACCGTCACGAAGTCGAGGCCCAGCATCCGCGCGAAGTACGCCTCGGACACGGCCGTCGAACCGCTCGAGGCCTCGATCAACGTCGTGTCCGGGCCGATCTGCCCGTTGACGAGGCCGTACAGCACGAGCGACCGGGCGAGTCGGTGTTTGAGCGACCCGGTCGGGTGGACCGATTCGTCCTTGAGGTACAGGTCGATGCCCCACTCGGGCGGCAACGGGAAGACGTGGAGGTGCGTGTCCGCGGAGCGGTTCGCGTCGGCCTCGATGATGCGGATCGCCTCCCGCACCCACTCGCGAGGTGCCGGCGCCGCCGTCACTCGCGGGCCTTCCCGGAGCCCGCGTCGTCGTCGGCGTCGGCGGCCCCATCCGGCCCGCCGGCTCCGCTGTCCCCGGAAGCGCTGTCCCCGGAGGAGCTGTCCCCGGAGCCGTCGTCCCCTGATGCGCTGTCCCCGGATGCGGCGTCCCTGGACTGAGGGGCCCCGGATGCGCCGCCCTCGGACACGCTGTCCTCCGATGCACCATCCTCGGACACGCTGTCCGGGTCGCGACGGTCGCCGCGCAGTTCCGCACGCAGCCGCGCACGCTCACGGGCGCGGTGCTTGTTCCGCTCGGCGAGTCCGGCGGTCACCCGGGCGTTCAGACCACGCAGCAGCAGCATGCCGAGCGGCAGACCGACGACCAGGCCGACGAGCACGGCCACCAACAGCGGCACGCCGACCAGCGTGAGCACCGCGGCGATCACGGCGACGAGCGCGAACCGCGCGAGCAGGTACAGCGTCAGGTCCCGCCCCAGGTGTGCCGGGGCCTTGGAGGCCGAAGATGCTGGTGCGTTCACGTTTTACGAGGTTACGCCGTCGTCGTCGGCGTCGAGTAAACGGTTGTTGGGTCTGCCCTCGAACCGGGTCGACAGCACCACGGTCGTGCGGGTGCGCGCAACGCCGTCGATCCGGCGGAGCCTGCCGAGGGCGTGCTCCAGCTCGTCGACGGTCTCCACGCGCACCTTGACGACGAACGCCTCGTCCCCGGCCACGGCATAGCAGCTCTCGACCTCGGCGAGCTCGACGATCTCGTCGGCGATCTCGTCGTTGGACCCCGTGTCGGTGGGCTGGATGCCGACGAGCGCGGTCACGCCGAGTCCGACGGAACGCGGGTCGACCGTCGCGTGGTAGCCGGTGATGACACCGGCGGCCTCGAGCTTGCCGACCCGCTCGTGCACCGACGACGGCGACAGTCCCACGGTCCTGCCGATGTCGGCGTACGTCGCCCTGCCGTTCTCCCTGAGGGCGGCGATGATCTGGCGGTCGAGACGATCCACGCCGACAAGTTAACGGCCGCCCCACACGACGCGCCCGCCCGGGTTGGCCGCCGGAACACCACGACCTGGGCAAATGTCCGAACCGGCCCGTTTGTCCATTACCTCCTCTTTACTCGGCAAACACCGTTCGAGTACCCGACGGGCGGAGTGCAACGATTACAGAACAGTCCTGCATCTGGACAGACATCGACGGTGGTTCAAAGGAGGCGGATTCGTGACCGCAACCACAGGAGGACGGCTGCTCACCCCCGGTGAGGTCGCCGCGTTGTTCCGAGTGGATCCGAAGACGGTGACGCGCTGGGCCACGGCGGGTCGGATCGGTTCCATCCGCACCCCGGGTGGACACCGCCGGTTCCGGGAAGCCGAGGTCAACGAGCTGCTCGCGGAGTTGACCACCGACCCCGGCGGACCACAGCACTCCTGACGTCCGCCTCGCGGGAGCGCGGGACGGACCCGTCGGGCGCGCGACGGGGTGTCCGGATCGCCCGTTGCGGTCCGGCGGCTCGCACCGACGCGCTAGGCTGGTACCAGTCAGCCCATGGGAAGGAGCGGGCATGCTGTATTTGCTCGCGGTGGTCGGCGCCATCACGATCTCTGTCGTGGTGTGGCGATTGCTGAGCCAGGAGCGCGTCGGCGCAGGCACCAAGCCGAATCGCGCCAACCCGGTCGCGCCGGACGACGACCCGGAATTCCTGCGCAAGCTCGGTGAGCAGAAGCCGAAACGCCCCGACGAGGACGACACCAAGTAGCTGAAACGACGTCGGCCGCGGCCCGTCCGGTTGGATGGGCCGCGGCCGACGTCGTGTTTCGTGTGGCCCACCACGTGGTCCCACCGCGTGCTCGCGCGTGCGCCCGGCCGCCGGTGGACAGCCTCCACTGGGCCGACCTCCAGCGGGCAGGCCTCCAGCGGGCAGGCCTCTAGTGGGCCATGCGATCCATGGCGAAACCGTCCGCGACGGTGGCCGCCAGTTCCAGCAGCGCGGTGCGGGTGTCCTTGTCCAGCCGATCCAGATCGATCTCCGCGCCCTCTTCGAGGTGCGGGTCGAACGGCACCTTCACGACACCGCGCGTGCGGGCGGAGAAGTGCGCCGTGAGCTTGTCGAGATCGACCGATCCGGACTTCGGACGCACCGAGTTGATCACCGTGATCGACCGTTGCACCAGCTCGCCGTAGCCGTGCGCGTCGAGCCAGTCGAGCGTCGCCGAGGCGCTGCGCGCGCCGTCCACGGACCCGGACGAGACGATCACCAGCGAGTCGGCGAGGTCGAGCACGCCCTTCATCGCCGAGTGCATCAGTCCGGTGCCGCAGTCGGTGAGCACGATGTTGTAGAAGTGCTCGAGCAGGTCGACGGCCCTGCGGTAGTCGTTCTCCGAGAACGCCTCCGACACGGCCGGATCCTGCTCGCTGGCGAGGATCTCCAGCCTGCTGCCGCCCTGGGACGTGTACGCCCGCACGTCGCTGTAACGCGTGATGCGATCGGCGTCGCGCAACAGGTGACGCACCGTCGCCGTCGTCTCGATCGGGATCTTCTGCGCCAACGTGCCGCGGTCCGGGTTGGCGTCCACGGCGATGACGCGATCACCGCGCAGCGACGCGAACGTCGACCCGAGCGTCGTCGTGGTCGTCGTCTTCCCGACGCCGCCCTTGAGGCTGAGGATGCCGATCTTGTAGCACCCGCGCAGCGGCTGCTGAACCCGCGCGGTCAAGTCCCGTTCCGCACGGTCGGCGGGGCCTTCGCCGGGGTTGACGAGCTTGCCCGTGCCGACGTAGAGCGCCTTGCGCCAGCCCGACCGCGGCGGCCGTTTGGTCTGCTTCACGAGGCTGTTGCCCGCCAGGTCGGACGATCCCTGCGCGGTGCGCTGCGGCTGCGGCAACGGCGGCAGGCCCTGCTCGCCCGGCTGCTGCCCCTGGGGCATCGCCTGCTGCGGGTGCTGTGCCTGCGGATTCGGTGGCTGTTGGGGATGCGGCGGCTGGCCCTGCGGTTGCCCCTGCGGCGGCATGCCCTGTGGCTGCTGCGGCGCACCGAACTGGCCGGGCTGCCCCTCGAAGTACCGCTGGGCGTACGACTCGCGCGGTCCCTCGGGCGGCTGCGCGTACTGCGGAGGCTCGTACTGTGGCCGTTCAGGGTGCGGCTGTTCGGGGTGCGGCCGACCGGGCTGCGGCTGCCCCTGGGCCGGCTGCTGAGGCGACTGCCCGTGGGCCGCGTCGTGCTGGGCGAACTGGGAGTACTGCGCGTACTGCTGGTACGCCGCCGCCTGTGCCTGCTGACCGTCCCCTGTCGCCTGGTCCGGGGTCAGCGGCGGGAGGTTCGGGTCGTACGGCTGCTGAGCCGGATAGTGCACCGCGGGCTGGGTCTCCTCGCCGGACGGCACGGAGCCGGGTTGCTGCGGCTGTGGCGGGCTGACGCGCTGCGTCACCTCGGGGCTGTCGGGCGCACTCAACGGGTCCGCGTGCCCCGGATCCACCGGAGCGGGCGTGGAATCCGTGACGTCACGCGCCGCGTCCGCGGCGTCATGCAGGTGGTGCGCCCCATGAGGCTTCTGCGGTTCCTGCCCGTTGGGGTCGTTCGCTGCGGTCACCGCTTCAATCCTTCGCATGGTCGTCGTACCAGGTGCGACGCTACCCGGCGGTCGACGGTTCCGTCAGCCAACTCCCGCGTACGAGTGGAGGCCGGTGGTGACGAGGTTGACGAAGAACAGGTTGAACACCGTGACTGCGAAACCGATCACATTGATGACCGCGGCACGGTTCCCGCGCCAGCCCGCCGTGGCACGGGAATGCAGGTAGGCGGCGTAGACGATCCACGCGATGAACGCGACCGTCTCCTTCGGATCCCAGCCCCAGAACCGGCCCCATGCGGCTTCGGCCCAGACCGCCCCGCACAGCACTCCGAAGGTGAAGACCGGGAACGCGAAGACCGTCGTCCGGTACGCGACGCGGTCGAGCACGTCCTTCGCCGGGAGCTTCGCCGCGAACTTCGCGAACTTCTCCGGGTGACTCTCGTTACGTGCCTTGATCAGGTAGAAGATGCTCGCGACACCGGGGACGAGGAACACGCCGGACGACGCCGCGGCGGCCGCGACGTGGATGATCAGCCAGTACGACTGGAGCGCGGGCTGCAGCGGCGCGGCGACGGCGTAGAGCCAGGTGCCGCCGATGAACATCAGGATCACGTTCGGCAGCAGCACGAACATCGACAGGTGTCGCACCGGGTGCTTACGCAGCAGCACCAACCAGGCCGTGACGGCGACGAAGCACGTGATCATCACGTACTCGTACATGTTTCCCCAGGGCACACGGCTGGTCGCGAGCCCGCGCAGCACGAGTGCCGAGCCGTGCAGCAGCAGGCCCAGCACCGTGAGCGCGATGCCCATGCGACCGAACCGCTCCGCCCGCGTCGGCGCCCCGCCCGTGTTGCGGATCCCGGGGCCCGTGTTGTGGATTCCGGGGGTCGTGTTGTGGATTCCGGGGGTCGTGTTGTCGATTCCGGGCGCCGTGTTGCCGATTCGGGAGGTCGTGTTGTCGATTCCGGCGCCGACGAGTTCCCGGTTGCGGGTGCGCTCGGCGACCTCCCGGCCTCGCCTGCCGAAGGACTGCTCGACGAGGAAGAACACCATCGCCAGGATGTAGATGACGACGGATGTGGTGTACGACCAGTCGCTGTACTGCGACAACGTCTCGTTGACCGGCATCTCCAGGCCCTTCTACTTCCGGCCGAGGAGTTCGGCGGCGATGCGCGTGAACTCCTCGCCGTACCCGGCTTGATCGGTGCGGGCGAGCCCGCCCACTTCTACTACGGTACGTCGTGGGTCGGGTTTCGCGTCACCCGCGGTGCCGTCACCTGCGGTCACGCCGCCGGCAGCGCTCTCGTCGCCGGCGGCATTGCCCTCATCGCGGGCACCGTCGCCGCCGGCAGCACCGCCACCGGCGTCGTCACCGGCAGCGCCCGCGGCAGCACCTTCGCCGTCGGCAGCACCTTCACCCGTGGCACCCGCCGTCACCTCGACCGGCGTGGCGCGCACCCACAGTCTGCGCCGCTTGATGAACAGCGACGCCCCGAGCCCGGCGAACATCACGATCGCCGACACGAGCACCCAGTTCTGCAGCGGATCGTGCGAGACCTGCAGCGCGACGAACCGCTCCACGCCGTCGAACGTCACCCGCGTGCCGTCGTCCAGGGTGAGGGACTGGCCGACCTCGAGGTTCTCGCGCGCGACCCGTTCGAGCCTGCCCGCGTCGACCATCGACTGGTCGATCTCGAAGATCGACTGTCCACGCCCCGAGCTGAACCCCAGGTCGCCGCGCATGATGTCGACCGCGACCTGCGGATCGTTCAGCTGCGGCCCCGCCGACGACAGGATGTTGCCGTGCATCGACGGCGTCGGCGCGAACAGGCCCGTCACCGCGAGTTGCCGTTCCCGCCGCTTCACCGGGTCCGTGATGCCCGGTTCCTCGAACTTCGTCGCACCCTCGGACAGGTAGGTCTGCTGGTCGACCGGCCGCCACTGGACGGTCTGGGTGCGGCTCTGCCCGTCGGGGAAGGTCACCGTGAACGTCGGCGCGTACCCGTGGTTGAGCAGGTACAACCGGTCCCCCGCGGTGCGCAGCGGCTCGTTGACCTCGAGGTGGTGCTGCCGCCACGTGCCGGTCTGCAGGTCGTCGCCGGACTGGTAGTCGATGTCGGCCTCGTAGGCCACGGGCTGGCCGCCTCGGTACTCCGCGTCGAAGTCGTTCACACGCACGCAGAACGGGTTCAGCTGGGTGCCGTCGACCTGCAGACCCGGTTCGAACGCGTCGTAGTTGTAGATACCGGAGTTGCAGAACTCCGAGCCGTCGGCCAGCACCACGACCTGACCCTCGTACGAGTACAGCGCACCGGCCGCGAACGAGATGATCACGCCGAGCATGCCGAAGTGGAACAGCAGGTTGCCGGTCTCGCGCAGGTAGCCGCGTTCGGCGCTGATGCTGCGTGCGCCGCCCGCCTCCTCACGCTCGGCGAGCCGCCATCCCCGCAGGCGTCGACGCGCGCCGGCCATGACGGCGTCGACGTCGTCGGTGGTCTCGACGCGCTCGTGGTGCGGCAACCGGCGCAGATTCCGCGGCGTCAGCACCGGCCTGGACCGCATGCTGCGGATGTAGTCCGACGTCCGCGGCACGAGACAGCCGATGATCGACACCATCAGCAGCAGGTAGATCGCCGAGAACCAGACGCTGGAGTAGACGTCGAACATCTGGAGGCTGTCGAGCAGGCTGCCCCACCAGCCGTGTTCGTCCAGGTAGCCGTTGACGTTCCGTTCGTTGACCGACCGCTGCGGCAGCAGCGCACCCGGCAGCGCGGCGACGGCGAGCAGGAACAGCAGGATCAGCGCGGTGCGCATCGACGTCAGGCCACGCCAGGTGTTGCGGACCAGCGCCCACGCCCTGCGCAGCGGTGTCGCGCGGTAGGCGGGCACGGCGTTGTCGGCGTTGTCGGTCTGCTCGGACGGCGCTGGGGTCACAGGGGCAACCTCGTGTCGGTGATGAAGGCGTCCCGCAGCCACGACGTGAGCTCCGTCCACAGGCCCGTGACCAGCATGATGCCGACGACGAGCAGCAGGCCGCCGCCGAACAGCTGCACCCGCCTGCCGTTGCGGCGCAGCCACGCGATCGCCGACACGGCCCACTTCGTGCCCGCCGAGATGAGCAGGAACGGCAGTCCCAGTCCGACGCAGTAGACGAGGACGAGCACGAATCCGCGCGCGCCGGTGCTACCGCTGGCGGCGGAGATGGCGAGGACACCGGACAGTGTCGGTCCGATGCACGGCGTCCAGCCCAGGCCGAACACGGCTCCCAGGACGGGCGCGCCCCACAGCCCCGCCCGCGGGACGTGGTGCGAACGCACCTCCCGCTGCAGCCCGGGCACGAGGCCGAGGAACACGAGCGCCATGAAGATGGTGAGCACGCCGCCGATGCGCTGCAGCGTCTCGGCGTTCACCAGTAGCGCGTCGGCGAGCCAGACGAGACTGCCGACACCGGCCGTGAACACCACGGTGAAGCCGAGTACGAACAGCGCTGTCGCGCCGACGACGGAACGTTTGCCACGCTTCGGCTTCTCGTCGGCCTCAGCGGCGTCGACCGCCGGGGCGTCGGAGCCGACCAGCGCGGCGAGGTAGGCGAGGTAGCCCGGGACGAGCGGCACCACGCACGGCGAGGCGAACGAGATCGTGCCGGCCAGCAGGGCCACGGCTGCGGCCAGCAACAGCGGTCCTGACATCGCCAGCTCGGTCGCATTCACGACACCCAGACTAGGGAATGGGGTCGGTGTTAAATCGCCGCCCCCTGTCTCCACCTGCGGGAATGCGGCGCCCGTCACTCTTTCCGACTCGAGGCCACGCCGACTCCGTGTTGCGCCCACCCGCCGGGACAAGCAACGGGTGGGCGCAACACGGCGCCCGGAGAACGCAACACAGCCTCTGGAAGGCGCAACACGGGCCCCGAAGGGCGCAACACGGCGTCGGGTTACGAGCCGCCGCTCTCGTCCGCCAGATCGCGGACGACCGGAAGGATGTCCTCGGCGAGCAGGTCACGCAGGTAGACGGCGGCGACGCGGCCCTGCTTGTCGACGATGATCGTCGACGGAACGACGTTGCGCGGATACCCCGTCAGGCCGATGAGCGACCGCCCGGAGGGATCGTAGATCGACGGGTACGTCAGGCCACGGTTGCGCATGAAGTCCTGCGGTGCGGACCGGTCGAAGTCGCGCACGTCGATGCCGAGCACCCGGACACCGTCGTCCTTCGTCCGCTCGTACACGTCCTGCAGTTCCGGCGCTTCGGTGCGGCACGGCCCGCACCACTGGCCCCAGATGTTGATGACGAGCACCTTGCCGCGGAAATCCTTGCTGGAGATCCGCTTGTCCGGGTCGAACAGGTCCTCGCCGCTGACCTCCGGCATCTGCTGCCGGTCGGCGCCCGTGTAGGTGATGTCGGTCTTACCGCCGGGTGCGACGAAGTTGAACGACGTGGCCGCGGAGCTGTCACCCGTGCTGCACCCGGTGAGGGCCAGTCCGCCCGCGAGCACGGCGGCCGCCAGCCGGAGGCCCGGCGACCGGCTCCTGCCGCGCCTGCTCATGCCCCGGTCACCATCGGGTCCGTCGCGCCTGCGGGTTCGCTGTAGACGATGTCCACGAGCTCCTCCTCACGGAACACGAGGCTGGTCAGCGACGCCAACGAGCACTGCCGGGACCGCGGGTCGTGCCACAGCCGTTTGCCTTCGAGGAACCGCCGCACCGTCCAGATCGGCAGCTGGTGCGACACGCACAGCACCTCACCGCCTTCCGCGGCGGCGCGTGCCCGGTACACGGCGCCCAGCATGCGGCGCGCGATGTCGACGTACGGCTCGCCCCACGACGGACGTACCGGATTGCGCAGCTTCGGCCAGTGCTCCGGCTGCCGCAACGCACCGTCACCCACGCTGACCCGCAGGCCTTCGAACGCGTTGTCCGCCTCGATGAGGCGTTCGTCGGTGACGACGTCGAGCCGGTGCCCGCCCGCGATCGGCGCGGCCGTCTCCTGCGCGCGCTGCAACGGTGAGGCCACGACGCGGACGAGGTTGTGCGGCTTCAGCGCCTGCGCCACGGTGACCGCCTGCTGCCTGCCCCGCTCGGACAGTCCGTAGCCGGGCAGCCTGCCGTAGAGGATGCCCTCGGGGTTGTGAACCTCCCCGTGCCGCAGCAGGTGGACGACCGTGGTGGTCATGCGGACTCCGGCGGGGTCGCCGACGCGGCGGCGCGGGCGGCTGCGGGAGCGGCGGCCTCGATGACCTCGAACGCCGCGTCGTCCATCGCGGAGTTGACGAACCACGCCTCGAACGCGCTCGGCGGGCCGTACACGCCCGCCTCGAGGAAGGCGTGGAACATCGGGCCGTAGCGCCACGTCTCGGTGGCGGCGACCTCGTCGAAGTTCGTCGGCCGGCGCTCGCCGAAGAAGACGGTCACGAGGTTGCCCGCCTGCGACACGGTGTGCGTGACGCCCTCGGCCGACAGCGCGTCGCCGAGGACGGAGGCGAGCCGCCCGGCGTTGGTGTCGAGCTTCTCGTAGACCGACGCGTCGGCGTGCCGCAACGTCGTCAGGCCCGCGGCCACCGCCACTGGGTTACCGGCGAGAGTGCCCGCCTGGTAGACGGGTCCGACCGGCGCGAGCTTCGCCATCACGTCGGCGCGGCCGCCGAACGCCGCGGCGGGCAGCCCACCGGACATGACCTTGCCGAACGTGTAGAGGTCGCCCGCGACGCCGTCGAGGCCGTACCAGCCTGCCGACGACACGCGGAAGCCCGTGAGCACCTCGTCGACGATGAGCAGGGCGCCGAACTCGTGGGCGACGTCGCGCAGCGCGGCGTTGAAGCCGTCGGCCGGCGGCACGGCGCCCATGTTGCAGGGAGCACCCTCGGTGATGACCGCGGCGATGTCGCCCGGGTTCTCGGCGAACACCTTCCGCACGGCGTCGAGGTCGTTGTACGGCACGACGATCGTGTCGGCGGCCTGCGCGCCGGTCACACCCGGCGACGTCGGCAGGCCCAGCGTGGCGACACCCGAGCCCGCCTGGGCGAGCAGCGCGTCGACGTGACCGTGGTAGCAGCCCGCGAACTTGACGATCTTCGCCCGTCCCGTGAACGCGCGGGCGAGACGGATCGCCGTCATGGTCGCCTCGGTGCCCGAGTTGACCAGGCGCACCTGCTCGACCGGCTCGACGCGGCGGATGATCTCCTCGGCGAGTTCGACCTCACCGGTGGTCGGCGTGCCGAACGACAGCCCGTGCGACGCGGCCTCGCGCACCGCGTCCACCACCGCGGGGTGGGCGTGCCCGAGGATCATCGGCCCCCACGAGGAGACGAGATCGACGTAGCGGTTGTCGTCCGCGTCCCACAGGTACGGACCGTCGGCCTTCACCACGAATCGCGGGTCACCGCCGACGGATGCGAACGCGCGCACCGGGGAGTTGACGCCACCGGGGGTCGCCGCGGCGGCCCGCCGGAACCAGGACTGGGACTTCTCGACCGTGCTCTTGCCACCTGTCACGCCCGCCAGTCTCGCAAAACGGCCGCGGCCTGCGACGACTGCCTCCGGTCGGGAGTGACCGCGGGCATGCCCGCGCGCCGGCGACCGGGGCTCACGCGGCGGTGCGGCGGCTCGCGCGGCGGTACGGCGCCCCGCGCGGCGGTGCGGCTGGTGGGCAGGTCGGCGCGGCCCGTGGGCAGATCGGTGCAGCGTGGGCAGGTCGGCGCGGGTCGTGGGCGGGTCGACGCGGCTCGTGGGCGGATCGGTGCGGCGTGCGCGTATCGGCTCAGCGCCCTGCGCGCGCGTCGGCGTCCTCCGGCTCGGCGTGGTCGGTGTCGCCCGGCTCGGCGTCGTCCGGTTCGTCGGGGTCGGGCCGCTTGCGCTTCTTCGGCTTCTTGCCCTTGGCCGCGACGCCGAGCATCACCTGACGGACGGCGTCGATGAGCAGTACCGCCGCCAGCGCGCCCAGCGCGACGGCGAGTCCGATCAGGTCGCCCTCGTAGACACGGGAGGTCAGCGTGCTGCCGTCGTCGAGGCGGACGGTGACGTCGCGAACCGCCGACCCCCACAGCAGGAAGGCACCCCACACGGCCACAGCGGCCACGGCGAGTTCGACGACGGCGGCAGCGATCCGGCGCGGCTGGTGCAGCCTGCCGCGGCCCGCGCCGGCCCGGCGGTCGTCACCGGACGTGGACGTGCGCGTCGCCGCGGACCCGGCCGGAACTGCCGGCGCGGCGGAGTCGGTGGCGGTGCGATCCGCGGATTCAGTCACGGCGTGAGTTTCGCATGGCCGTCCGCAACGCCGCCGTGAACGTCTCCGAGTCCTGCGACCACGCCAGCACGTGCTTGCGGTTGCGCAGCTTGAGCTCGACCCCTTCGAACCGGCGTGGCACGGTCTGGCCGCCGCCGAGCACGCGCGTGCCGGGCCGGGGTTCCCGGGTGAGGATCGACCCGATGTCGGCGATCGGCAGTGTCTCGGTGCCCTGCACCAGCTCCGTGTCGGTGACGCGGACCCGCAGGAACTTGCGCCGCGCGAACACCCACGCCCCGTTCAACCACAGCAGGCCGACGCCCGTGATGATCCACATCAGCCAGTGCGGCGGCTGGCCGAGGATCAGCTCCGTGACGAACCCGAGCGCCGCCAGCGCCGGGCCGAGCCCCAGTCGCCACAGCGTCGCCCCCGGCTCGGCGTAGTGGACGACGTCGCCCGCCCCGTCGGGGTCGCCCGCGCCCGTGTCCGCCGCGCCCACACCACTGCCGGTGGCCGCCGTGTCCTCGGTACCGGCCGTGTCCTCGGTGGCCACGTCGTCGTCCGCCGCATGTCCGCGTGCCTGGTCACCGCCGGCCTTCTCGTCGCGCTTGCCGGTGCTGTCGCTGCCGCTCACGTCGTCACCCTCACCGGTTCCTGTTCACCCGCGGGAAGTACGGATCGACGCTGGGCAGGTACATGAGCGCCGTGCCGCAGAGCGCGAGCAGCACCGCGCCGATCACCGTGTAACCGCCGCCGAGCAGCGAGAACAGTGCGATGACCACGACGAGCACGGTCACGACGGTGCGCGCGGACCGGGTGCCCTGCCGGGCCTTCCAGGCGAACAGCACCATCAGGGTGCCGACCGCGACGGCGCCGACGACGAGCGCCCACAGCATCGATTCGACGCCCGCGGCGATCTGGGCGCCCGTGATGTTCTCGTCGGTGTTCTGGGCGATCAGCTGCTCGGCGAACTCGTCCTTGCGGAGCAGTTCCAGCACGAAAGCCAGGACCAGCATCACCGAGGCGGCGACGATCAGCCCGAAGCCGGTGTTGACCTGTTTCGGCGGCTCGGGACGGTCCGGGTCGGGGTCGCCGGGCAGGTGCGGCGCGGGCGGCAGACCGCGTGCCCGCCGCTGGTCGTCACTTTCGTCGGCTTCGCTCATGCCCCCAGAGACTAGGCGCCGTGCCCGGGGAGGGTGAGGAGTGGTGACCGGACGTGCCGCGCAGACGCATCCCGGCCGACCACGTTGCAGGCCCGCAACACCTGAGGCGCCCCAAGGGCACATTGGTGGCACTCAACGCAACCAAAGTGCCCTTGGGGGCATCCAACGGGACCGTGGGTGTTGCAGGTTCGCACCGCGCCGGGTGCAGGGTTCAGTCGAGCCAGGTGGCGGCTTCGGCTGCCCAGTACGTGAGGATCATGTCCGAGCCCGCGCGGCGGATCGACGTGAGCACCTCGAGGATCGTGCACTCCCGGTCGACCCAGCCGTTCGCGGCGGCACCCTCGATCATCGCGTACTCACCCGAGATGTTGTACGCCGCGACCGGCACCGACGACACCTCCGCCGCCGCCCTGATGACGTCCAAATAGGACAACGCGGGCTTGACCATGATCGCGTCGGCGCCCTCGGCGAGGTCGAGTTCGATCTCGCGGATCGCCTCGCGGACGTTGCCGGAATCCTGCTGGTAGGTGTTGCGGTCGCCCTGCAACTGCGAGTCGACGGCCTCGCGGAACGGCCCGTAGAACGCGCTCGCATACTTCGCCGAGTAGGCCAGGATGCTCACGGCGTCGAAACCGGCGTCGTCGAGCGCACGCCGGATCACGCCGACCTGACCGTCCATCATGCCGCTCGGCCCGAGCCAGTGCGCGCCCGCGCGCGCCTGGGCGAGCGCCATCTCGGCGTAGCGTTCGAGCGTGGCGTCGTTGTCGACCGCGCCCGCGTCGTCGAGCACGCCGCAGTGGCCGTGATCGGTGAACTCGTCGAGGCACGTGTCCGCCATGAGCACCGTGTCGTCACCGAGGTCGGACCGCAGGTCCCGCAACGCGACGTTGAGGATGCCGTCGTCGGCGGTGCCGCCCGAGCCGACCGAGTCGCGTGTGGACGGAACGCCGAACAGCATCAGCCCGCCGACGCCCGCCTCGACGGCCTTCGCCGCAGCCTCACGCAACGAGTCCCGCGTGTGCTGCACGACACCGGGCATGCTCGAGATCGGTTTCGACGCGCCCGCGGCGTCGGCCTCTTCCGACACGAACATGGGCAGGATCAGCTGACGGGGGCGGAGCGTGGTCTCGCTGACGAGCCGGCGCACGGCCGGCGTGGTCCGCAACCTGCGTGGGCGATGCTCGGGAAACACATCGACACCGTACTCCCGCACGGGCGCCTACCCTGACGGCGGCAAGATCCCCGTTCCCTCTCGCATCCCGGTGCGCGGACCCGGCGCCGACACACCGAAGTTCCGCGCCGGAACATCGCCCCATAATCGCCCAGCGGAAGGACACCGGCATGAGCCCGGACGTGCTGAACCTCACCCGAGAACTCGTCGCCGTCGACACGATCGACCACGACGAGAACCACGCCCTCTCCGTGGTGGCGCCACACCTGGAGGCGGCGGGTTTCGACGTCACGACCGTCGAGCACGAACCGGGCCGCGGCACGCTGATCGCCGAGTGGCACGCCGACACTCCGACTCCCCCGCTGTGCCTGTCCGGGCACGTCGACACGGTGCCGTTGGGCGGTGCCGGCTGGTCCCGCGATCCGTTTCGCGCCGAGCCCGACGGCGATCGGCTGTACGGCCGCGGCACGACGGACATGAAGGGAGGGGTGGCCGCGATCGTGTGTGCCGCGGTCGCCGTCGCGACGTCGACCCACGCCCCGCGGTCCGGG
Organism: Prauserella aidingensis; assembly: GCF_024171865.1. GTDB lineage: Bacteria > Actinomycetota > Actinomycetes > Mycobacteriales > Pseudonocardiaceae > Prauserella > Prauserella aidingensis. The sequence continues at coordinate 114,964 of NZ_JAMTCN010000005.1, read as the reverse complement.
CTGCGCCTCGTGCTCACTGCCGCCGAGGAGACGGGTTCGCACGGCGCGCGGGGCGCGCTCGACGCGCTGAACGGGAGACCGTCGGGCCCGCTGCTGATCGCCGAGCCCACGAGCAATGCCGTCTTCCACGGGCACAAGGGCGCGTTGTGGCTGTCCGCACGCGCCGAGGGCGTGACGGCCCACGGGTCGATGCCGCACCTGGGCGACAACGCCGTGTACAAGCTCGCCCGCGCGGTGGCAGCGTTCGAGGGGTTCGCCTTCACCGAGCAGGCGCATCCGGCGATGGGCGCGCCGACGCTCAACGTCGGCACCTTCCACGGCGGGCTGAACACGAACTCGGTGCCGGACTCGGCGGGCGCGACGGTCGACATCCGCACCGTGCCCGGCCAGGACCACGCGGCGATCACCGACGAGCTGCGGGCCGGGGTCGGCGACGACGCGGCGCTCGAGGCGCTCGTCGACCTGCCCGCCGTGTGGACCGACCCCGGCGACGACTGGGCCGCGACCGTCTCCGCGATCGCGGCCGACGTCACGGGCGCCTCGCACGGCGACGCCCCGCGGGCGGCGACGTACTTCACCGACGCCTCTGTGCTCACCCCCGCCCTGGGCGGAGTGCCGACCGTCGTCTGCGGCCCGGGCGAGCCCGAGCTGGCGCACGTCACGGACGAGTGGGTGTCGATCGGCAGGCTCCGCGAGTCGGAGGAGATCATCCGCAGGGTCGCGGCCCACTGGTGCGGCGCCTGACCCCACCCGGCCGCGTGTCCTGCACCCGGCACTGCGAGTTCTGCGCTCGGGCACGCGTGCCCTGCACCCGGTATTGCGTGCCCTGCATCCCGCTCAGCGGGGCCGGATCAGACGAAGAAGCGTGTGAGCGACCGCGCGACGGCGTGCGGGGCGTCCTCGGGTGCGAAGTGTCCCGCTCCGGGCACGTCCTCCCGCCGGGCTCCGGGAACGGCGGCCGCGAGCCGGTCCCCGACCTCGGGCGCGAGCCACCCGTCCTGTTCACCCCAGAGCACGAGGGTGTCGGCAGTGATGTCGCCGAGGTGCTCGACGGCTTCTCGCGTGTCGTCGAAGTGGACGTGTTCGGCCTGCGCGACCCAGCGGCGTTGCCCCTCGGTGCCACGCCACGGTGCGAGGTACAGGTCGAGAACGTCGTCGCTCATGCCGTGATGGGTCGCCGTGCGCAGTCGTGGTGCGACGAGGTCGGCGAACGCGTGCTCGGGCATCGTGCGGTAGGCGTCGGCGTACCGCTGCATGTGCTCGGTGAACGCCGTGTTCCACGGGCCGATGACCGCCGCATCCAGGAAGGCGAGCCTGCGCGCCGGGACGCCTTCGACGAGGTGCGCCCTGGCCACGACACCGCCGCCGATGTCGTGCCCGACCAGGTCGGGACTCGTCAGTTCCCAGTGCCCGACGAGTTCCGCCAGCGTCGCCGCCTGTGTCGCAATGGAGGGCGCGGCCGACCCGTCGAGCGTCGACTCACCGAAGCCGAGCAGGTCCCAGACGTAGACGGTGTGCCGGTGCGCCAGTTCGGGGACGACGTGTCGCCACAGCTGCGCCGACGCCGGGGTGCCGTGGGTGAGCACGACCGGCGAACCGGAGCCGTACACGCCGGTCGCAACCTCGCCGGCCTCCACGCGAATCCGCTGGTCCAGCCGCAGCGCACCCGTATCGGCGCGGACGGTCTCGCCCATGTCTCCACCTCTCCCGATAACCGGTAAAGTCAGCTTTCTCCGGTTACGGTAGCAAGGAGTAACGCTTGAAGATAGATTTCAACGGTTACAACGATGGGGCGAACGCCGCCACGGAGTTGGTCAACACCTCGCCGCGGGTCCGGAGTCGCGGCGAGGCCCTCCCCGACGTCGCCGCGCTCACGGAGTTCTTCGCAGCTCTCGGCATCGACCGGACCGTGGGCGCCGACGACCTGCAACCGGTGCACGCACTGCGCGACGAAGTCCGCGCCGCGCTCGAATCCGACGAGGACGACCTCGCCCGCCGCGCCACCGCGTTCGTCGCGCGCGCAGGCCGCGGCCCCGGACTGCACCGCGACGTCGACGGGCACTGGCGCTGGCACGTGGAGACGTCACCGGATGCGACCGCCGACGACGCGCTCGCCGTCCTGATCGGCACCGGCCTGCTCGGCGCCCTGTACACACTGGGACACGACCGGTTCCGGCATTGCACGGCGCCGGACTGTGCAGGCATGTTCGTCGATACCAGCCGCGCGGGACGGCGCCGCTACTGCATGCCCGAGGTGTGCGGAAACCGCCTCAAGGTCGCCAAGCACCGGGCCCGGCAGCGCGACCGGACCTGACCGCGCGGCCGGGCCGGACCGCCCGCCTGCGACCGGTCCCCGCGGACGCAGCACGGTCCGCAGCGCAGGAAACGCCGTCGCGCGGCGGTCCGCCGCCGACCCGGTGACCCCGAAATCGCCGCAACACAGGCCCCGGGACCTGCAACACGGTCCCCCGAAGCCGCAACACGGGCTCCGGGATCTGCAACACGGGTGTGCAACGCGAAAACGCCCCGTCGCACGGCTGGTGCGACGGGGCGTCTCGAACGACAGCGCTCAGGAGCGGCGCGTGCGCTTGGCCTTCTTCGGCGGCGGCAGAGCGCCCTCGGCGCGCAGCTTCGCCGCGTGGGCGGCGAGCGCGTCGACGAGCTCCACGGCGTTCGGGGTCTCCGGCTGCACGTCGACACGCAGGCCGAACTCCGTCGCCGTCTCGGCCGTCTTCGGGCCGATGCACGCCACGAGCGTGCGGGCGTGCGGCTTACCCGCGATGCCGACCAGGTTCCGCACGGTGGACGACGACGTGAAGCACACGGCGTCGAACCCGCCCGTCTTGATCATCTCGCGGGTTTCGGCGGGTGGCGGCGCGGCACGCACCGTGCGGTACGCGGTCACGTCGTCGACCTCCCAGCCCGCATCGGTCAGACCGGCGGACAGGGTCTCCGTGGCGATGTCGGCGCGCGGCAGCAGCACGCGGTTCACCGGGTCGAGCACGTCGTCGTACGGCGGGAACTCCTTGAGCAGGCCCTCGCTCGACTGCTCGCCCTCGGGCACGAGCTCCGGCTGGATCCCGAAGGAGCGCACCTTCTCGGCCGTCGCCTCGCCGACGCAGGCGATCTTCACGCCGGCGAACGCGCGGGCGTCGAGGCCGAACTCGGTGAACTTCTCCAGCACGGCCTTCACCGCGTTGGCCGAGGTGAACACGATCCACTGGAACCGGCCGTCGACCAGGCCCTTGACCGCACGTTCCATCTGCGCGGGGCTACGGGGCGGCTCGACGGAGATCGTCGGCACCTCGTGCGAGGTGGCGCCGTGGCTGCGGAGCCGCTCGGCCATGTCGCCCGCCTGGTCCTTCGTACGCGGCACGAGGACCTTCCAGCCGTACAGCGCGCGGGACTCCCACCACGACAGCTGCTTACGGTCGGACACGATCGACCCGACCGTGACGATCAGCGAACCGGCGAGCTCACCGGCGTCGGCACCGAGCGAGGCGAGGGTCGTCTCCACGGTGCGCTGCGTGTTGATGGTGCCGTTCGACGTGACCGCCACGGGCGTCTCGGCGGGGATGCCGTTGTCGATCAGCTGCGAGGCGGCCTCGGCGAGGTGGCTGGACGTGCCGTGCAGCACGATCGGGCCCTGCGCCTGCGCCACGCCCTTCCAGTCGACGTCGCGAGTCAGGTCGACCTCGGTGTGGGTGCCGCCGAGCGGCAGGCCCGCGTACGCGGGAACGGCGGTGCTGGGCGCGACGCCCGGCACGATGTCGAACACGACCTCGGTCTTCGACACGGCCTGCACCTCGGCCACGACCGCGGGCTGCGTCAACGGGTCTCCCGCGACGAGACGCAGCACCACGCGGCCCGACTCGGCCTCCGTGGCCAGGTCCTTCGCGACGTCCCCCGGCTCACCGACCGCGGGACGCGCCTCGGCCTCCTCGCGGGCGTAGGCGAGCGCGCCCGCCGGGACGTCCGGGTCGGTGACGACGACGTCGGCCTTGGCCAGCAGCTCCTGGGCGCGGACCGTGAGCAGTCCCGCGTCACCGGGGCCCGAGCCCACGAAGGCGACGCGCCCCGTGGTCTTGCTTGGGGGGGTCATGTGCTTCGTCTCTCCTCATGCAGCGGCCGCACCGGGGCCGGCGGCCGAACTCGTACTTGTCTTCTGCGGTTCTCTGATGTTCCCGACGCGAATGTCACGTCCGTTACGCGTTGCCTGCGTGCTCCTGCGACCGCAGGCGTCGGCCACGCACCCGACGCCCACCCGGGTTCCCGCCGGGGCGGAAGTGAACGCGCCGACTCAGGACGACAGCGCGCCTGCGCCGAGGTCGAGCAGCTCGGCGGCGACCCCACGGCCCAGTTCGTCGGCGTCCTTCGGCTCGGCGATCGCCGAGGCCTTCAGGATGTCCACGGAGTCCCCGTCGACCCCGGTGGCGGCGATCCCGCGCAGCGAAAGCCGGTCGACGACCCTTCCCTCGCTGTCGAGGTCCTCCACGACATCGGCGAGCGCTCCGACGGGTGCGCTGCAACCGGCTTCGAGCGTGGCCAGCACGGCCCGCTCCGCCTTCGCGGCGACCCTGGTCGCTTCGTGGTCCACGACGGACCGAAGCAGACGTTCGCTCTCGACGTCCTCGACCCGCGTCTCCACCGCCAGCGCGCCCTGTGCGGGCGCGGGCAGCATCTGGAGCGGATCGAGTGTCTCGGTGATCTCGTCGACCCGGCCGACCCGGGCGAGCCCCGCCCTGGCCAGCACCACGGCGTCCAGTTCCCCGGACGTGACCTTGCCGATGCGGGTGTCGATGTTGCCGCGAATCGGCACCACGGTCAAACCGAGGCCCAGCGCCTTCAACTGGGCGATCCGCCGGGGCGAACCCGTGCCGACGACCGAACCCGGCGGCAGTTCGCCGAGCGTCAGGCCGTCCCTGGCGATCAGCGCGTCACGCGGGTCCTCGCGCGGCGGCACGGCGGCCAGCACGAGGCCGGGCTCGGGCGCCGTCGGCAGGTCCTTGTACGAGTGGATCGCGACGTCGATCTCCTTGGCCAGCAGCGCCTCGCGCAACGCCGACGTGAACACGCCGACGCCGATCTCGGCGATGGGTGCGCTGGAGCGGTCACCGGGCGTCGTGACCGTGACGATCTCGACCTCGTGACCGGCGTCGGTCAGCATGTCGGCGATCGTCTGCGTCTGCGCCACGGCGAGTTTGCTGCCGCGGGTGCCGATGCGGATCGGGCTGTCTGTCACGGATTGTCACCGTCGATCTGGTCTGTCGTGGTCATGGGGGCCGACGGGCTGGACACCGTCTTCGGCGCCTGCGGGTCGAGCTCGAACAGCTCGCGCAGCGCCGTGGCGTAGTCGGTGTCGCTGGTCTCCGCGGCCAACTGCTTCACACGCACGGTCGGGGCGTGCAGGAGCTTGTCCACGACCCGCTTGACCGTGCGGCCGACCTCCTCACGGGTGTCGGCGTCGATCTCGGGCAGCCGCCTGTCGAGCCGGAGCAGTTCGGCGTCGACGACCTCGGCCGCCCGCTTGCGCAGCGCCGTCACCGTGGGCGTCACGGCGGCGCTGCGCTGGCCCGCCAGGTAGGCGCGGACCTCGTCCAGAACGATGCCCGACGCCTTGGCGGTCTGCTTCTCGGTGGTGCCGCTGCCGGAGTCGTGCATCCGGCGGCGCACCGTGTCGAGGTCGACCAGGCGCACGTCGTCGACGTCGCCGACCCCCGGGTCGACGTCCCGCGGCAGACCCAGGTCGCACACGACGAGCGGCGTGGTCCGCGGACCGACGTGGCGGGTCTCCACCACGGTGCCCTTCGCCCCGGTGCACACGACGGCCACGTCGGCACCGCTGACGGCGTCGGCCAGCTCGGCGAGCGGCACCGCGGTCGCGGGTACGCCCTGCTCGGTCACCGATGCGGCGAGCCGTTCCGCGTTGGCCTGCGTGCGGTTGGCGACGACGACGCTGCCGATACCGGCCTTGCGCAGGTGCGACGCGGCGAGTGCGCCCATCGACCCCGCGCCCACGACCAGGGCCCGCTTGCCCGCGAGGTCACCGCCAGCGTCCTCGGCCTCCGCCAGCGCCGCCGACACCACGGACGCTCCGAGCTGGTCGAGGCCCGTCTCGCTGTGCACGCGCTTGCCGACGCGCAACGTCGTCTGCACCAGCTCGTGCAACGTGCGGCCGACGGTGCCCGCCTCGCGCGCGGTCGCGTAGGCCGCCCGCACCTGGCCGAGGATCTGCGTCTCCCCCACGACCATCGAGTCCAGGCCCGCCGTCACGTTGAACAGGTGCTCGACGGCCGCGCCCGCGTAGTGGACGTAGAAGCTGTCGTACAGCTCGTCGGGGACCATGCCGGCCTGGCGGGCCAGCACCGACGCGATGTCGTCCAGGCCGCCGTGGAACGTCTCGACCACGGCGTAGACCTCGATGCGGTTGCACGTCGAGACGGCCATGACCTCGGAGACGTGCTCGGCCTGCTGCAGCTCGTGCAGGATCTTCGGCACCTCGGGCGCCGGGATGGACACGCGCTCGAGCGTGGTCAGGTCCGCCGTCCGGTGCGACAGTCCGAGAGCGAGGATGCTCATGACGGCACCACCGCGCTCGCCGCGTCCGTCGCTTCCGCCCCAGCCGCTTGGCCGTTCACCTGTCCGTCCGCCCTTCGCGCCACGTGGAAGGAAAGGATCTGCAGCTCCACGGCCAGATCCACCTTCCGAACCTCGATGTGATCCGGAACCTGCAGCACGACCGGCGCGAAGTTCAGAATGCACTGCACTCCGCCTGCGACGAGCCTGTCGCACACCGTTTGTGCCGCGGTCGGCGGCGTCGCGATGACCCCGATGGAGATCTCCCGCTCCGCACACACCTCGGGGATGTCGTCGAGGTGCGAGACGGGCAGTCCGCCCACCGGAATCCCGATCAGGTCCGGATCGATGTCGAACAACGCCTCGACCGGGAACCCGCGACCGGGAAAGCCGCCGTAGTTCGCCAACGCATGTCCGAGGTTACCGATTCCCGCGACCGCAACCCGCTGCTGCTTGTTGAGTCCGAGGGTGCGTTCGATCTGGCCGATCAGCACCTCGACCTCGTATCCGACACCCCGAGTGCCGTACGAACCGATGTAGGAGAGGTCCTTGCGGAGTTTGGCGGAGTTCACACCCGCGGCGGCCGACAGTTCCTCGCTGGAGACCGTCGCGGTGCCCTGTTCCTGCATGCTCGACAGCACACGCAGGTACACCGCCATGCGGCCGACCGCGGCCTCGGGAATGGCCTTCGCGGGCGCCTCGCCGTCGGTGACGGCGGGCAGCTCCGTGGTCGGGGTGTTGTCGTCGGCTGTGGCCTTACCGTCGGTCGTGGCGGTGCCCGCGGGGGCCTTGCCGTTCGTGGCCTTGCCTGCGGTCGCCTTGCCTGTGGTGGCGGCCTTGCCGTTCGTCGTGGCCTTGCCTGCGGTGGCGGTCTTGCCTGCGGTCGCGGCTTTCCCGTCGGCTGCGGCTCCGGTGCGGCCGGCCCGGCCGTTCCCGTTGCCGGTTCCCGCCTTGCCGTCGGCGGATCCGCCGTTCGACGCGGTCTTCGCGGTTGCGGCTCTGCCGTTCGTGATGGCCGTGTTCGTGGTGGCGGCGTTCGTCGTGGCCGTGTTCGTGGCGGCGGAGTCGTCGGCATCGGCCTTCCTGCCGGCCGGCTTCTTCGCGAGTACCTTCTTCGCCGGACTCTTGGCCGCGGAAGTCCGCTTCGCCTGCTTCTTCGCACCGCCGCCGGAAGCGCCGTCGGCAGTCTCGGCGGAGTCACCGCCGTTCTCGTTCGCGGAGGACGCGGCCTCCTCGGGGGGCGCAGCGGCGGGCGCGGCGGAGTCCTCCTCGGGCGCGGCTTCGTCGGGCGACGTGCCGTCGGAGGCCTGGGTGTCGGGGGCCTGGGTGTCGGGGTCGGATTTGGCGCCGGGTTTACCCGCACGCCGAGAGCGAGCCAGGCCGCGGACGGAGGAGGCGATGTTCCGCCGGCTCCGCTGTGCCATCACGCTCCGACTCCGTCCTCGCGATTTCGAGACAAAAATCCTTGACCAGCAGGCGGCGACCGTGTTCGATGCACGGCGCGTCACCGGCGTGGAGAACACGGTAGTTCATTTGTGAACGCGTGCACAAAGCAGCAGGTAAGGGCGTTGACCTGCGCCACAGCCCCGGTTTTCCTGACGCGGTGTCACCTCGAGCCTCCCTCGCCACCGCCGACACCCGGACACCCCGGCCACCCGTGACGCCGTGTTGCAGCCCCGGGAGACCGTGTTGCGGTTTCCGGGGCGCGTGTTGCGCGTTCAGGGGACCGTGTTGCGGATCCCGGGGACCGTGTTGCGCCCGCCCGTCTCCACCCGGCACCTCTGGAAACGACACGCCGGTGAGCCAACCGCCCTCGGAGCCGTGATCGCGCCCGCTACTCCGTGGTGAACGTGATCGCGTGGTGGCCGGTCGCACCGTCCGGCAGGACTCCCATGCGCTCGGAGGTCTGCGTGTACCCGGACTTGTCGGTCGCGCGGCAGGCGATCCGGTGGCCACCGGGACGGCGGACGTCGAGCGCGATGTGCCACATGCGCCACGTGTCGTCGGAGACGGCGGCCGACAGGGTCGCCTCCCGCCAGCGTCCGCCGTCGAGACGCACCTCTACCTTGGCGATACCCGTGTGCTGGGCCCACGCGATCCCGGCGGCGATCACCCGCCCGGCCGACATCGTGGCGTTCGCCGCGGGCCGATCGATGCGCGACTGGGTCTTCACCGGTGCCTCGCGTGCCCAGCCGCGATCGAGCCAGTACGCCCGACGTGCGTTCCACGTCGTCACCTCGAGGTCGGTGACCCACTTCGTCGCCGACACGTAGCCGTACAACCCGGGGACGACGAGTCGCGCGGGGAAGCCGTGTTCGAGCGGCAGCGGCTCGCCGTTCATGCCGAGCGCCAGCATCGCTCCACGGTCACGTTCGAGCAGCACGTCGAGGGGCGTCCCGCACGTCCAGCCGTCGGAACTCGTGGAGAGGAGCTGTTGCGCGCCGTCGCGCACGCCGGCGTCGCGGAGGAGGTCTCCCAGGTCGACGCCGGTGAACGTCGCGGTGGAGATCAGCTCCCCGCCGACCGGGTTGGACACGCAGCACAGCGTGATGCGGCGTTCGGTCAGGCCCCGGCGGCGCACGTCGTCGTAGGTGAGTTCGAGCTCTCGGTCGACCATGCCGTGGATGCGCAGTCGCCAGTCCTCGACGGGCAGCTGCGGCACGGACAGCGCGGTGTCGATGCGGTAGAAGGCGTCGTTCGGGGTGAGGAACGTCGGCGTACCGAGCTTGGCGAAGTCCGCGTCGTGCGGCGGTGCGGGAAGCTCGCGGGCGACGTCGAGGGGTGGCGCCGACGCCCGGGACGACGCCGCGTCGCGGGCCCCGCCGACGAACCGGCCTGCCAACCCCGCCACTCCCGCGACGACCGCGGCGCCACCGGCCGTGACGAGGAATCGCCGCCTGCCGGGCGGGGTCGTCGAGGACCGCCGGCTTGCAGTGACGGCCGGTGCCGGATCAGGGGTTCGCGAGTCCGGGGTTTCGGGATCCGGGGATGCCGGGGCCGGGGTTTTACGGTCCGAGGTTTCGGGGTCGGGGGATACCCGGTCCGGGGTTTCCGAGTGCGTGCTTCCGGCGTCGGCGGACCCCGGGTCAGGGATTCGCGAGTCCGAGCTTTCGGGATCCGAGGTTTCGGGATCCGGGGTTCGAGCGTCCGCGGCTGCGGGGCCCGGGGACGCCGTATCGGAGGGTCGCGGGTCCAGGGTTTCGCGGTCCTCGGATCCGGATTCCTCAGATCCGGAGTCCTCGGAGCCAGGGTCCTCGGCGCCAGGGTTTTCGGATCCGGGGTCGGTGGGGCCGGGAACCATGGCTGCGGGCCCGGCCGCGTCGTCGCCCGGAGGTGCGGCCCGCCGGTGCAGCAGCAGCCACGTCGCCACACCCGAGGCAAGGCTCGCGAGGGGTGCGAGTGCGGCGAGCCTGCCGACGTCCGGGCGGGTCACCACGGCCACGAGCCCCACGACGCCGACGACGGCGATGAGTACCGTGCCCGGCGCAGGGCCGCGTCGCGACGCCAGTGCCGCCGCGACCGCCAGTCCCACCAGCACCACGCCCATGCCCACGAGGAGCGCGAGCTTGTCGGCCGTGCCGAACGTGGCGATCGCGAAGTCCTTCAGCCACGACGGCGTCAGGTCGATCGCCGCGTTGCCGACCGCCAGCGGGGGCGAGGCCTGCGGTCCCACGAACGCGGCCACCAGGTGTCCGGCCGCGAGCGCCGCGGCGAGCGCCACGACGGCTGCGACCACCAGTCGCGCTCTCGGCACGCGCCGGGACGTGGTCGGCGGCTGCGCGGGTCGCTGTGACGGGCCGTCGGTGGGTGCCATGCCTCCATCGTGACGCCGGAAGGGGCGCGTGTGACCAGGTCAGCGCCTTACGTCTCCCTTACGCCCGCCGACACCCTTCCCGCGTCCTGCGCTCGGGACAGCCGTGCCCCGGTCCCCCAGCCGCCGTGTTGCACATCCACGGGCGCGTGTTGCGGATCCAGGGGCGCGTGTTGCGGATCCAGGGGCGCGTGTTGCGGATCCAGGGGCGCGTGTTGCGGTTTCCGGCGCGCGTGTTGCGGATCCAGGACGCGCGTGGCCCGCCATCGACGTCCGACGGCCCCACTCGTCGACGCACCGTCCCGCGAGGGTGCACCCGTCCCACGTTGCAGCTTCCGGACGCGCCACAGGTTACGGCGTGCCGAGACACCCGACCTGGCCTCAGCCGCGGGAGAGGGCGTCCCGGACGGCGTCGTCGGTACGTGCGACCACGGCGGTGCCGTCGTCCGCGGTGATGATCGGCCGCTGGATCAGCTTCGGATGTTCGACCAGCGCGGCGATCCACTTCTCCCGCCCGGAGTCGTCGCGCGGCCACTCGGTGCGGTCCTTGAGGACGAGGTCCTTCGCGATCTGCTCCTGCGTGCGCGTGATGTCCCACGGTTCCAGCCCGAGCCGGTCGAGAACGTCGCGGATCTCGTCGGCCGTGGGCACGTCCTCGAGGTACTTGCGCACCGTGTACTCGGCTCCCTCGGCGTCGAGCAGTCCGAGCGCGGTCCTGCACTTGGAGCACGCGGGGTTGATCCAGATCTCCATCGCTGCCTCTCGTGGTCGCAGGCCGGTCCTGCCGTGAGGTTAGGTGACCGGGTCAGGACACACGTCGTACGTGGAGCTGTTTCTTGTCGGAACGGGCGACGAGTCCGGCCGCGAACAGGGCGTCGTCGGCCTCGATCCGCGCCGCGTCGTCCTTGCCCGCCTCGAAGCGGCGGCGCAACAGGGTGTGCTCGTCGGCGGTGAATCCCGGGCGGCCGTCGACCCAGCGTTCGTACTCATCCGCGTACGGATCGCCGTCGCGCCACGGCCAGTCGTGACGCTCGAACGCGGAGCGCAGGTCACCTTCGCGCAGGTCCTGCGCACCCGACAGGCGCACCGGTGCGGCGTCGCGCCGGAGGAACACGAGCGCAGGACGGCCGTGGAAGACCGCCGTCGTCGTCGCCCGTTCGACCCAGCCCTCGCGGCCCTCGACCTCGGACTCCACGTGATCGTCGAACACGCGCAGCGACAACGCCTCACGGTAGGTGTACAGCGCCAGCACGACGCCGACGACCACGCCGAGACCCGTCATCACCGCCACCGACCAGCCGGGCGACAGGCCGCCGAGCAGGTGCAGCCACCCGGGCGCTCCGACCGGCGTCCCGTCCAGCACGGTCGTCAGGCCGCGGATCAGCGGACCGCCCGCGAACCCGAGGAGCGCACCGACCGCCACCGGCACCGTGATCACGAGCGCCGGGATCACCGCCGGGATGTGGACGTCGGTGCCGGATTCGTCCGCGGATGCACTGGTCACGCGCAGGAGGATGCCAGACACATCGCGTACGACCGCGGGTGAGCCGTCACGGGCTGGACGGCGGGGCACTGCACACGGGAGCGATGATGAGGGCATGCACCACGTCACCGTCATGACGCGCGCGGGCTGCCATGCGTGCGAGACCGCCGAGACCGACGTCGCCCGGATCTGCGAGGAGCTGGGCGCGACCTGGTCGACCGTCGACGTCGATGCCGACCCCGAGGACCAGGCCGAGTACGGCGACCGCGTCCCGGTGCTGCTGGTCGACGGCGACGAACACGGGTACTGGCACGTCGAGGAGGACCGGCTCCGCGCAGCGCTGAGCTGACGTGCGATCGCGACGTCGACGAGGCCGTGGCCGGTCGTCGACCGGTGACGGTCGGTCCGGCTCGGTCCGCAACGCGACCGGCCGGTGTGGCGGGGACGGGCGGGTGTGAGCGGCCCCGAAACCTGCAACACGGGCCCTGGGTCTGCAACACGGCGCCCTGGAACCGCAACACGGGCTCCGCAAGCCGCAACACGGCCTCCGGAATCTGCAACACGGCGTCGCGGGTGCAGGGTGCGCGGTTACGTGCGGAGCTGCACCCTGCGCAGTTTGCCGACGGCGGTGTGCGGCAGCTCGTCGGCGAACTCCACGGTCGACGGCACCTTGTAACGGGCCAACCTGGCTTCGCAGACGTCGATGACCTGCTGCTCCGACAGCTGTGCACCGGACTCGGGCCGCACGACGGCACGCACCGATTCGCCGGTGCGGTCGTCGAGCACCCCGACGACCGCGACCTCGGCGACCCCCGGCAGCGTCAGAATCGCGTCCTCGACCTCACGCGGGTAGACGTTGAACCCGTTGACGATGATCAGGTCGTTGGCGCGGTCGACAAGGTGCAGGTCGCCGTCGGTGTCGAGGTAGCCGACGTCGCCGGTGCGGTACCAGCCGTCGGCGTCGGGGCCGTGGGCGCCGTCGGGCCAGTAGCCGCTGAACAGGTTGGCACCGCGGATCGAGACGAGCCCGGTGAGGCCGATGTCGTCGCCGAACGCGTCGTCGGGGTCGGCGGGATCGAGCGGTGCGTGTGCCGGGGAGCCGTCGCTGTCGACGAGGCGCAGCTCGACACCCGGCAGTGCCCTGCCGACGGAACCGGCCTTCGCCTGGCCCGTGACGAGCGTGGACGTCACGACCGGTGCCGCTTCCGTCAGGCCGTATCCCTCGTAGACGGCCTGCCCGGTGGCGTCGGTGATGGCGTTCAGCACGCGCGGGTGCAGCGGCGCGGCACCGGACATGAAGATCGCGACGGTGGCCAGCGCGTCGGCGAGTTCCTCGGCGGACCTGGCCGCGAGGTCGGTGTACATCGCGGGCACGCCGACGACCGTGGTGATCGCGTGGGTGCGGCAGGCGTGCAGTGTGTCGCGGGCGTCGAACCGCTGCGCGAGCACGATGGTGGCGGCGGTCGCGGTGGGCAGGAGCAGCCCGGGACCGAGGCCGTAGATGTGGTGCAGCGGAACGGCGAGCAGCGTGCGAGCGGGGTGCTCGCCTGCGGGCATGACGCCCGCGAACTGGCGCACGTTCGCCAGCAGCGCCCGGTGCGACAGCATCACGCCACGTGCGGGACCGCTCGTGCCCGAGGTGTAGAAGATCGCGGCGATGTCCTCGCCGCCCGTCCCCACCTCGTCGACCGGGGAACCGTCATCCGGTGAGTCACGCGGCGGGCTGTCATCCGGGGACGTGCCGTCCGCGGACCCGCCGTCCCGAGACCCGTCATCCTCGGACACCCAGTCCCCAGATCCGACGTCCCCGGACACGCCGTCCTCGGACACCCAGTCCCCGGACCCGACATCCCCGGAGCCGCCATCCCCCGATCCGACGTCCGAGGACACGTGTTCCTGGGAACTGCCGTCCGCGGAGCCGTCGACCTGCGACGCATGATCCGACGGCATGCCCGGGTGGTCGAGGGACGGGACGAGAGCGGGAACGTCACCGAGGTCGTCGTGGGCCACGAGCAGGCGGGCGCCGCAATCGGTGATGAGGTCGCAGACCTCGGCGTCCGGGGCGGTGGGCGAGAGCGGAACGGCGATCGCACCGGACCGGAACACGGCGAACAGACCGATAACGAGTTGTGCGCAGGTCGGCAGCCGCAGCGCGACACGGTCGCCGGGCCGCACGCCGGCGTCGCGGATTCGGCGGGCGAACGCCGTCGCCGCGTTGTCGACGTCGATCCACGTCAGCGTGACCCCCGAGGCGGTGTCGACGATCCCTTCGGCCAGCGGCCTCCTCCGTGCCGCGGCCGTGACGAGATCGGCGACGTTCTCACCCGGCGATCCCGGCCTCGCTGCCTCCGTGTTCGCTGCCATCCACGGACCTCCTCATCCCCCGCCCAGTGTGCCCGCGAAGCTCGGGCGTCATAGCGACCGGACGGCAGCGTCTCCCGATTGCAACGAGGACACCACTACCTACTAGGCGGTAGCTACGCGTATGCTCCCGTGACGACGTAGTGGCGGTGATCACTCCGATCACGCGAATGTCCGGGAACGGCCCCGGAGGAGGTGCAACACGATGAGCCTGCCAATCGCTGTTGCTGCTGGTCCAGCACGCGCCCCGCTGTACGCCGTACCCGATCCCGCGCCGGCCGCACCCGATCCGACGGCCGAGGGCTGGGATCTCGTGCACGCCGCACAGGGAGGCGACCGCGCGGCGTTCGGACGGCTCTACGACCGCTACGTCGACGGCGTGTACCGCTACGTCCTCCTCCGAGTGGGGGACCGCCACCTCGCCGAGGACGTCACGAGCGAGACGTTCCTGCGCGCCCTGCGGCGGATCACGTCGATCAGCTACCAGGGCCGCGACGTCGGCGCCTGGTTCACCACGATCGCCCGCAATCTGGTGCTCGACCACGTGAAGTCGAGCCGGTTCCGGCTCGAGGTCGTCACCGACGAGATCGCCGACCCCACGACGCCCACCGCCGCGGTGGCGGGTGCCGCGGGGTCACTGGGACCGGAGCAGCAGGTGATCAGCCGCGACACTGGCGACGAACTCGTCCGTTGCATCAGCGACCTCGGCGACGACCAACGTGAATGCGTGATTCTGCGGTTCATCCAGGGCTATTCGGTGGCCGAGACCGCCCGGATCATGGACCGAGGAGAGGGCGCGGTGAAGGCGCTGCAACACCGTGCGATCCGGAGACTGGCGAAGCTGCTGCCGGACACGCTCCGCTGAGCCCCGCGCCCACCGGCATTCGCGTTCCGGCACCGGCCAAGCCACCCCGGCGGCCACTGGCTGTAACGCGCGCCACCCACGGAGTGGACACCCCGTAACCGCTGCGGCTCCGACGTCGTTGTCACCGCAGACCTATCGAGACGTCCACGACCGGCCACGCGCCGGCGAGCCGGGAGGCGTTGCCACCGTGGAGCCTCCACGAATCCCGCGGTCACTTCACGTGCGGCGATCCCGCACCTCCCGTGACGCGGACGAACGCTTCGCACGCGCCGTCGAGGCGGGCGAGGCCGATCGCAGGGGCGAGTTCGCCGACGAGCTGGCGATCGTCGCCGCCCTGCGGGACCTCGGCAACCGGGGCGCAGGCACGGCCGCGCCGGACGTCGACGAGCACGGCGCGGGAGAACATCGCGGAGTCGCATCCGGCGACGAGCGGGACGGCTCGCTGACCCCGGCAGCACGGATACGCATCACCGACCGCGTGCTCGCCCCGGACCCCGAATCCTCGGATCCGCGGTCCTCGACGCACCGGTCCTCGACGCACCGGTCCTCGACGCACCGGTCCTCGACGCCCCAGTCCCCGGATCCCCGGTTCCCGGCACCCGGATCCCCGGTGCCCCAATCCCTGGACCGCCAGTCCACGGCTCCCGGGACCCCGGCGCGCCGATCCCCGGACCGCCAGTCCCCCGATACCGAGCCGAACACCACGCCGAGCCCCGCCGCGCTGCGCACCGTCGAAGCGAACCCGACCACCGGACAGAGCGCCGCCACTGGACAGAGCCCCGCCACCGAGGGGAACCCGGCCACCGAGCGGAAGGTCGGTCCGCCGTCGAAACCACGGCCGGCGTCACGACCGGGCAGGGACAGGACCGGGCCCCGTCGTCGGCGGACGCCCGCCGTCGCGGCCGGGGCGGCGGCGCTGGTCGCCACGGCGGGTGTGGCGCTCGGCGCGTCCGACGACGCCAGGCCCGGCGAGTCGCTCTACGCCCTGAAACAGCTGCGCGAGGACGCCTCGCTGGCCATGACGTTCGACGCCGAGGAGCGCGCGTTCCAGCAGCTCGGGTACGCCTCCGACCGGATCACCGAGTTGCGTTCGCTGGCCGACGACGGCGCCCTCGACCGCACGACGCTGCACGCCGGGCTCACCGACTTCACCGACGACACGCGCGCGGCGGTCGCGGAGCTGACGGCGCTCGCCACGACGTCGGGTGGCGAGCAGCTCGACCGGATCCGCACGTGGGCAGGCGACGAGGCGGCGCGGATCGCCCCGGTCCCGGGTGCCGCAGCGGGGACGGAGCTGCTGTCGCGCGTCGAGCAGCGCGCCCTGGCCCTCGACGAGCGCATGTCGTGCCTGCGGATCACGTCGGGCGGCGCCGACGACCTCGGCGTGTTGCCCACGACGGGCACCTGCCGTACCGCTCCGCAGGCGGGACCCGCCGACGAGCCCTCCCCGGTCCCACCTCCGCACGATGACCAGGATTCCGACGACGGGCAGCCACGCGACGTCCCCACCGGTGACGACGCGGCCACGTTCGTCGGGTCCGGCCCGGAGCATGCGGGGGAATCCGCGGACGTCGCCACACCGGTGCGCGCGACCCCGCCGTGGACCCCGGCCTCGCGAGTTCCGCCGGCACAGGTCGTGCGTGCCGTGCCCGAGCCGCCGACCGGGCCGCGCCTGCCGGACGAACGGCCACGGCACCCCGGCGAGTTCTCCCTGTCGACGATCCTCGCCGGCATCACCGGCCTGGACTCGCCGCGCGACTGACGACCGAGCGGAGCAGCCACGTAGCCCGGGGTGAGCGCCGAAGAGCACTACGCGACCAACCGTTATCCTGGCTACTTCAGTGCACAGCCAGGTGAAGGCCGAACTCGACCGTGGAGGCGGTGTGCGTGGCGCTGTGGCGGGCCCGCAGTAAGAAACAGGAACGCGAACGGCTCGCTGCCCTGGCAGGTGAGGCGTCGGCGGACGCTGCCGTGGCGATGGAGGCCGAAGCCGCACAGGCCGAGGCGGACGCGGCCCGGGCCGAAGCGGACACGACGCAGACCGACGACGCGGGGCGAACCGGCACGGCGCAGACCGATGGTGCGCAGCAGCCCGGAAGCACCGGTACGGCCGTCGCCGAACCGCTGGAGGCCGGCGGCACCGAACACGCGGACGAGTCGGACATCACCGGCAGGCTCGACACGACGGGCGCCGCCGACCTCGACGAAGCGCCCCCGCCGCCACCCGCGCCGCCGGACCTGACCGCCGCCGCCTTCTTCGACGTCGACAACACCATGATGGTCGGCGCCTCGATCTTCCACTTCGCCCGCGGGTTGGCCTCGCGGAAATACTTCACGGCCTCCGACCTCGCCGGGTTCGCGATGCAGCAGCTGCGGTTCCGCGTCGGCGGCAAGGAGGGCAACGTCGACGGCATCCGGGAGCAGGGGCTCTCGTTCGTCGCCGGGGCCACGGTCGAGCAGCTGACCGAGGTCGGCGAGGAGATCTACGACGAGCTCATGGCCGACAAGATCTGGGCGGGCACGCGCGCACTCGCCCAGATGCACCTGGACGCGGGCCAGCGCGTGTGGCTCGTGACGGCGACGCCGGTCGAGTTGGCGGCGATCATCGCCCGGCGCCTCGGGCTGACGGGTGCGCTGGGCACGGTCGCCGAGAGCGTCGACGGGGTGTACACGGGACGGCTGGTCGGCGACCTGCTGCACGGCAGGGCGAAGGCCCACGCGGTGCGCGCCCTCGCGGCGCGGGAAGGGCTGAACCTGCGGCGGTGCACGGCCTACTCGGACTCGCAGAACGACGTGCCGATGCTGTCCGTGGTCGGCACCGCGGTGGCGGTCAACCCGGACGCCGAACTGCGTGACACGGCGCGTGCCCGGGGCTGGGAGATCCGCGACTTCCGTACGGGCCGCAAGGCCGCGAAGATCGGCGTCCCGTCGGTGCTCGGTGCAGGTGCGGTCGCGGGTGCCGTCGCGGGCGCCGTCGCCCACCGTCGCCGCTGACCCCGGACCGCCGCCCCATCACACTCGGTAACCACGACCGCGGCGCGACTCGCATCGCCGATGCCCCCAAGGGCACTCACGACACCGCGTGACAGCTACGGAGAGTCGTCAGCCGCTGAAGATGTTGCGGCGGCGGGCGAGACGGCGGTAGAGCATCTGCTGGATCGCCTCCCGCACCTGGTCGTTGAGGTTGAACACCCGCATCGGGTCGTCGGCCGCCTCGGGCTCGTAGGCGTCGGTCAGGATCGGCTCGCCGAACTCGATCGTCCACTTCGTCGGCAGCGGCACCGCCCCGAGCGGCCCGAGCAGCGGGAAGAACGGCGTCACCGGGAAGTACGGCAGTCCGAGCAACCTGGCGAGGGGCTTGATGTCGCCGATCTTCGGATAGATCTCCTCGGCCCCGACCACGGCGACCGGAATGATCGGCACCCCGGCGCGGATCGCCGCCGACGCGAACCCGCCGCGTCCGAATCGCTGCAGCTTGTACCGCGCCGAGAACGGTTTGCCGACCCCCTTGAATCCCTCCGGCCACACCCCGACGAGCTCACCCGCGCGCAGCAACCGTTCCGCATCGGGGTTGCACGCCAGCGTCTGCCCCGACTTGCGCGCGAGCGTGCCCAGCACCGGCGTCTTGAACACCAGGTCGGCACCGAGCATGCGCAGGTGACGCCGCTGCGGATGCTGCTCGTGGACGGCCAGCGCGGTCATGATCGAGTCGATGGGCAGCACGCCGGAGTGGTTGGCGACCAGCAGCGCACCGCCGTCGGCGGGCAGGTTCCCGGCACCGACGGCGCCGACGCGGAACCACTTGTCGTACAGCAGCTTCAGCGGCGGCAGCACGAGCGTGTCGGTCAGCGCGGGGTCGAAGCCGAACTCGTCGACCTCGTAGTCCCCGGTGAGCCGGTTCCGCAGGAACGTCAACAGCCGGTCCAACGGCTCGTCCCCGCCGGTCGCGTCGGAGTCCGCTGCCGAATCCGGGGTGGGGAGTTCGACGACGGAGGCGTCGCGGTCGGCGCCGTCCGGGTCGCCCGCCGCCACGCGCCCGGAATCGCCACCGGGTGATCCGTCCCGGTGCAGCCGGATGACCTGTGCCGACGACCCGCTCGTCATACCCGTTCCCTCCTACCGCCTGCCCACCGCTGCGAGAGCGCCCGCGATCCGCTCGCCGTCGACGACCGGCCGGACGCCGCGTCCGGTGAGGTAGTCGTCGAACGCGTCGCGGGTGCTCCAGCGGGGCGTGTAACCGAAGTCGTTCTTGAGCCGGGTGGTGTCGACGACGCGGCCGAAGTTCAGCAGGCTGACCTGGTCGGCGGAGAAGTCGACGATGCGAGCGCTGCGGAGGACCTTCCCGACCGAGGGCAGAGCGGTGCGCGGCAGCGGCAGTTCGATCCTGCCTGCGCGGCGGATGGCCTGGCCCAGCGTGAGCACCCCGTCGGCTGCGATGTTGTACACCCCGGGCCGGTCCTCGAGCGTCGCGATCTCGAGGGCGGCGAGCGCGTCCGACGAGTGCAGCACCTGAAGGCGCGAGTCGAACCCGAGCACGGTCGGCACGACGGGCAGCGAGAAGTAGCGCGTGAGCACGGTGTCGACGTCGGGGCCCACGATGTTGGCGAACCGGCCCATCGTCACGGTGATGTCCGGCCTGCGGCGCATCAGCCCGCGGACGTAGCCCTCCATCTCGACGGCGTCCTTGGCGTAACCGGACGGCGAGGTGGGCCCGAGTTCGGTGTCCTCGCTGAACACCGCGGGCGAGCGGGCGCCTGCGCCGTAGACCGCGGCCGAGGACTTGACCACGAGTTTGCGGACCAGCGGCGACTTCTGGCACGCGGCGAGCAGCCGCATCGTGCCGATGACGTTGACCTCTTTCACCGCCACGCGCCGGGTCGGCCCGGCGGGATGCGCGTGCGTGGAGGCGTGCACGACGGTGTCGATCTTCGCCGACGAGATGATCTTCGCGATCAGCGGATTGCGGATGTCGGCGCGCACGAACTCGGCGTGACCGGCCCTGCGGAGGATCTCGGGGCGGGGCGGTGACGTGTCGACGCCGACGACCCGGTTCAGGTCCGGATTGTTGCCCAGGCGCGCGAGCAGCCTGCTGCCCAGCTCTCCGGCGACACCGGTCACGAGGACGTTGCTGGGCGGCATAGGCGGCATCGAACCCCCTGGGTACGGCTGGCGCTGACACCGAGAGTCCGGCGTCGACACTGATCGTACGCGCCGGGTGCGCCGCCGCGGAGGCCGCTTACAGGCAATTTACGAGCCCGACCGAACCGGCCGGGCTCGCATTCGTTTCACGGGGTGCCTTGTCGGGCGCACCCCCGGCCGACCCGCGCGTCCGTCCGGGTGAACCGGCAGACGCGCGGGGGCGGAGTCCCCGGGCTTACTTGCCCTGCTTGCGACGCTGGACGCGCGTGCGGCGCAGAAGCTTGCGGTGCTTCTTCTTGGACATACGCTTGCGGCGCTTCTTGATGACCGAGCCCACAGGAACTCCTTCAACCGATAGATCGTGACGATGCGCGGGCGCCTCACGGATGCGGCCACCACGACGACGTCGCGGCAGCCCGCCGAGTCACGTCCCGTACGCGGCGGGCGCCGCGGAACGTGGCTCGTGCGTGGGGCGACCACGCGCACGGCCTACCAGGTTACCCGGGGCTTGCCTCGGGATTTCGAGCCGGTCCTCTCCGGCCTCAGCCGACGTCGAAGTACGCGTTGTCCAGATAGTCGTGGACAGCCTGTTCCGGCACGCGGAAGGACTTGCCGACGCGAACCGCCGGAAGCTCCCCCGAATGCACTAAGCGGTAGACGGTCATCTTGGAGACGCGCATCAGCGACGCCACCTCCGCGACCGTCAAGAACTGGACCTGCCGTGGTCCTGGCAGGTCGTCGTTACCTTTCGCCGGCATAGGTCTCACCGTGTCCCTTTTCGGGCACGTGTCACGCCACGCGGCTTCCCCTCCGTGTGGCCTCGACACGTACGTGCTAATGCGAGGGTAGCGGGACTGGTGTGGCGGATGCGACGGCCGTCGAGGCGATGGCACGGGTGTGTGGATTACTCCTCGTGGGCCTTGCCTAACTCCACGGAGCGATCACGGGCCGATTCGATGGCGTCGAGCAGGGCTGCGCGCACTCCGTGCTTCTCGAGTTCGCGAATGCCATTGATGGTCGTCCCACCCGGTGAGGTGACGTTCTCGCGCAGCATGACCGGGTGCTCGCCACCCTCGTCGAGCATCTTGCCCGCGCCGACGGCCGCCTGGACGATCAGCTGCTGCGCCACGGCGCGCGGCAGGCCGAGCAGGATACCCGCGTCGATCATCGCCTCGACCAGGTAGAAGAAGTAGGCGGGCCCGGAGCCGGACAGTGCCGTGACGGCGTCCTGCTGCGACTCGGGCAGCACGACGACCTTGCCGACCGACGACAGCAGCCGCTCGACCGTCTGCAGCTGCTCGTCGGTGGCGTGCTTGCCGGGCGAGACGGCGCTCATGGCCGCGCCGACCAGCATCGGCGTGTTCGGCATGACGCGGATCACGGGCGTACCGGCGGGCAGCCTGCGTTCGAACAGCGACGTCGGCAGGCCTGCGCACATCGACACGACCAGCGACCGCGGGCCGATCAGCTCGGCCAACTCGTCGAGCAGCGGTTCGATGTCCTGCGGCTTCACGGCGACGACCAGCACGTCGGCGCGTTTGGCCGCGTCGGCCACCTCGACGCCCGCCACGCCGTAGCGGTCGGTCAGCTCCGCGGCCCGCTCCGGATGACGCTCGGTGAACAGCAGGTCGCCGGCGTCGTGCCCGGCGTCCAGCAGTCCGGACAACAACGCCTCGCCGATCTTCCCGGCGCCCAGCACGGCAACAGTCATGGTCCCGAGCCTAAGCAGCCGCGCGGAGCGCGTCCTTGAGGGGTGGCGGCCGGGCGACGGGCGGGCGCAGTGGCTCGAGGCACGTCCGTGAGGGCTGGCGGCCGGGCCGCAACGGGGGCTCAGCCGAGTGGCGCGAGGGCCAGCTGGCGGGCCTGGCAGACGATGCGGTTCTGCGAGTCGACGACGAGGGCGTCGGAGTCGAACCAGCCTTCGTGGACCGACCGGCTCTCGACGTGGACCCGCAGCCAGCCGGGCGCGGGGCGGGTGCGGACCAGCGACGTCAGCTGGGCCGTCGGTGCCCAGCCGGCCCGCCCGAGGTTGAGCACCACGGGCGGGTTGATGTCGCCCGCGAGCAGCGTGAAGTACGGGTCCGCCACGCCGCCGCGCGGCCGCACCCACAGCCGCAGCCGTGGCGGGTCGCCGGTACGGCCCGCCAGGTAGCCGGCCGTGGTCGGATCGATCCGCACGTCGCAGCCCTGCGCGAGGTGGAACACGCCTTCGGGGTCGTTGCCGTCGAGGGTGACGCACCCCGCCGGGGGTTCGACCGGTGCGGACGGGGCGTCGTGCCAGTCCGGTGTGCGCGTCGGGAGCCGACCCGCGGTGACGCGCGCTTCGACACAGCTGCGCCCGCGTTGTTCGAGGGTCACCGCGACGACGGTGGCTCGCCTGCCGACCTTGCGGACGTCGGTGCGCAGCAGCACGGGCCCGATCGCGGGCGGGCGCAGGAACTCCGCGCTGACGACCAGGGGGTCGATGGCCGGATCGCCGGTTTCGCGCACCGCTGCGAGTGCCGCCTTCGCGAGAAGCGCGATGAGGAACCCGCCGTGCGGGTGCGTGCCGATGGACCACTCCTGCCGCAGATCGGCCGTGAACGTGCCGTCGCCGAGGGAACGCGGCTCGCACGCCGCACCGAACTCCGCGGCCGTCTCGGGCGTACTCACCGGCGGCCGGCCGCGGACGCGACGCCGGACACCACCACGTCACCGAACGCTCCGACACCGGACACCACCTCACGGGAGACCCCGCCACCGGCGGTCGCATCGTCGGCTCCCGGGGCGCCGGTCGCCCTGCCACCTGACGTCCAGAGACCGGTCCGGACCTGCGCGGATCGCATGTCGACGCGCACCTTCTCCCCTTCCCCCTCCGGCGCTCGCCGGGTCGGCGTGCGGCAACAGGCGGCCGAGACCTGCGTGGTACGGCCGTACCGGCCGCCGTGTCCGCGCAGGATAGGCAGAGTCCGGCGGTGGTGCCCACCGATTGCGTTGCGGGCACCCGATTCGAGCAATGTGTTCACACCACGTGCACGCAGCATCACACGGAAAACGATACGGATGACCACGGCGCGCGGGCACCACCACCCGGTCAAAAGTTGATCTTGAAACGAGTCCGGATCGTCACCCCAGGTGCAGGCGCGTGAACAACAGCGCCTCACTGAGCATCTTCGCGCGCTGCTCCTCGGTCCGGGCGCTGCGCGTGTTCACCTCGAGGACGACCTGGCCACCGCGGTCGCCGAAGCCGTGCTCGCCGAGGCCTTCGAGCAACTCCGCGCACGGCTGCGTGCCACGACCCGGCAGCAGGTGTTCGTCCTTCGCCACCCCGGTGCCGTCTCCCATGTGGACGTGGGTGAGCCGCTCCCCCATCCGCTTCGCCAGCGCCAGCGCGTCCATGCCCGCGGTCGCCGTGTGGGAGAGGTCCAGGGTGTAGTGGGCGTGCCCGACGTCGGTCGGGTCGACGGACGGCCGGAACGCCGACACCTCCCTGCCGCGCGGCGTCCGCACCGGGAACATGTTCTCCACGGCGATCCGCACCCCGCTGGAGGCTTCGAGCTCCGCGACCAGACCGGCGAACGCCTCGCCGTACCGGCGCTGCCACCGGAACGGCGGGTGCACCACCACGGTCGGCGCCTCCAGCTCGACGGCCGCCTCGACGGACCGCCGCAGCCGCACCACCGGGTCCGGCGACCACACCCGCTGGGTGATCAGCAGGCACGGCGAATGCACCGCCAGCACGGGCATCCCCGTCGAGGCGCTGTGACGTCGCAGTGCGGCCACGTCCTGGCTCTCCGGATCGGCCCAGACCATCACCTCGACGCCGTCGAAACCCAGCGCGGCGGCCAGTTCGAACCCGGAGCGCGCACGGAGCGGCCACACCGACGCCGTGGAAAGTCCGACCGGGATCACGCGCTACTTCGTCACCAGCAACAACGCGGCGGGCGACACCGTCACGACGAGCCCCACGAGCACGGCCAGCACCGTGGTCTGCAGGTCGTCGGCGCGGCGGACCTTGCGCACGATCAGTACCAGGCCGACCGTGACGACCAGCGCGGCGATCAGCGCGGCGGCCGGCAGCTGGCCCCACAGCCAGTTGAACCCGAGCCACACGGCCGCACCGCCGGCGACACCGCCCGCGAGCTGGCCGCCGAGCGCGAGCCACTGCTTCGCGGGTGACGCCTCGGACTCCGGCTCGTCGTCGGCATCGTCGCGGGAACGGCCAGGCGCGAGGTCGTCATCGTCTCCGTACCCGTCGTCGTAGGCGTACGGATCGTCGTAGGCGTACTCGTCCGCCCGCGGATCGTCGGCGTAGGGGCCGTCGTAGTCGTCGGCGTATCCGTCGGCATACGCCGGGTCGCCGTATGCCGGGTCGCCGTATGCCGAGTCATCGTAGGCCTGATCGCCGTACCCCGCGTCGTCGTAGGCGTAGCCCTCGTAGGCGCGGTCGTCGTAGGCCTGCTCGTCGTAACCGGCGTACTCGTCGTCGTAACCGGGATAGCCGCCGTACTCGCCCGCGTACCCGTGGTCGTAGCCGTCGTCGTAGTCCGTGTCGGCCCGTGCCGCACCGCCCGGCGCGACGCCCACCGCCGAGGCGGCCCGGCCCTCCGGCTGCGCGTCGTCGTCATCGTCGTCGAAGTCGGGGACGAAATACCCCGTCGAGGGACCCTCTTCCGGGTCGTCGTCGCCCACCGGGGCGGCGGTCGTCGTCTCGGCACCGCTCTGCGGGGAGTCCGGCGCCCCCGCAGACTCCGGAGGCACGACCGGCGTGACGCCGACCTCGGTGTCCTGCTCGGCGCGCTGCTGGTCCTGCGCCTGCCGGCGCTTACGACGCCAGTTCGCCAGTCCGGCAGGCGGTTCGTCGCCCCGGACGGGACCCGGCGTGGCCCGCTGCGCACCGCCTCCGCCGCCCACGGCGGGGAACTGTTCGGTGTTCGACTCGGGTTCGGCCGCCCTGCCGCCACCGCGCCACGGCCTGCGCCGCCGCAACGGCGGCGGCGCAGGAGCCGGAGGCGGAGCGGCCTGCGCGGCCTCGGCGTCGGCACCGCCCTCGGGCGGGCGGCCGCCCTGCGGCGCGGGATCCGGCGGCTCGTTCTGCGGCGAGAAGAAGAATCCACCCGACGACTGCTGCGGCGCGGGGGCGTCACCGCCCGGCTGGACGGGAGTCACGCCGGCCCGCGTCGGCGCCTCGGGCGGCACCTGCGACGACGTCGGCGCCTGCGGCGGCCTGCCCTGCTGAGCGGGCGGCGGCGCCTGACCGGCACCGGGCTGCGGCGTCTCGAACCCACCGGACGACTGCTGCGGCCCGCGCGCACCCGGCTGCGGCGGCCGTCCCGCCGCCGGAGCACCGTTCGCGGGCGGCATCCCCGCGGCGGGCGGTGCGGCGTTCGGGTTCGCACCGCCGGGAGCACCGCCCGACGGTGCACCGTTCGGAGCCGCGCCATTCGGAGCAGGGCCGTTCACGGGGGTGCCGTTCGGCGGGGCACCCGACGGCGCGGCACCGTTCGGAGGTGCACCGTTCGGAGGTGCACCGTTGTTGGGCGCCGCGGTGTTCTGGGGCGCCGCGTTCGGTGGTGTGGACGACTCGGCCGACTCGCCCTCCGAACGCACACGCTCGATGATCGCCTGCGGGGCCGTGTCGGTGATGCTCGGCTGCTCCCCCGTTTCGTCCGCAGCACGACGCCGCCGACGGCGCGGTGCGCTGCCGGCTTGTCCGCCGTGTTGGGCGAGCAGTTCGGCAACCGTCTTCTGCTGCCGATCGCCGTCGCTGTCTCGAGTCATCCCTTCCACCGTGCCCGTCGCCAGTCGTGTACGTCCAGTGTGGCCCGAACGCTCCTCATTCCCGTCCCCGGCCGGTCACAAGCGCAGTCTGGTCCTCGCCGTTGGAAAGGTCCAGCCTGCGCAGGATCACTCCTTCGCGTAGTGCCCACGGGCAGATCTCCAACCGCTCGAGCGACAGCGCCCGCATCGTGGCCTCCGCCACGAGTGCGCCGCCGACCAGCTGATGTGCCCTGCTGCCGCTCACTCCCTCCAGTTCCGCCAGGTCGTCGGACGACATGCGGGTGATGAACGACAGCAGCTGCCGGAGTCCCGTGTCGGTCAGCGCGCGGGTCACCCGCGGCCCCGCCGACGACGGTGCCGCACCGGTGAGCCGGGCCAGCGAACGGAACGTCTTCGACGTCGCAACCACCCGATCCGGTTCCCCCACGCCGCGGATGCGCTCGGCCAGGCCGGACAGTGCGTCGTCGAGCCACGCCGTCGTCGCGACGACCTCGGAGCGATTCGGAGGGTCGTTCGAGAACCGCGTCCGGGTGATCCTGCCCGCACCGAACGGCAGCGACTCGGCGAGTTCGGGGCGCTCGTCGATGCCCATCGCGACCTCGAGCGAACCGCCGCCGATGTCGAGCACCAGCAGCTGTCCCGCCGACCAGCCGAACCACCGGCGTGCGGCCAGGAACGTCAGCTTCGCCTCGTCCTCGCCCGTGAGCACACGCAGGTCGACACCCGTCGAGTCGGCCACGGTCGCCAGGACGTCGTCGGTGTTGCCCGCCTCGCGCACCGCGGAGGTCGCGAACGCCATGACGTCCTCGCACCCCCACCGCTCGGCGGAGAGCTTCGCCTGCTCGACCGCGTCGACCAGGCCGGCGACACCGCGCTTCGTGAGCTCACCGCGGGTGTTCAGCTGCTCGGCCAGCCGCAGCACCGTCTTCTCCGAATGCATCGGTGTGGGGTGCCCACCACGGTGCGCGTCGACGACGAGCAGATGGACGGTGTTGGAACCGACGTCAAGAACCCCTAGGCGCACGAGTATCCACGGTACCGGGCCCGCGGTTCACGCCTCGAACTTGTAACCGAGACCACGCACGGTAACCAGGTACTGCGGCTGACCGGGGTCCGGTTCGAGCTTCGACCGGAGGCGCTTGACGTGGACGTCCAGGGTCTTCGTGTCCCCGACGTAGTCGGCGCCCCACACGCGGTCGATGAGCTGGCTGCGCGTGAGCACCCGGCCGACGTTGCGGAGCAGGTACTCCAGCAGGTCGAACTCCTTCAGCGGCAGCGAGATCTCCTCGGTGCCGACCGTCACGACGTGCCGTTCGACGTCCATCCGCACCGGGCCGGCCGACAGCACGAGCGGCGCCGCCTCCGGCTCGGCCGCCGCCGTGTCGCCGCCCCGCCGCAGCACGGCGCGGATCCGCGCGATCAGCTCACGCGCCGCGTACGGCTTGGTGATGTAGTCGTCCGCCCCGAGTTCGAGGCCCACGACCTTGTCGATCTCGCTGTCCCGCGCGGTCACCATGATCACCGGGACCGACGACCGCGCCCGCAACTGCTTGCAGACGTCGGTGCCGCTCATGCCGGGGAGCATGAGGTCGAGCAGCACGAGGTCGGCACCGTTGCGGTCGAACTCCTCGAGCGCCTGCTGGCCCGTCGTCGCGAGGGCGGCGGTGAAGCCCTCCTTGCGGAGCATGAAGGCCATCGGGTCGGCGAACGACTCCTCGTCCTCGACGATCAGAACCCTGGTCACTGCGTTGTTCCTCCCGGTTCGGTGCGTTGCCGCACGCTGGTGACCAGCTGCTGCCCTGTCGGGTCGTCGCTGCGCTGGTCGGGTGTCTCGGATGCGGGGGCCGTCGTCGCGGTGGCGCCGTCGCCGGCGTCGGAACCGGCCGTGGCGGTCGTGTCGGCACCGTCGGTGCCGGCAGGCCGGGTTCGCGCGGGGATCCGCAGCGTGAAGGTCGATCCGACGCCCGGCCTGCTCCACAGCCGCACCTCGCCGCCGTGGTTGGCGGCCACGTGCTTGACGATCGCCAGGCCGAGGCCGGTGCCGCCGGTGGCACGGGAACGGGCCTTGTCCGCGCGGTAGAACCGTTCGAACACCCGCTGCTGCTCGTCGAGGGCGATGCCGAGGCCGCGGTCGGTGACGGCCAGTTCGACGTGGCCGTCGGTGAGCCTGCGGCTGATCGACACCGGGCTCGACTCCTGCGAGTAGGCGATCGCGTTGTCCAGCAGGTTCGACA
The DNA here is from genome assembly GCF_024171865.1 of Prauserella aidingensis. Taxonomy (GTDB): domain Bacteria; phylum Actinomycetota; class Actinomycetes; order Mycobacteriales; family Pseudonocardiaceae; genus Prauserella; species Prauserella aidingensis. The sequence continues at coordinate 86,735 of NZ_JAMTCN010000005.1, read as the reverse complement.
GCGCCGTGACGAGCAGCGTCCGGTCCCCCTCGACCTCGAGGCCGCTCGGGCCGTCGGTAGTGACCGTGATGTCGGAGGTCTCGGCGGCGAGCTTGGTGCGCGAGAGCGTCTCGGCGACGACCCCGTCGACGTCGACGACCGTCATCTCCGGCAGCTTCTCCGCCCCCTGCAGCCGCGACAGCGCGATCAGCTCCGTGACGAGTTTCCCGAGCCGGTTCGACTCGCGGAGGATCTTCTCGCTGAACCGGCGCGCCTCCTCGGCACTGTCGGCGTCCAGCACGGCCTCCGCCAGCAGTGCGATCGCGCCGACCGGGGTCTTCAGCTCGTGGCTGACGTTGGCCACGAAGTCACGCCGCGTCGCCTCCAGCCTGGCCGCGTCCGTGTGGTCGACGGCCTCCACGATCGTGAAGCCGTCGCCCAGCGGCCGCAGGTTCGCCACGACCGCCTCCGGCTGCCTGCCGCGGACCTCCTCGGGCGAGATGTCGACCTCGGACGACGTGTCGGTGTCGACCACGCGCTGCGCCGCGTCCCGCACCCGGCCGTCCACCTGGTTGCCGCGCAGCAGGCCGAGGTCCTCGGCGCGCGCGTTGTACAGCACCAGGTCGCCGAAGCGATTGAGCATCACGACGCCGGTCTCCGACGACCGCACCGAACGCAGCAGCAACTCGGCTGCCGTGGGACCTGCCGGCTCGGGAACGTCCCGGCCACGAGTGCGGAAGAAGAAGAAACCGACAGCGATGCCGGCCACCAGAGCGGCAGTGGCCAGCAGGACCGATCCGGACGCCGTCACGCTTCGCATCGTAAGCACTCGACCGGGTCGTTGTCCTAGTCCCGGAGGCCGAGCGGTGACCGGCCTGACACTTGCGGGCCATGCGTTCGCCACCAGGCAAGATCCAGTTCACCTGCCGTACGCCGAACCCCCGCCGTGTTGCGGATTCCGGGGCCCGTGTTGCGGGTTCGCGAGCCCGTGTTGCGGATCCCGGGGCCCGTGTTGCGGATTCGCGAGGCCGTGTTGCGGATTCGGGGGTGTTTCAACGAACGGCCTGACGACCTCTCGGCTGCCGTGGGGCACACGCTGCCGTGGACACACGGAGGGGCCGCCGTCCCGGACCCGTCCGCCACCCATCAACGACGCTGACGTACGGCCACGTCCGCAGGCTCGCGACGGTGACTCCCAGGACTGCCGTCGATCTGCGGGAGCCACCACGCCTGACTACTCGGCGTATGTCATACAACCGACTACAATGCAGGTGTGGACAACGGGGTCGACTGGAGCAAGAGGACGGAGTACGTCGACGACGAACACCCGAACGGTGAATGGTGGGGCGCCAACGCATGGCTTTCCAATCAGAGCGATCGGCGGACATACGCGGAGGTCGACGATGAGTGAGATCGACGAACTACTGGCCGACGAGGGCGCGGCAGCAGAGCGGTACGACACCTCCGGCGACCCGCCCGCCCACGTCGACGTGAGCCGCCCCAACCTCGGCCGTCCGGCAGTCGTCTCGGTGCGTTTCTCCACGGAGGAACACAACCGGCTCCAGCAGGCCGCCGACGACGCGAAACTTCCGGTATCGACCCTCATTCGCATCTGGGCACTCGATCGCCTGCAAGCCGAACAGGAGGGCACCGGCCGCACCGTCATGGAACGCCTGTCTCGCCTCGAACGCGAGGTGTTTCAACGAACGGCCTGACGACCTCTCGGCTGCCGTGGGCACACGCTGCCGTGGACACACGGAGGGGCCGCCGTCCCGGACAGGGAAGGCGGCCCCTACGACGTCGTGCGGCGGTGCGGCCTCAGCGGCCCTGGTTGGCGACCGCGGCGGCGGCCTTCTCGGCCGTCTCCGGGTCGAGGTACGTGCCGCCCGGGTTGGTGGGCCTCAGGTCGGCGTCGAGGTCGTAGCGCAGCGGGATGCCGGTCGGGATGTTCAGCCCGGCGATGTCGTCCTCGGAGATGCCGTCGAGGTGCTTGACCAGTGCGCGCAGCGAGTTGCCGTGCGCCGCGACCAGCACGTTCTTCCCCGCCCGCAGATCGGGCACGATCGAGCTGTCCCAGTACGGCAGCAGCCGCGCCACGACGTCCTTGAGGCACTCGGTCAGCGGCAGCTCACCGTCGATGTCCTGGTAGCGCGCATCGGCGTCCTGGCTGAACTCGCTGCCACGCTCGATCTCGGGCGGCGGCGTGTCGTAGGAGCGGCGCCACAGCATGAACTGCTCGTCACCGAACTCGTCGGCGATCTCCTTCTTGTTCTTGCCCTGCAACGCACCGTAGTGGCGCTCGTTCAGCCGCCAGTTCCGGCGGACGTCGATCCAGTGCCGGTCGGCGGCGTCGAGCGCGATGTTGGCCGTCGAGATCGCCCTGCGCAGCAGCGACGTGTGCACGACGTCCGGCAGCAGGCCGGCCTCGGCGAGCAGCTGCCCGCCGCGCTTCGCCTCGTCCTCGCCCTGGTCGGACAGCGGCACGTCGACCCAGCCGGTGAACAGGTTTTCCGCGTTCCATGTGCTCTGCCCGTGGCGCAGCAGCACGAGAGTCCCAAGTTCGGCCATGTTTTCAGCGTGCCATGCTCCGCCGAATCGAGTAGCGCGACCTCGGCCACTGCGTTAGACCGCTCGTCCGCCGTACCACGAGTTCTACAGAGAGTGTCGTCAACGCGCGGGAAATTCGGTCCGAACTCTCGATCGGGGCGCCCGCGTACGTGTCAATAGCGTTAACAAGCCCGCAGTGTGTTCAACCTGTCGGTGAAATTCACTCGAATAGAGTAGCGAGTAGTCTTGTGATTACAGTGCCGAGTCTGACAAGTTGACACTTGAACCCGCACGGCCCGGAACCACGCACTCCCCGGGTCGAGCAATGCGGGAGCAGATCGCAGCTCGTCTCCCCCTGCCGAGCTGCGGCCCGCCGGCCCCGTTGGCATCCCCCTCGTCACCGGGTCCGAAAGGCGGGAAGGTCCACGGGGCGGCTCGAGTTCGCGACTCCCCCCTCCCTCGAGCCGCCCCGTCGACCACTTGGGAGCAGTGCGCTCGCGGGACGCGCTCGCCGCCCAGGGGTCTCCCCCGGAGGCCGTGTTGCGTTTCAGGGGGACCGTGTTGCGTTTCCAGGGGCGCGTGTTCTGCGCCCACCCGTCACCCGACCACCGTCCCTCGACGCCGCGCGACTGCGCTCATGCGCGAGTCCTGCGCTCGGTTCCGCGCGTTCTGCGCCTACGCCCGCGTGTTCTGCGTCCCGGCCCGGCCACCGGCGTCAGTCGTCGGTCAGCGTGCCCGGACGATGCTCGGTGCTCGGTTCGACGAGGTGCTTGAACGCCTGCAGGTTGGCCAACGACTCGCCGCGGCTGACGCGCCAGTCCCACTCCCTGCGGATCGAACTCGCGAACCCCAGCTCCAACAGGCTGTTGAAGTCGCCGTCCGCCGTTTCCAGCACCTGGCCCAGCACGGTGTCGACCTCGTCGGCCGACACGGCGTCGAGCCCCAGCCTGCCGACCAGGTAGATGTCGCCCGCCGAGTCCAGCGTGTAGGCCACGCCGTACAGCTTCGCGTTCCGCCTCAACAGGAACCGGTAGACGTCCTCGTGCGCCTCGTCCGGACGCCGGCACACGAACGCCTCCACAGCCAACGAGTGCTCCCGCACGACCAGCCAGGCATTGGTCTGCAGCTTCTTCACTCCGGGCAGCGTCACGAAGTAGACGCCTTCGCCGCGCCGGTCGTACGGCACCTCGGAGGCATCGAGCGCCGACCGCACGATCGCGTCGACGTCGCTCACGTCGCGGTCGCTCACACCGCCACCTCCAGTGCCGCCCGGCGGAACGCTCCCCGCGCGTCGGCGTAGCTGCCCAGCAGCGCGTCCGTCGTCCGCTGCCACGAGAACCGCTGCGCGTGCCGCACCGCGCCCGCGGCGAGGGTGCTGTGCCTGCGCAACGCCGCATCGGCCAGCGCGTCGGCCCACTCCGGCGCGCGGTGCGAATCGACGAGCAGGCCCGACGTGCCGTGGTCGACCGCCACGGGCAGTCCGCCCACCGACGCGGCGACCACCGGCGTTCCGCAGGCCTGCGCCTCGAGCGCCACCAGGCCGAACGACTCGTTGTGACTGGGCACCGCCACGACGTCCGCCGCCCGGTACACGTCGACGAGCCCGTCGCCAGCCTGCGGCGGCAGGAACCGCGTCAGATCGGCGATGCCCAGGTCGGCGGCCAGCGCCTTCAGTGACTCCGGCTGTTCCAGACCGGTGCCCGACGGCCCGCCCGCGATCAGCACCACGAGCCGCTCGCGCAGCTCGGGTCGACGCTCGACCAGTTCCGCCGCGGCCCGCAGCAGCACGTCCGGCGCCTTCAACGGCTGGATCCGGCCCGCGAACGCCAACACCACCGCGTCGTCACGCAACCCGAGGACCTGTCGTGCGCGCGCCTGCGATCCCGGCCGGAACCGCTCGAGGTCGACACCCGGTGAGACGGTCCGGACCGCGCGCGGGTCGGCGCCGTAGAGGTCGACGAGCTGCTCGGCCTCGACGCCGGTGTTGACGATCAGCTGGTCCGCCTCGTCGACGACCTGCTGTTCGCCGATCACGCGGGTTCTCGGTTCCGGCGAGTCGCCCTCGGCCAGTGCGGCGTTCTTCACCTTCGCGAGCGTGTGGGCGGTGTGGACCAACGGCACGCCCCAGCGGTCTCGCGCGAGCCAGCCGACCTGGCCGGACAACCAGTAGTGCGAATGGATGAGGTCGTAGTAACCCGGCTCGTGGAACGCCTCGGTGCGCAGCACGCCGTTGGTGAAGGCACACAGCTGCGCGGGCAGCTCGCCGCGGGACAGTGGTTCGAACGGCCCCGCGGGAATGTGCCGGACGAGTACGCCGGGGGCGAGTTCTGCGACGGGCGGCTGGTCCGACGACGTGGCGCGCGTGAACACCTCGACCTGCACACCGCGTCTGGCCATCTCCTGGGCCGTCTGGGCGATGTAGACGTTCATTCCACCCGCGTCGCCGGTGCCCGGCTGCTCCAGCGGGGAGGTGTGCACGGTCAGCACCGCCACCCGGCGCGGCTGCTGCGTTGCGGCCTGCCGGTACCAGGAGATCGTCACCGGTTCACCTTTCTGTACGCGTCACGGGCGAAGGCCGCCAACTCCTCGCCGAACGTCCGCGCGTCCTCCGCGAACGGAAGATGGCCCACCCCAGGCACCCAACGTCGGCGGGCCCCCGGAATCTTCCCGGCCGTGTATTCGGCCGCGGTGATGTCGACAACGGCGTCGCGCTCGCCGTGCAGCACCAGCGCGGGCACGTCGAGCGCTTCGAGCACCTCGGCCGAGCCGATGTCCCTGCGGAACAGGCCCGCGCGCACGTGCGCGGGCACGGCGAGGATGCCGTCGACGAACTCCTCACCTCCGGTCCCGGCCGTCATGCCGCCGCACAGCCTGCGGATCGCGGGCCGGGCGACCTCGTCGTCGGCGGACAGCGCGTCGGGCAGGGCGTGGCGCATCGCCGGGCCGACCGCTCCACCCGGGTGGTCACGGCCCAGCTCGGTGATCGCTCCCGCGTAGACGACGCCCGCCAGCCCGGCCGTGCCGTGGACACGCAGGTAGTCGGTGACGACGAGGCCGCCGTACGACCAGCCGACGACCACCGCGGGCCTGCCCGCCAGGTCCAGCACCGCGGCCAGGTCGTCGGCCCACACGTGCGGATCGTCGTAGCCGTCGTCGGGGACATCGGAACGGCCGTGGCCGCGCAGATCCATCGCGACCATGCGGAACTCGTCCGCCAGCCGCGGGTCGGACAGCTGCAACCGCCACGCGTCGGACGACTGGGCCCAGCCGTGCACGAAGACGATCACGGGCGGCGTGCCGGCTCCCCCGCCGTCGGCACCTGCCGCGCCCGTCGCGTCCTCGACGATCGCGCCGATCCGGACCCCGTCTGCACCTGTGACCTCGGTTCGCACCCGGGCAGTCTCTCACCCGGTCGAGCGTTCCCCGCCGGAGGCGGCCACCACCACGGCGTCGCCGAACGCGTCGGCGCCCGGTGAGACCGGACGTCTCGAGGTCGGCGACCACCACGTCCGGTTCGGCCGCACGTCCGACATCACACCCGGTCATAGCCACCCCGGGTTGGCAACGAGATCCCCGTACCGGACACTTGGGTGCAGAGGGGAGTACTTCCGCCTTGGGCCTCGCCGGTCAATACGAACGCACGGATTGTGTTCTCGGCAGGTCGCCCGCGACCCGCGGGTGAAGGAGACCTCGAACGATTCAACGTTCGCGGAGGTCCGTGTGCTCGTCCAAGCCGCCGGTTCCGGCTCGTCCGGGGCCGCCGAGACCATGGGTTCGCCCATGCTGTGGGCGGTCAGCATCGTCGCCCTGCTCGCCCTGCTCGTCGCCGACTTCCTCATCACACGCAAGCCGCACGAGGTCTCCATGAAGGAGGCCGTCGGCTGGTCGGTGTTCTACCTGGCCCTGCCGTTCGTGTTCGCGCTGTTCGTGTGGCTGGCCTACAGCGGCGGCCAGGCGACCGAGTTCGTGACGGGCTTCGTGGTCGAGAAGTCGCTGTCGGTCGACAACCTCTTCGTGTTCATGCTGATCCTCACCGGGTTCGCCGTCCCGGCGGCGGTGCAGCAGCGTGTGCTGCTGTACGGCATCGTCGGCGCGCTCGTGCTGCGCGGCATCTTCATCGCCCTCGGCGCGGCCATGCTGCAGGCGGGCACGTGGGCGTTCCTGGTGTTCGGCCTCATCCTGTTCGTCTCCGCGGTGAAGATCCTCGTCGAGGCGCTCAAGGGCCACCAGGACGAGAAGGACCCGTCCGAGATGCGCTCGGTGAAGCTGATGCGGCGGATCACGCACGTCACCGACGACTACCGCGGCACGAAGATGGTCGTGCGCGAGGCGGGCAAACGTGCGCTGACGCCGCTGGCGATCGTCGTGGTCGCCGTGTTCGCCACCGACATCGTGTTCGCCGTCGACTCGGTGCCCGCGGTGTACGGCATCACCGAGGATCCGTACCTCGTGTTCGCCACCAACGCGTTCGCCCTGCTCGGCCTGCGTGCCCTGTACTTCGTGCTGCAGGCGGTGCTCGCCAAGCTGATCTACCTCAACCACGGCCTCGCGCTGATCCTGGCGTTCATCGGCGTGAAACTGGTCCTGCACTGGGCGCACACCGTGTGGCCCGGCGTGCCGACCGTCCCGACGCCGATCTCGTTGCTGGCGATCGTCGGCATCCTGGCCGTCGTGACCGTGCTCAGCCTGCGGGTCTCCAAGCGCAACGAGAACCGGGAAGCAGCCGACGCGAAGGCGTAGACTGGGCAGGTCAGGCCTTCACCGGCGCCTCGACGACGAGGAGTCGACCATGGTTCTCGAGATTCTGATCATCGCGATCGTCGTCCTGGCGGCCATCATCACCGCCGGGTCGCTCATCGAGGTCCACAAGGAATGACGAGCGCACCCGGCAGGCCGCCGGGACGACGGGCGCCCACGCTCGCCACGGTGCCGGCGTGGGCCACAGTGCCGACGCCGGATCGCCGGCGTGGGCCGCAGCGCCGGCGTGGGCCACGGTGCCGACGCGGATCGCCGGCGTCGGCCCGAAGTCACGGTGTTGGCCGGTCCTCAGCGCCACCACGGGCCGGCGGCCGTCGGCCCGTGGTCACAAGCACCGACGTCACAGCGCCGACGTCACAGGGTCGTCGTCACGGCGTCGTCGTCACAGGGCCGACCTGGACTTCCACGTCTCCCAGTCGAGCAGCCAGTCCATGACGTCCGACGTCGTCGGGAAGTCGGCCTTCGAACCGGTGACCTCGACGGGGTCGCCGAGCATGGCCGAGTCGAAGTAGGCCTTGGCGTCGTCGGCGAGCAGGTTGACGCACCCGTGCGAGGTGTTCTTCTTGCCGATGTTGGCGGCGTTCTCCTGGTTCTCGTGGATGTACTCGCCGTGGTTGGAGATGCGGCAACACCAGGTCTTCTTCAGGTCGGTGTAGCCGTACTCCTCGTTGTCGAAGATCGACGTCGGCTCCTTGGTCATGACGATGACCGTGCCGTTGGGCGTGTTGAGGTCGAGGTTGTCGTCCTTGCCGTTGCTGCACGGGTAGTTGGCGACCTCGGCGCCGTCGCGGTACACGCGCATACGGTGCTCGGGGGTGTGCACCTTGACGACCTGGTTGCGCCCGATGGAGAACTTCGTGGTGACGTCCGCCTTGCCGTAGGCGCCGCCGCCGTAGCTCACGCCGTAGAGGTTCGCGGCGACCTCGACCTTCGTGTTCGCGGGCCAGTACTCGCGGGGCCGCCAGTCGACCTGCTGGTCGTTCAGCCACGCCCACGCGCCTTCGACCTGCGGCTCGGTCTTCACCGACAGTGCCCGTTGCGCGGCGGCACGGTCGCTGACCGGGGCGTCGAACTTGACGGTGATGGGTTGACCGACCCCTACGACGGCGTCGTCACCCGGGTACAGGGTGGCGCGCACGACCGACGACGGCTGGACCGTGCTGAACGAGCCGTCGAGCTTCGCGGTGCGGCCGTCGCTGCCGGACGCCTCGGCGGCGTAGGTGTAGGTGCGGCCGTAGCCGAGGGGTTCGCCGACCGTCCACTCGGTCTTGTCGTCGTTGAGACTGCCGTCGACGGCCTTGCCGTCCTCGTTGGTGAGCCGGACCTCGGTGAAGGTGCCGTCGGTGACGCTGAGCTTGACCGGAGCGGTGACCTCGACGTCGGTGGCGTCGGCCTTCGGCTGCGCGGTGATCGTGGCCTGCGGCTCGGCCGGGGCCGTGCCGTTGCCGCCACCGCCGGTGCCCGCCCCGCTGGCGTCGTCGCCCGTACACGCGACGAGCACGCCCGCAGGCGCCGCGATCGCGGCCGCCTTCAGCACTCCCCGCCGTCCGACGGTGTGTTCGTGTCCCCCGTTTTGTCCGAACCTCACGTGTGCCTACCTCCCTGGCCCTCGCCAGCACCCCCGCCAGCAACACAACATTACCTGGCAGCATGCGGACCATGACCACTCGAACCGCAGTCATCACAGGCGCCAGTGCGGGAATCGGCGCCGCCACCGCCAGGTCTCTCGCCCGAGCCGGGTTCCACGTCGTCCTCGGCGCACGCCGGGTCGACAAGCTCGAAGCGCTCGCCGAGGAAACGTCGGGCACCGCCCTGACGCTGGACGTCACGGACGCCGATTCGGTTGCCTCGTTCGTCGAGCGGGTTCCCGAGTGCCACGTGCTGGTCAACAACGCAGGCGGTGCGAAGGGACTGGAACGGGTCGACGAGGCGGACGAGGATCACTGGCGCTGGATGTGGGAGACGAACGTCCTCGGCACGCTGCGCATGACGAAGTCGCTGATGCCGAAGCTCGTCGCGTCCGGTGACGGGCACGTCATCACCGTGACGTCGATCGCGGGCCACGGCGTGTACCCCGGCGGGTCGGGCTACACGTCGTCGAAGCACGCCCAGACGGCGCTGCACCAGACGCTGCGCGCCGAGCACCTCGGCGACCCGGTGCGCGTGACGGAGATCGTTCCCGGCGCGGTGCAGACCGAGTTCTCCGTCAACCGGTTCGACGGCGACGCCGACCGCGCGGCGAAGGTCTACGAGGGCTACCAGCCGTTGACGGCCGAGGACGTGGCCGACGTCATCTCGTTCGCCGCCACCAGGCCCTCGCACGTCAACCTGGACCAGATCGTCATGAAGCCCCGCGCCCAGCTCGACGGCAGGACGTTCCACCGCGAGTGACGGTTCGGGGACGGCGGGCGCCCCCAGGTCTTTCTCGCCCCCAAGGGCAGGCACGCGTCAGCGTGTCCGTGAGGAGCGGTGGTCGGGCCGGCGGGCGGGCGCTCACAGTTCGCAGTTGATGAGCAGCGGTTCCGGACGGAGCGTGACGCCGAACGCGGCCACCACACCGTCGCGCACCTCGCGGGCCAGTGCGAGCAGGTCGTCGGTGCGGGCCTCGCCGCGGTTGGTCAGGGCGAGCGTGTGTTTCGTCGACAGCGACACCCGTCCGCCAGGGCCCTCGTGCCCCTTGGTGAACCCGGCGCGTTCGATGAGCCACGCCGCGGACAGCTTCACACCACCGTCGGCGGGGTACTGCGGCACGGACACGTCGTCGCCCACGACGCCGGCGATCCTGCCCAGTACCTCGCCGACCTGCTCCTCGGGCACGATCGGGTTGGTGAAGAACGAGCCCGCGCTCCAGGTGTCGTGGTCGTCGGGGTCGAGCACCATGCCCTTGCCGCGGCGCAGCCCGAGCACGGCCTCGCGCACCTGCGCGGCGGGCACGCGGTCGCCGACGTCGACGCCGAGGGTGCGGGCCAGTTCGGCGTAGCGGATCGGCGCGGACAGGCCGTCCTCGCGGAGGTCGAACCGCACCGACAACACGACCCCGTCGTCGGTGCCCTTGAGCACGCTCGTGCGGTAGGCGAAGCCGAGTTCGTCGGCGGCGAGGGTGCGGACCTCACCCGTGGCCCGGTCGTAGAGCTCCACGGAGTGCAGCACGTCGCTGGTCTCACAGCCGTACGCGCCGACGTTCTGGATGGGCGTGGCGCCGGCCGACCCGGGGATCCCGGACAGGCACTCCAGCCCGCCGTACCCCTCGGCGACGGTCGCGGCGACGTAGGCGTCCCAGTCCTGCCCGGCCTGCACGGTCGCGCCGTCCCACCCGGTGGCGGCGATCCGCACGACGGTGCCGTCGAACCCGGCGTCGGACACGACGAGGTTCGAGCCACCGCCGACCAGCAGGACCGGCTCACCCGCCGCGTCGAGGTCGCCGACGGCGGCCGTCAGTTCGGCGGACGTGTTCGCCGTCACGAACCGGCGCGCGGGCCCGCCGAGGCGCAGTGTCGTGTAGTTGCGCAGGTCGCGGCAGGTGGGCGTTTCGACAGTGCTCACATCCCGTAACGGTACTGTCCCGGCCATGGCTTCCCGTATCGAGCATCGGGCGACGTTCCCCGCCTCCGTCGCCGACGTCGTCGCCGCCCAGTCCGACGAGGCCGCGTTGCACGCGCGGCTGGCCGAGATCGGCGGCACCGGCGCCGCGCTCGAGGAGCACACGGTCGACGGCGACGAGGTGCGGTACACGCTGGTGCAGGGCGTGCCCGCGGACAAGCTGCCGTCGGTGGCGCAGAAGTTCGTGTCGGGCGACCTCATGGTGCGCAGGGAGCACGTCTGGCGCGGCGGCGAGGGCACGATCCGCGCGCAGGTCGACGGCATTCCGGGCGAGATCACCGGGACCGTGTCGGTGGAGCCGGACGGCGAGGCGGCCGCGCGGCAGGTCACGCGCGGCGAGGTGACGGTGAAGATCCCGCTGGTGGGCGGCAAGCTCGAAGGGCTGATCGCGGAGCAGGTCACCACGCTGCTCGAGCGGGAGGCCGACTTCACGACGTCGTGGCTCGCGCGCAGCTGAAGCGCGCCGAGCCGCTCGGCTCGCCGACCAGAGGAACCACCAACCCGAACCGCTTGCGGCGCATCGACCGCTGGCTGACCGCCGACCTCGGCGTCCGGCGTGCCCTGCGTTCGGAGTCCTCACCGCTGGTCGTCGACCTCGGCTACGGCGCATCGCCCGTCACGACAGTCGAGCTGGCCACGCGGTTGCGCGCGGCGGTGCCGGACGTGCGGGTGCTCGGACTGGAACTCGACCCGGAGCGAGTGGCCGCGGGCCAGGCGGCGGCGACACCGCCGGTACTGGACTTCCGGCGCGGCGGGTTCGAACTCGCCGGCGCCCGGCCCGCGGTGGTGCGGGCGTTCAACGTGCTGCGGCAGTACGACGAGTCGGACGTCGAACCGTCCTGGCGGGCGATGCTCGAGCGGATCATCCCCGGCGGCCTGCTCGTCGAGGGCACGTGCGACGAGATCGGCAGGGTGTGCACGTGGGCCACGGTGTCGCGTCGCGGGCCGGTGTCGCTGACGCTGTCGTGCCGAGTCGCCTCGTTGGAGCGTCCGTCCACTGTGGCGGAACGGTTGCCGAAGGCGTTGATACACCGCAATGTTCCGGGCGAGCGAGTCCACGAGTTCCTGTCGCGTGTGGACCGATGCTGGGCGACGGCGGCACCGTTCTCGGCGTACGGCCCGCGGGCGCGCTGGACCGAGACGGTACGCCTGCTGGCCGCGTCCGGCTGGCCGGTCCTGAACCGCCCGGCGCGCTGGCGCCTCGGCGAACTCACCGTCCCGTGGACGTCCGTCGCCCCACGCTGACCCCGCGTGTCCTGCACCGTTTCCGTACGCGTGTTGCGGTCTCCGGGGACCGTGTTGCGTTTCCAGGGGGTCGTGTTGCGGTCTCCGGGGACCGTGTTGCGCTTCCAGGGGATCGTGTTGCAGGTTCCGGGGCCCGGGAGGCCCCTACGATCGCCGCATGGACACCCGGGACCGCGCCTTCCTCGCCGCCGCACAGATCACGCTCGACCTCGTGGCGGACCCGGCCGTCGAACGAAACTGGGATGCCGACAGTTCTCTCGAGCGCATGACCGTCGGCATGCTCGCCTGCCACCTCGGCCGGCAACTCGTCCGTGCCGCCGAGGTTCTGCCCGTTCCCGCGACGGGCCCGCCGGTCGACGGGGCTGCGGACCACTACCGACGCGCGCCCTGGGTGCTGGCCGAGTCGCTCGACGACCCGGCGAACGACCGTACCCGCGACGAATCAGAGGCGGCTGCCGGATTCGACGCCATGGTGCGCAGGTGCCGAGAGGCGTTCGCCCGGGCCGACGTTCTGCTGCGCAGCGACCGAGCTCGAGCGGTCGTCACGATCCCGTGGCAGGGGTGGAGCCTTCGTCGCGACGATTTCCTGCTCACGCGCCTCGTGGAGATCGTCGTTCATGCCGACGATCTCGCATGCAGCGTTGACGTCGACACGCCGACCTTTCCCACGGAGGCGTTCGCACCGGTGCTCCATCTCCTGGCAGATCTGGCCACGGAACGCCATGGGCAGGCACGATTGATCAGTGCGTTGGCCCGCGCCGAACGCACACCGACGACCGTCAGTGCCTTCTGAGCGACCTCCGTACGCGTGTTGCGCTTTCCGGGGACCGTGTTGCGTTTTCCGGAGGCCGTGTTGCGGCCTCGGGGTGACGCGCCGTATGCCCGGACACGGGTGTCCGAACGCAGGACGCGCGCGGTGGAAAGGAGGCGGGCAGTGTGGTGGGGACAGCCCCACCACAGACGTCGGGGAACGCCCCTACATGTCCCTGATATCGAACGAACCACCTGGTCAACGACGTTTCGTCGGTGCTTTTCTCGTCCTGTACACACCCGAACGCCACAGGAACGGAGAGCGCCATGCCCGTGTTGTCGACCGCATCGACGCGGACCTACACGGCCCGCATCGCCGACAGCCGCGAGGAGATCCGCGCCGCGCAACGACTCCGCGCCACCGTGTTCGCCGGCGAACTCGGCGCCGACCTGACCACCACCCACGGCGTCAACCCGTCGCACCACCGTGACGCGAACCCGCAACACCGCCCCACGAACGCGCAACACCAGCCCCCGAACCCGCAACACGAGCCCCCAGATCCGCAACACGGCGACGCGAACGCAGAACACACGGTGCCGAGTGCAGGACACGCGGGGGTCGACGCGGACGCGTTCGACGAGCTGTGCGATCACCTCGTCGTCACCCACGAGCCGACCGGCGAACTCGTCGGCACGTACCGGATCCTGCCGCCGCACCGCTCTCCCGTCCCTTATTCGGCGACCGAGTTCGACCTCGCCGACCTGGCACCGCTCGCGGGCGACATCGTCGAGGCAGGCCGTTCGTGCGTGGCGCCTGCGCACCGCAACGGGTCCGTCATCACGCTGATGTGGTCGGCCCTCGCGCGGTACACGCTCCTCGCGGGCCACGGCCACCTGGGCGGCTGCGCGTCGGTGCCGCTCGGCGACGGCGGACACGCGGCGACGAGCGCCTGGCACCTCGCCTCCACCCGGCACGCCTCCCCCGCCGAGTACCGCGTACGCCCGCACCGGCCGTGGCTGCCGCCGCGCGCCTCCGACCGCCCGCGGTACGCCGACCTGCCCCCTCTGCTGCGCGGATACCTGCGCCTCGGCGCCTGGGTGTGCGGACCGCCCGCCCACGATCCGGATTTCGACGTCGCCGACTTCTACGTCCTGCTGCCACTCGCCGACGTCGACGACCGTTACCTGCGTTACCTCCTCGGAGACGACCGGTGAACGCAGGGGCCAACCCGTGGCGGGCAAGTTCACCGTGCACTCCCCGGTGCGTCACGCACCGGTTGCCGCCGGTGCGCACCATGGAGAGCGTGCGGCGAACCGTGGCCCTCGCGAAAGTCCTGACCAGCACGCTCCTCGACGACACCGACCACCACCGCGACATCGACCACCGGGGTGTCACCGACGTCCGGCACCGGGCCGCGGCCGCCCTCGACGCCCTGGGCGTCGCGCTCACCGCCACCGGCCCGCTCACCGTGAACCCGCAACACGAACCCCCGAATCCGCAACACGCGCCCCGGAGACCGCAACACGGCGCCCGGGAAGCGCAACACGGCGTGGGGACGCTCGTCGTGGCGAATCACGTGTCGTGGCTGGACATTCCGGCGCTGCTGACGCTCGAGCCGGTGCGGTTCCTGGCGAAACGTGAGGTCGCGGGCTGGCCGTTCGTCGGCGGGCAGGCGCGGCGGATGGGCACGCTGCTGCTCGACCGGTGGTCGCTGCGCGGGTTGCCCGCCTCGGTCGGCGCCGTCGCCGAACGACTCCGGGCGGGCGAGACGGTCGTCGTGTTCCCCGAGGCCACGACGTGGTGCAGCGCCCCGGGCGGACCGTTCCGCCGTGCGGTGTTCCAGGCGGCTCTCGACGCCGGCGCCCCGGTACGGCCGGTCACGCTGACGTACCGCCAGCGCGGCGAACCGTCGACGATCGCGGCGTTCGTCGGCGACGACGGACTGGCGGCGTCACTGGTCCGCGTCGTCAGGGCCCGCGAGCTCGAGGTCGACGTCGACGTCCACGACGCCCTCGGCCCGACCGGCGACCGCCGCACCCTCGCCCACCGCGCGCAGCACGCCGTCCAGGGAGACGCCGCGTCCCGCCCCGCGGCCACCACGCACGCCGACCACGGGGCCGCGCATGTTTGACCTCCTGCACGACATCACCACGCTGCTGCAGAGCCACCTCGACGAGCCGTGGCTGTGGCTGGTGGTGTTCGCGGTCGCGGGGCTGGATGCGCTGCTGCCGTTCATGCCGAGCGAGTCGACCGTGATCACGATGGCCGTTCTGCTGGGCACGTCCGACGTGCCGGCGTTGGCGGGACTGACCGTGGTCGCGGCGCTCGGCGCGTGGGCGGGCGACTGCGCGGGCCACGGGATCGGCCGCGGTCTCGGTCCGTTCGGCACGTCCCGCCTCCTGCGCAGCGAACGGGGCAGGCGGAACTACGCGTGGGCCCAGGGCCGGCTCCGGAGGCACGCCGTGCTGTTGATCGTCGCGGGCCGCTACTTCCCTGGGGGACGGGTCGCGTCGTCGTTGGCGACGGGCGGGCTGAGGTATCCGTTCGGCCGGTTCGCGGTCCTCGACCTGGCGGGCACGACGATCTGGGCGGCGTACTCGGTGCTGATCGGGGCGGCCGGCGCGGCGAGTTTCGCGGACGATCCGGTGGCGGGGCTGCTCGTGGCGTTCGCGCTGGGCCTGCTGATCTTGGGTTTCGTCGAGGGCGGCAGGCGGCTACTGTCGCGCCGTGAGCACCGAGCCGACGAATCCGGACCACAATCCGGACCGCAGCCCCAACCCGCAGAGCAGCCCCAGTCCACAGAGCAATTCCAGCCCGCAGAGCAGTCCCCGTGCGCGGACGAGTACCGACCTGCACGGTAACGACAGCCTGCTGAGCTACGAGGCGCTGCTGACGGCGTTCGACGAGCAGGGCGAGGCGTTGCGGGAGGCGGCGCTGACGGCGGGACCGGAGGCGACCGTGCCGACGTGTCCGGAATGGACTGTCGCACGTCTCGTCAGGCACGTCGCCGCGGTGCAGGCGTGGGTGCTGGCATGCGTCGCCGACCCGGACGGCAGTGAGGCACGCGGCGAACGCCCGCCGAAGGAGTGGGACGAGATCGTTCCCTGGTGGGACGGCAAGCGTGCGGAGCTGCGGCGCGCCTTCGACGCCGGTCCGGACACGCCCGCACAGATGCTGTTCCCGTTCTACGAGGCGAATCTCGACGCGTGGGCCCGACGGCAGGCGCACGAGGTCGCCATCCACCGCGTCGACGTGGAACTCGCCGGCGGCCAGGAGGTGACGACGTTCGACACGGCGTTCGCGGCCGACGGTGTGGACGAGGCGTTGTCGATGATCATCCACCGCAGGGGCGCGGACTGGTCGGCGGTCGAGGCGAGCGGCACGGTGCTCGTGCACGCCGAGGACGCCCGCAGGCTGTGGTCGTTGACGCTCGCGCCCGGGCAGCGGCCCGCGCTCGCGGCGCCTGCCGAACCCGACGTCACGCTCAGCGGTGACTCGGACGCCGTCTACAAGCGGCTGTGGCGCAGGCCCGCCGACGTGTCGATCACCGGCGAGGCCGAGCTGCTGGACCCACTCGAGACCCCCTGACCAGCGCGAACACCGGCGGCGGATAATGGGTGGCCGTGCCCGATACGCGTAAGTACGTCATCAAGTTCGGCTGCCCCGACCGCACGGGGATCATCGCCCGCATCTCGTCGTTCCTCGCCGAACTGGGCGGCTGGATCACCGATTCGGCCTATCACACCGACCCGGACACGGGATGGTTCTTCACCCGGCAGGTGGTGACGGCCGAGTCGATCCCGTTCGAGATCGACGAGCTGCGCGCGCGGTTCGCGGGTATCGCGCGGTCGCTGGGCGCGGAGGCCGACTGGAAGGTCCTCGACAGCGCCGAACGCAGGCGCGTGGTGATCCTCGTGTCGAAGGAGGGCCACTGCCTGTACGACCTGCTGGGGCGGGTCGCCTCCGGGGAGCTGGACGTCGACGTCGCCGCGGTGATCGGCAACCACGAGCACCTCGCCGACATCACGCGTGCGCACGGGATCCCGTTCCACCACGTGCCGTTCGGCACGGACGCGGAGTCGAAGTCCGAGGCGTTCGCGCAGGTGGCGCAGCTGGTCGACTCCCACGATCCGCACGCGGTGGTGTTGGCGCGGTTCATGCAGATCCTGCCGCCGGAGCTGTGCGAGGCGTGGGCGGGCCGGGCGATCAACATCCACCACAGCTTCCTGCCGTCGTTCGTCGGCGCGCGCCCGTACCACCAGGCGCACCAGCGCGGGGTGAAGCTCGTCGGCGCGACGTGCCACTACGTGACGGCCGACCTCGACGCGGGGCCGATCATCGAGCAGGACGTGATGCGGGTCGACCACACCGATTCGGTCGACGACCTGATCCGCAAGGGCCGCGACGTCGAGAAGGTCACGCTCTCGCGCGGCCTGCGGTGGCACCTAGAGGGTCGCGTCCTCGTGCACGGCAACCGGACCATGGTGCTGTGACGCCCGTGGCTCCAGCCCTTCCCGTGCCGCCGACTCGGACCGGGTGGTGCGGGCCGCGGGGACGATCATCGGCGTGCCGGTCTCGGGGTCGTCGATGACGCGGCACGACAGGCCGAACACGTCCTCGACGAGGTCGGCGGTGACGATCTCCGACGGCTCGCCCTGCGCGGCGACGACCCCGCCGGGACGCATGACGACGAGGTGCGTGGCGTAGCGGCACGCCTGGTTGAGGTCGTGCAGCACGGCGACGAGGGTGTGCTCGCCGTCGTCGTGGAGGTCGGCGCACAGGTCGAGGACCTCGAGCTGGTGGGCGATGTCGAGGAACGTCGTCGGCTCGTCGAGCAGCAGGATCGGCGTCTGCTGGGCCAGCACCATCGCCAGCCACACGCGTTGCCGTTGGCCGCCGGACAGTTCGTCGACGACCCGCTCGGCCAGTCCCGCGACACCGGTGAGCCGCATCGACTCGGCGACGACCGCCTCGTCCTCGGCCGACCACTGCCGGAGCACGCTCTGGTGCGGGTACCGGCCGCGGGCGACCAGGTCGCCGACGGTGATGCCGCCCGGCGCGGTCGACGACTGCGGCAGCAGGCCGAGCCGCTTGGCGACGTCCTTCGACCGCTGCGACGTGATCGCCTTGCCGTCGAGGTGCACCGCGCCCGCCTGGGGTTTCAGCATCCGTGCGAGTGCCTTGAGCAGCGTCGACTTGCCGCACGCGTTGGGGCCGATGATCACGGTGAACGACCCGTCGGGGATGTCGACGGACAGTCCCTTCGCGACGGTCGCCTGGTCGTAGGCGAGCGTGAGGTCCTCGGCGCGCAGCCTCGTCATGCGTACCTGCCCTTTCCGCGCCATTCCGACGCCAGCAGCCAGATCAAGTAGAGCCCGCCGACACAGCCCGTGGCCGTTCCGACGGGCAGTTGCGCCGCGGGGAACAGCTGCTGCACCAGCAGGTCTCCCGTGGCCAGCAGCAGTGCCCCGACGAGCGCGGTCGTCACCAGGCCGGGCGCCGACGCGCGCGTGAGCCTGCGGGTGAGCTGCGGTGCGGCGAGGGCGACGAACGTGATCGGACCCGCCGCGGCCACGGCGAACGCCGCGAGCAGCACGCTCACGCCGATCAGCACCGTCCGGTCGCGCCCCGTGCGCACGCCGAGCGCGCTCGCGGTGTCGTCGCCCAGTTCCATCATCGACAGCGACCGCGTCCGCGACAGCGCCACCGGCAGCAGCACGGCCAGGGTGACGGCGGCCGCGACGACGTGTTCCCAGCCGCGTGAGTTGACGCTGCCGACGAGCCACGCCTGCGCGGTGAGGGCGTCGTGCAGGCTCGCGCGCGTGATGAGGAACGAGTTCGCGGCGACGGCGAGCGCGTTGATGCCGATTCCCATCAGCACGAACCGCAGCCCGCTCACGCCGCGGTGGTAGGCGAGCACGTAGATCAGCAGCGCCGCGACGATGCCGCCGACCAGCGCGCCGAGCGAGACCTGCAGCATCGTGCCGCCCAGCACCGTGATGACGACGAGCGCACCGGTGGCCGCCGCGCTGGTGAACCCGATGACGTCGGGGCTGCCCAGCGAGTTGCGGGTGACGGTCTGCAGGATCCCGCCGCTCACGGCGAGCATCGCGCCCACGAGCACGGCCACCAGCAGTCGCGGCAGCATCAGCGTGTAGACGACGAAGTCACCCGTCTCGTCGCCGCGGCCCGCGAGGGAGGCGAGCACCTGGCCGAGGGTCAGTGAGTACTCGCCCGCGGTGAGCGTCACGATCATGACGGCGGCCAGCAGCACCGCGACGACGACGGCGACGGTGAGGGTGCGCGGCGCGAGGCGCAGCGACAGGCCGCCCGCACGGACGACGCGGCCGGTGACGGGCCCGGATCCTGCCCGCCGCGGACCGGAAGTCGTCGGTTCCGTGGCGTCGGGGGCTTCGGGGTCGGTGGTCGTCGGCGGGGTCACAGGGACGTCAGCTTTCGCTTGCGGCACAGGACGAGGAACACCGGCACACCGACGACCGCCGTGACGATGCCGACCTGGATCTCCGCGGGCGGTGCGACGACGCGGCCCACCAGGTCGGCTCCGACGAGCAGCACGGGCGCGAGCACTAGCGAGTACGGCAGCACCCAGCGCTGATCGGGTCCGGCGAGGAACCGGGCGACGTGCGGCACCGCGAGGCCGACGAACCCGATCGGCCCGACGGCGGCCGTGGCGGCACCGCACAGCAGGGTGATCGCGACGGCCCCGGCGATGCGGATGCGGTCCGGGTGAGCGCCCAGCGCGCGGCCGAGGTCGTCACCCATGGCGAGGGCGTTGAGCGGGCGCATCAGCAGCAGCGCCGCCACGACGCCGACGGCCATGAACGGCAGCACGGGCATCAGGACGTCGTAGTAGCGGCCGGACAGCGACCCGACCTGCCAGCGCCGGAACTCCTCGAACGCGTCCGGCGCCGTGAGCATGAGCCCGCTGTTGACGGCGAACAGCACCGCGGTGACGGCGGCACCGGCGACCACGAGCCGTTCGGGCGTGGCATTCCGCGCGCCCGCGCTGCCGAGCGCGTAGACGACGACGCTCGCGACGGCGGCTCCCGCGAACGCGAGCCACACGTAGCCGAGCACGGTCGTGATGCCCAGGTACGTCAGTGCCAGTGCGACACCGGTCGAGGCGCCCATCGTGATGCCGAGCAGGCCGGGGTCGGCGAGCGGGTTGCGGGTGAGCGCCTGCATGAGCGCGCCCGCGAGGCCGAGGCTCGCACCGACGAGCACGGCGAGGATCGTGCGCGGGATGCGGTACTCGTGGATCACCACGGACGCGTCCGATCCGTCGGCGTGCCACAGCAGGTCCCACGTCTGCAGGAAGGGAATGCCCTTCGACCCGAACCACACGCTCGCCAGCGCGAGAAGCACCAGCACCCCGGCCGCCACCAGCAACCCGACACCGCGTGCGACGGTCCCCCGTGCGGTCGGGCCACGGGTGGCCGCCCCGTCCGTGGGAGCCCCTCCTCCCGTGGTGGGACCCGCTCCGCCCGTGGTGGGGGCCGCTCCGCCCGTGGTGGGAGCGCTGCCGGCGGCGCGTGTGCCCGACGAGGTGCGGGCTCCGGGCTCGGCTCCGGCGGTCGACGACATAAGGTGAGGCTAACCAATCGGGTGACGCGCCACGACGTGTGTCTCCCCACGCAACGCCGTGTTGCGGATCCCGGGGCGCGTGTTGCGGATTCGGGAGCCCGTGTTGCGGATCCGGGGGTGCGTGTTGCGGATTCGGGGGTGCGTGTTGTGCATCCGGGGGCTCGAGCGCGCGTGCCTGCGCTCGGGCCGTTCCCGATGCCGGTTCCGGGGTCGGGGCCAGGACCGGGGTGGCCGGGGCCGGAGCCGGAACCGGGGTGGCCGGGGCCGGGACCGGGGACGGGGACGGGGCCGCGAAAATCCGTTGCACCGGACGGCAGCGGGCGTACAGGGTGCGCGCATGACCTGGCCACGTACCGCGTTCCGCCCGGCATTTCCCGACGGTGTCCCCGTCGGCGGCCTCCCGCGCCACGGTGTGCCCGCCGACGACGTGCCGTGCGCGCGAGGCGTCGTGGCGCAGCGACAGCGGCAGCACGACGGGAGGTCGACCGCCACGCGACGATGACCGGCGGTTCCGCTGTGGGCGGGGCACTGCTGGCCGGCCTCGCCGCGGGATACGGCATCGCGATCCCCGTCGGCGCGGTCGGCGCGTACCTGGTCACCCTCGCGGCCCACAGCCGACGGCGCGTCGCGGTGGCGGCGGCTCTCGGGGTCGCGACCGCGGACGGCGGATACGCGTTGCTGGCCGTGGTGGGCGGGCGCGCCGTGGCGGACGTCCTACAGCCCGTGGCGACACCGCTGCGGTGGACGTCCGCGGTGGTGCTGGTGGTGATCGCCGGGGTGATCGGGGGCTCGGCGATCGCCGCACACCGGCGGCACGCGGACGGGCGCCCGGCCGAACCGCTGCGCGGCACACCGGCGACGCCCGGGCACGCCTACCTGGCGCTCCTGGCACTCACCGGCCTCAACCCGACGACGGTCACCTACTTCACGGCACTGATCCTCGGCGACGGCGCCGACCTCGACGGGCCTGCCCGGTCGGCGGTGTTCGTCGTCGCGGCGTTCGCGGCGTCGGCGAGCTGGCAGCTGACGCTGGCGTCCGCCGGTTCGGCGCTGGGGCGGAGGGTCTCCGGTCCACGCGGGCGTCTGGGCACCGCTGTGGTGTCGAGCACCATGGTGATCGGGATCGCTGCCATGACGGCCGCGAATCTGTAGAACCGGATGCAGAACCCGAATCAGGGTTCCCGGACGAGGGAGCCGTACCCGGAAGCGCGACAAGACGGCCGTCGAAAGGGGCCTGTCATGTCGTGGCTGATCCTGGTCGTGTCGGGACTGTTCGAAGCCGTCTGGGCGACCGCGCTGGGCAAGACCGCCGGGTTCACGAGACTGTGGCCGTCGGTGGTGTTCTTCGCCGGGTTGGCGGTGAGCATGGGCGGACTCGCGTACGCGATGCGGGACCTGCCGACCGGCACGTCGTACGCGGTGTGGGTGGCGGTCGGTGCCGTCGGCACGGTGGTCTACGCCATGGCGACCGGCGACGAGACGATCTCCCCGCTGAAGGTGCTGTTCCTCGTCGGCATCATCGGCTGCGTCGTGGGCCTGAAGGCCGTGAGCTGACGGGCACCGAACTAGCGAATGCTCGCGGGGCGCAGGTCGGTCCACTCGGCGTCGACGTAACGCAGGCAGGCCTCGCGGGTGTCCTCGCCGAACACCACGCGCCAGCCTGCGGGAACGTCCACGAACGACGGCCACAGCGAATGCTGCTCCTCGTCGTTGACCAGCACGTAGAACCGGCCTTCGTCGTCCTCGAACGGGTTCATCGGTGACTCCTCATCGTCGGTGGGCGGTTCTCGGTCGCCGCTGCGTCGATCCTCATGCCTCGCACCCGCTGACGGCGAACTCGGCCGCCACCTGCGAGTGACGGCGCTGCACCACGGAGTCGAGGATCTCACCGGAGCGGATCGCGTTGTTCGACAGCAGCGACGACGTGATGCCGTGGGTGTGCTCGGTGGCGCCGCCCTGCAGGTAGACGCCCGCCGACAGGGCGGCGCCGTGCACGCGGTAGTCGCGCTCGACGCGCGGCCTGCCGTGGGCGTCCCGCGTGACGTGGGGTGCGAGTCCGTCGAGCTGGGTGTCGACGTCGGCGGGCCGGTAGCCGGTGGCGTACACGACGACGTCGGCGTCGAGCACCGATTTCTCCCCGGTGCTGAGCGATTCCACGGTCGTCCGCACGCCGTCGGCGGTCTCGACCACGTCGGTCGCGCGGGAAGCGTGGAAGAACCGCAGCCGCTCCCTGCCGAGCACCCGCTCCCGGTACAACCGCCGGTACAGGTCCTCGATGAGCTCCAGGTCGACGACCGAGTAGTTCGTGTTGGCGTGGTAGTCCATCAACCGGTCCTTGACGTCCTGCGGTGCGTCGTAGAACTCGTCGACGGACGCCGGGTCGAAGATCCGGTTGGCGAGCGGGCTGTCGTCGGACGGGCTGTAGCCGAACCGCGAGAACACCGCGCACACCTCGGCGTCGGGGAACGTCGAGTGCAGGTGGGCGGTCACCTCGGCCGCGCTCTGACCCGCGCCGACGACGACGAATCGCCGCGCGTCGGCGGGCACGGACGGTGTCCGGTGCAGCAGTTCGCTGTTGTGCCAGACGCGGTCCGACAGTTCGGCGCCGTCGGGCACCCGCGGGCGCAGTCCCGTCGCCAGCACGACGTTGCGCGCCCGCTGCACCGTTCCGCACGCGGAGCGCACGTCGACGTAGGCGATCTCGTCGCCGTCGAACACGGGCTCGACGGCGACGACCTCGCGGCCGTAGGAGACCATGTCGGCGACCCGCGCCGCGCACCATTCGAAGTAGTCGTGGAACTCCGCCCGCAGCGGGAACAGCGTCTTGTGGTTGACGAACTCGACGAGCCGTCCGCGTTCGTGCACATAGGACAGGAAGCTGAACCGGCTCGTGGGATTGCGCAGCGTGACGAGGTCTTTGAGGAACGACACCTGCATGGTGGCGTCGTCGATGAGCATGCCGCGGTGCCAGCCGAACGAGGCCTGCTTCTCGACGAAGTGTGCCGCGACCGGCTCGGCGGCGGTCTCGTTGTACTCGGCCACGGCGAGGGCCAGAGCCAGGTTCGACGGCCCGAAGCCCACCCCGATCAGGTCGTACACCGGTACATCGCCTGCGAGCCCCTGTGTCATACCAGTCCTATCGCCGAGACAGTCGGACAGAGGCTACCCTAACCTAACTAAGGTCCACCTCAGTTAGACCTTTCGAGGGTGATCCTCGACTCCGCGACAAGGCCTTGCCACATTAGGTAAGCCTTGCTTCACTGGGCGCGTTTCGCCCACGACGTTTACGGAGGACCGATGCGGGTCGTCATGTTCGGCTACCAGACGTGGGGGCATCGCACCCTGCGTGCGCTGCTCGATTCGGAGCACGTGGAGGTGGCGATGGTCGTCACGCATCCGAAGTCCGAACACGCCTACGAGCGCATCCTGGCCGACTCGGTCGAGGACCTCGCCGTCGACAACGGCGTCGAGGCGGTCCTGGCGCACCGGCCCGACGCGGAGCTCGTCGAGAAACTCCGGGCGGTCGAGCCCGACCTGATCGTCGCCAACAACTGGCGCACCTGGCTGCCGCCGGAGATCTACAACCTCCCGACCCACGGCACGCTCAACGTCCACGACTCGCTGCTGCCCGCCTACGCCGGGTTCTCCCCGATCATCTGGGCGCTCATCAACGGCGAACCCGAGGTCGGCGTGACCGCCCACATGATGAACGAGGAGCTCGACGCCGGTCCGATCGTCGGCCAGAAGTCCGTGGCGGTCGGCCCGCGCGACACCGCGATCGACCTGGTCCACGCCACTGTCGACCTGATTGAACCCCTCGTGTCCGAGGCACTGGAGTTCATCGCCGCGGGCCGCACCGACTGGACCCCGCAGGACCGGTCGAAGGCCAGCTTCTTCCACAAGCGCTCGCTCGAGGACAGCCGCATCGACTGGACGTGGCCCGCCGAGGACCTCGACCGGCTCGTGCGCGCGCTGGCCGACCCCTATCCGAACGCGTACACGTTCCACAAGGGAGAGCGGATCCGCATCATCGAGGCGTCCGTGTCGGACGGCACGTACGGCGGCACCCCGGGACGCATCTTCTACCCCGAGGGCAAGGGCGTCGTGATCGTCGCCGGCGCCGACGCGCGCTTCGGCCGGAACCGCGGGCTGCGCATCGAACGCGTGCGCACCGAGGACGGCACCGAGTACGCGGGCACGGAGTACTTCACGACGATGGGCGGCTACCTGACCTCGCACCCGTGAGGTGACGGTCGGTGACGCTCCGCCGAGACGCGCCGCCGGTTCGCGGCTCCGGAAGGCTCGCGAACCGGCGGCGACCACTGTCATCGAACCGGCGTCGGAACACCTACACGCGGACGAGCATCTTGCCCGTGTTGGAACCGGCGAGTAGATCGAGGAACGCCTGCGGCGCGCTGCGGACGCCGTCGACGACGGTCTCGCTGTAGCGGATCGAGCCGTCGCCCACCAGCGGTGCGACCTCCTCGACGAAACGCGGCCGCGCGTCGAGATGGTCGCCGACGAGCATGCCGCGCATCGTGATCCGCTTGGCGATGAACTGCACCAGGTTGCGCGGTCCCGGCTGCGGTTCGGTCGCGTTGTACTGCGAGATCATCCCGCAGATCGCGATCCGGCCGCCGAGGTTCATCGATCCGATGGCGGCCTCGAGGTGCTCCCCGCCGACGTTGTCGAAGTAGACGTCGACACCGTCCGGCGCGGCGGCCTCCAACTGGTCGGCGACGGGCCCGTCCTTGTAGTTGAACGCGGCGTCGAACCCGAGTTCCTCGGTCAGCCACCGCACCTTCTCGGCGGATCCGGCGCTGCCGATCACGCGCGACGCACCGCGCAGTTTCGCCAGTTGGCCGACCATCGACCCGACCGCGCCCGCGGCGCCCGACACGAACACCGTGTCATCCTCGGCGAACCGCGCCACGTCGAACAGTCCCGCGTACGCGGTCAGTCCGGGCATGCCGAGCACACCGAGGTACGCCGGTGCGGGCGCGGCCGTGACGTCGATCTTCGCGGCATTGTCGGTGTCGACGACCGCATGGCTGCGCCAGCCAAGCTGGTGCAGCACCGTGTCGCCGGCCGCGAGGCCGTCGACGTTCGACTCCACGACCTCACCGACGGCGCCGCCGGTCATCGCCTCGCCCACCTCGTAGGGCGCGGCGTACGACTTCGCCGAGCTCATCCGGCCGCGCATGTACGGGTCGACCGACAGCCACGTGTTGCGCACCAGCGCCTGGCCGGGGCCGGGCTGCGGGACGTCGACGTCGGCGATCTCGAAGTTCGCCATCGTCGGCTCGCCGTGCGGCCGCTCGGCGAGGCGGATCTCCACCGCCTTGTCTCCGGTCCCCGTCATGCCGTGGCCACCTTCTCCAGGTTGTCGAGCACGCCGTCGTAGATGCGCTTGAGCCCGCCGGGCGCGAACGTCTTCTCGAAGAAGCCGCCGATGCCGCCCGCACCCTGCCACGTCGTCTCGATGCGCACGGTCGACTTGTCGCCCGCCTCGGTGACGGTCCAGGTGGTGACCATGCTCGAGTTGGCGTCGGTCTCCACGATCGTGCCGGGTTTCGGTTCGGTGACCGTGGCGGCGACGTCCCGCACCCGCTTGGACGTGGCCTGCAACTTCCAGGTCGCGACCGTGCCGGCGCCGGTGCCGCCTTCGGTGACGGCGTAGTCGCGGTAGGCGTCGGTGAGGATCTTCGGCCTGGTCTCGGCGTAGTCGGCGACGAGCGTGCGCACCGTGTCGGCGGGCGCGTCGATCGTCCGCTCGGCGGTGGCGGTGACCTGTCCCATGTGCTCTCCCTGTCGATCGTGTGGCGGGTCGGCGGCGGCCGAGCACGGGCCCGGCAACCGCGCGAGCCCGGTACTACTTGGCGAGACCCTCGACGACCTCGGCGCCCGGCAGCTCAGCGAGTGCCGTCCCGGTGACGAGCAGCTTGCTGCCCCGGATGCCGCTGCCCACGACGAGTTCCGGCGCGCGGGCGACCGCCGCGTCGACGAGGACAGGCCAGTCCGACGGCAGGCCGATCGGCGTGATGCCGCCGTAGGCCATGTTCGTCAGCTCGACGGCCTCGTCCATCGGTGCGAACGACACCTTGCGCACGTCCAGCTGCTTGCGGATGACGTTGTTGACGTCGGCACGGGTCGTCGCGAGCACGAGCGCGGCGGCGTAGCGCACCGCGCCCCCGCGCTTGCCCGCGACGACGACGCAGTTGGCGGAAGCGTCGAGCGGTGACGAGTACGCCTCGCAGAACGCAGCGGTGTCGGCCAGGTCCGGGTCGATCTCGGCGATGCCGACCGGCGCCTTGACGGAGTCGAGCGCGGCTGCGACCGGTTCGGCCATGAGGTCGGGACGCTCGGCTGCCGCCTGCACGGCCAGCGTCCCCGCGATGTTCCAGTCGTTCACGTCGCCACCGTAGGTCACCGCGTCGGCGGCGGCGTCCGGCACGTCACCAGGAGGAGCCGCCGCGCTGAACCTCGATCAGCTTCGGGCGTACGTCCACGAGGTAGACCAGCGCCGCGACGATGCCCGCCAGCCAGAAGATGAGCCCGGCGCCGTAGAAGTTGAACAGCAGCATCGCAAGGGTCGCACCACCCGTGATGCCCAGCCATATCGGCTTCGTGTGCCGGTCGGCTGCGGTGTAGGCGTCGGAACGCTGGGTCAGCGCGTGCACGAAGGCGACCAGGCCGGCGAGCGTGCCTGCCCAGTCGATGACGAACACGATCCAGTACGCGAGATACGGCACGCCACACAGCGTACGTCAGACGCCGAACGGAGTTCGGGCTCCGGTTGCGGAAATAACCGGAGCCCGAACCACAGGAGGTCAGCTCACTTGTCGGTCTTCGAGCCGGTGTTGCTGCTCGTCGAGCCGGTGGACTTCTTCGCGGCGCTGGTGGTGCGGCGCGTGGTGGTCGACTTCGTGGTCGACGTGGTGGTCGAGGACTTGGCGGAGGTCTTCGGCTTGGCCGGCGTCATGGCCTCCTCGACGGTCTCCTCGGCCTTCTCGGCGGCACCGGAGATCTTCTCCGCGGTCGCCTCGACGACCTCGCCCGCCTCGTCGCCCGCGCCGCGCACCGTGGACGTCACCTTCGAGACGACCCCGTCGATGCCCTTGCGCACGTCGGCGGTGGCACCGTCGACCCGCACCTGCACGGTCTGGAAGGTCTCGCCGAGCTGGTCGGTGGCCTTCTTGAACTGCGGCTGCGCGAGCAGCTTGTCCCAGGCCTCCTCACCGGACTCGGCGAGCCGGTGGTACAGCTTCAGCGCGGCTTCGGTGTACTCGTCGAGCAGCTTGCGCAGCTCGGCCGGGTCCAGCTTCTCGCGGAGACCCTCGAGCTCCGACGGCAGCTCCTCGATGTTCTTCTTCGCGTCCTCGAAGCCCTTCTTGGCGTCCTCGACGCTCTTGCGCACGGCGTCACCGCCGTCGGAGTAGCGCTCCTTGGCCTTGGCCAGCGCGTCGTTGACGGCCTGGCTCGCGAGGTTGCCCGCGCCCAGCGCGGCGAGCAGCGGGGTCTTGATCTGGTCGACGGGAGTCCTGGCGTCGTCGGCCTTGGTGGTCTGGGAAGTCTCGGTCTTGGCGGTCTCGGTAGCCATGGCGGCTCACTCCTCGGCGTGCGGCTGTTCGGGTTCGGTTCCGGGCGTGCTCTCTTCGCGGTTCTGCCTGCGGAACGACTCGTAGACGTCGAGCAGAACCGTCTTCTGGCGCTCGGACAGCTCGGTGTCGGCGCGGATCGCGTCGAGGACCGGCCCCCCGTCCGGCAGGTCGAGAATTCCGGCCTGCACGTAGAGCGCCTCCGCCGAGATTCGCAACCCCTTGGCGATCTGCTGCAGGATCTCCGCGCTGGGCTTACGGACCCCGCGTTCGATCTGACTCAGATAGGGGTTGGAAACACCGGCCAGTTTGGACAGCTGCCGCAGGGAGATCTTGGCGCTGCTCCGCTGCTGGCGGATGTACGACCCGATGTCCCGGCCGAGGTCGGCCATTCTGTCCATCGGTCCGGCCGCGTCGTCATCGCCCGCACCGGCGCCGGGCCGGTCGTCGCGGTCGCCGTCGAGGCCGTCGTCACGACCCCCGACACCGTCCGACTCGCCCGTCACGCCCGCACCTCCTTGCGACGTCTCCCACGGTAACCACGGGTGCTAGCTATTGCAAGCACTCTGCTTGCACCCTTCGCGTGTGATGCGGGACACCCGGAGCCGCCCCCGATGTTCCCGTCGACCGGCACCGTCCGGGGCATGTGGGGCGACCTCCGAGATCAGCGACCACACGCCATGCGAACCGGCAGCTGTCCCGTAGGGGCAGGATGGAGCGGCAAGCACCGAACGCCCGGCCGAACGGACACCGCAGTGACCACTCCCCGCGCTCGCTTCCACGCCGTGGTGGCGCACAGCCTGCAGGCGAAGCCGTTCACGTGGATCGACGCGCGCCAGGCCGACATCCCTCCCGTCGAGATCACCGCGCTGGCCCACGGCCTCGGAGCCGAGGTCGTGCGCGCCTTCGGCAGTTCCCCCGAGAAGTCCGCAGTGCTCCTCAGCAGGATGCCGGTCCGATCGGTCCGCGACACCGTTCCGCCCGCCATGCGCGCGCCGGGCTTCCGCTCGTTCCGCCGGTGGACGATCGGACTGGGGCTCGTTCTCTGTGCCTTCCTGGTGCCGACCGCGGTGGTCGCATCCGTCGCGATCATGTCTCCCCGCGAGCGATTCTTCGGAGGATCCGGAACATCCGACGGTGACAGCAGCACGCTCGGCGTCCTGATAGGAGCACCGGTGGTGCTCACCTTCTTCGGAGGACTCATCGCCGCGTGCTTCCTCTACTACAAGCCTGCGGGACGGACGCTCGACCAGCGCATGTCCGTCTACATGGGCCAGTTCGACGGTTCCGAGAAGGTCCGGATCTTCGCGCCGCACTTCCGTCTTCCGGACCTGATGGCCTATACCGGCGTCGCCCACGAACTCGGCTACGACCTGCACCGCCGGTACACCCTGCCTACCTTCGTCCCCGACGACTACTACCGGTTGTACCTGCTCTCCTTCCGGCGATGCTCCTGCGGCCACAGGACGTAGCGGGTCCCGATACGCGTGCCCGACACGCGCCTGACCCCGGCACGCAGGCCTCACCGGGCAGGCGCCCACACCTGAGACCTCAGCAGGCACAGAGGCAGAACGGGTGGCCGTCCGGGTCGGCGTAGACGCGGAACGTGTCCGGCTTGTCGTCGAGCAGCCGTGCTCCGAGCCGCATCGTCCGTTCGTGCTCGGCGTCGAGGTCCTCGACCGTGAAGTCGAGATGCAGCATCTGCGGGCGTTCGTTCGACGGCCACGTCGACGGCCGGTAGTCCGGATCGCGCTGGAAGCTGAGGCCGGCCCCGCCGTCCGGGTTCACGAGCGTCACCCATTCGTCGTCCGAATCCGGATCGAGCTTCCAGCCGAGCAGCTTCCCGTAGAAGTCCGCGAGCCGATACGGCTCGGGACAGTCCAGGGCCACACAGCCCAGCGTCACCGACGTACTCATCAGCGCCTCCCTGCGCTCGAACCGTCACGACAGTCACCCGGCGAGGACCACCACGCCGGATGATCCGGCACCCCGACCGGCCAACATTCGCATAACCGATGACGACACTATGCCGGTTACGCCCGCCGGATGCAACCACTGTCCCGGATACACTGGTGACGTGAACGCGGACGTGAGTCTGGTGCTGGACTTCCTCAACACACTCGACGCCGAGGACGACACCGACGTGCTGCGCTCCGTCGCCGACTGGCACGCCTGGGCGCACGCGCGTGCGCTGACGCCGGGGGCGATCGACGAGGCGGTCCGTGCCCGGACAGTGCTCCGCGACGCCGCGGGGGCACCGGCCGACGACACCGCCGCCACTCCCGGAGCACCGAAGGGCGGCGGCGACGACGGGCCACGCATCCCCGTCGACGTGGCGTTCCGCCTCTCCCCCTCGGCCGACCCTCAACTGGTCGCCGACGACGCCGTCTCGGCCGTGTTCACGGCGGCGATGCGACTGGCCGTGCTCGACGACTGGCGCCGCATCAAGATCTGCCCGGCCGACGACTGCCTGTGGGCCTTCTACGACGAGTCCCGCAACCGGTCGCGGACCTGGTGCTCGATGCAGGTGTGCGGCAACCGCGTCAAGGCGCGCACGTTCCGCAAGCGCGCGGGTTCGTCCGGGCCCGAGGACTCCACAGCCGGTCGACCACAGCCGGATTGACCACAGCCGGATTGACCACAGCCGGGTTGACCACAGGCCGCCGAACCTGTGGACAACTACGTGGATAACCCCACCCACTGTGGATAACCTCACCCTCCCGGGTGGGCTGGACCATGCTTCGAGTGGACCGGACCGGCTCGTTCCGTCGGTTCGCGATCACGCAGGGCAACCGGCGAGCCGGCACCACACGTCCCACAGCCACCCGCCCGTGAGCGGCCGCCGGCCCACCGGACGGCGCCCCACCGGACGCCCGACGAACGGTGCCCACCGGACGGTGCCCACCGGACGGTGCCGCGTCAGAAGAGCAGCTCGCCGATCGTGTAAATGACCAGGCCGGCCAGCGCACCGACCACCGTGCCGTTGATGCGAATGAACTGCAGGTCGCGGCCCACCTGGAGCTCGACCTTGCGTGCGGTCTCCTCGGCGTCCCAGCGCTCCACGGTGTCGGTGATGATCGTCGTGATCTCCCGCGAGTAGCGCCGCACGACGTGTGCGGCCACGTCCTCCACCCAGCCGTCGACCTTCCTGGCCAGCTCCGCGTCCGCCTGCAATCGGCCGCCCAGCGTCTGCAGCCCGTCCCGCACCCGCGTCCGCAGTTCGCTCGACGGGTCCTCGGCGGCCGTGAGCAGCATGTCCTTCGCCGTCGCCCACGCCGAGCCGATCAGCTTCTTCACCTCGGGATGTTCGACGAGCTGGCGCTTCACGGCGTCCGCGCGCGCGATCGTCTCCGGATCCTTCTGCAGGTCCTGGGCGAACTCGCTCGCGAACCGGTCGAGCGCCAGCCGCATCGGATGGTTGACGTCGGTCTTCACCGCCCACGCGAACGTCAGGACCTCGCCGTACACCTTGTCGGCCAGCATCTCGTCCACGAACCGCGGCGACCACGACGGCGCCCGCTCCGACACCACCCGCAACACGGTGGCGTGGTTGGTGCGCACCCAGTCGTACGCGCGGTCGCACATGAGGTCGACGAACCGGTAGTGAGCACCGTCGGTCAGCACCTGTTCGAGAAGCTTGCCGAGCGGCGGCCCCCATTCGCGGTCGACGACGCGGCGGACGACGGCCTGTTCCATCACGGCCTGCACGTCCTCGTCGCGCAGCACCGTGACGGCGCCGCGCACGACGGTCGACAGTTCCGACGTCACCCGCTCGGCGTTGTCGGAGACGGCCAGCCACTCGCCCGTGCGCCGTGACACCTCGAGGCGCTGCAGCTTGTCCCGCACGACCGGTTCGGACAGGAAGTTCGCGCCGACGAAATCGCCCAGGCTCTCGCCCAGCACGTTCTTCTTGTTCGGGATGATCGCCGTGTGCGGGATCTTGATCCCCAGTGGATGCCGGAACAACGCGGTGACCGCGAACCAGTCGGCGAGCCCGCCGATCATCCCGGCCTCGGCGGCCGCGCGCACGTACCCGACCCACGCAGGCCAGCCTTCGCTCTCGGCCCACCTGGCCAGCAGGAACACGACCGCAGCGCCGAACAGGAACGCGAGCGCCACCTGCTTCATCCGGCGCAGGCTCTGCCGTTTCGCCTCCTCACCGGCAAGGCCGTCGGAGGGCACCCGTCCCGGTGCCGGCCCGCCGGCGGCCCGCCCACCGGACGTCCCGGCGCCGGATGTCACGTCGTCACTCGGTTGCTCCACACCCGCATTGTCCGTGAGGATCGATCCTCGTGCGCCCACCTCTCGCTGCTCGCCTCCAACCGTTCACGTCGACCGTCTTCGCCGAGATGACGGCACTGGCCACGCGGACCGGCGCGGTCAACCTCGGCCAGGGGTTCCCGGACACCGACGGTCCCGCGGGGATGCTCGACGCCGCCCGGGACGCCCTGTACGGCGGTGCGAACCAGTACCCGCCGGGGCCGGGGCGACCCGAACTGCGCCGGGCCGTCGCCGAGCACCGCACGCGCTACGGCCTGCACTACGACCCCGACACGGAGGTGCTGGTCACGGCGGGGGCGACGGAAGCGATCGCCGCGTCCCTGCTCGCGCTGGCCGATCGCGGCGACGAGGTGATCGCCATCGAGCCGTACTACGACTCGTACGCCGCCGCGATCGCCATGGCAGGCGCCGAACGCCGCACCGTGCCACTGACCTCCGACGGAACCCGGTTCGCCCTCGACATCGACGCCCTGCGCGCGGCCGTCACCCCACGCACCCGCGCCGTCCTCGTCAACTCGCCGCACAACCCGACCGGCACCGTGTTCACCCACGACGAGCTGACGGCCATCGCCGAGGTGTGCGTCGAAAGCGACCTGATCGCCGTGCAGGACGAGGTGTACGAGCACCTGACGTTCGACGACGTCGCACACACCCCGCTCGCGACTCTGCCGGGTATGCGCGAACGCACCGTGTCGATCTCGAGCGCGGGCAAGACGTTCAACTGCACCGGGTGGAAGATCGGCTGGGTGTGCGCACCCGCGGAGCTGGTCGCCGCGGTGAAGACCACGAAGCAGTTCCTCACGTTCGTCTCCGGCGGACCGCTGCAGCCCGCGGTGGCGTACGCGCTGGAGCACGAGCTCGACTGGGTCGAACAGCTGCGCACGTCGCTGGCGGCCAAACGCGACCGGCTGTCCAAGGGCCTCACCGACGCCGGCTTCTCGGTGTGGCCAAGTGCGGGCACGTACTTCGTGTGCGCCGACGTCCGCCCGCTCGGCTTCACCGACGCCGCGGACCTGGCATGGCGCCTGCCCGAACTCGCCGGTGTCGCGGCCGTCCCCGTCAAGGTGTTCACCGACCACCCGGACGGGTGGAATCACGTGCTGCGGTTCGCGTTCAGCAAACGCGACGAGGTTCTCGACGAGGCTGTGGAGCGCCTGCACCAGCTACGTCGAGGCTGAGACGTTCGGCCGATCACGCACCCGCGATCGGTGGAACCCCCGGCCTCGGTGCTAGAAAGATCGCGGCCGGACCTGCGACGATCCCGGCCACCGGCCGACCGCCGGCAACGGCCAGACCGCGGGAGAGTGCGATGGGAACGACGGTGCGGGTGCGCGGCGCCGTCGTGGTGCGCGCCTGCGTAGTCGCCGCGTTCGCACTGATCGCCTGGATGCTGATCGCCGGGTCGGCGTCGGCCTCGGGTCCCGCCGCCGACGGCATCGACGACACCGACACGTCCGTGACCGCTTCCGCCGACACGTCCGCCACCGCCCCGGCTGCCGAGACCAGCGGTCCCGCCACGGAGTCCGCTTCCGGGGCCACGGCCGTCCCCGAGGACGCCGCCACCGCCGCTTCCGACGCTGCGACCGCGGAGGACGACGGTTCTGCCGCGGTGTCGGAGGGTTCAGCGGTGTCGGAGGGTTCAGCGGGGCCCGGCGCCGGTTCCGGTACTACGCCGTCGGCGACGGCCGTGACTCCGACGACCGCCACCGCACCGACGACCGAGAGTGCATCCGCGGGCGCCGCAGCCGAGCACGCTGCGCCGGAGGTCAGCGCACCCGAGGACGCCGCGCCCGAAGACCCCGCACCCGGGGACCCCGCATCCGACGTACCGGCCGTCGGCGACACCGCGGCCACCGCCCTGGCCGTCATCGAGTCCGCGACCGTCGAGTCCGCGACCGGTGGGACCGAGGATGCGACCACCGGCACCGACGCGACCCCCGCTGATCCCGCTGCCCCCGGACCGGCGGACACGGGTGCCGCCGAGCCGGCGCCGTCCCGGGACGGGGCGTCCGACGGTGGATTGGTCACGGGACTGACGGGCACGGTCGTCCACGGGTTGGCCGGTGACCGCGACGACGGCCTGCTGCAACGCGTGACCGGCACGGTGAAGCAGGTCGACCGCATCGTCCGCGACAGCGTCACGCACGTCGAGCGGACCGTCACCGACACCGTGGACCGCGTCGCGCCGCCGCTCGCCCCGGCACCGGCAACGCAGTCCCCCACCGAGCCGACGGGCGGTGGACCGGGGACCGCCCGGCCCGCCGAGACCCCGGCCGGCGACGTCGAGGCCGCAGGGCCCGTCCCGGCCCGCTCGACCGCCGTGCCCCGTGCGGTGCCCGCGGCACCGATGCCCTCGACCGCCACGGCCCCCACGGCCCCCGATCAGCCCTCCTCGTCGCCGCAGGACCGCGACGAGGAGGCGTCGAATGCCGCTCCGACCGTCCCCGCGCCGGTCGTTCCGACACAGGCCCCCGCCACGTCGGTCGCCGCCGCGAGCTGCGACAACGGGGGTGCCCGCACCCAGCAGGGCATTCTTCCGTCGACGCCCGCCACCGAACGGCCGTGCGCCGTCGGCACCGTGAGCGCGTGCGACGTCGACGTCGACGCGGTCCACCTCGGGCTGCCTCCCACCGCGCCGGACTGACCCCGACCGGCGACTTCGTCGGGCACCTGTGCCCAGAGGGCCAGTTCCGCCCCTTGCCGTAGCGATCCATCGCGCGTGACGCGACGCGTACACGTGTCTGTTTCGGGGTAATCCGCATGTATCGACGACTTCCCGTCCGGCCTACCGCGCCTGGCCGGGACGGGTCCTGGCTCCGGCGCCGCGCTGCCCCCGCGGCGCCGGAGCCGTGTTCGGGTGCGCGCCGCATCGTCACGCTCACCGCGCCAGGCGGGACGATGCCGACGCTGCGCACCTAGCCGCCGGGCGGACCGGCATTGCGAGGGGCGATGCCGGTTCCGCAGGCGGCACTCCGTGTCACGCGACACGGATGGAGCCGGTGCGCCGGGTCTTCCGCGCCGTTTCTGGAGTGACGGCACCCCCGGGACCCGGCGCACCGGCTCCGCTCTTGTGTACCTCCCGGCCCTCGCCGCGCGTCCCACGGCGTGAACTCGGTGGACCGCGGCACCGATGTCATCCGATAGTGGTCCGTGTGGCGACCACGGCGCAGTTCGAACTCCATCCGGTGACGGTGCGCCGTGATCCGGCGCGAAGACTGACCCAGCTCGTCGTGGGACTCGTGCTGTTCGGCACGAGCATGGCGATGATGTCGCGGTCGCTGCTCGGCCTGAACCCGTGGGACGTGCTCCACGAGGGCCTGATGCACCGCACCGGGCTGACGTTCGGCACGGTGACCGTCGTGACGGCGGTGACCGTGCTGTTGCTGTGGATCCCGCTGCGTCAACGTCCCGGCATCGGCACGATCGCGAACGTCGTGCTCATCGCCGTGTCGGTCGACCTGGTGCGCTGGGTGCTGCCGCCGCAGGAGCACCTCGCGGTGCAGATCCCGCTGCTGCTCGGCGGGATCGTGCTCAACGGACTGGCGACGGCGATGTACGTCGGCGCCCGCCTGGGCCCGGGCCCGCGGGACGGTCTGTTCACGGGACTGACGGCACGCACCGGCCTGTCGGTACGGCTGGTGAGAACGGCCCTCGAGGTATGCGTGCTCGCGGCGGGCTGGCTGCTCGGTGGCACGGCGGGTGTCGGCACCGTGCTGTTCGCCCTGTCGATCGGGCCGCTGACTCAGCTGTTCCTGCCGCGGGTCGTGTGGCGCCCACGCCCGTGAACGTCACGCGGCCTGCCTGCGGTGCCGCAACTGCCGGTGGAGTCATTCCGGGGAGGCGCCGGCGTCCGCGAGGACGTCGGCGGCAGGTCCCGCCACCGTGGCCAGCGCCGGCAGGACGTGCTCGCTGCCGACACGGTCGTCGCGGATGTCTCGTGCCTGCTCGAGGCTCGCTTCGAGGACGCGTTTCGCGTCGGAGCCGAACGGGGTGTGCCACCGCGTGCGGCGCCGGCGAGTGCCGCCCTCCGGTGACACGGTCGTCCCTTCCGCCAGCACCCCCTCACCGTGCTGGTTCTCGACGTGGGCGACGACCGTGTCGACGTCGATTCCCAGGTCACGCAGGACCCGCCGGTCGACGTCGCTCAGGCCGCCGTGTCGGCGCAGTTCGGCCACCCGGCCGACGATGTCGGCGGGTGCCACGTCGACCGCGGCGAGCAGGTCGAGAGCGGGCGTGGCGGTGTCGGCAGGGCCCGGGTCGACGATCGCGGTGAGCAGGTGCAGTGCGTCCACGCGGTCGGCGTCGCCGGATTCGGCGTGCTCGGTGGCCGTCGCGACCAGCGCACGGGCATCTTTCGTGAAGCGTTCGAACATGGTCATCGCCTCCCGTGTTTCTTGTGAACCGCCTGCCTGCTGACTCCGAGTTCGTCGGCGATCTCCTGCCACGACCAGCCGTGCACCCGCGCGCCGCGGACCTGCACGGCTTCGAGTCGTTCGAGGAGCCTGCGCAGGGCCGCGACGGCGCGCAGGCCCGTGCGAGGGTCGCTGTCCCCCGCCTGGGTCGCCAATTCGGTCGCGTTCGTCATGACGTCAACTTAGGTTGACATATGCCAGTTGTCAATTCTGGTTGACACTACGGTGGTTGACGTGCCGCGGATCGAGGTCGCCGAACAGGCGGGGACGAGCCTCGCGGGCGAGCCGCGCCCGACCGAGGACCGGATCGTCGTGGTCGACTCCGTGGCGGGACACGACTGGGACGCAGGAGCGGTCGCCGTGCTCGACGGGGCGACGGAGCAGCGCCCGGACCTGCCGAGTGGCGGCTGGTACGCGGAGCGACTCGGTGGACATCTGCGCGAGGCGTTGCTGCGTTCGGTCGACCCGGGGGCCGCACTGGCGGACGCGATCGCGACCACTGCGCGGGTGCACGACCTGCAGCCGGGGGCGAGTCCGTCCAGCACAGTGGCACTCGCCTGCTGGACCGCCGACACGGTCGAGGTGCTGGTACTGGCCGACAGTCCGGTGGTCAAGTTCGGGGCTGCCGGGGTGGAGGTCGTCGCGGACGACCGGCTGCAGCAACTGCGCGCCGCAGGCAGGCTGCGCACCCGTAGCGCGGTGGAGGCGCTGCGCAACCGCGACGGCGGGTTCTGGGTGGCCGAGGCGGTGCCGGCGGCGGCGACGCAGGCCGTCCGAGTGCGCTGGCCACGCGCCGACGTGCATGCGCTCGTCCTCGCGACCGACGGCGTCGCGGCAGGTGTCGACGACTACGGGGTGTTCGACTGGCGCGGCCTGTACGGACTCGCGTGTGCCTCCGGTCCGCAGGCCGTGCTCGACGCCGTGCGGAGCGCGGAGCGGTCCGACCCCGAGCGCACCCGGTGGCCCCGGCCGAAGGTCCACGACGACCAGGCGCTCGTGGTGGTCGACTTCACCCACTGATCCGGGTGATCTCAGGGTTTTACCCGGAACACACCGCTATGCCCGATGCGTTTTGATGTACGTATGCCCAGCCCGCCGTCGCACGCCAAGGTCCACACCGTGGACGTCGCGCGTACCCGAGCGTGGACGATCGCCGCGACAGCGGGCCTCGGCTGGGCACTGTTCACGCTGATCGTCCTGCACTCGGTGAGCTCGTTCGACCCGTTGACGGATCCACTGAGCCGCTACGCCTTCACCGACCGAGGCGGCGGCATGCTCGAGGCGAGCCTGTTGTCCGCCGCGGTCGGCGTGATCGCGGTACGAGGTTCCGTGCTGTCGGCGGGCCTGACCGTGAGTAGGACGACGTCGACGCTCGTCTACGCGACGTCGACGGGCCTGGCCACCGCGGCGCTGTTCCCGGCGACGTTCAGCTCGGACATCGACCCCGTCAGCGGGCGCATCCACCAGTACGCGAGCGTCGTGGCGTTCGCGAGCCTGCCCGCGATCGCGCTGTCACTGCTCGACGTCCTGCGTGCCACACCCGTGCTCGCCCGGGTCGCCTCGGCATTGACGTGGCTGCTGCGGATCGCGCTCGTCAGCCTGGCCCTGTTCGGTGTCAGCTACGTCGCCGACGCCCTGGCGGGCGTGCCCGGGTTCGCCGTGGTCGCCGAGACCGTGCCGGTCGGGTTCACGCAGCGGATCGTCTTCCTGGTGGACTTGTGCCTGCTCGCGGTACTCCTCGTCGGGGCGATGCGGCACGCCCGCGCCTCCGCCGACCCGGCCTCGGCCACCGCGCCCGCAACCGCCGTGCACCCCTCGGCGGCCGGAACCTCACCCGTGCGGCCGTTCGCCGGAAGGCCCGCCGACACCGGCCGCCCCGTCGCCCACGAGGCCGTCGACGGCTCCGCGAGCGGATTCGGCTACCACGACGTCCGTAACGCCGACCTGCAGCGCAGCGACAGAACCGACGCAGTCACCTGATCAACAGCCACCTTCCGGTACCACCCGCGTACCGACACCGCACCCTACTGTCCACATCGGACCTCAGTTGCCCACGGCACATTTTCCGGCCGATCGGGAAACACAACGTGTGGCTCGTACGTTTAACGGGTAGCTGCAGCACGCAGCCGGCACACGATTTTCGGGGAGTAAACCGTGAACGCACACAGCCCGACCGCTCCGACTCAGAACCCGCAACCGTCGCTGCCTCGCGTCGACGAACCGAACGACGACCAGCGCCGCCGGGCCGTGCGCGCCATCGCCTCCGCGGCACGCGATGCCGAGGACTGCGCCATGCTCCTCGACGCTCTGGGCCTGGACCCCGAAGAGGGACGGACCAGCCTGCCGTCGCAGCGCGATCAGTGACGCACCCGGTGGCCCCGACGAGGTGAACCGCCCACGCTGCGGATCCGTCCCGTCTGGCCCTCGCGGACCGTGGCCGACCCACGTCGGCCCACCACGTCGGGGCAACGCCCCACCTGGTTGACCCCACTGCCCAGCTCACCTCGCCCGGCCACCCGTCGAGAACACTCGGATCGGACGACACTCGGGGCGGACGACACTCGGGCCGGTCCACATCCCGGGAGAGTGCCGAGGAGAGGCGTCCAGTGCGGCGGTTCACTCCGACCGCGCCGGACCGCGCCACCGATCGGCCTACGCCGGTCGCCGGCGTGAACGCGCAAGGTACCCGGCACCGACCGCCGATCCCATGCGGTGGGTCACTACGCGCGCAGCAGCTGTTCCTGCGGGACGTCCGCACCCATCGCCGACGGGTCGACCTTCGAGAGCACCCGCACGTGGTCGGTACAGCCACACCCGCCTTCCACCGTTTCGCAATCGATGACGAGCGAGTGCCGCTCGATTCCGAAACTGAGGCAGGCCATGTCCGTGCACTCGACGAACCCGGACTCGTGTTCCACGAGCGTTCCGTGGCAGTGGTCGATGCCGACCGCACAGCTCGAACAGGTCATGGGTCTTTGGTACCACCGCCCCTCCGCACCTCCGGACGTGACACGCCCTGATGTGACGCCGGCTCGGCAGGATCACCCGCAGCGCGTCCCCACGATGCTGACCGGACCGGCGCACTGGAGAAGGGCGCCCCGCCGACCGTCAGGCGGATTTGCGGGTCGAGCGACTCGAACCACCGTTCCGGGTCTTTCGCTTCCCGGATTCCGCGCCGGCCGAGCCCGTGCCCTTTTCTCCGCCCGAGCCGGCACCGTCCGACTCCTTCGTGCTCGAGCCCTTCCGACCCGAGCTCTTCCCACTCGAGCTCTTGCCTCCCGAGCTCTTGCCTCCCGACGCGCTGCCGCCTGATCCCTTGCCCGCCGATGCCTTGGCGCTGGAGGATGCGCCGTCCGAGGACGTTGCCTTCGATTTCCGGCCGCCCGACGTCGTACCTGTCGACTTGCGGCTCGTCGACGTGGCGCCCGTGGAACCGTTCGACGCCGTGGATTCGTTCGTCGAGGAGCCGGACGAGCGGGAACGTCGACCCCCGGCGCCGGACTTCCCGCCACCGTCGGCCGCGTCCGATTCCCGCGCCTCTTTCGCAGCCGTCACGCTGGCTTGCAGGGCGGACATGAGATCGGTGGCCTCGGGTTCGGCCTCCGCCTCGGGCGGATGGGCGGTTTCCTTGCCCTCGATCTTCGACTGGATCAGGTCCAGAAGCGCCTCGCGGTAGCTGTCCCGATACTTGTCGGGTTCGAAGACGCTGTCCGAGAGCGAGTCGATGAGCGAGCTCGCCATCGACATTTCCTGCGATCGAACCTCCGGCGGGTCCTCCCTGAGGAACGGGAAGTCGACCTCGCGCACCTCGTCGGGCCACAGCATCGTCGTCAACACCATGACGTCCGAGACCACCCGCAGCACGGCCAGCGATTCGCGCTGCCGGATGGCCACCTTCGTGATGGCGACCTGACCGGACTTGTGGAGCGCGTCCCGTAGCAACACGTACGGCTTGGTCGCGGCCTTTTGCGGTTCGAGGTAGTAGGTCTTGTCGAAATAGATGGGATCGATCGCTTCGAGCGGAACGAACTCCTGCACGTCGATGGACCGCGAGGTGGAGATCGGCAACTCGGACAGTTCCTTGTCCGTCAGCACGACCATGCCGCCGTCGGAGAGTTCGTAGCCCTTGGCGATGTCGGCGTACGGCACTTCCTCGCCGTCCACCGTGCACACACGTTTGTACTGAATGCGTCCGCCGTCGGCCTCGTGCACCTGACGCAGCGACACGTTCTTGCTTTCCGTCGCTGCGTACAGGTGGATCGGAATAGTCACGAGCCCGAAGGACACCGCACCCTTCCACATGACGCGCATACCGGGAACGGTACGCGTTTTCGCAGTTCATCGACACCGCTCACCGCCCGACCCTGCGGTCGACGGCAGCACGCCGGACCTCTTCGACCTCGGAGTTCACGCCGTCCACCCGGGCCGCCAAATCCGGATGACTGTCACGCAGATGGTCCACGGCCGACACCATCGGACCGATCAACAACACGGGGTCGTCGTTGCCGAGCGTGCGGGACACCACGTCGACATAAGGCCTCACGTCGTCGTCCACGTCGTCCAGCGAGCCGACCAGCGCCGCTAGCTTGCGGACGACCTCGGAGTTGTCCTGCGCCCAGGCCCGAACCGCCCGTTGCCCTGCACGACGGTCACGCTCGGCCTGCACCCGCGCGTCAGCCGTCAGGCCGGCTTCGTGCTCGGGCTTGCGCATCCGCAAATACCGCCGTTCCGCGGCCTGCCTGCTCGCGACGCCGAGGACAGGCGCGAGATCCCCCCAGCTCACCCCCATCCGCCGAGCCGCCCCGATGAGCCGCGGCTCCCAGTCGGCGAGCTCGTCCCGCAACTCGCGCAACGTCGCCAGCGCGGACACCACGTCGTCCGCACCGACCATGTCCTCGTCCGCAGCCCGTTCGACCGTCTCGCGCAGCTTCTCGTATCGATCCACGACGTCAACGTAACGACGACGGTGGACCCTTGTCAACGGACAGACGACGGTGGTACGACTGGGGAAAGCAACCGAGAGACCGCTGGAACAGCGGGACGAGATCCGAACACCACCGGCTCGAGCACTCCGACGGTCGGCACGACGTGAGCGGCGATTACGCCCGTATCGGGGTTGACGCGCAGGGCCACGCCGGCACTAAAGTTTCTTGTAGCGATAAGAAGTTTTCACAATCCGAAACAGCATCGACGGTGTCGGTGAGGAGTGGACGCTCGGGTGCCGAACCACCAGCGTGGTACCCGACCACCGGAGCACGTGAACGAGCACCGGGACGCGTCGGCTCCACCCGGGCCGGGTCGGAGAGCAACGCCGACGTCCGAATCCCCACGGTTCGGACCCGCCGCACGATCGCGGAAGGAGAGCAACGATGCTCGACCGCGCAGCACACGACGCGCTGGTCGCGGCCGTCGGATCGGAGAACGTGATCTCCGATCCCGTACAGCTGCGCAGTTACGAATGCGACGGGCTGACCGGCTTTCGGCAAACACCGTCACTCGTGGTGCTGCCCCGCAGCACCGAGGACGTGGCACAAGCCGTGCGCGCCTGTCACCGGCACTGGCTCCCGTTCGTCGCGCGCGGTGCGGGCACCGGCCTGTCCGGAGGCGCGATGCCCGTGGCCGACGGTGTCGTGATCTCACTACAGCGCATGCGCGAGATCGTGCACATCGACCCGGTCGACCGGCGAGCAGTACTACAGCCGGGAGTCACCAACCTCGACATCACGAAGGCTGCGGCAGCGCACGGCCTGTACTACGCGCCGGATCCGTCGAGTCAGCAGGTGTGCACGATCGGCGGCAACGTCGCGGAGAACTCCGGCGGTGCTCACTGCCTGAAGTACGGCTTCACCACGAACCACGTCCTCTCCATGACCGTCGTGTTGCCCGACGGCGAGGTCGTGACTCTCGGCGAAGACACCGATGAGCAACTCGGCCCCGACCTGCGCGGCGTCGTCATCGGCTCGGAAGGAACGCTCGGAATCGTCTGCGACATCACGGTGCGGCTCCTCCGAGTGCCGGAAACCGTGAGGACGCTCCTCGCGGAGTTCCCCTCCGTGACGGCTGCGGGTGACGTGGTCAGCGACCTCGTCGCGGCCGGCATCATCCCCGCCGCCGTCGAAATGATGGACAACCTGGCGATCCAGGCGGCCGAGAAGGCCGTCGGCGCGGGTTACACGTTGACGACACCGGCCGCGCTGGTCGTAGAACTCGACGGGCCCGCATCCGAATGCGAGGCGCAGTTCGACCAGGTCCGCACGATCTGCGAACGGCACGGGTGTACTCGCCTCCACATCGCCGAGACCGCGGCGGAGCGAGCCAAGATCTGGAAGGGCAGGAAGGCGGCCTTCGCTGCGGTGGGGAGGATCAGTCCCGACTACATCGTGCAGGACGGTGTCGTACCGCGGACACGACTTGCCGAGGTGCTGAGCCGGATCGAAGACATGGGCCGCGATGCGGGCCTCCGCGTGGCGAACGTCTTCCACGCCGGTGACGGCAACCTCCACCCGCTGGTGCTGTTCGACGACGACGCGGGCGAACTGGAGCGCGCCGAGCAACTGTCCACCGACATCGCCGAGCTGTGCGTCGAGCTCGGGGGCTCACTGTCCGGCGAGCACGGTATCGGCACCGACAAGGCCTGTTCCATGCCGCGGATGTTCGGGGAGGCCGACCTGTCGACGATGGACAGTGTGCGGGCCGCGTTCGACCTTCGACGTCTGTGCAACCCGGGCAAACTGCTGCCCACGCCGAGATTGTGCGGGGAGAAGCCGGGTCGGTACCGACCGCATCCGCTGGAAGAGGCCGGGGTGATCGAGCGCCTATGACCGCCACGATGGTGACGCCGACGGACCTCCGGTCGGCGTGCGAAGCCTTCACCGAGTACCGGGGCACGATCCGGATCCAAGGGGCGGGCACGGCCTCCACCTGGGCAGGAGCCGCAGCTGCCACCGACACCGTCGTCGACGCGACGGCGCTCACCGGGATCCGCTCCTACAACCCCGCCGACATGACGGTCTCCGTCGGCGCGGGCACGCCGCTCGCACAACTGCAGGACGAAGCTGCCCGGCACGGCCAGCGCATCGCGTTCGACGCTGCGCGCGTACGGCGCGGTGCCACCGTCGGCGGGCTGATCGCCACGGCCGATTCCGGTCCGCTGGCGCTCGGTTTCGGCTCCATGCGGGATCTGGTCATCGGAGCGACCGTCGTGCTGGCGGACGGCACCCCCGCCCGAACGGGAGGGCACGTCATCAAGAACGTGGCGGGGTACGACCTGGCGAAACTGATGCATGGCTCGTACGGCGCCTTCGGACTGCTGACGGAGGTCGTGCTGCGGTTGCACCCCACTCCCGAGGCGCACCGCACGGTGGCGTTGGACTGCACGCTGGCCGATGCCGCCGGTCATACCCGGTCACTGCTCGCCGAGGCGCAGGAGCCGGTGTCGCTCGAGTGGGCCGACGGCACACTGCTCGTCCGTATCGAAGGCACGACCGACGGCACGGAAGCGAGAGCCCGCTCGCTCGCCACCCTGACCGGCGGCCGGGTACTGGCCGAGGACGAGGCAGCGGAGGCATGGGAACGGCATGCTCGGCTGGTCGACAGCGCGACGGTACGTATCGGCAGCCGGCCGAGTCGGCTTCCCGGAGTCCTCGAGCGGTTCGAAGCCCCTGCCGCAGCGGGCCTGGCCACCGGGGTCGCGACACTCTCGATGCCGACGGATCGCATCGACCAGGTGCACGACGCGGTGACGGAGGTCGGCGGTACGTCGGTCACTCGAGGTGCCGCGGATCCACAGGCACGACCGTGGGGCCGGCAGCCCTCCGCGCTGCGCGTGTTGCAGGTCGTCAAGCGGGAACTGGATCCGGCCCACCGACTGGATTCCGGGCGTTTCGGAGCCTGGTTCGACTCGCAACCCGGAGTCTCGGAGGCAGCGGGCGGCATGGCCCCGGTTTCCTCTGCCACGACACAAGCCGCCGAACCACTCGCACAAGAACCTGCACTGACGCGGACACCGACCGATTCCGGTGGGACAGCACCTGCCGGCACGGAACAGGAG
The DNA here is from genome assembly GCF_024171865.1 of Prauserella aidingensis. Classification (GTDB taxonomy): domain Bacteria; phylum Actinomycetota; class Actinomycetes; order Mycobacteriales; family Pseudonocardiaceae; genus Prauserella; species Prauserella aidingensis. Next base: position 41,909 of record NZ_JAMTCN010000005.1, on the reverse strand, counting down.
GACTCGTGACGGATTCGAGTTTCGACGCGACCAATCCGCCGTCGCGCGAACTGCTCAACGACTGCGTCCACTGCGGGTTCTGCCTGCCGACGTGCCCGACGTACCAGCTGTGGGGCGAAGAGATGGACTCGCCGCGCGGCCGGATCTACCTGATGGATCTGGCGGAACGCGGCGAGATCGAGCTCGAAGGAGCGTTCACCGAGCACATCGACGCCTGCCTCGGATGCATGGCGTGCGTGACGTCGTGTCCCTCCGGCGTCCAGTACGACCGGCTGCTCGAAGCGACGCGGCCACAGGTCGAGCGGAACGTGCCACGGGCCCGGTCCGACCGGTGGTTCCGCAACGGGATCTTCGCGCTGTTCCCTTATCGCAGGCGCCTGCGGGCAGCGGCCATCGGCGGCGCCCTTTACCAGAAGCTGCGGTTGCCCGCGCTCGCCGAACGCGTCCTGCCCCCGCGGCTGCGGGCCGCGCAGGCGCTGATGCCGCAGGTCCGGCTGCGCTCCGCGTTCGCGAGCCTGCCGCGCCGGGTGCGCGCCGAAGGCGAACCACGCAGGCGCGTCGCGTTGCTCTCCGGGTGCGTGCAGGACGTGTTCTTCCACGAGGTGAACACCGCCACCCAGCGTGTGCTCGCCGCGGAAGGCTGCGAGGTGCTGACGCCCCGCGACCAGGGATGTTGTGGGGCACTGGGGCTGCACGCCGGACGCGAACCGCACGCCCGCGAACGAGCGAAGCAGACGATCGCGACATTCGAGAAGCTGCCGGTGGACAACATCGTCGTGAACGTGGCGGGATGCGGGTCGTCGATGAAGGAGTACGGCCACCTGCTCGCGGACGATCCGGAGTGGACGGACCGTGCCGAGGCGTTCAGCGCCAAGGTTCGTGACATCACCGAGTTGCTCGCCGAACTCGAGCCACGCGCCGAGCGGCACCGGATCGACGCGAAGGTCGCGTACCACGACGCGTGCCACCTGGGGCATGCGCAAGGCATCCGGGAACAGCCCCGGTCGGTGTTGAGGACCGTCCCGGGAGTCGACCTGGTCGACCTGCCGGACGCCGAGATCTGCTGCGGTTCCGCCGGGATCTACAACATGGTCAATCCCGAACCAGCGGAGGAACTCGGCGAACGGAAGGCGCGGAACGTGCAGGCGGTCTCGCCCGACCTGCTGGTCACCGCCAACCCGGGTTGCCTGCTCCAACTCCGGCGCTACCTCGACAACGTTCCGATGCTGCATCCGGTGCAGTTGCTGGACGCATCCATCCAGGGCCGCCGACCGACGGAGGCACCCATGACCGAGTGATTACCGCGGTTTCGGCACCTTCCCGATTCCCCGGTGTGCCGATTCCCCGGTGTGCCGATTCCCCGGTGTGCCGGTGTGCCGGTTCGGGGTGTCGAGGTTCAGGGTGTCGCGGAGTGGGCCAGGTCGTACTGGTGCATGACGTGCTCGACGAGCCTGATCAGCACGTCCCGTGCCGACGCACGGTCGCGGGCGTCGCACAACATGAGCGGCACGGTGGGCGCGATGTCGAGGGCGTCCCGCACCTCTTCGGCCGTGTAGCGGTGGGCGTCGTCGAAGCAGTTGACGCCCACGATGAACGGCACGCTGCGCCGTTCGAGGAAGTCGACGGCCGGAAAGCATGTCTCGAGACGCCGGGGATCAGCCAGTACGACCGCACCGATGGCGCCCTCGGCGAGCTCGTTCCACATGAACCAGAACCGGTCCTGCCCCGGAGTGCCGAACAGGTAGAGGATCAGCTCGGGGCTGATCGTGATCCGGCCGAAGTCCAACGCCACGGTCGTGCTGACCTTCGACTCGACACCCGTCAGGTCGTCGGTGCCCGCGGAAGCCTCGGTGATCGCCTCTTCGGTCCGCAGCGGCGGTACCTCGCTGACGGAACCGACCAGGGTCGTCTTACCGACGCCGAAACCACCGGCGATCAGCAGTTTCGCGGCCGTGGTCTCTCCACTGCCGGGTTCTGGATTTCCGGGTGTCATCGAAAACCGCCTGCGTACGTTTCGTGTTCGGATCCGCTGGAACGACCTCGCGGTAGTGGCACATGTTCGCAGGCGATCCAACCACGCCGGCAGCGGCGTGCCGATCGCGAGGGTCCGTCACGCGCGCGGCGCTGCGCTCAACACCGCCCCGACCCGCTTCACCATCATGTTCATGGAGTAGGCCACCATGCCCATGTCCGCGTCGGCCGACGTCAACAGCGCGAGACACGCCCCGCTGCCCGCCGCCGTGACGAACAGGAATGCGTGGTCCATCTCCACGAGCGTCTGGCGCACCCCTCCGCCACCGAACTGCCGACCGGTCCCCTTCGCAAGGCTCTGGAACGCCGACGCGACAGCCGACAGGTGCTCGGCCTCCTCGGCGGCCATGTTGCTGGAGTTGCCCATCAACAGGCCGTCGGCCGACAACACCACGGCCCTGTCGGCACCGACGACCTGCTGCACCAGGTCGTCGAGCAGCCAGCCGAGTTCACTACCCCTACTTGTCATCGTGGTCCTTCCCCGCTCGCGAAAAAGCCTGTGCCTTCCCGCTTCCCCTGGTCCTGCCGCGCACTTTCCGTGCCACGTTGGAATCCCGCGAACCTGTTCCTCACCGCGTCGGCGTTCGCGCCGCCCCCCTCCGGTGCCGCCGCCGCAGGCGACTCGGGCGCGTCCTGCGGCGCCTCCCGTAGCTGCGGGGCGAGATTCTCCTGCTTACGCCTCCGCGGCAACGGTGGTTTCGACTGCGCCCCGGCCCCACCGGCGGCGGACGGCGGCACCGCTGCCTGCTGACCCGAATGGTGCAGCGGGTTCCGCGGCCGCGGCGGCGCCCCTGGCGATGCCCCGCCCGGCGGCTGCTGCGCCCCCGCCTGGCCGGGCTGCTGCGTCGGCGGCTCCGCGGGCTGTTGCTCCGGGCTCCGCTGCCGTCGGCGCGGCTGTTCCGACCCGGACTGCCGAGGCTGTTCCGTCCCGGCGTCACCGCCCGCCGGCCGCCCCGCCCCGGAACCTTCGTCACGCAGGAAACGGTCCTGCACCGACGGCGCTCGTCCCTGCGGCTCCGCAGGATGCTCGCTCGCCGGGGACGGCGACGACTCGGAAGGCTGGTCCGTCCAGGGGCGCTGCCGCGACGCCCGCCGGGGTGCCGGTCCCGGCCGAGCGGACCGCGGGCCCTGCTGCCGGTCGGAGGACTGGTCGGGTCGCGGACGGGCTTCCGCGGTCCGTTGCGCGCCGTCGGCGTCCGGCCATTCCCGCACCGGGTCGTCCTGTGCCTGCGACCGGGACGACGGCTCCACGGCGCGCCCCGGGTCGTGCCGGTCCTCCGCCTGCTGCTCGGCACCGGCCGCCGAACCGAACCACCCGCTCCCGGGGGCTTCGACCTTCGGCTGGGATCCGGACAGGATCGCGCTCACCGAGTCCGCCGAAGCGAAGCCGACGCCCGGGGCCTCGTCACCGCCGCCGCCCGCACCGGAACTCGGCTGCCGCGCATCCCCGGCAACGCTGCCCTCCGTGCGCTCCCCCGCGCCGGCTGGCTGTGCCCCGACGGGCCGTGCCGGGCCGGTCCCGCCGGCCGGCCAGCCGACGGCCGGCCCGGACCCCGTGTCGGGATCACCTCCGGGGCGCTCGTGTTCGGGCAGCGTGCCGAGCAACTCCGCGTCCAGCCGCACGACCGCGCGCGTGCCGCCGTGGATCGCTTCCCGCAACCGCACCTGGATGCCGTGTCGCGCGGCGAGCCGTGCGACCACGAACAGGCCGAGGCGCGGCTCGTCGGACAGCGCCATGAAGCTGAAGTCGGGCGGCTCGGCCAACAGGGTGTTCAGCCGTTCGGCGTCCTCCTCCTCGATGCCGAGGCCCTGGTCCTCGACCTCGAGGACGACGCCCTTCGTGACGGCCGCGTCGCCGCGCACCACCACGCGCGAGTCCGGCGGCGAGAACGCGGTCGCGTTGTCGAGCAGCTCGGCCAGCAGGTGCACGATGTCGCCGACGGCGGGCCCGATCACCGCGACGTCCGGCAACGCCGCCACGTCGACGCGCCGGTACTGCTCGATCTCGGCGGTGGCACCACGCACGAGGTCGGCGATCGACACGGGGTTGCGCCACCGCCTGCCCGGCTGCTGTCCGCCGAGGATGATCAGGTTCTCCGCGTTACGGCGGGCCCGCGTGGCGAAGTGGTCGACGCGGAACAGCATCTCGAGCTGCTGCGGATCGTCGAGGTGCTGTTCGGCGTCGTCGAGCGCCTTCAGCTGGCGGTGCACGAGAACCTGGCTGCGGTGGGCGATGTTGAGGAACACCGTCTTCGTACCCTCGCGTACGCGCGATTCCTCGATCGCCGCGGCGACCGCGGTACGCTGCGCCTTCTGGAACGCGTCGGCGACCTGGCCGATCTCGTCCTCACCGTGGTCGGCGGATTCGAGTTCGACGACGTCCACGTTCTCGCCGTCCCGCACCCGGGCGACGAGGTCGGGCAAGCGGTTCTCGGCGAGGTCGAGGGTCTCCTCCCTGAGTCGGACGAGCCTCCGGACCAGCCACTGCGCGAGCCGCCACGCGAAGAAGATCAGCAGCGACCCGACGACGAGTGAGGCTCCACCGGCGACGAGCGCACCGACGAGGGTGCGGTCGGCGCGTTCGACACCCTCGTTCGTGGCGTTGGTGCTCTGTTGGATGTACAGCGACATCAACGTCCCGCCGACCTCGCTCGCCGCCTCGTGCCAGCGTTCCGGCGAGACGGGGACCCGCTGGGTGCCTCCGCCTTCGAGGAACGCGTTCTCGACCCGCGTCACGACGCGCCACGCGTCGCTGTCGACGAGACGTTCGTAGTCGGCCCGCACGGCGGGGGTCATCGACGAACGCGCGAGTTGCGCCCGGTAGGCACCGACCTGGCCGGCGTAGGTGCGGAACTCCTCGGCGCTCAGTCCGCCCGCGGCGTGGCCCGCCGCGGCGAGGGCGTCGGCCCGCGCCATGCCGTCGGCGGCGGTGAACAGGGGCATCGACTGCACGCGCAGATACGCCGTCTCGGCATCGGGCGTCAGTCTGGCGACGCCGGTGAGGCCGGCGGCGACGGTGTCGATGATCCGGTTGTAGAGGTCATAGGCGTCCTGCAGTGTCGGCCCGTTCGGCGCGCCCGCGTCGTCGACCTGGCTCCGGAACTGCTGGAGTTGGCCGAGCTGCCCGCGGAGTCGCTCGATGACGCCGCGGATCTCGTCGGACGCGCCGTCGACCATGCCGTCGACGTCGTCCATCAGGTTCCTGGTCGCCGCGTCGGTCTTCGTGCGCTGCTCGGCGAGTTCCCGCTGGGACGACGACCCGGCCAGTGCCTGGAGCGTGAGCCTCCGCTCGGCCCTGATCGCGCCGAAGAAGTCGACACCGGGTTCGGCCGCCTCGTGCACCCGGACGACGAAGTCGCGGCCCTTGACAGCGTCGTAGATCAGGTATCCGGACACGACGACGCCGACCACCAGCAATGCCACGCTGGGTATGAGCGCCGCGGCGAGCACACGTCCGCGGAGTGAACGCCTGGAAGGCTTGGTGACCACGCCTCAAGGCCCTTTCATCGACGCCGGATGACTGCCCAGGGCCCCCGCCCCCCGTCGAGCTACTGCACGTCGGGCCGGGTCGCCGGCTGAGTTGCCGACCCGACCACGCTGCGCGGAGGTTATGCAGCACATTCCGGACAGTCAACGCTGGTGACTCGACCACTGTGCAGACTCTCGGCATACAGCAGGCGAACGAGCTGCGTTTTCGTCCCTCCGACAATCGGCAGTTCAGTAACACGACGTGACCAAGGTCATGCCCCATCCGGAGGACAACGAAGGTCGCAGCGAACCGATCAGTAACCCTCTCGGACGGCCCAGCGATACGCATACCGGACACCGTCCGCGCCCGTACACGTCACCGGGAGGTGAGTCACATGCTCAGGCGTCCTTCGAGCGACATCCGATCCCACCAGCCGCCCGTCGAGCGGGTGCTGTTCGTGTTGCTCTCCGTAGCGTTCGCGGTGACCGCGGCGCTGCAGTTCTTCCTCGCCGACGCGATGTCGGTGTGGTGGCCGCTCGTGCTGGCGGCGGCACTCACCGTCGCGTCACTGATCTGTCTCTACGCCGCGCTCCGCGACCCCGGTGACTGACGTCGTCAGCCGGTACCGCCGCCGTGCCGACCGGGCATGTCCGCCGTCCAGCACACGGCGGTACCTTCGAGTGCCGTCGTGCCGTCGTCGCGGGTGACCCGCGTGGCCAGCTTCGTGATCGGCTTGTCGTCTCTGACCTCGGTGACCTCCACACGTCCCGTGATCGTGTCGCCCGGCCGCACCGGGGCGGTGAAGTCCCAGGACACGTTGAGGAAGACGGTTCCTGGCCCGGGCAACTTCTCCGCGACCACGGCGTTGAGGATCGCGCTGGTGACCCCGCCCTGGACGACGATCTCCCCGAACCACGAGGACTCGGCGGCGGCCTCGTCGTAGTGCAGCGGGTTGCGGTCCCCGCTCAGCTCGGTGAACAGGGGAATGTCGCCGGACCCCACCTGCCGGGACAACTCCGCGACGGCACCCACTTCCGGTTTTCCGTTCGGCCAGACAGCGGACATGTCACTCCTTTGTGGATGGATTTGTGGACGGAACCGCGTCGCGGGCACGAGACCCGAAGGCGCGCATCGCCAGCGCACCGATCATCGGCCCCGGGACGAGCGCGAGGAACGCGAACTGCCAGCCGACGACGGCGGCCACCAGCGGCACGACCTGGATACTGACCGCGGTCAGCGCGAAGCCGATGGCCGTCTGGGCGGTCAGTGCCGTGCCCACGTACCGGGAGTCGGCCGTTTCGCTCAACGACACCGAGAACACGCCCGAGTCTGCGATCACGGCGGCGCCCCACACCGCACAGAACGCGACCAGCACGACCGACGGCGCATCGAGCACGACGGGCGAGAGCAGGCAGCACGCGCCGCTCACGGCGAGTGCGGACACCGCGGCGGGGGAACGGCCGTACCGGTCGGATATCCAGCCGCCGAGGAAGCACCCCGCCGCGCCGGCGACACCCATGGTCGCGAACACGAGGAGCTCGACCACGTGCGGCGCGTCCGCCGCCTCGCGCGCCAGCAGGAACGTCGGGAGCCACGTCCACAGCGCGTAGAGCTCCCACATGTGGCCGAAGTAGCCGAGATTGGCCAGCCGCGGCCCGCGCTGGGTGAACATGGTGAGGGCGTAACGCGGGTTCGGCAGTGGGCTGCCCGCGGCGAGCTGCGGCCCCGGCCGGACGATCGTGACCGCCACGAGTGCACCGAGCCCGCCGAGCACGGACGCGGCCACCAGCACCGATCGCCACGGCAGCGTCCCGAACCCCGCGATGAGGTGCGGCACCGACGACCCGAGTGTCAGCGCCGCGATCAGCATCCCCATCGACATGCCCCTGCCGGAGCGTCCCGACCAGGACACCATCAACTTCATGCCCACCGGGTAGACGCCCGCAAGGAAGACGCCGGTGAGAAATCGCAGTGGCAGGGCCGCCGCCATACCGCCGGCCAGCATCGCCAACACGAGGGTGCAGAGCGCGGCCAGTGCCGCGCTGGTCGCGAGGAGCAGTTGGGGGCGAACCCGGTCGGCGAGGTTCAGGGCGGCCGAGCCGACGGCGCCCACGACGAAACCGATCTGCACCGACGCCGTCAGCCACACGGCGGCCGCGGCCGAGATGCCCCACTCGTCGCGGAGCGTGGGCACCACCGCGGACATGGAGAACCAGACCGCCAGCCCGAGCACCTGAACGGCCGCGATCGCGATCCGGCGTTGCATCGGGCTCAATTGCCGTGCGCCCTGTTGCCGTGCCCCCTGTTGCGGTGGGGTCATGGGTGCGCCGTCACCGACAACGTCATCCGAACCGTCCTGGCCTCACCCGCGAACCTCCCTGGGTCGATCGCTTCGGCGACCGTATCCAGCCGGGAGTCGCACGGACACCGCCGAGGCGGCGAACGTGCGCGTCCGGAACCGGCGTCAGCCGTGCCGCCCGACGTGCCGCGGGCTGTTCCCGCAGGTCACCGCGGCACCGACGCGCGGGGGTCAGCCTTCGGCGAGCAGCGGTTCGAGTTGCAGTTCCGGGTGGGCGCGCAGCAGGATGCGCAGGGACATCTCGTCCTCGAACACGGCGAGCTCGGTGCCGTCGGCGCGGTCGAGGACCTCGCTGCGCCTGCCCGCGTCGACGATGCTGCGCTGCGACGAGTCGCCGAGTTTCCGCACGGCACTGTAGGGCAGGCGGTCGAGCTTCACCGGCGCGTTGAACTCGTGCTCCATCCGGTGCGTCGCCACCTCGAACTGCATCGGCCCGACCGCGGCGAGCACCGGGGCGCCGTCGCCGCGCAGGTCGGACGTCAGCAGCTGCACCACGCCCTCGGCACCGAGCTGGTCGATGCCCTTGCGGAACTGCTTGGCCTTGCTCAGGTCGGACGGCGTCGCGACGGCGAAGTGCGCGGGCGCGAACTGCGGCAGCCCCGGGAACCGCACCGCGGGTTTGCCCGAGTACAACGTGTCGCCGACCCGCAGCGCCGTGGCGTTGACGAGCCCGATCACATCGCCCGGATACGCCGTGTCCATTGTGGATCGTTTTTGCCCGAAGACCTGTTGGACGTACTTCGTCGCGAACGGGCGTTTCGTCGTGGCGTTGGTGACGACCATGCCGCGCTCGAACTCGCCCGAGCACACGCGCGCGAACGCCACCTGGTCGCGGTGGGCCGGGTCCATGCCGGTCTGCACCTTGAACACGAACGCGGAGAACTCGGCGTCCAGGGGCCGCGGCGCGCCGTCGGCGTCCTCACGCGGCTCGGGACGGGGCGCTAGGTCGACCACCAGGTCGAGCAGGTGGCGCACCCCGAAGTTGAGCACGGCGGCGCCGAACAGCACCGGCGTGGCGGTCGCGTCGCGGAACCGTTCCTCATCGAACTCGCCGCCGGAGTCGAGCAGCAGGTCGTACTCCTCGCGCGCGGTCGTCCAGTCCTCGCCGACCTCGGCCTCGGCCTGTTCGGGCGAGAGGTGCTCCTCGGGCGCGGCCTTCGCGCCGCCTGCGGTCCGTGCGTAGCGGACGAACTGCCCGGTCGGCACGTCGAGCACACCCTGGAAGTGTCCCGGCGAACCGACGGGCCAGGTCAGTGGCATCGGCTGGAGGTCGATGCGCTCGACCAGCTCGTCGCACAGCTCGAGCGCGTCACGACCCGGCCGGTCCCACTTGTTGATGAACGTCAGCACCGGAATGCCCCGGTGCCGGCAGACGTCGAACAGCTTCAACGTCTGCGGCTCGAGCCCCTTGGCGGCGTCCAGCAGCATCACCGCCGAGTCGACGGCCGACAGCACGCGGTAGGTGTCTTCGGAGAAGTCCGCGTGCCCCGGCGTGTCCAGCAGGTTGATGACGCAGTCGCGGTACTCGAACTGCAGCGCCGCCGACGTGATCGAGATGCCGCGCGCCTGCTCCATCGACATCCAGTCCGACACGACGCCCTGCCTGCCGCCCTTGCCGTGCACCGAACCCGCCTCGGAGATCACGCGTGCGTGCAGGGCGAGCGCCTCGGTCAGCGTCGACTTACCGGCGTCGGGATGGCTGATGACGGCGAACGACCGCCTGCGCCGCGCTTCCTCGAGGGGAGCGGCGTCGTGAGGAGTGGACACAATCCTCCAGGCTACTCGCGCGAGCGTGCCGCTTCCGATGCGCGGGTGGCGGTGCGCGCGGTGTCCGGGTGGGCGGATCGGCTCGCCGGTCGCAGGTCGGCGTCCGACCCTCCCGCAGCGACCGAGAACATGTTCTACTTTGCGGCATGCGACACGGGATCGTCATGTTCACCAGCGACCGCAGCATCGCACCCGCCTCGGCGGCACGTCTGGCGGAGGAGGCCGGTTTCGCCTCCTTCTGCGTCCCCGAGCACACGCACATTCCGGTCCGCCGCGACGCCGCACACCCGCGGACCGGCGACTCCTCCCTGCCCGACGACCGCTACGTGCGCACGCTCGACCCGTGGGTCGCGCTGTCGACGGCCGCCGCCGTCACGAACCGCATCCGGCTGGGAACGGCCGTCGCGCTGCCCGCCGAGCACGATCCGCTCGCCCTGGCGAAGACGATCGCCTCGCTCGACCACCTCGCGGGCGGGCGCGTGACGCTCGGTGTCGGCTTCGGCTGGAACACCGACGAGCTCGCCGACCACGGCGTTCCTCCCGGTAGACGCCGGACGGTGCTGCGCGAGTACGTCGAAGCCATGCGCGCGCTGTGGACCGCCGACGAGGCGTCCTACGACGGCGAGTTCGTCTCGTTCGGGCCGAGCTGGGCCTGGCCGAAACCCGCCGGTGACGTTCCGGTCGTCGTCGGCGCGGCGGGCACGGCGACGACGTTCGACTGGATCACCCGCACCGGCCACGGCTGGATGACCACCCCCGGCGAGGACGACCTCACCGACAAGATCGCGACCCTGCACCGGACGTGGCGGGAGGCGGGCCGCGTCGGCCTGCCCGAGGTCGTCGCGCTGGCGGGCACACCGGACCTCGAACAGCTCGACATGTGGGCGGCGGCAGGCGTCACCGAGACACTGTTCGGATTGCCCGACCGCACCGAACCCGAGGTCGCCGAGTACCTGCACCGCCTCGCCGTCACCCTCGCCCGCAGGTAGGCGCGACGTCAGCCGGCGAGGTCGATCGTCGGGAGCCGGGACAGCTCCGCGGCGGGCATGTCACCGACGGCCGCGCGCAGGAGTTCCTGCTGCTCATTCATCCGCGCGTCGACGAGCTTGCCGAGTTCGTAGGCGAGCGCGCCGGTCTGGCGGACCGTGACGTCGTCGGGCGCGGGCCGCGGCGCCGACGTCACCGCGACGCCGCCCGCCCTGCCGGTCTCGTCCTGCGCGGCGCCGACGCCGCACTGCTCCCGCCGCGCCGACACGTAGTGGTCGCGCAGTCGCAGCAGCAGTTCGTGCCACTCGGTGACCTCGCCCTGCAGCGACGTCTCCGCCACGTCGGAGGCCGCCAGTCGCGGCTCCCCCTCGAAGCACCGCGCGTACGCCAGTACGGCGGTCGTCCACAGCGCTTCGGCCGTCAACTCGTCGGGCGGCGTGGAACCGGCTGACAGGCGTTCGCAGCACTCCAGCACGGTCTGCACGTCGCCGAGCAGCTCGGCCAGCCCCGCGAGTTCGCGTGAGGCCGGAGTGTCGAGCGCTCGGACGGTGTCGGGAACGGTCATCGTCGCCAAGCCCTTCGTCGGATCCTGTGTCGGGGTCGACGCGGCCACCCATAGGGGGCGGGCGTCATCGGTTCCTGCCGCCGCGTCCGGAACCCGCGGTGACGATGCCGTAGTCGTGGATCTTGCGGTAGATCGTGGCCCGCGACATGCCCAGCGACTTTGCGGCTCTGCTCTTGTTGCCGTCGGCGTCGCGGAGACCGCGGACGATGGCGTCCCGCTCGAGCGACTCGAGGTGCGTGAGCGCCCGGCGCGTCACCGCGTGGTACGCCGCGGGCAGGTCACCGGGCCGGATCTCCCCGGTGCGACGCCGGTGCGCCACGACGTCCCGCAACACCCCGTAGAGTTCGGTGACGTTGCCGGGCCAGGTCGCGCGCATGAGCAGTTTCATGGTGGCGGGCGAACAGGTGAGCCCACCGCGGCTGAGCTTGCCGAGCAGGAACGGCACCAACTGGTCGAGGTCCTCGATGCGGTACCGCAGCGGCGGGACTTGCACCGTGCGCGGCAACAGTTCCAGCAGGTCGGCGAGCCTGCCGGTGTCGGCGCCTGCGTCGAGCGTCACGGCCACCCACGGCACACACGGCCCCGCGGTGTCGCGCAGCTCGGCCAGGGTCGCGGCGAGCGCGGTCGCCGACGCCGCGTCGAGCCGGTCGGCGTGCCGGACGACCAACGCGGACGCCGGGTGCGCGAACACCGACCGCACGACGTCGAGCCATCCCGGCCTGCCCGCGTCGCCCGCAGGGTCCACGTCGAGCGTGCGCAGCTGCTCGCCGGGCCGTCTGCGCTGCTGGACGCATTCGGCCAGCGTCGCCTTTCCCGTCCCGGGTTCGCCGACCAAGGCGAGCCACTCCCCCGCGTCGAACCCGGCGTCCACCTCGTGGCAGCAGCGCAGCCACACCGGGGCCGATCCGACGGTGCCGGGCAGGAACATCGGCAGGGCGGCGGTCCCGGGGCCGGTGTCCTCGTCCGGCTCGACCAGTTCGACGTGCAGCACCGCCGCCCCCGCGGCCGACAACGGACGGCAGTGCACCCGAACCCGGCTGCCGCTCGGCAGGAGCAGACTCGTGCTGCTTCGCTGGCCGGAGTCGACCAGCTCACGCATCTGACCGACGAGCATCGCCTGGTCGGCGGCGTCGAGCAGGGTGCGGGCGTAGTCGTTCATCATCACGTTGTCGGCGTCGACGGCGAGCACGATGCCACCGGTGCGCCTGCATGCCTGCAGGTACGCCTGGAACAGTTCGAGTTCGCGCGGGCTGGTCGTCGCCAGCAACGCCTGGCGCACCTGGTCGGCCGCGCTGCGGGCGAGCGCGATGAGCAGACCGCTGGCGTCGCGGCTCCAGCACGTCAGGTCGACGGCGCCGATCGTCTTGCCCGACAACGGATGCTGGATCGGCACGCCCGCGCATGCGAGACCTTCGAGGTGTTCTGCATAGTGTTCGTGGCCGAACACGCGTCGCGGCGTGCCGTCTTCGAGGGCGGTGCCGATGCCGTTGGTGCCGACGAACTCCTCCCCGTAGCTGAACCCCGGCACGAGGTGCACGCCTTCGAGGTGCCTGTGCAGGTCCCCGTCGCCGGTGTGCTGGCTGAGGACGATGCCGGTCGGATCGGTGAGGATCAGGCTGACCGGCTGGCCGTCGAGCTGGCCGGCGAGCTGGTTCAGGAGCGGACGCGCGCCCTCGACCCACGCCGCGTCGAGGTTGTCCTCGCCGACGTAGGGCACCTCGATGTGGTCGGCTGCCACCTCGGCGCGGAGCGATCGCCGCCACGAGTTGAGAATCGGGGTCCGCACCTCGCCGAAGGCGACGGGTTCCGACGTCAGGAATCGGGTACGCGCCTCGGCGAGCGCCGCGTCGCTCCCGCCCGTGGTGCCGTGGCCAGCCAGCGTCGGCAGCGGCACGGACTCGCGCGTCGACGTCATCGGTTCGACCAGGGGCAACGCCGCGCCGACGAGCTCGCCGTCGACCACGGCCTGCGACACCCTCGACGCCTGCTCCTCGACCATCGGTGCCTCCACGACCGCTCCATTGCGACCTTCCGGGGCGACGTGTTCCGACGCTCCGGACCACGTACCCGACTCCTCACGGTAAGCCCGACACGGCACCTGCGGTGTCTCAAATTGAGACCACCCGGAGCTTCACGCGGGCGTGTCATGGGCGCATGAGCGAGGAGACTTACAGCCCGTGGACCGTTGTCAACGTGGTCTTCTCCCACCTCGCCGAGCAAGGCCTGCATCCCGAACTCGGCGAGGCGGGCGACCCCGGTGTGCCCGCCGCCGAACTGTTGCGGGCACTGGGAATCACCCCATCGGCTGACGGCGATTCAAGGATCGGGCGCGAAACGCAACGCGAGCTCGCCGAGCTTCGCGCGGCGCTGCTCGACGAGCCCGGCGACCTGCACGGTGACGAGCCGAACGGCGAATGAGGCCCGCTCGCCGGGTGGTCACCGCGGCTCGGTGACAACGCACGGGCCCGCGATTCGCGACGGTACCGGTAATAGATGGGACGCCAGTACCGGAAATGGGTGCCGTATCACCCACAAGCGACACCGCAGTCGATTCCGACAATGCCTTTCGTGTTCGACCCCGGGCCGTTTCGATAACCGGTGGTCGAACTTCGTCTCAAATTGAGACCGCACGCCGCACCCGCCGGCCATGTAATGGGAGTCACAGCCAGTCGTCCCTGCCGCGTCGGCCCCGCCCACCTCGGTGGACAGGGCCGGGGGCCACCGGCTGCCAGCGAACCATTCCCCGTACCGCCGCCGCAGGCGGCGGGAAGGAGTGACCATGACTCGCCAGAGTGTGGCGAAAGCACACGAGAAGATTCAGGAGCTGTCGTGGGAACCGGCCTACCACGAACCGGTCTCGCAGTACGGCACCGATTACACGTTCTCCAAGGCGAAGAAGAAGGACCCGCTCAAGCAGGTCCTGCGCTCGTACTTCCCCATGGAGGAGGAGAAGGACCATCGCGTCTACGGCGCACAGGACGGCGCGATTCGCGGCAACATGTTCCGCCAGGTCCAACCGCGGTGGATGGAATGGCAGAAGCTGTTCCTGTCGATCATTCCGCTGCCCGAGATCTCGGCGGCACGGGCGATGCCGTTGCTGTTCCGCACGGTGCCGAATCCCGAGCTGCACAACGGCCAGGCGATCCAGATGATCGACGAGGTCAGGCACTCGACGATCCAGCAGAACCTCAAGCGCCTGTACATGAACAACTACATCGACCCCGCCGGATTCAACTCGAGCCTGCGCAACTTCCAGAACGACTACGCAGGCACGATCGGCAGGCAGTTCGCGGAAGGCTTCATCACCGGTGACGCGATTACCGCGGCCAGCGTCTATCTGACGATCGTCGCCGAGACGGCGTTCACCAACACCCTGTTCGTGGCCATGCCCGGCGAGGCGGCCGCCAACGGTGACTACCTGCTACCGACGGTGTTCCACTCGGTGCAGTCGGACGAGTCGCGCCACATCAGCAACGGCTACGCCACGCTGCTCATGGCGCTGTCCGACGAGAGCAACCATCAGCTACTCGAACGGGATCTGCGGTACGCGTGGTGGAACAACCACTGCGTCGTCGACGCCGCGATCGGCACGTTCATCGAGTACGGCACGAAGGATCGCCGCAAGGACCGCGAGAGCTACGCCGAGATGTGGCGGCGCTGGATCTACGACGACTACTACCGCAGCTACCTCGTCCCGCTCGAGAAGTACGGACTGACGATCCCCCACGACCTCGTCGAGGAGTCGTGGAATCGCATCTGGAACAAGGGGTACGTGCACGAGGTCGCCCAATTCTTCGCCACCGGCTGGATCGCCAACTACTGGCGCATCGACCCGATGACCGACGAGGACTTCGAGTGGTTCGAGCACAAGTACCCGGGCTGGTACGACAAGTACGGCGCCTGGTGGGAGAACTACAACCGGCTCTCGGTGCCGAACGGGCACAAGCCCATCGCCTTCGAGGACGTCGACTACGTCTACCCGCACCGCTGCTGGACGTGCATGGTGCCGTGCCTGATCCGGCAGGACATGGTCATGGACGAAGTGGACGGACAGTGGCGCACGTACTGCTCCGAGGGTTGTCACTGGACCGACGCGGTCGCGTTCCGGGACACCTACGAGGGCAGGCAGACACCGAACATGGGCAAGCTCACCGGTGCTCGCGAATGGGAAACGCTGTACCACAACTGGAACTTCGCCGACATCGTCAAGGACATGGGTTATGTCCGCGACGACGGCGAGACCCTGGTGGCGCAGCCGCATCTCGACCTCGATCCGAAGAAGATGTGGACGCTCGACCACCTTCGCCGGTGCCCGCCGTTCCCGAGCCCGAACGTCAGCCTCAATGAGATGACCGATTCCGAGCGGCAGGCCTTCCACTCCGACTACGTCCGGCAGGGCCCGGCCGGTAGGCCTGCGCCCGCCGAGTGAAGCGCTCGCGCGCCGGAGCGAGGGGGCCGCGCGGGGCGGGCTACGGACCCGCCCCGCGCCGGCGCCGTCCGGTTCACGCGAGTCAGCGACGAAGGTGAGGTGAGCATGACCGAGAAGCACCGGGTGCGGTTCGAGCCGGTCGGGATCGAGGTCGAGGTCGAGGAGGATCAGACGATCCTGCGCGCGGCCGCCGAGCAGGGCGTGATGCTGATGCACGGTTGCAAGGAGGGCCAGTGCGGGTCGTGCAAGTCGTTCGTCCTGGACGGTGACGACCTCGAGCACGACAGGTACTCCACGTTCGCGCTTCCGGATTTCGAGGCCGAGGAGGGCTACACGCTCCTGTGCCGCGCGCACCCATACGAGGACCTGACCATCGAGCTGCTCAACTACGACGAGGAGATGATCCGATCGGGGCTGCCGATCCGGTCCGCGACGGTCGGGGTGGTGTCGAACGACAACGTCACCCACGACATGCGCCGGCTCGTGGTGCGGCTGATCGAACCGGAGGAGCTTCGGTTCTTCCCCGGCCAGTACGTCGACTTCGCCGTACCCGGTACCGACGAGACCCGTTCGTTCTCGATGGCGAACACGTCGACGGCCGACGGCACGCTCGAGTTCGTCATCAAGGTGTACCCGGGCGGGCTGTTCTCCGAGTACCTCGACACCAAGGTGCAGCCGGGCGACCGGCTGGAGATCACCGGCCCGTTCGGGGTCTTCACCCTGCGAGACGGGCGGGACGCGCCGCTGCTGTTCGTCGGCGGCGGTGCAGGGATGGCACCGATCCTGTCGCTGCTGCGGTCGATGGCCGAGCGCGGCGTCGATCGGCCCGCGACGTTCTACTACGGCGCGCGGACCGATCGTGATCTGTGTTTCGACGACGAACTCCGCGAGCTCGAGATGCGGCTGCCGCGGTTCCGGTACGTGCCCGCACTGTCGGACGCTGCGAACGGCGCGTGGGCGGGTGCCACCGGGTTGATCACCGACGTGGTGCGCACTTCGGAAACCGACCTGTCCGGTGTGGACGCCTACGTGTGCGGGCCGCCACCGATGGTGGAGGCGGCGGTCGAGCTGCTTCCCGCTCTCGGCGTCGACGAGAAACGGGTCTTCTACGACAAGTTCACGACCACCGGCGACGACGGGTGAGACCGGGCTTGCAACCCGGTCTCACCGGCGCCGAACGAGACGAAGGAACCGTGATGACGGCTACCCAGGAACCAGTCCCGACGCAGACCGAGCGCAGCGTGCCGAAACCGGTGTTCACCGACGCCGAGGCGGGCGCACGCGAGTTCCCTGATTCGAACCTGCGACGGTTCAACTACTTCATCCCGCGTAAGCGCAAGCAGAGCCACTACGAGGACGTCACCGTCGAGGTGCAGCCCGATCCGCGGCACTACCTGTCGCAGGGCTGGCTGTACGGCTTCGCCGACGGCAAGGGCGGCTATCCGCTCGAGTGGACCGTGCTCAAGGCGTGGGGCAGCGACCGTCCGGAACCGAAACGCTACCCGGGTTCCGGCGGCCAGGGCTACGAGTGGCCCGCCCACGGCTGGCACGAGTTCCGCGATCCCAACGAGGAGTGGGAACAGAGCATCTACCGCAACAACTCCAACGTGGTGCGCCAACTCAACCAGAACGTCGACGCCGCGAGGCAGAGCAAGGCGTTCGACCAGTGGAATCCGAACTGGGTGCAGTTCGTGGCGCAGCACGTCGGTGCGTGGATGCACGTCGACCACGGACTCGGGTTGTACCTGTTCGCCAACGCCAACCGCAGGGGCCCGACCAACATGCACAACACGGCGATCTCGGTGAACAGTATGCACCGGATCCGCTCCGCACAGGACCTGGCGCTGTACAACCTGACGCTGTCGGAGGAGATCGCCGAGTTCGACGGCGAGGCCCACCTGCGGACGTGGCAGGAGGACCCGGCGTGGCAGGGCGTGCGCGGCGTCGCGGAGCAGCTGACGTCCACCTGGGACTGGGCGGAGGCGCTCTTCGCCGCCAACGTGGTGTTCGAGCCACTGGTCGGTGAGCTGTTCCGCAGCAACCTCGTCCAGCAGGCCGCCCCCGGCAACGGCGACTTCGTCACGCCGACGCTCATCGGCGCCGCCGAGTACGACTACGCCGAGCGCGACCTGCGCTACACCAAGGCACTGTTCCAGCCGCTGGTGGCCGACAAGGAGTTCGCCGAGCACAACACGCGGACGATGCAGTCGTGGCTCGAGGCGTGGGTTCCGCGGTGCCTGGCCGCCGCGCGCACACTGCAGCCGCTGTGGTCGCAGCCGGACGCGAAACCGCCGCGATTCGAGGACGCACTCGACCGAGCCAAGAGCCGGTTCGGCGGAATCCTGGCCGAGCTCGGCCTGCGCAACCCGAAGGAGTTGAACCAGTGACCACCACGAGCGCCAGCACGCCGACGCCGAGTTTCGAGTCGAACAACACCGCCTCCGGCATGTGCGGCTACACGCTGATGAACAACCAGGTGGGCGAGGTCATCGCGGAGGTGATGCGTGGCAAGGACAACGTCACCGTCACTCCGTTGCCCTCGATGATCCGCATCGACGCCGAGGGCCGCGTCGACGTCGTCTACTCCGAGATCGACGAAGCCGCGGGCGAGGAGGACGGCTGGTTCGACCAGGCCGAGTTCGAGGAGAGCATGTCGACCCACTACGGGCGCATGATCCACCTCGACGACCGGACGATCCTGTTCGCCAATCCCGAGGACGCCGCCGAGTACCTGGACTTCGACCTCCGACCGGTGCGGTAACGCCGGCGGGAGAACCGGAGGCGCCGGGTTCGACAGGCACGGGCGGCTCGGCTGGCCGGGCCCGGCGCCTCCACCACCGCGACACGCAAGGGAGCAGTGCCCATGTACACCAAGGACGGCGAGAGCTACTTCATCGTCGACAGCCACGTGCATCTCTGGGACGGCAGCCCGGAGAACCAGGCGAACCGTTACGGCAAGGGTTTCATCGAGTGCTTCTACGACTATCACCGCAACCTTTCCCCCGAGGAGTGGGTGTGGCCGTTGGAGAAGTTCGAGAAGTACGGCGAAGCCACCCTGATGAAGGATCTGTTCGAGGACGGCTACGTCGACAAGGCGATCTTCCAGCCGACCTACCTGACGGACTTCTTCACCAACGGGTTCAACACGACCGAACAGGACGGTCTCCTGGCCGAACGGTACCCGGACAAGTTCATCGTCAACGGCGCGTGGGATCCGAGGGACGGCGAGGCCGGCCTCGAGGCGCTGGAGCGGCTCACGCAGCGGTGGAAGCTGCGCGGCGTGAAGCTGTACACGGCCGAGTGGAAGGGCGATTCGAAGGGCTGGAAGCTCACCGACGACTGGTCATACCGGTACCTGGAGAAATGCCGGGAACTGGGCATCCGCAACATCCACGTCCACAAGGGACCGACGATCTACCCGCTCAACCGCGACGCGTTCGACGTCGCCGATGTGGACGACGTCGCCACCGCTTTCCCCGAGTTGAACTTCATCATCGAGCACGTCGGCCTGCCGCGGCTCGAGGACTTCTGCTGGATCGCCACCCAGGAGCCGAACGTCTACGGCGGACTCGCCGTCGCGATGCCGTTCATCCACTCGCGGCCGCGGTACTTCGCCCAGATCATCATGGAACTGCTGTACTGGCTGGACGAGAACCGCATCACGTTCGCGAGCGACTACGCCATCTGGCACCCGAAGTGGCTGATCGAGAAGTTCGTCGACTTCCAGGTGCCCGAGGACATGCAGGGCGAGTACGGCACGCTCACTCCGGACGTCAAGCGCAAGATCCTCGGCGTGAACGCGGCGAACCTGTACGACATCGAGGTGCCGCGCGAGGCCGCGGTTCCCGACGAGGTCGCCGACAGCACCGAGGCGGTCGGCTCGGCTCCGGCGGTGCCGGCATGACGGCGGCGACGACGAGCCTGGCCGAACGCGCGTGGGAGGCACTCGCGACGGTCGACGACCCCGAGCTCGGCAGGCCGATCACCGAGCTCGGGTTCGTGCTGGCGGCGACGGTGCTGTCCACGCCCGCGGGCACGGGCGTGGACGTGCGGCTGCGCCTGCCGACGTACTTCTGCGCGCCGAATTTCGCCTACCTTATGGTCGCCGACGCCTACGACGCGCTCGTGGCTGTACGCGGGCTCGACTGGGCCGAGGTGAGACTCACCGACCACTTCGCGGCCGAGGAGATCAACGCGGGCGTGGCAGCGCGCGACGGGTTCGCTGACGCGTTCGAGGGTCAGGCCGTCGGCGAACTCGACGAGCTGCGGCGCACGTTCCGCCGCAAAGCGCACCTGGCGTGCCTGGAACGCACGTGCCGCAAGCTGCTCGACGACGGCTGGCGGATCGACGCACTCGCCCACGCCACGCTCGGCGAGATCCCCGCGTCGGCCGAACGCGACAGCCTCACGCGGAGACGCCGGGAACTGGGTCTTCCCGCGTCGGCAGACACCCCACTGTTCGTCGACGAATCGGGCGCTCCGATTCCCGAGGAGCAGGTCGAGCAGCGATTGCGGTTCGCGAAGACCGTGCGGGTGAGCATCGACGGCAACACGGGCTGGTGCCGCGGACTGCTGCGGACGCGGTACGGCGACGACACGGCGGCCCCGGAGGGCACGGCACAGCCGGCGGCGGCAGCGAACCCCGGCGGTGCGGAAACCCCGCGCAGCGCAGAGAAACGGGAGGTGTCATGAAAGCCGTACGACTGCACGAGTACCACCGGCAACCGACGATCGAACAGGTGCCGGATCCGGAGATCGCGGGCCCGTTCGACGTGATCGTGAAGATCGGCGGGGCGGGCGTGTGCCGCACCGATCTGCACATCATCGAGGAGCAGTGGCGGGACAAGTCCGGGGTCACGCTGCCTTACACGATCGGCCACGAGAACGCGGGGTGGGTTCATGCCGTGGGCAGTGCGGTGTCCAATGTGGCGCCGGGCGACACGGTGATCCTGCACCCCACGCCGACATGCGGGCTGTGCCGGTCCTGCCGCGCGGGCGATGACATGCACTGCGCCGACAACGCCTTCCCCGGAATCGACAGTGACGGTGGGATGGCGGAGTACCTGAAGACGTCGGCGCGAGCGTGCATCAAGCTCGACCCGTCGACGCGGCCGGAGGACGTCGCGGCGCTCGCGGACGCGGGTATCACGGCGTATCACGCGGTGCGCAAGGCGGCAGCGTCGCTGCCTCCAGGCACGACGTGTGTCGTCAACGGCGCAGGCGGCCTCGGGCACATCGGCATCCAGTCGCTGGCCGCACTCACGGCGACGCGGATCGTCGTGGTCGACCGCAAGTCCGAGGCGTTGAAACTGGCCGAACAACTCGGCGCGCACGAGACGGTGCAGGCCGACGGGTCGCACGTCGATGCGGTCCTGGACCTGACCGGCGGGCAGGGCGCGGAGGTCGTGCTCGACTTCGTCGCCGAACAGGGCGCCCAGCAGGACGCGTTCGCGATGACCCGGCGCGGCGGTTCGCACTTCGTCATCGGCTACGGCAGCAACATCGATATCCCGACGATCGACATCATCTCCACCGAGCGCAACGTCATCGGCAACCTGGTCGGCACCTACAACGACCTCGTCGAGCTCATGGTGCTCGCCGAAGCGGGCCAGGTCACCCTCCACACCAAGCAGTACCCGCTCGATGCCGCACTCGACGCCCTGGCCGACCTGGACGCGGGTGTGGTCAGCGGCCGAGCGATTCTCGTTCCCTGACTCGAGCGCGCGCAACGAGGCGCGCGGAACAGGAGTTGACCCCATGGCCAAGGACCTTCGCTTTGGCTCGGACGCCCGCGACCAGCTCCGGATCGGCGTCGACAAGCTCGCCGAAGCCGTGAAATCGACATTGGGCCCGAAGGGCCGCAACGTGATCATCGAGAAGTTGACCGGTTCGCCCGACGTCACCAACGACGGCGTGACGATCGCGCGGGACATCCACCTGCACGACCCGTTCGAGAACATGGGTGCCCAGCTGGTCAAGGAAGCCGCAATCAAGACGAACGACATCGTCGGTGACGGAACCACGACAGCGACGGTGCTGGCGCAGGCGATCATCCACGAGGGCATGGACGCCATCGCCAAGGGCGGCAATCCGGTCCTGGTCAAACGCGGTATCGACGTCGCCGTCGGCAGGCTGGTGGAGCACCTGCAGGCCGTCGCGCATCCGTTGGCCACGGAGGACGACTTCGCGCGGGTGGCGACGATCTCGGCGAACAACGACGAGGCCGTCGGTTCCGTGATCGCCAAGGCGCTGCACACGGTCGGCGACGGCGGCATCGTGACGGTCGAGGAGTCGCCGCAGATCGGCATGTCCGTCGACTTCGTCGAGGGCTTCGAGTTCGACAACGGCTACCTCTCGCCCTACCTGGTCACCGACCCGGGCAGACTCGAGGCCGTCGTCGAGGACCCGTACATCCTGCTCTGCGCCGAGAAGATCACCAAGGTGCAGGAGCTGATGCCGCTGCTCGACAAGATCATGCGCGCGCCGCGGCCGCTCGTCGTGATCGCCGAGAACGTCGAGGGCACAGCGCTGTCGATGCTGGTGCACAACCACAGCAACGGCACGTTCCAGTCCGTGGCCGTGCGTGCGCCGGGATTCGGCGACCGGCGGCTGCACAAGCTCGAGGACATCGCCGCCGTGACGGGCGGGGCGGTGCTGTCGCGCCAGTCCGGGTTCACGCTGGAGAACCTGACGCTCGACCAGCTGGGCCGGGCGCGCACGGTCCGCGTCGACGAGCACAGCACGACGATCGTCGACGGCGGCGGGTCGGAGGACGACGTCGCGTTCCGCGTGGGTCAGCTGCGCGCTGAACTGGAACGGGCACAGTACGGCTTCGACGAGGACGTGCTGCAGGAACGGATCGGCGCGCTCACCGGCAAGGTGGCCGTCATCCGGGTCGGCGCCGCGACCCCGGCCGAGCTCAAGGAACTGCAGCACCGGGTCGAGGACGCGCTGTCCGCCACCCGCGCGGCGATGGCCGAGGGCATCGTCGCCGGCGGCGGCGCGGCGTTCCTGCACGCCGAACAGGTTCTCGACGAGCACGGACTCGACGGTGACTACGGTATCGGCGCCGACATCGTGCGGCGTGCGCTGAGCGAACCCGCCCGCCTCATCGCGGGCAACGCGGGATACCCGGGCGACGACATCGTCTCCTACAGTCGCGGTCTCGGCAGGGACGAAGGGTTCGACGCGCTCGGCAACCGCTACGGCAACATGATCGAGTTGGGCATCCTCGACCCGCTGCGCGTCGCGCGGTCGGCGTTGCAGAACGGCGCCTCGGTCGCCGGGCTGTTGCTGACGACGAACTCGCTCATCGCCGAGGAGCAGACACCGTGGGGCGGCTCTCCAGCGTTGATGAGCGAGATCGGCGAGCTCGACGAAGGGCTGCGACAACCGTCGCCCGATCCGAGTACCCCGCAGTCGCTGGGCATGGGCCCGTCCGTGGGCTGAAGCGCGCACACCCACCGGGGAAGAGCCGGCCGGGCCGGTTTCGGCCGGCACCGGTCGACCTGGCCGTGGACCGGCGAGTCGCGGCGTCTCGGTCCACGGCCAGGGCCTCGCAGGACGGTGCGGCCGGCCGGCCTCCGCCCTGGTTTTCGCAGGCGGCCGGCCGGGTATTCCTCGATACTCGCCCGCTCGGGTGTGGCGAGAACACGCCGGCTCCGACGAGCCGGCGGGGAACCCGTCGCCGTCGGGGGCGACGGGTTCCTCCCTGCTGGCCGCCACCTCGATGAGCCGGACCCGGGCCGGCGACCGGCGCGGGCTGTGCCCGAGAGCCGGGCCTGGGCCCGGTTGTTACTTCACCGCCATCTCACCCAGTTCCGACCAGTCGTCCTGATCGACGGTCGTGTTGACGACCCGCGGAGTTTCGGCGAGGTAGGGCGGCAGGGTCTGCTGCGCGGCCTTGAAGTGCTCGGAGTTGACGTGAGCCGCGCCGGCGTCACCGTCCCGGAACGCCTCGACGAGCACGTACTCGTTCGGGTTCTCGAGGCTGCGCGACCACTCGAACCACAGACAGCCGGGTTCGCTGCGGGTGGCGTGGGTGAAGGCCTTCGAGATCTCGGGCCAACGGTCGGCGTGCTCGGGCTTGACCCGGAACTTCGCGGTAATGAAGATCATCGATTGGTCTCCTCGTCGTCGTGTGTGCCTCGAGTGCCCAGGGCATCAGGGGGTGAGGATGGCGCGACCGCGGATGCGGCCCGCTTCCAGATCGTCGATGGCGTCCTGGAAGCGTTCCAACGGGTACTTGCTGGTGTGCAGCCGCACCTTGCCCTGTGCTGCCAACACCATCAACTCGCACAGGTCGTTGTAGGACCCCACCAGGTTGCCGATGAAATTGATCTCGGTCGAGATGATGTCGATCGTCGGGATGTCGATGTTCTCGCCATATCCCACCACGTGATAGTCACCCGCGCGACGCAGCATGCGCACACCCTCGGCGGTCGCACCGCCCTCGCCGACGAAGTCGACGACGACCTCCGCTCCGTTGCCGCCGGTCAGGTCCAGCACCTGCGCCACGTGCGTGCCGTCGGCGACCACACCGTGGTCAGCACCGATGGACACGGCGAGCTTCACGGCGTCGGCGTTGCGGTCGACGACGATCAGTTCCGCCGCGGTCAGTGCCTTGAGCACCTGGATTCCGATGTGGCCCAGTCCCCCGGCGCCGATGACGACGCACCGGTCACCGGGCCGCAACGTCCGGGACGCCTTGGCCGCCGCGTGGTAGGCCGTCAACCCTGCGTCGGCGAGTGCGGCCACGTCGGCGGGCTCCAGCGAGTCGTCGATCTTGACGACGCTGCGCGCCGACGTCTTCAGGTACTCCGCGTAGCCGCCGTGGGTGTCGATTCCGGGGAACAGGCTCTGCTCGCAGTGGACGTCGTCACCCGATCGGCAGGCTCGGCACAGGCCGCACGTCACCAACGGGTGCACGATGACCTTGTCGCCCTCCGCCACGTTGGTGACCGCGCTGCCCACGGCGTGCACCCACCCCGCGTTCTCGTGCCCGATCGTGTAAGGCAGCGTGACCCCGGACTTCTCCGCCCACTGACCTTCGAGGATGTGGATGTCCGTGCGGCACACACCGGCGCCGCCGATCTTCACGACGACGTCGTAGGGCCCGGCGGGCTCCGGCATCGGCACCTCGGCGGGCTGCAGTTTCTCGTGATAGCCGACTACCTGAATCGCTTTCATGACACCTTCTCCTGGAATGCTCGGGGCGACTGGTCGGCCGCCGAATCGGGGTAACGGGTACGCAGCAGGCCACGGCAGAAGTGCGCGTTGCCGTCCATCGACACACGCAGCGAGCGCGCGACCCGCAGCCGCCACGGCACCTCCTCCCGTGGGCAGGGCTCGCCCTCCGAGTCGACCAGCGCGGGCCGGTCGTCGCCGGTGGGGAGCCCGAGCGTGCGGCGGTGCCGCAGCAGCGCACGGGTGGCTCCGTCGTCGGGAAGGTCGCCCAGCGTGACGTCGTGCAGGCCTTCCTCGGGCAGGTCGGGATGCGCACGCAGATACCGCGTGAGGGCCCGCTCCATCGCCGCCGTGTGCGCCTTGCGCCGGAAGGTCAGCCGCAGCTCGTCGAGGTCCTCGTCGGCCTCCTCGCCGAACGTGCCGCGGTAACCGGCGTCGGCAGCCAGACCACGGTTGATGATCTCCGAATCGTGGTGGTCGTCGAGCCGCACCGTGACCGGCATGCCGAGGGTCCACAGCGCGTCCTTCGCGTCCGACGCCATGAGGTAGGCGAAGTTGGGCGCACAGAACGACGTCGGCAGTCGCAGGTGCACCACCAGCTCGCCGTCGATGACATCCGCGGACCGGACGAACCCGAGATCGGTGATCGGCTCGTCGAGCTCGGGATCGACGACGGTGCCGAGCGCCTCGTGCGCTCGCTCCAGGACGTCCCCGTCCGGAGCATCGGCCGTGCTGCCCGTGCCTGCCTGCTCGTTCGCCGCGGCACACATCAGGCCACCGCCACGGCTTCGGACGTGCGCGCCGAGTCGTCCGCAGACAGCCGGCACTCGGCGGGCACGTCGATGTCGTACATCGCCGCCGCGTTGAGGCCGAGGATCTTCTTCTTCTGCGCGGTGGTCAGCGGCCCGTACTCGGTCATGTCCTCCGGGATCCGGAAGTCGACGAACTTCTCGACGAGCCACTTCGGCGTCCAGATCGCATAGTCGCTGGAGAACTGGATCCGGTCCTCGTCCAGCCAGTACAGCAGCTCACCGATGATCTGGGCGAAGTACCGCGGCCGCGAGTGGATGAACGGCATCGCCACGGCCAGACCCGCGTGCACGTTCGGCTCCTGTGTGGCGATCCAGCAGAAGTCCTCGAGCCGTGGCAGGCCGCAGTGCTCGACGACGAAGTTCAGGTCGGTGAAGTCGGTGGCGACCTTGTCGATGTCGGCCACGTCGAAGGCATCGCGGTCCAGCGGGCGGATCGTCGGCCCCTTGTGGATGTGAATGTTGCGGATACCGAGTTCCTGACACGCCTCCAGGTAGCGGTAGGACCACGGGGCGTCGAGCTTGTAGCCACGCGAGTCCCCCTGCCACTCGGCGGTGTAGAGCTTGACGCCCTTCAACCCGAACCGTTCGGCGTCCCGCCTGAGCTGGTCGAGTCCCGCCTGCTCGAACCGCGGGTCCCAGCAGTGGTTGTAGGTCAGCTTGTCCGGATACCGCTGCGCCAGTGCGAACGCCTCCTCCGTCTGACCGAACCCGTTGTTGTAGAACGCGCTCAGCAGTGCGGGCTGGAAGATCGCGTGATCCACGTAGCCGTCGGTGAACAGGTCACGCATCAACCTCTCGCCGCCCTGGTACAGGTACTCCTCGTACGGCCAGACCTCGGATTCCGGGCTCAGGTTGCGGTGATAGTCGTAGAAGCAGTCGATGAACTGCTTGCCGTGGATGTTCCGCTGATTCTCGGGACGGGCGTCCCAGAGTGCGACGTGCGCATCGAGAATGAAGTACTTCTCGCCGTCCTTGGTGTACATGGGGTCTCCTCCCGTACGTGGCGCCGATGACACGTGGTGCGGGAACGCTACGAGTGCCCGGCGCCACCGGGGACCCCACGCGTGTCTCACTTTGAGACACCTGGACGGCTGAGTTTCGGGGCACGCTGTGGTTGTCTGACCCAGGAAGGCGCAATGACGCGCTCGGGAGGCTCGACATGCACCGCGACGACTTCTCTCTCCCCGCGCAGCCGCCGGGCGGCGCGCCACGATTGCGCGCGTCGTGGCGCCGCAGCGAGCGCTACGGCCTCGCCGCCGACGAGATCCGGCCCGTGTTCACCGGCTCGGTCGACACGGAATCACTGCTGTACGAGTGCGGCCGCGAGGTGCTGCGCGGCCTGCAGAAAACGCTGGCGAACGAGCCGGTCAGCATGATGATCACCGATCCGGACGGGCTCGTGCTGAGCCGACTCTCCGAGGACGCCACGATCAACCGCTCGCTGGACCGCGTGCACCTGGCCCCGGGGTTCTACTTCGCCGAACGCAACGTCGGCACCAACGGCCTGGGCCTCGCGCTCGCCGACCGCGCACCGTCGCTGGTGCGTGCCGACGAGCACTACTGCACCGGGCTGCGCGGCTACACCTGCGCGGCGGCACCCGTGGTCGATCCGTCGGGCGACGTCGCGGGCAGCGTCAACCTCACGACGTGGTCCGACTCGGCCCCGGAACTGTTGATGGCGCTGGCCCAGTCGGCGGCGGCCAACACGTCGGCGTTGATGCTGGCCAGAGGTGCCGGAAAGGCCGCTCCGCCCACTCCGCACGGCGAGGTGTTCCGCGTCTACGCCGACCGCTCACGCGCACCCGAGGAGGGGCTGCCGACCACTGGGTGGCGCGACGCGTTCGCCGAGGCGCGCACGGCGTTCCGGCGCGGACTGGCCGTCGCCGTGGTCGGCGAACCGGGCACGGGCAGGACCGCCCTCGCCTCGCTGGCCCGCCGGCAGCTGCGCCGGGAGCGCGTGCTGAGCGCGCGGCCACCAGCCCCCGAGGACGTCGAGTCGTGGTTCGAGCTGTGGGTTCCCGAACTCGGCAAGGACAGCACCTGCGTGATCGTCTCCGGAGTGGACAGCATGCCCGCGTGGGCGACGACGGAACTCGCACAGCTGTTCGCTCGGGAGCGAACCACCGGCGACATGCAACCCTACGTGGTCACGGCCACGTCGGCCGACACGCTGCCGGAGGAGCTCCGCGAGCTGATCGACGTCGTCGTCGACGTGCCTGCACTTCGGTTCCGGCCGGACGACATCATGCCACTGGCCAGGCATTTCGCCCACCAGGCGCGGGGTCGCGAAATCGACTTCACGCCGGCGGCCGCCCGCGCGCTGACGACGTTCGACTGGCCCGGCAACGTCCGCAGCCTCCGCCGGGTCGTCCGCGAGGCGGCCGCCAGGACCGACCGGGTCGACCTGCACCACCTCGCACCCGAGGTCTTCACCGGCCCCGGCCACCCGCTGACCAGGTTGCAGTCGGTGGAACGGGACGAGATCGTCCGCTGCCTGACCGAACCGGGCACCACCGTCAGCGAAGCGGCCGAGCGCTTGGGCCTCGGCAGGGCGACGATCTACCGCAAGATCCGTCAGTACCGCATCACGGTACCCGACCGCACCCCCTGAATCCCGCGGTCCGGTCGGTGATGCCGTGCCGCGGCGAACGTGGCACGAGGCCCGTTCGCCGGTATGTCCAGAGTGGACTCGTCGGCGAACGGGCCTCGCGGGTCGGGGTGGGCCGGTTCGGAACGGCAGAGCCGGTTCCGGGTTCTCCGGTCAGCCGAGCTCGGCCAGCTCCTCGTCGGTGAGCAGCCGCGAGCGGATCAGGAAGCGCACTCCGTCCGGAGCCTCGAGCGAGAACCCGCTACCGCGCCCCTCGACCACGTCGATGGTCAGGTGCGTGTGCTGCCAGTACTCGAACTGCGCCCGCGACATCCACACCGGAACGGGTTCGCCCGCCCCGGCGACGGCGAGGTCGCCGAGGTGCACGTCCGCTGCGCCGGTACGGAACTCACCGGCCGGATAGCACATGGGAGCGCTGCCGTCGCAGCAGCCGCCGGACTGGTGGAACATCAACGGCCCGTGCTCCGCGGCCAGTCGTCGCAGCAGATCCGCCGCGGCGTCGGTGAGGTCCACTCTGCTCATGGTCGTCAGAAGAATCCCTGCGCGTCGGGCGAGTACGACACCAGCAGGTTCTTCGTCTGCTGGTAGTGGTCGAGCATCATCCGGTGGTTCTCCCGGCCGATACCCGACTGCTTGTACCCGCCGAAGGCCGCGTGGGCCGGGTAGGCGTGGTAGCAGTTCGTCCACACGCGACCGGCTTCGATGTCGCGGCCCGCGCGGAACGCCGTGTTGCCGTCCCGCGACCACACGCCCGCCCCGAGACCGTAGAGCGTGTCGTTGGCCGTCTTGATGGCGTCGTCGTAGTCGTCGAACTTCGCCACCGACACGACCGGCCCGAAGATCTCCTCCTGGAACACGCGCATCTTGTTGTCACCGGCGAACACGGTCGGCTTGACGTAGTAGCCGCCGGACAGCTCGCCGCCCAGGTCGGCCTTCTCACCACCGGTGAGGACCTTCGCGCCCTCCTGCTTACCGATGTCGACGTAGGACAGGATCTTCTCGAACTGATCGTTGGAGGCCTGCGCACCGATCATGGTGTCGGTGTCGAGCGGGTTGCCCTGCTGGATCTTCTCGACGCGCGCGACACCGTCGCTGACGAACCTGTCGTAGATCGACGCCTGCACCAGGGCGCGCGACGGGCACGTGCACACCTCGCCCTGGTTGAGGGCGAACATCGCGAAGCCCTCCTGCGCCTTGTTGTAGAAGGCGTCGTCGGCGGCGGCGACGTCGGAGAAGAAGATGTTCGGGCTCTTGCCGCCCAGCTCGAGTGTCACCGGAATGATGTTCTCGCTGGCGTACTGCATGATCAGCCTGCCGGTGGTGGTCTCACCGGTGAAGGCGATCTTGCGGATGCCAGGGTGCTGGGCCAGCGGCTTGCCCGCCTCGGCACCGAAACCGTTGACGATGTTCAGCACGCCCGCCGGCAGCAGGTCGGCGATCAGCGACAGCAGCACGTGGATCGACGCGGGCGTCTGCTCGGCGGGCTTGAGCACCACGCAGTTGCCCGCGGCCAGCGCGGGAGCGAGCTTCCACGTCGCCATGAGGATCGGGAAGTTCCACGGGATGATCTGGCCGACCACGCCGAGCGGTTCGTGGAAGTGGTACGCCACGGTGTCGGCGTCGATCTGCGAGATCGAGCCCTCCTGCGCGCGGATCGAACCGGCGAAGTAGCGGAAGTGGTCGATGGCCAGCGGGATGTCGGCATTCAGCGTCTCGCGGACGGGCTTGCCGTTCTCCCAGCTCTCGGCCACGGCGATGGCCTCGAGGTTGGCCTCCATACGGTCGGCGATCTGGTTGAGCAGGACGGCGCGCTCGGCGGGCGACGTGCGGCCCCACGCGTCGGCGGCACCGGTCGCCGCGGTCACGGCACGGTCGATGTCCCCGGACGTGCCACGCGCGATCTCGGTGAACACCTTGCCGGTGACCGGCGTCGGGTTCTCGAAGTACTGGCCCTTGGCCGGAGGCACGTACTCACCGCCGATGAAGTGGTCGTAACGCGCTTCGAACGCGACGACGCTGCCTGGCTGCCCCGGTGCGGCGTAAGTGGTCATCCGAAAAGAGCCTCTCTGCTCGATTTCACTGCCTGGTCGCCGAACGTAGGAACCGCGACGTTGCAGGCGCGTTGCAACACCGCGTCGCGACGTTGCAGCGCGCCGTGACCGGTGGCACGAGGGGTCACCTCGTGCCACTTCCTTGCTCTCGGGAGCGAGACCGGGGCATGCTCGAACGAACAGCACCGCCCGTCACCGTCGCCGCCGCGGAGTGTCCATGAGATCCCAACCCGCCCCGAATGCCCTGCACAGCGTGTCGGACCCGTTCGCCCAGCAGCGTGTGCTGAAGCAGATCCGTGACGCCGCGCTCAGTGACGAGGAGCTCGGCGGGGAGAGCGGTGGGGCGGCGCCGCGGACCGTCATCTCCGAGTCCTGGCGCCGTTCGCTGGCAACCGGCGTCGACCCGGACGACTACCTCCCGCCGGTGGTGTACGACGACGACGAACTCGACGACGTCCGCACCTCCCACCCGCTGCACGCCGTGCTGCCGCCGCTCCGGGAACTGCTGGTGAGCATCGCCGACGAGGCCCAACACATCACGATCCTCACCGACGCCGACGGCACGATCCTGTGGCGGGAGGGCCCGTCCGGGCTGTGCCGGCTGGCCGACCCGGTCGGCCTGCACGAGGGAACGCGGTGGGCCGAATCGGCGATCGGCACCAACGCGATGGGCACCGCGCTCGCGACGGACGCGCCGGTGCAGATCTACTCGGCCGAGCACCTCGTGCGCACCTACCACTCATGGACGTGTGCCGCCGCCCCGATCCACGACCCCGACACCGGCCGGGTGCTCGGCGCCATCGACATCAGCGGCAGGCTGGACACGCTGCACCCGGCGATGGTGTCGCTGGTCAACGCCACCGCGCAGGTCGCGGAGAACCACCTCCGGCTGCGGATGGAGGACTCCGACGAGCGCCTGCGGCGGCGGAACCTGCCCCGCCTGGAACGACTCGGCAGTGAACCGGGAGCACTGCTCACGACATCCGGCAGGGTGATCGCCGCGAACCCGCTCGGCACGTTCCCGCACCGGGTCGACGTCGAACCCGGCACGGACCGGATCGACCTCGACGGTCGCGAAGCACTGCTCGAACCGCTGTCCGGTGGGTATCTGCTCCGCCTGCCGCGCATGGGGGGAAAGACGATTCCCGCACGGCCGGCGAGGCCGACGTTGCGGCTGTCGTTCCTCGGCACTGCTCCCGAGGCACAGCTGGACGGCCGAAGCGTGCCGTTGACCCTGCGCAGGGCGGAGATCCTCGCCCTGTTAGCGCTGCATCCGGACGGGCTGACCGCCGACCAGTTGGCGCTCCACCTCTACGGCGACGCAGGCAACCCCACGACGGTGCGCGCCGAGGTGCACCGGCTGCGCAGCGAACTCGGCGATGCGCTCCTCGCCAAGCCGTACCGCCTGGCCGCCGACGTCGACGCCGACTTCCTGCGCGTACGCGACGCCCTCGCGGCGGGCGACCTCGTGACCGCGGCATCCATCGCCGCCGCACCGCTGCTGGCCCGGTCGGAGTCGCCGACCATCCGGGCGGAGCGCGAACAGCGGACCGTCGCCCTGCGCACCGCCGTGCTCGACAGCGGCGCCCCCGAGGCACTGTGGGCGCTGTCCGAGGGTGAACCGGGTCGCGACGACGTCGAGGTGTTCGAACACCTCACCCGCCTCCTTCCTGCGGGTGACCCACGTCGCCCGGTCGCGGACGCACGACTGGCCTGGCTACTCGACAGCGACGACGATGGCTGACGAGACCGGCGGCACCCCGTGAGACCGCCGCGGGCCCGCGGCCACGGTCGGTGGCCGGGTCACCGGCACCCCACCGCCGTGCCACAACCGAATACCGCACCCGAGCCCCGGGCGCCTGCAACGTTGGTGCAACGCCCCTGCGCATAGGTTCGACACCCGATACCGGCTTCAACGTAGAAGGCAGGTGATGGCGGTGACGCTTCCCGACCAGGTGGAACTCGATCCGGGCAGCGACTACCCGCTCGCGACACAGCGACCGGAGCTGCTCCGGACTCCGACGGGCAAGCCGATCGACGAGCTGACCATGCAGGCCGTGCTCTCCGGCGACGTCGCCGCCGAGGACCTCCGCATCTCCCCCGACACACTTCGGCTGCAGGCGCAGATCGCCGAACGGGTCGGCCGCACGCAGCTGGCACGCAACTTCCGCCGAGCCGCCGAACTGACCGCGCTGCCGGACGATCTCGTGCTGTCGATCTACAACTCGCTGCGGCCGAACGCCTCCACGAAACAGCAGCTCACCGACATCGCCGACCGGCTCGAAGGCGAATACTCCGCGACGTTGTGCGCCGAACTGGTGCGCGAGGCCGCCGACGTCTACGAGCGCCGGGACGTCCTGGCCTGACACCACCGCTCACCGGCGCCGCCGCGGTGCGGACCGCCTCCACGCACGACACCTCCGCCCCGCGAACCTCCGGCGCAGCACCCGCGACACCCGAGCCTTTCCGACACACCGGCACTGCCCGCACACCGCCACTGCACGGCACACCGGCACGTCCCGACATGCGGGCCTGTCGGCGAACACGACATCCCGACCAACTCCACCCTCCGCACGCGACAGGGAGATCCGACGATGACTGCGGAACCACTTCCGGTATCGACTCCGGCATCCAAACGCACCGAGGCGCTCGAGGAACGGCCGGTCAACCTCGACGGGTTCGTCGAGGAGTGGCCCGAGGTCGGCATGGTGGCGATGGACAGCCCGTACGACCCGACACCGAGCGTGCGGGTGTCCGACGGCGTCATCGTGGAGATGGACGGCAAGCCGCGCGGCGAGTTCGACTTCCTCGACCAGTTCATCGCCGACCACGCGATCGACGTGTCGGTGACCGAACGCGCCATGGCACTCGAACCGGTCGAGGTGGCGCGCATGCTCGTCGACCCGACGGTGACGCGGTCGGAGGTCGTCGAGGTCGCGGCCGGCCTGACCCCTGCCGCGCTGCTCGAGGTCGTCAAGACGATGAACGTCGTCGAGATGATGCAGGCGCTCCAGAAGATGCGCGCCCGGCGCACCCCTGCCAATCAGGCGCACTCCACGAGCGCACGCGACAACCCGGTGCAGGTGGCCGCGGAGGCGGCCGAGGCGTCGCTGCGCGGATTCCGGGAGCTGGAGACGACCCTGGGCGTGGTGCGCTACGCGCCGCTCGTGGCGATCGCACTGCAGGTCGGCGCGCTGGCGGGTACTCCGGGCGCGCTCACCCAGTGCGCGCTCGAGGAGGCCACCGAGCTGGAACTCGGCATGCGCGGCATCACCGCCTACGCGGAGACGATCTCCGTCTACGGCACGGAGCCGGTGTTCTGCGACGGCGACGACACCCCGTGGTCGAAGGCGTTCCTGGCCTCGGCCTACGCCTCACGCGGCATCAAGATGCGCTTCACCTCCGGCACCGGCTCCGAGGTGCAGATGGGCAACGCCGAGGGCCGCTCGATGCTGTACCTGGAGATCCGCTGCATCCTCGTCGCGAAGGGTGCGGGCGTGCAGGGGCTGCAGAACGGGTCGATCAGCTGCATCGGCGTGCCGGGTGCCGTTCCCGCGGGCATCCGTGCGGTACTCGCGGAGAACCTGCTCGCCAGCACCGCCGACCTCGAATGCGCCTCCGGCAACGACCAGTCGTTCTCGCACTCGGACATGCGCCGCACCGCGCGCCTGCTGCCGCAGCTGCTGTCGGGAACCGACTTCGTGTGCTCCGGGTACTCGGCCGTGCCCAACTACGACAACATGTTCGCAGGGTCCAACTTGGACTCGACGGACTACGACGACTGGAACACCATTCAGCGGGACCTGCAGGTGGACGGTGCGCTGCGGCACGTTCCCGAGGAGGAGCTGCTGGCGGCACGCAGCAGGGCGGCCCGCGCGTTGCAGGCGGTGTTCGCCCGGCTCGGGCTGCCGACGATCACCGACAAGGAGGTCGAGGCGGCCACGTACGCGCACGGCAGCCAGGATCTGCCGATGCGGGACGTGCTGGAGGACCTCAAGGCCGCCCAATCGGTCATGGACCGGGGGATCACCGGACTCGACGTGATCAAGGCGCTCGAGGCGTCCGGGTACAGCGACATGGCGCACACGCTGCTGTCGGTGCTGCGGCACCGGGTGTCGGGCGACCTGCTGCACACGTCGGCGATCCTCACGCCCGAGCTGGAGACCCTGTCCGCGGTCAACGACGCCAACGACTACGCGGGTCCCGGCAGCGGCTACCGCCCCGCGGGCGAACGCTGGCGCGAGATGAAACGCCTTCGCCACGTCGTCAGCGCCAGTAATCCCGAAGAGGAAATCGGCTGAAAGGACACCCCTGCCATGACGAGCATGGAAGCGCGACCCGAGCGGGTGCTCGACGCGGTCGAACGGGGCGAGGCCGCGGTGGGAACCCGTCCGGACGAGGTGGTCATCGGTATCTCGCCCGCGTTCGGGGATTTCTTCACGAAGACGATCGTGGAGATCCCGCACGCCGAGGTGCTGCGGGAACTGCTCGCCGGCGTCGAGGAGCAGGGCGTGCACGCGCGGGTGATCCGCTACCGCGGCGGTTCCGACCTCGCGGTGATCGCCCACGCGGCGGCACGGCTGTCCGGCTCGGGCATCGGGGTCGGCGTGCTGTCCCGTGGCACGACGATGATCCACCAGAAGGATCTCGTGCGACTGTCCAATCTGGAGCTGTTTCCGCAGGCGCCGCTGCTCGATCCGGAGACGTTCCGCAAGGTCGGCCGCAACGCCGCGCGCTACGCCAAGGGCGAGTCGCCGGAGCCGGTCCCCGCGCGCAACGACTACATGGCCAGGCCGCGTTGGCAGGCCAAGGCGGCGTTGCTGCACATCAAGGAGACGGAGTTCGTGACGGCGGGCGCAGCACCGGTCGAGCTCGACGTCCGCATCCGGCTGGCCGACGCCGGTTGACGCCGTGACTCTGCTGGTCGGCGTAGACATCGGCAACTCCACCACCGAGGCGTGCCTGGCCGAGCTCGGCCCGGACGGTCCGCGCTACCTGGGCGGGGCGCTCGCGCCGACGTCCGGAGTGAAGGGCACGGCGGAGAACGTGCCGGGCGTGGTCAAGGTGGTGCAGGAGGCGCTGTCCGCGGCGGGCCGCGCTCCGCACGAGCTGGCGACGGTGCTGGTCAACGAGGCCACGCCGGTCATCAGCGGGTTGGCGATGGAAACGATCACCGAAACCGTCATCACCGAGTCGACGATGATCGGGCACAACCCGGACACACCTGCCGGAGCGGGGCTCGGCACCGGCACCACGGTGGCGTTCGGCGAGCTCGACACGTGCGAGTCCGGCGAGCGGGTGATCTGTGTGGTCGGTGCGGGCGTGGACTTCGAGGACGCGGCCGCGGGCATCGCGGCCGCACGTGACCGCGGCGTCGAGGTGACCGGCGCGGTGGTCCACGCCGACGACGCGAACCTCGTCGTCAACCGGCTGCCGGAGCCGATCCCGGTCGTCGACGAGGTGACGCTGGTCGCGAAGGTGCCGCTCGGCATGCCCGCGGCCGTCGAGGTGGCGGAACCGGGCAGGACCGTGCGCACGCTGTCCAACTCGTACGGCATCGCGACGCTGTTCGACCTCGACCCCGACCGGACCCGGCTCGTTGCGCCGGTGGCGAGGGCACTGGTGGGCAACCGGTCGGCCGTCGTCGTACGCACGCCGTCCGGGGACATCGCCGACCGCCGTATCCCGGCGGGAACGTTGACGCTCATCGGCGAACACTCGCGGCTGTCGGTGGGCATCGACGCGGGCGCCGAGGAGATCATGGCGGCCCTCCGCCGGGTGGCCCCACTGGCCGACGCGACCGGCGAGGCGGGCACCCACGTGGGCGGGATGCTGGCCACGGTGCGCGACGCCATGGCGGAAACGCTGTCGGACGCGGCCGCCGAGCAGGACGTGCGCATCCAGGACGTGCTGGCCGTCGACACGTTCGTCCCGCAGCACGTCACCGGCGCGCTCGCAGGCGAGTTCGCGCTGGAGAACGCGGTGGCGCTGGCCGCGATGGTGCGCACGAGCAGGGCTCCGATGGAGGCGCTCGCCGAGCAGCTGCGGTCGGCGCTCGGTGTGGCCGTCGTCGTCGGCGGGGTCGAGGCGGACATGGCCGTGCTGGGTGCGCTGACCACCCCGGGCACGGAGCGGCCGCTGGCGGTGCTCGACCTCGGCGGCGGCTCGACCGACGCCGCACTGGCCACCGGCGACGGCGAGGTCCGTTCGGTCCACCTTGCGGGCGCGGGCGACCTGGTGACGAAACTGATCGACTCCGAGCTCGGCCTCGACAACCGCGAGGTCGCCGAGGACGTCAAGAAGAACCCGCTCGCCAAGGCGGAGAGCTTCTTCCACGTGCGCATGGAGGACGGTACGGCACGGTTCTTCGACGAACCGCTGCCCGCGGAGGCGTTCGCGCGCGTGGTCGTACTGGGCGAGGAGGGCATGCGGCCCGTGCCGACGCGGCACTCGCTGGAGAAGGTCCGCCAGGTGCGCAGGTCCGCCAAACACAAGGTGTTCGTCGTCAACGCTCTGCGCGCGTTGGAGCGGGTCGCGCCGGGCGGCAACCTGCGCGAGGTCGGCTTCGTCGTGGTGCTCGGCGGGTCGGCGCTGGACTTCGAGGTCCCGGACATGATCGCCGAGGCCGTGGCGGGCGCCGGGATCGTCTGCGGCACGGGCAACGTGCGCGGCTGCGAGGGTCCGCGCAACGCCGTCGCGACCGGCCTGGTCGACAACCGCGCGGAGCGTGCCCGGTGAGCGGGATCGTCGACCGCCGTGGCGAGCGGAACCGCCGCTCCCCGCCGACCGTCGTCGTCCACTGCATCGGTGAGCACGGCGGCGGTGAGCACGGTTTCGGTGAGCGCAGTTTCGGTGAGCACGACGGCGTCCGTGAGCTGCTGGCGGGGCTCGAGGAGGAAGGCGTGCCCGTACGACTCGCCGACCCGGGCGAGTGGGGCGACGGTCCGGGAGGCGACGGGCCGAGTGTCACGGCCGTCGACCTGGCGCACGCCGCGGCCCGCGCGTCCCCGCTGGACGTCGGCGTCGGCATCGACTCCGACAGCCGCGTCTGTGTGCACCACGCGAAACGCCCCGCCGACCGGCCCGTGATCACCACGGACGCCACCCGCGCCCGATGGTGCGGGCACAACGCCGCCCGGCTCGTCGTCGGACTGCCGTTGAAGGAACCACCCGAACAGCTGGAGGAAACGTGGCCGCACCACTGACACTCGCGGACGCCAAGGCCGTGCTCGACGCCGCGCTGGCGAAGGCCGAGGAGATCGGCCAGCCGATGAACGTCGCCGTCGTGGACGCCGGTGCACACCTGGTGACATTCGCCAGGCAGGACGGCGCGATCCTGGCGAGCATCGACATCGCGACCCGCAAGGCCCGCACGTCGGCGCTGCTGCGGATGACGACCGCACAGCTCGGCGAGGCGGCACAGCCCGGCGCTCCGCTGTACGGCGTCGAGACGACCAACGGTGGCCTCGTCGTCTTCGGCGGCGGTATCCCGCTGGAACGGGACGGCGAGGTGGTCGGCGCGGTCGGCGTGAGCGCGGGCAGTGTCGAGCAGGACACCGAGGTCGCCGAGGCGGGTGTCGCGGCCCTGCCCTGACGGTTCGGAGCAACGCCCCGGCACGGAAACCCGTGGGCGCATCCCCGGAATGCGGCTAACGTGCCGTCCCATGGCACGCGAACCTCTCGACGACGAGAAACTGGCCGCGATACTCGTCCACGGGCCGACGCCGGCGCGCGTGGAGATCGTCGACTACGACCCGGAATGGCCGCTGCGATTCGCGCGCAGGGCCGCCGAGCTACGCGACATCCTGGGCGAGCGGGCGCGGCTCGTCGAGCACATCGGGTCGACATCCGTCCCGGGCCTCGCGGCCAAGCCGGTGGTGGACATCGTGGTCGGCATCGACGACCCGGACGACGAATCCGCCTACCTGCCCGACCTGCAGGCCGCAGGATACGAGCTACGAGTCACCCAACCGGGGCACCGTGCACTGCGCGCCGGCGATCCGGACGAGCCGGTGAACCTGCACTGCTACGCACCGGACGACGTCGAGACGCGGCGCTACCTGGTGCTGCGCGACCACCTGCGCAGTCACCCCGGCGACCGCGACCGGTACGCCGCCGTCAAGCGCGACCTGGCCACCCGCGAGTGGGACGACATGAACTACTACGCCGAGGCGAAAGGCCCGGTCATCCGGGAGATCCTCGCCCGCGCGGGCTGGGTCGAGCCGTGACCGCCGCCGAGGCGTCGCGGGGCCGTGCCGCGGAGGCTCCACCCGGATCCGCTCCGAGGCCCGCCGGCAGCAGCCGTCAGCCGTCTTCCGCGCCGGTGCCGCCCGTCGGGCTGCTGGTCAGATAGGTGGCGGCCATGTCCTTGTCGCCGTGGTCGGCGACACCCTCGCCGAAGCGGTGCCGGATGGTCCGGAGCATCGGCAGGTCGAGGCCCGCGTCGTCGGCGGCGTCGTCGATGAGGCGGGTGTCCTTGGCCGCCAGCGCGAGCGTCATCGACGGCTCGAAGTCGCCGGAGAGCATCATCGCGCCCTTCGCCTGCAGGTAGGGCAGGTCGAGCGGGCCGCCGGCAACGGCGTCGAGGAACAGTTGCGGGTCGACGTCGAGACCTTCGGCGAGGGCGACCGTCTCGGCGGTCGCCTCCACGATCGACATCACCCACGCGTTCGCGACCAGCTTCAGCCTGCTGCCCGCACCGGCCTCGCCGACCCACACCGTCCTCTTCCCGACCGCGTCGAACACCGCCTCGGCGCGCTCGCGGACGTCGTCGGGGCCCGAGGCGAGCACGACGAGGTCGCCGCTTTCCGCGGGCGCCCTGGTCCCGAGCACGGGAGCATCGACGAACGTCACGCCGTGCCCGTCGGCCAGCTCGGCGAGCCGCTGCGTGCCCTCGATTCCGACCGTGCTGGTCTGCAGCCACACGGCCCCGTCGGCCAGGGCGTCCAGCTCGCCTCCCAGGGATTCGATGATCGCACCGGTGTCGGCGAGCATCGTCACGACGACGTCGGCACCGGTCACGGCGCCGGCCACGTCGTCGACCACCACCGCACCGTCGGCGGACAGCGGCTCCGCCTTCTCCCGGGAACGGTTCCACGCGCGTACCGCGAAGCCCGCCTGCGCGAGGTTGCGCGCCATCGGCAGGCCCATCAGTCCACCTGCGCCGAGGAAGGCCACGGTCGCGGCGCCGCCCTCGGCGTCGGTGGCGCCGGTCTTCTTCGTGTCGGCCACGGGCTCGTCCTTCCACCTGCGACGACGCCGCGGACGGGCGTCGCCACTGTTCGTACTGCTGTCCTCCATGGTCGGCGATCGGCGCCCTGCGCGCCTGCTGGAACGGCCGATCGGTTGACCTCGACTTTGGTCCAGGTTCTACGGTCGGCGCATGGCACTCACCTTCGGATCGACCGAAATGGACTATCTGAGCACCCAGCGCCTCGGCAGGCTCGCGACCGTCGACGCCCACGGGTCCCCGCAGAACAACCCGGTGGGCTACTGGATCAACCGGAACACCCACACGATCGACATCGGCGGTTACGACCTGGGACGGTCCCGCAAGTTCCGGAACGTCCGCGGCAATCCGCAGGTCTGCCTGGTGGTGGACGACATCGCATCGGTGGACCCGTGGCGGGTGCGCGGCGTCGAGATACGCGGGACGGCGGAAGCCCTCGACGACACCGAACCTCCGGTCGGAGTGATGAGCCCGGAGGTCATCCGCATCACTCCACTGTGGATCGGAAGCTGGGGGCTCGTCGACGACAGCTTCGCGATGCACGTGCGCCGCGCCACCGACCCGGCCGCCTGACCCCGGCTGCGACCGCCCACATGCCCGGTCAGGACTCGGCGAGCGCGGCCAGCCGGTCCACGGACGCCTGCAGCTCGGCGCTCGTCGTGGCCTGCGCCCGGGCGAGCCGGTTCTCGTCGGTCAGCCGTGACCAGTCGTAGGTGTGGGTGACGAGGGTGGACGTCGCGTCGACCGGCTCGACCTCCCACCGCCACAGGTGCCCGGGAGGCGCGTCGCCGGGGTCCGACGGCAACCACGCGATCAGCCGTCCCTCGGCGAATTCGACGACCCGGTTCTCGCGGATGCCTCCGTTGGTGAGCGTCATGACGAACACCTCGCCCACCTCGCGCACCCGTTGACCGGCGGGCGCTTCGGCGAGGTTGTCGTTGCCGTCCCACCGGGGCTGGAGCGACGGGTCGGCGATGAGGTCGAAGATCCGTTCGGCGTCGGCCGCGATCGTCCGCCGGGCGGTGACGACGTAGGTACTGGGCGTGGTCATGCCCACGATTGTGCCGCCCGCAGGTCGCCGGGGCGAGAGCCCGACCGCCGCGACGGGTGTCAGCAGGCCAGCGCGGCGACCTCGTCGGCACATCCCCAGGACACGGTGACGCCGACACCTCCGTGGCCGTAGCAGTGGATCAGCCGCGGCGCGGTGTGCCCGTCGGCTCGTTCGACTCGCACCTCGGGTCTCGCGGGCCGCAGCCCGACCCGGACTCCCAGCACCGCGGCACCGGCCAACGCCGGCACGAGTTCGCGGCACCTCCGGAGGATGTCGTCGGTCGTGGCGGCGTCCGGTTCGAGCCCCGCCCGGCCCTGCTCCTCCGTTCCACCGCAGACGACGTGGTCACCGTGGGGCAGGACGTAACTGAAGTCGTCCTCGTCGACCACCCACTCGGTCAACCCCGGGTCGGCGACGTGCACGACCTGTCCGCGCGCCGGCACCACCGACGGGTCGCCCGCGAGCTCCCCTGCGCCCAGTCCGGCGGCGTTCACCACGAGGTCGGCGTGGTCGAGGTCGCCGAGGTCGCGCACCCTCCGGCGCTCCGCACGCACCCCGGCGCGTGCCGCGGCGGCCGCCAACCACTGCAGGTACCTCCCCGTGTCGACGAGCGGTGTCGTGAACTCCAGGGCGTCGGTCCACGGAGCGCCGAGGTCGGTGCGCCGGGTCGTGCCGCCCACGGCCTCGGCCCACTCAGGCACCGGGCGTTCGGCGCGGCGCAGCAGCCTGCCGGGCAGGAACCGCACGCCGGTTCCCGGCACTCCGGCCAGTCGGCGGAACTCGTCCACGGTCGCGGCCGTCCACCGGGCGCAGCGGTCCA
Organism: Prauserella aidingensis; assembly: GCF_024171865.1. Taxonomy (GTDB): domain Bacteria; phylum Actinomycetota; class Actinomycetes; order Mycobacteriales; family Pseudonocardiaceae; genus Prauserella; species Prauserella aidingensis. Next base: position 545 of record NZ_JAMTCN010000005.1, on the reverse strand, counting down.
CGGGCTCGGCATGGCGGGGGTAGATCAGCCCGCCCGCGACGACCGACGTCGTGTCGGCGGGGTCCCGGTCGGTCACCACGGTCACGTCCCTGCCGCGTTCGGCCAGCCGCACGGCGCAGCTCAAGCCGATGACGCCGGACCCGACGACCACCACCCGTTCGCCCATGCACTCCTCCGGTTCGACGGTTCGGCCGCATCAGGCTAGCTGTGTGATTCGGAGAGGTTGGTGACGCGGTCGGCTGGTGGGGCTCCGTGGATTGCGGTGTGGGGTCGGTGGAAGTTGTACCAGTCGAGCCAGTCACCGAACGCGCGCTGGCGTTCGTTTTCGGAGTGGTAGGGCTGTTGGTAGGCCCATTCGTCGAGCAGGGTGCGGTGGTAGCGCTCGACTTTTCCGTTCGTTTGTGGGCGCCAGGGGCGGGTGAACCGTCGGGCGATGCCCAGGTCGGCGCAGGCTTGTTGCCAGGTGTTTTTGCGGTAGGACCAGGCGTTGTCGGTGAGCACTCGCTCGATGGTCACGCCGTGACCGGCGAACCAGGCATGTGCCC
>NZ_JAMTCN010000004.1 GCF_024171865.1 Prauserella aidingensis | reverse complement strand
GACCCTGGCCGACGGCGGCTACGAAGGCACCGGAATCGGAGTGCACACCCCGATCAAACACCCACCCGGCAACCAAGTCCTCGATGCCGACAACCGCACCTACAACGCCCTGCTACGCAGGCTGCGCTGCCTCGGCGAACGCGGATTCGCCCTGCTCACCGGCCGCTGGCGCACCTTACAACGGATCACCGCCAGCCCCAGCAAGATCGGCAGCATCATCCAAGCCGCACTCGCCCTCACTCACCTCGAACACCGGCCGACCTGAAACTCGCTGAGATCAACTCAGTCAAGATATAACGAAGTGTCGTTGCAGTACTAAGGCGTGTCTGACAAATATTCGGTTGGTGTGCTGGGAGTGTGTGGGCACGTCGCGGTGAGCTGTACCGACGCGGTGTCGGTGGAACCGGAGATCGAGATGTCGTCCAGGTCACCGTGGACGGCCAGGATCGAGGTCCGTGCGTCGCGTGCCCCGGGGGACAGCGTCACCTCGTCAAGGTTTTCGGGGGTCGGCTTGTGGCTGCTGTGCCCGTCGGGTTCCTGCAGCTGGGCGACAGTGCTGTGGCAGCCTCCCTGTACCGCCATCGTGTGGATCTTCATCCAGAACACGGTCTCGTCGCTGTGGAGCCTGGCGGCGAACCACCAGGAGTCCACGGCTGCGGACGGATCCGCGGCGAGCATGTCGACGGCGTCGATCATCGTGGGGTGGTGCGGGGTCATCACATCTCCTGTCGATCGACAGCTGTTGCTGTCCGGGGGAGAGGGCGGTGCCGCGGCTCTTGCAGACGCGCGGAGTGGGATGGCGTCGTCCCGGCCGGGGTCGTGGCCACGGGTGAGGCTCAGGGCGCGGCGATGTCGATGGACTTGGCCTTGAACTTGCCGGCGACCAGGGTCTTCATCGCCCGCTTGCCGACCGGATTGCTGGTCAGCTTCTGGATGAGGCCGCGGAGCGCTATGTCCCGGCGGCTCTGGGGGACGAACATCGTCAGACCCTCGGTGCGGCCCAGGTGCTGCTGGTTGGCGATGAAGGGCCGCAGCCTCTGGTCGTACTCGCGCAGGGCCCGGGGGAGGTTGTCGGGGTTGCGTTGCAGGGTGGTGCCGAGGAAGTCGGCTCCGGACAGTCCGCTGGAGACGCCCATGCCGGAGTAGAGGGTGAGGCACCAGGCGGAGTCGCCGAGGAGGACGACGCGATCGGTGTGCCAGGTGGGCATCTCCACCTGGTGGACGGAGTCGAAAAGGTAGTCGTCGGCCTCCTCGAACTGCGTCAGGAGGCTCTCCATTACCAGCCCGGCCGGTTCGGGGCCGAAGGCGCGCCGCAGGGACTCGATGGGCGGGCGGCGGAACTGGCCGTCCTCGTCGTCCGTGCGGTAGTTGAACAGCACCGTCGGGTGGTGGTCGCGGAAGGGGAAGACCCAGGCGGAGCGGCCGGACTCGGCCAGGACAAGGCCGTCGTTGTGCCGGAAGCCGGGCACCGGTTCCTTGAGCGGGGCAGCGCCGATGATGTGGTGGAATGGCCGCAGGTACTCCGAGTCCGGCCCGAAGACGAGGCGGCGCACGGTGGAGCGCAGCCCGTCGGCGCCCACCACGAGCTCGAAGCGTTCGGTGGTCTCGGTGGTGTTCTCGCCGAGGGTGGTGCGCAACGTGACGTCCGCACCGTCGCTGTGTTCGTCGATGGCCACGGGAGAGGTGCCGTACCGGATCTCCGTCTTGTCCACGACTCGGTCGTAGAGGGCGGCCTCGACGTCTCCGCGGAGCATGAGGTGGGGCTCTCCGGGCAGGTCGCCGTAGCCCATGCTGGGCCGGCGGCTGCCTGCCCGGTCGATGTCGTAGGTCACGGCGGCGGGGTCGGTGCGGTTGCCGATGGCGTTCAGGACGCCCATGCGTTCCGCGGTGGCGCGGCCGGTCTCGAACAGGCCGATGAAGTAGCCGGCGGGGCGGCGTCCGGGAGCGCGTTCGACGAGTACGGGCTCCCAGCCGATCTCGTGCAGGCGCATGGCCGTGGCCAGGCCTCCGATGCCCATGCCCACGATCAGGGCGCGGGGCTTGCTCATGAGAATCGCTCCTTCGTGTGAGGACGTGGTTCTTCTGGTGGGGCTGTCACATGTGGACGGTGGGGGCGGCGTCGGGGTCGTGGACCGGGGCGCCGCGGCGGAAGAGGAGCCCGCAGACGACCATCCCGGCGGCGAAGAAGGCCGCGGACCACCCGAACGCCGTGGAGTAGCTCTCCAGTGCGGACTGGGCCACCAGGTCGGGGGTGGGGTCCTTGCCGGCGAGGAAGTAGGTGGCGGCGCCGGCGGCCAGCGAGCTGAGCAGCGCGGTGCCGATGGACCCGCCGACCTGCTGCATCGTGTTTACGCTGGCCGAGCCGACCCCCGCGTCGGCCGGGTCGATCCCGTAGGTCGCGGCGCTCATGGACGGCGCCATGACCAGGCCCAGTCCCAGACCGAAGACGACCAGGGGCGGCAGCACGTGTGCCGCGTAGGTGGAGGAGGCGTCCAGCCCGGTCAGCCAGAACATCCCGGCGGCGGCGAAAGCCATGCCGAGCGGGACGATCGGCTTCGGGCCGAAGCGTGGGGTGAGCAGGTTGGTGGCCAGAGTCGAGGTCACCATGACGGCGCCGACCATGGGCAGGAACGCCAGACCGGTCTCGACCGGCGAGTAGTGCAGGCTCTGCTGCAGGTAGTAGGTCAGGAAGAGGTTGATGCCGAACATGCCGGCGGCGGAGATGAACATCCCGATGGAGGCGGCGCCGCGGTTGCGGTCGAGCAGGATTCGCAGCAACAGCAGCGGGTGTGCGACTCGGGTCTGGAGCCAGGCGAATACCGCGATCAGGACGACGCCGGCGGCCAGGAACCCCCAGGTGCCGACTGAACTCCAGCCGTCGTGTTCGGCGTTCGCGAATCCGTAGACCAGGGCGAACAGACCGGCCGTGACGGTGACCGTGCCGGGGAGGTCGATCTTGACGCTCTTCTCGCGGCGGTGGCGCGGCAGGAGGACCAGCGCGCCGACCAGGGCAATGGCGGCGAAGATCAGGTTCACGTACAGGCACCAGCGCCAGTCGAGGTGCTCGGTGAGTACGCCACCCAGCAGGAGGCCGATACCGCCGCCCGCGCCGGCGACCGCACCGAAGATGCCGAAGGCAGCCGCCCGTTCCTTGGCGTCGGTGAACGTCGTGGTCAGCAGGGCCAGCGCGGTCGGGGCCAGCAGGGCACCGAAGACTCCCTGGAGCGCCCGCCCGGCGACCAGGACTTCGAAGTCGGCTGCCGCGCCGGCCAGCGCGGAGGCTATGGCGAAGCCGACGAGGCCGATGATCAGGGTGGTCTTGCGGCCGATGAGGTCAGCGATACGCCCGCCGATCAGCAGCAGGCTGCCGAAGGCCAGCGAGTAGGCGGTCACGACCCACTGCCGGTTGTCGTTGGAGAAGCCCAGGTCGGCCTGGGCGGACGGCAGGGCGATGTTCACGATCGTGGCGTCCAGCACCACCATCAGCTGGGCTATCGCGATCACCGCGAGGATCACCCAACGGCGGCCGTGATGCCGGTCCGCGGGCTCATCGGGCCGCGGCGGGCCGACTTCGTTCATGACGGCGGTCACAGCAGTCTCCACACACACAGAGAAGTGGAGGAATCATCTCCATTTACGTTTGGACCACCGTAGCACTAAGCGGAGACATTTTCTCCGGATGGCTGTCTATAGTGGGGGCATGAGCCGCAGGACCTCTCCCTCGCCGCCCGCTGCCGATGCGTCGGGCCGCCCCCTTCGCGCGGACGCCGAGCGCAACCGCCAGCGCATCATCACCGCAGCTCAGGAAGTGTTCGCGCAGCGAGGCATCGAGGTCACCCTTGACGACATCGCCCATCACGCGGGCGTCGGCGTGGGCACGATCTATCGGCGCTTCGCTAATCGCGAGGAACTTGTCGAAGCGATCTTCGACAAGGAGATCCAACGCGTCATCGAGCTCGCCGAAGAGGCGCTCACCCGCGAGGATCCCTGGGACGGGCTCGTCCACTTCTTCACCGCGGCCGGACAGGACTTCGCCGAGGACCGGGGGCTGCGAGAGGTCCTCCTGGTGGGCAGCCACGGCAAGGACCGGGTCGCCGCCGCCCGCGACCGCCTCACACCCGCGATCAACGCCGTCCTCGAGCGTGCCCAGCGGCACGGCTCACTGCGTGACGACATCGAGGTGACCGACTTTCCCCTCATTCAGATCATGCTCGGAGCAGCGACACAGCGCACCAAAGCCGTCTCGCAGGACATGTGGCAGCGCTATCTCACCCTCATCCTCGACGCGCTCCGAACGAGTCGCGAGCGCCCCACCGCCCTGCCTCAACCGGCCCTCAGTCAGGAGGAGTTCGACCGGGCCGCGCCGTAGGCGGCACGGGGTATCTGTCGTTCGACCGCCCGATGGCCCATGCCGGGCTTCGTCGCTCCGGCGCTTCTTCTCCGCCGCGTCGCGGCCGTCTGCCTGTCCGTCATGGTCCGAAACGCCAGGCCACGCGCTCGTAGCTGCCGGCTCCGAGGCGCGGCCCGAGGCATGCTGGTGAGCGTGCTCGGGGCGCCGTGCACGGCGGATGAGCACGGGTGCGTGGCCTGCGTTCCGCAACAAGTGAGGGGCAGCGGATGGTGGACGATGATCAACGAGAGGATCCGCCGGCTGCCACGGTGGCCGAGGCCGTGGCGGACCGCCTGAAGGAGCGCATCTACGCGACCATCACGATGATCTCTGTGGTGGTCGGCCTGTCCTTCAGCGGCGTGAGCGCACTCGGTGCCACTGCCACCGTCCTGACGACCGCCCTGGGGTTGTGGCTCGCGGCGTTCGTGGTCGACCAGCAGGCGCATCGCACTGTCCACCGTCACCGTGCCACCGGCTTCGAACTGCGCCGCATGCTGTACGTCAGCAGCCCGCTGCTGTCCTGTGCCGTGGGGCCGGCGGTGCTGATCGGGCTGTCCGCCCTCGACGTGCTGCCCCTGCACTCCGCCTCGCTGACGGCGGCGGGGTTGGGAGTCGTCTCGCTCTTTCTGTGGGGCTGCTTGGGTGGGCTGCGCATGGGAGGCGGCGTCCCGCCGGCCGTGGTGGCGGGCCTTTTGGACGCGATCATCGGCGTGGGAGTGGCCCTGGTGAAGGCGACCGCTGGGCACTGACAGGACGCACGTGCTGCCGAAGTCTGCATCTGGCTTTCCTCGGCCTGGGCGGAAAGCGTGTCACCGCGGTGCCAGCCGCCAGTCGAGGGGGTACGAGGACTGCCCGCGTCGGGTTCGCCCGCACCCCGGTGCCCCCCAGGGGTGATACGGGAGCGATGTGTGCTGGCCGGCGCTGGACCGTGCCGACGGGATGTTTCGAAGGGCAGTACTGAACATCGCCGTCGCCTCTTCGGCGCCGCCTCGTTGTCCGTGTGGGCGAAGTGGCTTGGCGAGGGGGAGGTTCATTGTGCCGGTTCGGCCGGAGCGGTGAGTGCGCCGGGCGGGGGTGGATGGGTGCGGCGATCGGCGGCACCTCTCCTCCTAAGCGGAGATGGCATCTCCGGGTCGTGTAGAGTGGGCGCCCTAAGTGGAGCTACTGTCTCCGCTTGTTTTCAGGGCTGCCATGCCCATTCCGGCGGGTGCAGGTGAGTGCGCCCCGTGCAGTGCGGCCATGACCTGCGGACCTGAAAAACCATGTGATGCATCAACTCCACGAATCCCTCATCCGCGAAGGAGCGAAAGCTCATGACGGAGAAACTACTGACCGCGGAGCAGATCGGTCACCTGCGGCACTTCGACAATCTGTCCCGCCAGCAGACCAACGACTGGTCTCTGATGCAGGGCAAGGCGACGGGACAGGACGATTTCGGCGGGTACCGCTTCCAGCTCGCCTATATGACCTACGCGCTGGCGGTGACTCATCTCCACCGGCTTCCCGCCGCTCCGGGCTTGTTCCAGCCGACGATGCAGCGGCTGATCGACAAGATCCTCCTGCCCGAGGTCTGGATGTACTGGCGGGACACCAGTCAGGGCGGAGCGCCATTCAACGCCCACCTGTCGGATTCGTTGCACGAGGAGTGGGACCCCGTGGTGCGCGACAACATCATGTACAGCGCATACGTCCAGTCGATGGCACTTCTGCACGATCATCTCTTCGACAGTGACCGCTACGCGGCCCCCGGCTCCCTGGCGCTTGAGCACTGGTCGTTCTTCTGGGGTGGAGAGGCGAAGCGATTCGAGTACGACCGGGAAACGCTCAACGACCACATCTACTGGCAAATGGTCCAGAACGGCTACCTGGGCGTGGCCTGCGAACCGAACTGCGTGTTCCAGATCTGCAACCAGCCCGCGATCCTGGGTTTCCGTCTGCACGACCTGATCACCGGTGGGAATCGTGCCGACGAAGTGACCGCCGGGTACGAGCGGGCATGGGCCGACTTCGGCAAGCTGGACGAGAACGGCCACTACAGCATGCTGGTCCTTGAAGACTCGAAGACCGTGCTCCCCAACGCGGCTCCCGCGCCGTGGGCGGACGCGTGGTGCGGAACCCTCATGAACATGTGGAACCGCGACTTCGTCCACGCGAACTACCCCCGCCAGGTCGCGGGGTTCCTCCGCCCCGGCCCGGACGACACGTTGTCTGTGACACCGTCACCGCCGATGGAGGCGGCGGGGAGGCAAAGTGACAATGACTCATGCGATTTCGGCTGGGTGACCGTGTGGGCGTCCGAGATGGGCGACGAGCGCACACTTGAGGGTCTTCTCGCCCACGCCGACCGGTTCATGCAGCCGACATGGCGCGACGGCGGCCTGTACTACCCCCGCAACGACACGGTCACCGATGACGACGGAAACGTCACCCTGGTCGAGCCGATGGCCGGCAACGTACTCCTGGGCTACGCTCGGCTCAACGTGCCGGACGGGATGTGGGGCCTGTACAACAGCCGGCGGGATAGCTCCCGCTCCGACCAGCCCGTGCTGACGGCCGTCGAACGCGACATCGACGTCAGCCAGGCCGAAGTCGTCGACGGCGTGCTCTACGCGCGACTCCAGCGCACCCGTGCTGTGCCAGGCGAGGGAACGGTCACGATCAGCCACGTGGCTGGCCGGGGCCGCTGGACCGTATTGGCCGACGAGCAGCCCGTCGCCCGCATCGACGGCATAACGGTCACCCCGGAGCCCGGACCGTTCGCGAAGACCGTTCACATCAACGGCGACCAAGTGGTGCTGTCCTGCACCGAGAACCCGCACACCTTCACCTTCAGGCAGGACCGATGATGACGAGCCTTGACCAACCGTCCTTTTCCCTGGTCGACCACGACGGTCGGCCGGTGACCGAGAATACTTACCAGGGCCGGTGGCAGCTGGTGTTCTTCGGCTTCACACACTGCAAGGTCGTCTGCCCGAGGGCGCTGCGCAGGCTGTCCTCCGTACTCGACGAGCTCGGTGAGACGGCTGACCGACTGCAGCCGCTTTACATCAGTGTCGACCCTGAACGCGACACCCCGGACGTGCTCCGCGAGTTCCTCCGACCCTACCCGCGCTACACGGGGCTCACGGGCTCTGTCGACGCTGTCGAACAGGCCAAGCAGGAGTTCCGGGTCTTCGCCCGGCGAAAGTACGACCCGACCGACCCGGACGGGTATTCCGTACCGCACACCGCGATCACCTACCTGCTGTCGCCGGAGGGGAAGTACGCCGCGCACTTCCTCGATTCCATCACGGAGGCCGAGATGACCGTCTCATTGCGGACCATCCTTGCGAAGACTGGGGCGCCGTAGTGCTCGACGAGGTGCAGTGCACATTGCAGCTCCAGTGCTCGGTCCGTCACGGGGCTGCCCAGGATCTTCTCGCTACGCTGGGGTCGGTAGGCCATGGTGTTGCGGTGGACATGGAGTGGTCCGGCGGCGCCGATGAGGCTCATGTCGGCACGGAAGTGGCCGACGAGGGTTTTGCGGGGTTCGCCCGTTCAGCTCCGCGAGGTGGTCCCGTACGAACCGCTGCGCCGGTTCCAGATCGGCGCCGAGAAACCCAGCGAGGTCCCACGTCCTGGTAGAGAACGACCGGGGCTCGGTCGTCGCCGGATGGCGACGGGCGGTCGGCGAAGCGCGCGTCGCGATGACTCTGCCGCAACCCGGCCAGCCCGAAACGGACCGCTCCGGCAGCCAGCCGCTGTCCCTTCTTGCCCAGGGTGGCCTTGGTGGCGGTGAGCGCGGCGCCATCCGGCGCACTCGTTGCCGATGCCCACAGCCAGACAGTGTTCCGCGACGGCTGGACGACTACTGGCGACAGCGCCGACCGCTCGAGCAGTCTGCTCGGCGGTGCGCACGAGAGTCTCTCCCGCATTAGGGTCCATTCGGGGAGAGGCGTAGCGGACGATCATCGCCAGATGATGCTGGCGACCTCGGCCCCGAGGTGTTCCCTGCAAGCCTCGGCCCAATTCCGATGGATTACGGACGGTGACGGGTTAGAGCCGAGTGTGAAGGGGTCTCTGGTGCTGCCGGTGAGCTCGACCCAGACGGACTTGTACTCCAGATAGGGGTCAAAGGGAGTCGATGCCGTTCTCGCGCCCGAGCCCCGAGGTCTTGTAGCCACCGAGGGAACGTCGGGTGCGACGACGCCCCCTTCTGCTTTCGCCCGGTCGAGGTATCCGCTCACCTTCTCGTACTGGGCTGCGTTAGCGACCGGACCCATTTCGGTCGCGGGTTCGTTGGGGTCGCCGAGCATGAGCTGGCTGGCGCTCCGCGACCAGTCGGGTGAGCTCGGCGTGCACGTCGGCGTGGCGGATCAGTCTGGATCCGGCCATGCAGGTTCGTCCGGTCGCGGCGAAGCCGCTGGCGACGAGACCGTTGGCGGCGGCCGAGAGATCCGCGTCGGGGAAGACGACCGGTGGTGATTTGCCGCCGAGCTCCAGGGTGGCGTGGATGAGTCGGTCGCCACCGGCCGCGCGGGACCGCGCGGCCGGTGGCGGTCGAGCCGGTGAGCGCGACCTTGGCGACGTCGGGATGCGAGACCAGGTGTTCGCCCACCTGCCAGGGACGTTTCTCGTTCGACGAGCTGGTGCAAACCTACTCGCTGGACGAGATCAACACCGCGTTCGCTGATTCGGAATCCGGCCGGGTCGTCAAGCCTGTCGTGGTGTTCTGACCCGGCCGTTCGTCGGCGGCAGGCTGGACGGGAGGCGACTGCCGGTGCTTCGTGGAGTGGTGGCCTCCACGTCGTGAATCTCCCTGGGCATCATTGCGGCGTGCGGCTGAGTCATCAGTGACGGAGGGTTCGGCCGTACGTCAGGGTTCAGTCGTCCGTCGACACCGCCGATCTTTCCCCGGGGCCGAGCTGCGCTGGCCCCGGAGCGTTCGCGACGGGTCGGTCGCCGATCTCGATGCGGGCGCCCGGTCTCGGCCCTGGGTGCGAATTTGGGTGCGAAACGGTTCCTCGTAGTGCCTCGTTCGCACCCGCCGTGACGTCTCATTCGAATGTTTCCGCTGGTGAGCGTGCTGTGCGACGGCTGTCGGGTGCCTCATAATCCTTTGGCCGTCGGTTCAAGTCCGACCCGGCCCACCACCAGGAAAAACGGCAGGGTTGTTGCTCTTCGGTGTGTGAAGAGCAAGGGACTCCGCGCCTGGTCCCCGGCTGTGCAGGCCGGCGGTGAGAACCGGAGCGTCCGACATCGTCAGGACGGTGCGGGGCCGGTGGAACCGCGTACGACCAGGTGCGACGGCAGCACCACCTGATTCTCGGCCTGTGGCGGCCGTGTCCCGTCCCGTGTGCCGAGGAGCAGGTCGATCGCAAGCCTGCCCGCTTCGTCGAACTGGCCGGCGAGGGTCGTCAGCGGCGGGGAACAGAAATCGGCACCGAAGATGTCGTCGTAGCCCACGACACTGATGGCGCCGGGCACGTGCACGGCCCGGTCGCTGAAGCGTCGCAGCATCCCGATGGCGAGCAGGTCGTTGTGCGCGATCACTGCGGTGGCTCCCTGGCCGAGGGTGGCGTCGGCCGCCGCGGCTCCGCCTCGCACGGCGGGTGGGAACGGGCCCAGTCGCGTGGCGGCGAGGCCGAGCTTCCGGGCGATCGTCCTGATCGCGTGCCACCGTTTCGCCGCCAGCCAGGAGCGCCGCGGGCCGGCCGCGTAGACCACCGAGCGGTGTCCGAGAGACGCAAGGTGTTCGATGATCTGCCGGGTGCCGTCCTCATGGTCGACGATCGTGCTCGGCACGCCGCTGACCTGACGGCTGATCAGCGTGAGCCGATGGCGGCCGGTCAGCTCGCCGATCTGCTGATCGGACATCCGGCTCGCCGCGATCACGAAACCGTCCACCGATCCACTGAGCCGCTCGATGTTCGCGGCCTCGAGATCCGGTGATTCCTCGGTGTCCGACAGGATGAGGGTGCACCCCGCGGCGCGGGCCTGCTGCTCCGCTCCCCGGATGATGCCGAAGAAGTGCGGATTCGTGATGTCCGAGACGCACAGCGCCACCGTCCGCGTGCGCCCGGACGGCAAGGCCTGCGCGAGCGGATTGGTGCGGTAGCCGAGCCGCTGGGCGACCTCGACGACGCGGTCCCGGGTTCGTGCGTTGACACGGCCGGGATTGGTCAGCGCTCGCGACACCGTCGAGGTTGCCACGCCCGCTTCCCTGGCCACGTCGTAAATGGTCGGCCACTTCCGGTCGGTTGGTTCCATCAGCGGGCCCTCAAGACGTTGAACACACGGTGATCCTAGATAGTTTTGGCAAAGTTTGGCAACCGCTTGCAGTCGATTTTGCCATCCGCTTATCGTCGGTCCCCACTTCACCCGGATCTCAGCGTCGAGAGGAACACCGTCGATGAGGGCAATCGTCCTGACCGCTCCCGGCAGGGTCGAGGTCGTGCACGACCGGCCGGACCCGCAGCCGGGCGTCGGCGAGGTCCTGGTGGGCATCCGCGCCGTCGGGCTGTGTGGCTCCGACCTCGGTGTGTACGAAGGTCACCGCCCCGTCCCCGCCTTACCGTGGGTGATGGGACACGAGGGTGGCGGCGAGATCGTCGCCGTGGGCGCCGGCGTGACCGACCGCCATGTCGGCCAGCGGGTCGTCGTCGAGCCGAACTATCCCTGCCTCGCATGCGCGGCGTGCCTGGCGGGCCGGACGTCGGCCTGCCCGGACCGCGGGATCGTCGGCATGAACGTGCCTGGCCTGCTGGCCGAACGGGTCGCCGTCCCGGCGCGCTTCGCCCGGTCGGTGCCCGAGTCGGTGTCCGACGAGACCCTGGCCTGCCTCGAACCGCTCGCCGTCGCGAGGGCCGCCGTGCGGCGTTCCGGTGTCGAGGCCGGCGACGAATGCCTGGTGATCGGAGCAGGCTCGCAGGGCCTGTTGCTGTGTCAGGCGCTGCTGGCACACGGGGTGCGCGCCTTCGTCACCGAACCCCACCCCGGGCGGCTGGCGCTCGCCGAACGGCTCGGCGCCAAGCGCGCCGACCCGCACGACGTGCGTGGTTTTCCCGTGGTGGTCGACACGGCAGGCAACGAGCGCACCTGGGCCATCGCACTGCAGGCAGTGGCGGCCACGGGCTCGATCGTGATGGTCGGGATGGGCGGCGATGCGGTCTCGATGTCCACAACGGAGCTGGCGAGACGGCAGTTGGTGATCCGCGGCTCGCTGATCTACGACCATCCAGGCGACTTCGCCGACACGGTCGCGGCCGTCGGTGACGGCCTCATCGTACCGGGGGAGGTGCTCCAGCGAGCGGCGGGACCGGCGCAGGCGTCGGAGGCCTTCGCGCAGGCACGTTCCGCGCCGGGTAAGTCATGGATCGATCTGACGGTCTGGCAGGAGGACCGGCATGGCTGAACAGGACGGGACGGCAGCACGGTCACGGCCCGCCCCGCTGCGCTGGTTGTCCACTGTGGAGTCCGCCGTGGGAGGGCTGCTGCTCGCCACGATCCTGGTGCTGATGCTCGGTCAGGCGTTGCAGCGGTATCTGCCCACCGGCGGTTGGGTCGGGTCCGGTGAGCTGGCCCGCTTCAGCCTCGTCTGGTTGACCTTCGCGATGGCGGGATACCTGATGGAGCGGGACGGGCACGTCACGCTGAAGGTCATCGACACCGTGACACGCGGTCTCACCCGCAGGCTGGTGTTCCTCTTCGCGAACATCATGGTCGCGATCGTGTGCCTGAACCTCGCCTACGAGGCGTTCGTGCTGGTGACCGACGACAGTTCGCAGGTCTCGCCGGCACTCGGTATTCCCATTCGCTGGTTCTACGTCATCCCGCTCGTCGGGTTTCTGCTCACCGCCCTGCGGTCGGTCGTGGCCGTGTTCCTTCCCCCTCGGGCCGTTGGAGAGGAGTCGCAGGCATGAGCATGGTGCTGTTGGCCGCCGGAATCGCCGTCCTGCTCGCGTTGCGCGTGCCCGTCGCGTTCGCCCTCCTGGGGCCGTGTCTGAGCTACGTCACCTTCAACGGGCAGTCGGTCGGCCTGAGTACCCGTGAGCTCACGGGTGCCATTGACAGCTTCCCGCTGCTGGCGGTTCCGCTGTTCATCCTGCTCGGCGTGATCGCCAACCACGCGGGAATCGCGGATCGGATGTTCGACTTCGCGCTCGCGCTCATCGGGCGCGTCAAAGGCAGCCTCGGCTACGTCAACATCGGTGTGAGTCTCGGCTTCTCCTGGATGAGCGGCTCCGCGCTGGCGGACGCGGCCGGACTCGGCAAGGTCGAGGTCCCCGCCATAGTCCGCAAGGGCTACTCGAAACGGTTCTCCGTGGGCATCACCGCCGCGTCCAGTCTGATCGGCCCGGTGATGCCGCCGAGCATCCCGGCCGTGATCTACGCATCGATCGCCGCGGTCTCCACCGGTGCGTTGTTCGCGGCGTCGGTGCTGCCTGCTTTCCTGATGGCCAGTGGGCTCGCGATCGCGGTGTTCGTGTGGGTCCGCCGCCAGCACGATCTGCAGTCGCAGCCGTTCGACTGGGCCCGGCTGCGTCGCGCGACGACGCGGGTGCTGGCTCCGTTGCTCTGTCCGGTGATCATCCTGGGCGGCATCCTCGGCGGGTTCTTCACGCCGACCGAGGCCGCGGCCGTCGGCGCGACGTACGTGCTCGTGCTCGGTCTGTGCTATCGCGCGGTGCGGCTGCGGGATCTCGGCGGGATCCTGCGCGACACCGCGGCGACCACGGCGTCGATCACGCTGATCATCGGTGCCTCCGGTCTGCTGGCCTGGATCCTGGCCCGGGAGCAGGTGCCCGGAGCGGTCGCCGACTGGATGCTCGGGTTCACCGACAGCCAGGTCGTCTTCCTGCTCATGGTCAACGTCTTGCTCATCGTGCTCGGCGCGGTGCTGGAGGGCACGTCGGTGCTGGTGATCACCGTGCCGATCCTGCTGCCGATCGCCGCCGAGTTCGGCGTGAACCCGCTGCACTTCGGGGTCCTCACGATCGTCAACCTGATGATCGGCTTGCTGACCCCGCCCATCGGCGCCGTGCTGTACGTCCTCAGCCCCGTCACGAGGATGCCCGTGCACGAGGTGTTCCGCGGCACCGCACCGTTCCTCGTCCCGTTGGTCGCCGTGCTCCTGCTGCTCACGTTCGTGCCGTCGGTGGCCACGTTCCTGCCGCAGGTACTCGGTCTCTGACCCGTAGATGACACACACCCAGGAGGCAATGATGCCGACAAGGTCAACCAACAGCAGGCGCGCTCTCGCGCTCACTCTCGTCACAATGCTCGCGGGCGGCTGCACCGCCATGGGCGGCGGTGACAACGACGGAGGGAACGGCACCGCCACGTTGTCGTTCGCCAACAGCTACCCTACGCAGCACCCGCACACCCGCTGCGGGATCCAGGCCGTGGCCGACACGATCAACGGGCAGGACAGCGGGCTCACCATCGAGACGTTCCCGAACAGTCAGCTCGGCGACGACGCCGAGCGTTTCAACTCCGTGAAGTCCGGTGACGTGGACATCGACGTGCAGGGTTCGTCGGCGCTCGCGGCCAGCTACCCGCCGATCGGCGTGCTCGACATGGCGTATGCGTTCGACGGTCCGGACCAGTTGTTCGAGTTCCTCGACAGTCAGCAGGGCCAGCAACTGAAGGACGACTTCGCGAAGGCCACCGGCACCCGCATCCTCGACGGCTGGTTCTTCGGAATGCGGCACTTCACTGCGAACCGGCCGATCCGCGAGCCGGCGGACCTCGAGGGACTCCGGATGCGCTACGCGGACTCGCCGATCTACCTGGAGAACGCCAAGGCGGTCGGGGCGAACGCGACCGCGGTCGCGTTCGAGGAGGTCTACGTCGGCCTGCAGCAGGGCATCATCGACGGCCAGGAGAACCCGATTCCGACGATCGCGGATCAGAGCTTCGACGAGGTGCAGAGCCACGTCTCGTTGTCCGGTCACCAGACCGGTTCCCAGCTGATCGTTGTCAACGAGGAGAGCTGGCAGCAGCTCTCGACCGAGCAGCAGGATGCGCTCGAGACGTCCGTGCACGAGACCCGCGCCAAGAACCGCACCTGCATCGAGGACGAGGAGAAGAAGATTCTCGAGCAGTGGAAGTCCGAGGGCACGGTGACGGTCGTGGACGACGTGAACCGCGACGCGTTCGCCGAGCGGGCGCAGCAGCACTTCGAGCGCACGCTCTCCGGTGAGCAGGCGAAGCTCTACGAGCAGGTGCAGAGCTCGGCCCGATAGCCGGCGCGAAATACACCAGCCGGGACACTCATCGGAGAGGGGACGGACATGCGGGTACGGGTGCTCAACGGCCCCAACCTCGGACGGCTCGGCCGCCGCGAGCCCGAGAAGTACGGCAGTACCGGGTACGACGAGCTGGTCGCGTCGTGCCGCACCCTGGCGGCCGAGCTCGGTCTCGACGTGGACGTACGGCAGACCGACGCCGAGCACGAGATGCTCGCCTGGGTGCACGAGGCCGCCGACGACGGTGCCGCGGTCGTGCTGAACCCGGCAGCGTGGACCCACACGTCGGTCGCCCTACGGGACGCGTGCGCGATGCTCGACGCGCCACTGGTCGAGGTGCACCTGACGAACGTCCACGCGCGGGAGCCGTTCCGGACACACTCCTACATCAGCCCGATCGCCACCGCGTCGATCATCGGCTGCGGCGTGGCCGGCTACACGCTCGCGCTGCGCTGGCTGGCCTCGCGATGACCCGGGTGCGCATCGCCGTCGTGGGCGCCGGCCTCATCGGACGGCGTCACATCGCACTGGTCCGTTCCGACGTCGCCAGCGAACTCGTGTCCGTGGTGGACCCCGACCCTGCGGCACGCGACGGGCACGGGGTGCCGGGGTACGCCGGCGTTCCGGAAATGCTGGCGGCGGTCCGGCCCGACGCGGTGATCGTCGCATCGCCGAACCGGCTGCACGCCGAGCACGTGCTGCACTGTGTTGAGGCACGGGTCCCGGTACTCGTGGAGAAGCCCCTCGCCGACTCGCCCGCCGAGGCCGTGTCGATGGTGGAGGCGGCGGAGGCGGCGGGCGTGCCGTTGCTGGTCGGCCACCACCGCCGGCACAGCCCGATCGTGGCGGCGGCGGCCGAAGTCGTCCGGACCGGTGTGCTCGGCAGGCTCGTCGCCGTCCAGGGGAGCGCGTTGTTCCGCAAGCCGGACGGCTACTTCGAGAACGCGCCGTGGCGGAGCACGGCCGGCGGCGGGCCGATCCTGATCAACCTCGTCCACGAGATCGACAACCTGCGCGCGCTGTGCGGGGAGATCACCGAGGTACAGGCCGTGGCGTCGAACGCGGTCCGCGGGTTCGACGTCGAGGACACCGCGGCGGTCACGCTCCGATTCGATACGGGCGCCCTCGGGGTGTTCCTGCTCTCCGACACCGCGGCCGCGCCGCACAGCTGGGAACAGACATCCGCGGAGGACGCCGCGTACCCGAACCATCCCGATGAGGACTGCTACGTGTTGGCGGGCACCGACGGCTCGCTCGGCATCCCCACCATGCGATTGCGGGTCTTCGCCGGCGAACGGTCCTGGTGGCAGCCCTTCCGGACGTCGGTGTTGGATCGTTCCGGAGCGGATCCACTCGTGCGTCAGCTGGCGCACTTCCGGGCCGTGGTGCGCGGCGAGACTGCGCCGTTGGTCGACGGCCGGGAAGGGCTTCGGACGTTGCGCGTGACCCACGCAGTAGCCGAAGCGGCCCGGACCGCCGCGACGGTGCCCATCCCGTTGACGGAGGTTGAACCATGCACAAAGGCATAGCGACGGTGTGTCTGTCTGGCACGCTCGAGGACAAGCTGAACGCGGCAGCCGCGGCGGGTTTCGGCGGTGTCGAGGTCTTCGAGAACGACCTGATCGCCTCGCCCTGGTCGCCGGAGCAGGTGCGGGCGCACTGCGACCGGCTGGGCCTGTCGGTCGACCTGTACCAGCCGTTCCGGGATGTCGACTCCGCCGATCCCGACACGGTCAGCCGCAACCTGCGGCGCGCGGAACGCAAATTCGACGTCATGCGACGGCTCGGGACCGACACGATGCTGGTGTGCTCGTCGGTTTCGGCCGATGCCGTGGACGACGACGAGCTGCTCGCCGAGCAGTTGCGGGCACTCGCGGAACGCGCAGCCGGGCACGGAATGCGCATCGCCTACGAAGCGCTGGCTTGGGGGCGCGTGGTCGACACCTGGGAGCGCTCGTGGGAGGTCGTGCGGCGTGCGGACCACCCTGCGCTCGGACTGTGCTTGGACAGCTTCCACGTGTTGTCCCGCGCGCAGAGTGGCGGCACGAGCATCGACGGAATCGCGCAGATCCCGGCCGACAAACTGTTCTTCCTGCAGCTCGCCGACGCGCCACACCTGAACATGGACGTGTTGCAGTGGAGCCGACACCATCGGCTGTTTCCCGGACAGGGCTCGTTCGACCTGGCCGCTTTCACCTCGGCCGTGCTGGCCGCGGGTTACGACGGCCCGCTGTCGCTGGAGGTGTTCAACGACGTGTACCGGCAGGCCGCGCCGGGTCGCGCCGCGGTCGACGCCATGCGCTCGCTGGTCGCGTTGGGGGAATCACTCGGGCGGGAGCCGGCGCCGCCGAGCCCACCGGAACTCACCGGCTACGCCTTCACCGAACTGGCCGTCAGCTCGGCCTCCGACCACCAGGTGGCGCGGGCACTCGCCGCGATGGGCTTCGCGCACGTCGGCAAGCACCGGTCCAAGCCGGTCCAGCTCTGGCAACAGGGCAACGCCCGGGTTCTGCTCAACTCCGGCACGGACCAGGCCACCGCCGTCAGTGCGCTCGCCGTCGACACGGTCGATCCGGCGGCGTCCGCCGCGCGGGCCGAGGCGTTCCTGGCGCCGAAGGTTCCCCGCACCCGCGGGCCCGCCGAGGCCGACCTGAGCGTCGTCGCCGCGCCCGACGGCACCTCCGTATTCTTCTGCCGGACGGCCGCCGCCGAGGACGGGTGGATGTCCGACTTCATCCTGACCGGAGCGAGTTCGCACGCGCTGGGCGGGCTCGGCCATATCGACCATGTCGCACTGGCGCAGCCGTTCGACTACTTCGACGAGGCGACGCTGTTCTATCGCTCGGTGCTCGGGCTGGAACCCCGGCACGACGCCGAGTTCGCCGCACCGTTCGGGCTCGTGCGCAGTCGGGCTCTGACCGATGCCCGCGGCCTGGTGCGCATAGCGCTGCACGGCACGGTCCTGCGTCGCGGTGACTGGGCGCCGGGCGTGCCCGATCCGCAGCACATCGCGTTCGCCAGCGACGACATCTTCGCCAGCGCACGGGCGATGCGAGCGCGCGGGGCACCGCTGCTGCCGATTCCCGACAACTACTACGACGACCTCGAGGCGCGCATGGAGCTCGACCCCGACCTGCTGGCCGCCCTGCGCGAGTGCCAGGTGCTCTACGACCGCGACGACGACGGCGAGTTCTTCCACTTCCACACCGAGGTGCTGGGGGACAGGGTGTTCTTCGAGGTGGTGCAGCGGGTCGGCGGCTACGACGGCTACGGCGTCGCGAACGCGCCCGTCCGGATGGCCGCTCACCGAGCGGCGCGGCAGGCCCGATAGGCCGGCCGAGGGAAACCTGACGAGTCGTCGGGGCGTGGGCAACCCCCCCCGTCTGCCCACGGACGCGGCCGGCCCCTTCGTGAGCGGCCGTCCGGCTATGTCGCCACGTCCGGAGGAGAAAGCATGGGGACGAGGAACCGGCGTGCGACCGCGCGAACCTGATCGTCATCGTCCAGGTCGATGAGTCCACTCGGGGTGACGAGGAACGATGCCGACACACGCACCATCAGCTCGGCCGCCAAGTCCACGTCGACCTCGTCCGACACGGTGCCCGCGCGCTGTTCGGCGCGGAGTCGGTCGGCCACGAAGCGGGAGACGGTCGCCATGGTCCTGCCGTCGTCGCCGATCAGTGACGGTACGACGACATCCGGCTCGACGTCCATGAGGCCGCCGATGAGGGGGTTGTGCCGGATCGAGCGCAGCGCACTGGCGAAACCCAACTCGACCCGTTCGGCGGCGTCGCGCGCGGGCTTGATGTCGAGCAGGAACTGGTCGAAGTAGCGGCGGAATTCGCGCCGGACCACATGCTCGACCAGTGCGTCCTTCGTCGAGAAGCGGCGGTACACGGTGATCCGCGAGACGCCGGCTCGACGTGCGACGTCATCCATCGTCGAGCGGCGGATGCCCGTGCGGCAGAACTGTTCGTAGGCGGCGTCGAGCACACGTGTGGTGGCCGCATCGTCGTCGGCTTCGTGCTCGGGTTCCACGTTGAAAACGCGTTCGAGCAGTGATTCGGCGCGGTCGACGTCGGGAGTGGTCGCGCCGGGAAGTGCTGGTCCCACAGATCTCCTTTCGGCGATGACAGGTCTGGTGTTCTGGGCCCTCTTATGCTCTCATGATACACAGAGTCGATCGCTGTTTCATCGTATCAATGCAGCACGGTATCTGTCCGGTCATCGGCAACTCAACGAGGAGTGCGGATCATGGAAGAACTCAGCAGACGAAAGGCGCTGGTCGCAGGCGGGACACTGGGGGCGTTGGGCGCGCTCGGAGTCGCGGCGCCCGCGCAGGCGCGAGCGCTGTGGACGTGGTCACCGGCGGGCTCGGTGGCGGGAACCGGTGCGGGTGCTGATCCCCGCACGGTGTGGGATCCGGAGGCCGACCGAGTTGTCTCGTCGTTACTCGACCGCGGTGATGTCTCGCGGGTCAACGAGCTGCTTCGTACCTGGACCACGAACGATCAACAGCTGCCGACCGGGCTTCCCGCCGACGTGCGTGAACTGATGGAAAGAGCCCGCACGCTGCCGTCGTGGGTGGATCACGAGAAGCTGGAACAGTCCTTCGCCTTCACCAAGCGGCGCGGACTGTACCTGGGCGTGTTGTACGCCATGGCGAGCGGAATGATGAGCACCGTCATCCCCAAGGAGGCGCGCGCTGTCTATTATTCCTACGGCGGCGCGAACATGAAGGATCGTATCTCCAAGACCGCAAAGCTCGGCTACGACATCGGAACCCACAACGCCTATGCCCCTGGCGGGGAGATGACCATCACCTGCGTGAAGACACGCATGGTGCACTCGGCGGTCCGGCACCTGCTGCCGCAGTCTCCACAGTGGAACCAGGCCGCTCCCGAAGAGATTCCCATCAGCCAGGCCGACATCATGGTCACCTGGCACAGTCTTGCCACTACGGTCATGCAGAAGATGCGTGAGTGGGAGATCCCGATCTCCGACGACGACGCCGAGGCATACCTGCACTCGTGGCAGGTCACGGCGCACATGCTCGGGGTGCGGGACGAGTACATCCCGGCGTCGTGGCACGAGGCTGACCGTCAGGCCGAGCAAGTCTTGGATCCCATCCTGGCGCCCACGCCGGAAGGTCGAGACCTGGCGCGGATCCTGTTGGAACTAGGGTCCGAATTGGACGGAAGTGTGCTGAGTAAGCCGTTGCTCGGCGCATTCACGCGTTACACGCTCGGCGATCGGGTCGCGGACTGGCTGGACATCGACAGGGAACCAGTATTCGGCCCGATGATCGAGACGTTCTGGCCGCCGTTCATCGCCGCACGGGAGTTCGGCCTCAACTTCCCCGGGTCGGACGAGACGTACTGGCTCTTCGATGAACTCATCCGGCAGATCGTCCTGCTGTATCTGTCCGAGGCCGACTATCCGATCAGCATCGAGATCCCACAGGGCAACCGCCCGTCCTGAGCTACGCGAGCATTACGGAGAGGAGCTGGAATTCATGACCGAACTCAGTAGGCGGCGGGCACTGATATCGGGCGGCGGGCTGGCCGCGCTCGGAGCAATCGTGGCGGCCTCGCCCGCACAGGCACGGGCCATGGTGGGATGGAACTGGTCGCCGAATCGCTCGGTGGCGGGCGCCGGAAACGGGACCGACCCGCACTGGGTGTGGGACAGTGAGGCCGACCCGTTGCTCGAGTCGCTGTTCAACCGCGGCGTCATCGGCAAGATCAACGAGCTGCTGTGGGACTGGGAACGTAACGAGCAGCCGTTGCCGCGCGGGTTGCCATCGGACCTGCGGGATTTCATGGAGCACGCCCGCCGGCTTCCCGACTGGGCCGACCACGCCAAGCTGGAGCGTGCGGCGGAGTTCAACAAGAGCCGCGGAATCTACCTCAACCTGTGCAACGGGCCCGGCGGCGGCATCCTCGCGACGGCGATCCCCAAGGAGGCTCGCGCCGTGTACTACTCGGTGGGCGGCGCGGACATGGAGGATCGCGTGGCCAAGACGAGCCTGTTCGGTTTCGCGGTCGGTTCGCTCGATGCCTATCGACCGCAAGGCACGTGCGTGGTGGAGTGCGTGAAGACCCGCCTCGTACACGCCGCGGTCCGGCATCTGCTGCCGCAGTCCCCGCATTGGCGCAACGGCGCGGAGGAGGAGATCCCGATCAGCCAGGAGGACATGCTCGTCACCTGGCACACGCTGCCGACCTTCGCGATGCGGAAGATGCGCGAATCGGAGGTGCCGATCCCCGATGAGGACGCGGAGGCGTACCTGCACTCGTGGCAGGTCACCGCACACATGCTCGGCATCGCCGACGAGTACATCCCCGCTACCTGGGATGCCGCGTACGCGCAGTCGGACCAAATCCTGGCCAGGAACATGGGACCGACACCCGAAGGGGTCAAGCTCACCGACGTCCTGCTCAGTCAGCTGGCCGAACAGACGAGTCCGCTGAGCCTGAGCCGTCCGCTGTGCAACGCGCTCGCGCGCTACCTGGTCGGGGACCGGGTAGCGGACTGGGACGGCATCCAGCGCGAGCCCGTGTGGGACCGGGTGATCCCGGAGGCATGGCCGATGCTGGTGAAGTTCCGTGAAGGCCTGGTTCCCCTGCCGATGGTGCCGGAGGTCGCGTGGACCATCGACGAGGCCCTGCGCAAGTACATCCTCTTCTACCTCACCAAGGGCGAGGAGACGAAAATCGAGATCCCGACTCACAACCGGCCGGGGTGATTCGTCATGGGTGATGCGATCGCCAGGCGGCGGTTCCTCGGTTACGTGCTGGCGGCGCCGACTCTGGTCGCCGCCGCCGAACTCGGCCGTACCCGTGCGGCGGCGGCCGTTCAGCGACCGCCCGCGCCGGCGCAGCTGCCGTCGCCGGAGATCACCGAGATCGTCGACCTCAACGACATGATGACCGTCGCCGCGGCCCCGACGGCCAATCTCATCTCCGTCGAGGTCCACGCCGACGGTTCGGTCTCGTTCGCTCTGCCTCGGGCCGAGGTCGGTCAGGGGGTGACGACGTCGACGGCCATGCTGATCGCCGAGGAGCTCGGCGTGCCGATCGAACGGGTGCGTGTCACGTTGGCCGATGCGCGGCCCGAGTTGGTGTTCAACCAGCTTACCGGTGGTTCCAACACGACCTTCTCGACCTACACCCCGGTCCGGGTCGCCGCGGCGGTGGCCCGCACGAGGCTGCTCGACGCCGCCGCGGCGGACTTCAGCGTGCCGGCCGCGCGCATCACCCTCGACGGCGGGACCGTGTCAACTCCCGGTCGCAACGGGGTGGACATCGGAAAGCTCGCGGCGAAGGCATCAAGTGCCCGCGTCGAGAACGTGGCCGTGGAGCTGCGTGAACGGGAGTCGTTCACGGTGATCGGAACACCGCGTAGCAGGATTGATGCGCTGGAAGCCGTGACCGGGCAGAAGAAGTTCGCCCTCGATCTCCACATCCCCAACGCGCTGCCGACGATGGTGTGCCGCCCGCCGACCGTCAACGGCGAGGTGGGGTCGGTCGCCAACGCCGCCGAGGTGCGCGCGATGCCGGGCATCACCGACGTCGCGCAGATCTCCACCGGCGTGGCGGTGCGCGGCGAGACCTTCGGTCAGTGCATCGACGCGGTGAGTGCGCTCCGCGTGTCGTGGCGGCCCGGCACGGCTGAGGGCAAGTCCGACGACGACGTTCGTGAGGAGCTGCGGGCAGCGGAGCTGCCGCTGGTCCCGAAACCGCCGCTGACCGACACGGTGGACGAGACGTTCACGTTCTACTTCCGTAGCAACAGTGCACTCGAGCCCAACTGTGCGATCGCGGACGTCCGTGCCGACCGGGCCGAGATCTGGTCGTCGTTGAAATCGCCCATCGTGGCCAAGCAGACGATTGCGGCGCGACTGGGGCTTCCGCAGCGTGCGGTGACCGTCCACGTCACCGAGGGCGGCGGGTCGTTCGGCCGCAAGCTGTTCTTCGACGGTGCGCTCGAGGCCGCAGAAGCCTCCCAGCGGTTCGGCAAGCCCGTCCGCTTGATGTGGCACCGAGCAGACGATTCCCGACAGGGCCGGACCCATCCCATGGCTACCTCCCGCGTCCGCATCTCGTACAAGGGGGACACGGTGCTGCGCTACGACCAGCGGCACACGAGTGTCTCCACCGATCTCGGGCACGGGCTCGGCGAGATCATCACCGCCACGGCGGCACGGCTTCCGGTCGGGGACATCGGGTTCGCGGAGACATTCTTCCAATTGTCGCAGACCATGTCGTACGACTTCGGCTTCAACAGCCGATTGCTGTCCGAAACGGACAAGGGTTTCAACACCGGCAGCATGCGCAACGTGTACTCCCCGGACGTGACGTGCGCACGGGAACTCATGGTCGACGAACTCGCCACGAGGATGGACCGGGATCCTTACGAGCTACGGCGGGCATTCCTGCGAGACGACCGGTCCCGGAAGGCTCTGGAGAAGGTCGCCGAAGCGGGCGACTGGGGGCGGCCGATGCCCCACGGCCTGGCCCAGGGCATCGCCTTTCACGCCGAGTACAAGGCCGTCAGCGCATGCCTGGTCGAACTGGACTGCCGAAGGGAGACGGTCGAACGGCCCATCCGCAACGCGGTCGCGGGACCGCGCGTGACGAAGGTCGTGTTCGCCGTCGACGTCGGACTCGCCGTGAATCCCCGCGGCCTGGAGGCCCAGATGATGAGCTGCATCAACGACGGCATCGCGCTGGCGCTGACGTCCAGCCTGCATCTGCGCGACGGTCATTTCCTCGAGGCCAGCTGGGACAACTACTTCTACACGCGGCAGTGGAACACCCCGCCGGAGGTGCGCATCATCGTGCTGCCCGACAGCAGCGACGAGCCGGGCGGCGCCGGCGAACTCGGCGTGGCGGCCTCGGTCTCGGCCGTGGCCTGTGCCTATCGCCGCGCGACCGGGACCCTGCCGACCAGCTTTCCCATCAATCACGCCACGTTGTCGTTCGAGCCGAAGCCGACCGTTCCGCCCGTCCCGCAGTCACCGACCGACGGCAGGGACCACGCCTGGTGAAGGAGTCCACGTGCCCGATCACACCTTCCGCGTCAACGGCGAGCAGGTGACCGTCGACGTCGCCGACGACGTCCGGCTGCTGTGGGTGTTACGCGATATCCTCGGCATCACCGGCCCGAAGTACGGCTGCGGCATCAACGTATGCAAGGCCTGCACCAGTCACCTCAACGGCGAGGCGTTCAACCCCTGCGCGGTTCCGGTCGGCGACCTCGGACCCGACGACGAGATCACCACTATCGAAGGGCTGCCCGCCACGGTAGGCCGGGACCTGCACCCGATGCAGCGGGCGTGGTTGGACCACGACGTCGCCCAGTGCGGATACTGCCAACCCGGCCAGATCATGGCTGCGGTCGCCCTCGTCCGGCGCGTGCAGTCGGAGGGCCGCGCCGTCACCGACGCCGACCTCGACAGCTTGCGCAACATCTGCCGCTGCGGCACCTATCCCCGGATCCGTGCAGCGATCAGCGCCGCAGCGACCGACGGCTGAGTTTGGCAGCCTGTCGGCTCGGGGCATCCGGCCGACCGGCTGAACAGCTCGGCCCTGGGTGTCGACAAGGGCATTCGTTATCTGTCCGAGGCGCACGTGGGGACCGATCGAGAGTTGTTCGTGTTCGTCCTCATCGTCGGCCCACCATCCACTTGGCGAACCTCTAGCGTGGTGGCTGTCATTCGCGACCGTCGTGGACCTGTTGGCGCGCCTCCTTTTTGCAGCCGTCATCGCGGTCCTGACCGCACTGCGCGTGGTCGACCTCGAACCGGGCGACGGTGGGCCGGATCGAGTTGCCGACGTCAGCTCACCAGGTTGGCTGCGGCCTCGTCCATGTGGTTGCGCACGAACTCGCGGGCCTCGTGGGCCTCACCGTTCGCGATGATGTCGACGATTTCGACGTGGGGGCCGACGGCCATGTTGGCGACGGCGCGGTCGTTGCCGGCCCACATGACCGACATCCGGATTGCCCCTCGAGTCCCTCCCAGGAGCGCAGCAGGACGGTTACGCATTTACGTACTTCCTCACGTAAATAGGGGTGTTCAATGATGATCAGTCCCTCTTTCCGCCGACGCCGACGCCGACGCCGATGGGCTGCGGCGTCGCTGGCGGTCGCGCTCGCAAGTGTCCTCGCCGGTTGCGGTCAGGCGGGGCCGCACACTGCCGATGACGGGACTGCGGTGCTCCGGATCGGCGACAGCTTTCCGGCCAGTCATCCGATCGATGCCGGCGGCGTGATCCCGTTCCGGGAGTATCTCGAGCAAAGGGTCCCGCGGTCGGACTGGACGTCGAGTACTTCGCCAATGAGCCTTTTTCACTTGGGTTCAGCTTGCGTGGATGAGGGTCTGTACCGCGTTGACGAGCAGGGTCGCGTGGTGTGGGCGTCCTCGGATGCGGCGGAGGATCTTCCAGCTCTTGAGTTGGGCGTTCGCGCGTTCACCGGGTCCGCGTAGCCGGGCGTGCGCGAGGTTGACGGCCTTCTGGTTCGCGGACAGGCGAGGACGGTCATCGAGTGTGTCCTGGCGTGTTCGGCGGCGTTGCGGGAGTTCGACATTCGTGCCCGCGCCGCGATAGGCGCTGTCGGCAGCGACCCGGATGCCGGCGGTGGTCAGGGCGTCGATGAGGCCGTGTTGCCGGGCGGCGCCCATGTCATGGCGGGCGCCGGGCAACGCGGGTGAGGCCCAGATCAGCCTACCTGCTGGGTCGGCGATGACCTGCACGTTCACGCCGTGTCTTTGGTGTCTTCCTGAGTAGTACGGGCGATCTCGACCGATGGCCATCCCGACCCGATCGATCCGCAACAGGTCCCGTCGATGGTGACGAACGCTGTCCGCGCCGCGACGGTGCTCGCTTCGTCCAGGCTTCTCGCGCGGGCGGACAGGACGCCCAGGGCTTCACGGATATAGCGGAACACAGTGGTCACACCGATACCGAACCCGGTCGCCGGGTCCGCGTAGGTGTCACCTTTGCGCAGGTAGGCCAGCACGAGCAGTGCTTGCTGGCCCGCTTGCAGCCTTCTCCAGCGGGTTTGGCGTGTTCGTCGTTCCTGCCGTAACGCTTCGGCCAGCATGTTCAACGCGCGATTGGACACCGACATCCCCGACGGGTAAGAAAGCACCCCGAAGCTCCTGGTAGTCGCCGAGTTGATCTAGCCGGAAGTCCTGCCGAGACCGAGGGAGTGGAGTGCGGTGGCGAGTTCGGCGACATCGAACGGCTGGGTCAGCGACCGGCCGGTGAGCTGATGGATACGGCGCAGCCTGTAGCGCACGGTGTTGGGATGGCAGTAGAGTTGCTCGGCGGTCTGCTCGGCGGAACCGCCGTGGTCGAACCAGGCCTGCAGGGTGTCCAACAGGCTGGTGCGGTCGTCGGCGGGTAGCTCGAGCACCGCGCCCAGGACCTGGTGCGCGACGCGCTCGCTCTCCTCGGGCTCGCAGGCCACCAGCGCGGCGAGTGGGCTCGTACCGAACGCGCGGACGTCCGGCATGCCCGCGGGGATCCCCGCGAGTGCGACGCCGGCGAGGTGCAGCGCCCTCGGCGTGTCCCGAAGCGCTCGGTACGGAGGGCTGACGCCGGTGCGGGTGGTCACCACCTCACGCAGGACGGTGAACAGCTCGTCGCGTTGTCCGGGACGCAGCGAGACGAGCCCGGCGTGCAGGGTCGGAGTGAGACGCCAGGCCGAGACGATGCCCCGTTCGGCCAGGCGTCGTTCGACACGGGGCAGGCCTGCGTCGGCCAGCGCGCCGTTCTCGGCAGCGACCACGACCAGGTCCGCGTTCGGCTGCAGATCGAGGAGTTTCGCGATCTCCCACGGGCTCGCGTCCGGTCCCACCTGTCCGGTGAACAACGCTTCGAGGAGGGCCGCACGGCGCTGGTGTTGTTCGTCGAGTAGCTCCGCGGTGGCGGCCCGATACGCCTCGGTGAGTTCGATGGCGTGTTCGTCCGCGAGCTGCCAGAGGAGAGTGGCGGCACCGAGAAGCGTCGTGCGGGCCGGCGCGTGGCGTTCGCTCGCATCCCGGATGAGCACGTCCCACACGGCGGTGAAGGCCAGTCGGTAGGCACGCAACACCTCGGGCAGCGGAGCGCCCTGATGCGCGCGGCGCCGGCCGGTCTCCCGGGGTGCGCTGAGGTCGCGGGTGCCGCCGGGGTCACGGAGCGCGGCCACGATGTACCGCAGGTTGTGTTCGATCGAACGGCGGAGATCCTCGCGCGGCACGACCGTGCGGTAGACGTCCATCCGGTCGACGCAGTCGGCGACGACGTCGTCGGCCAGCTCCGCCAGTCGCACGTCGGCCAGGTCGGCCAGCTCCGCGAGCGAGTCCTCACCGTAGTGCATCGATCATCGTTTCGTCCCGGCCCGGCGTCAGAGGCGGTCGTCGAGCGGGGCCCGTCTCGACGTCCTGCGTCACAACGAGCTTTGTCTGCGTCGACAACCGCGGCAACAGTACCGTCGACCCGGTCCCCGCATCCCGTCCGTCCCCGCCACGCCCCGATCCGGCCACGTTCCGATCCCACCGACGTCGGGCGCCGGCAGGCACGGCGTTGTCGACGACGGACGGGGCACGCTCTGACGACATCGACGAAACAGGAGCCGGCATGGGCAGCGACGACACGGCCGAAGGCGTCGAGAGGGCCGACGAGGACGGGCCCGGTACCGAGGCGGCGTCCGCGCAGAGCGACCCGACGTCGGAACGACCGGCCGTTCCGGGTCTCATGTCCGACAGGCCGCGGCAGGGCGGCACGGGTCCGCGGACCGACGGCCGTTGGTCGCAACGGCCGTACGACCATCCCGCTGCCGGATGGGGCGCGGCGGCTTCGGTCATGCGCGTACTGGCTCGCGAGCGTGCGCCGCTCAAGGGCACCCGTGCCATGTTCGACATGAACCACGAGGGGCGGAGTTACGACTGCCCCGGGTGCGCTTGGCCCGACGACGCCAAGGGTCTCAAGCTCGACATCTGCGAGAACGGCATCAAGCACGTCACGTGGGAGATGACGGGCAAGCGGGTCGACAGGGAGTTCTTCGCCGCACACTCGGTCTCCGAACTGGCCGAGTGGACCGATTTCGACCTGGAGAATCAGGGACGGCTCACCGAGCCGATGGTCTACGACGCCGCAACGGACCACTACGTGCCGATCAGCTGGTCCGAGGCGTTCGAGCTCGTCGGCAGCGAACTGCGTGCCCTCGACGATCCCGGCCGGGCGACGTTCTACACCTCCGGCAGACTCGGCAACGAGGCGACGTTCCTCTACCAGTTGATGGTTCGCGAGTACGGCACGAACAACCTGCCCGACTGTTCCAACATGTGCCACGAAGCCTCCGGCCGGGCGCTGCGATCCTCGCTCGGGACGGGCAAAGGCACCGTCGACCTGCACGACTGGGAGCAGTGCGACGCGCTGTTCGTCCTCGGCGCCAACGCTGCGTCGAATGCGCCGCGGATGTTGACGGCGCTGGCCGAGGCGTATGCGCGCGGCGCCGAGATCGTCCACGTCAACCCGCTGGTCGAGGCCGGCGCCACCCGCACGATCGTGCCGCACGAGTTCACCGACATGGCGCGGTTCAAGGCGACCCCGACCAGCACCCTGAACCTGCAGGTGCGTCCCGGCGGAGACCTCGCCCTCATGCGCGGCATCGCCAAGGTGGTGCTCGAACGGGCACGGGAGAACCCCGACGTTCTCGACCGCGAGTTCCTCGAATCGTCCACGTCCGGGTTCGAGGAGTACCGCGAGCTGGTCGAGGCCACGAGCTGGGGCGAGCTGGTTCGCCAGTCCGGGCTCGGCGAGTCCGACATCCGGGAGGCCGCCGACGTCTACCTGCGCTCGCAGCGCGCGTTGATCAGCTGGTGTCTCGGCGTCAGCCAACACGAACACGGCGTGGACACCGTCAGGGAGATCGTGAACCTGCTGTTGCTCCGCGGAAATATCGGCCGCGAGGGCGCAGGCCCGTCACCGATACGTGGGCACAGCAACGTGCAGGGCAACCGTACCTGCGGCATCGACCACCGGCCGGGTACCGAGTTCCTGGACCGGCTGGCCGAGGTGTGCCGGATCGATCCGCCCCGCGCACCCGGCCTCGACACCGTACGTTCGATCGAAGCGATGTATGCGGGCGAGCTCACGGTGTTCGTCGGTATGGGCGGGAATTTCGTGCGGGCGGCCCCGGACACCGGGTACACCGCCGAGGGGCTGCGGCGGTGCGAGTTGACCGTGCAGATCAGCACGAAGCTGAACCGCAGTCACCTGGTCCACGGCAAGAAGGCCGTGATCCTGCCGTGTCTGGGTCGCACCGAGCTGGACGAACAACGCGGTGGTCTGCAGAGCACGAGCGTCGAGGACGCGATGAGCATGGTCCACCTGTCCACTGGGAGAAAGCGGCCGGCCTCACCCCACCTGCTGTCGGAGCCCGCCATCATCGCCGGCATGGCACGGGCGACGCTGTCCGACAGTGCCACGCCGTGGGAGTGGTACGTCGAGGACTACGACCGCATCCGCGACGTCATGGCGCGCGTGCTGCCCGGTTTCGAGGACTTCAACACCCGTGTCCGGCAACCGTCCGGTTTCCGGATCCCGCAGGCGGCCCGCGACCGAACCTTCCATACCCGTTCCGGCAGGGCGGAGTTCTGCCACGCGAGTCTGCCGGACGTCATCCCGGAATCCGCCGACGTGCTCGTGCTGCAGACGATGCGCTCCCACGATCAATGGAACACCACCATCTACTCGAACAACGACCGATACCGCGGCGTGCGCAACCTGCGCGAGCTGATCTTCATGAACGCCGACGACATGCGTGAGCGAGGTATCGAGGAGGGGACACCGGTCGACATCGTCGCCACGTCCAAGGACGGATCGCAGCGCTCGCTGCGCGAGTACCGCGCCCTCACGTACAACCTGCCTCGCGGTAGCGCCGCGGGCTACATGCCCGAGATGAACGAACTCATCGGCGCCGCCGATTACAGCACGCAGAGCGATCAGCCGCTGATGAAGAACGTCCGTGTCCGCGTCACACCGTCGGCCTCGGCGGGCGCGTAGTTCGACGAACAGGAGCGTGGCAGGCCCCCGGCTGCACTTGCGCACGGGTCGTCGACGCGGCTGGCTCGGTCACAGTCAGCCGACGCGCAGCTCGGTGTCGTCGACGGTGACGACGTCGCCGCGCACGAGCTGCCTGCCGCGGCGATGCTCGGCCTCGCCGTTGACGCCGACGCGACCGTCCTCCAACAGCGACCGCACGTCGGACCCGGCGTCGACCACGCCGGCGAGCTTCAGGAACTGGCCGAGTCGGATGGAATCGGTACTGACAGCAACGTCCTGCATCCCGTCATCCTCCCGCGCTCCTGCGACCGGCCCTCACCCGGGCCGGTCGCAGGAATCGATCAGCGGAGGTCAGGCCGCTTCGGGTTCCGCCACCGCGGGCCGCGAGTCCGGGTCGTGGCGGCGCAGCCCGACGAGGGCGATCGCGCAGAGCGCCACGACGACGGCGGCACCGACGTAGAGCTGGGTCGCCGACGCGCCCGCGTCGTTGAGCATCCCCGCGATGGTCGGGGACAGGATCGCACCGATCCGGCCCATGCCGAGCGCCCAGCCCATGCCGACGCTGCGGAGCTGAGCCGGATACAGCGGCGGACCGACCGTGTAGGCACCGGCGATGCAGCCGTTGATCAGTGCACCGACGAGCACGCCGATCCCGAACCCGAGCCACAGGATCGAGGTGCTGAGGATGAACACCACCATCGTCGCGGCTGCGAGCAGTGAGAAGCCGATCAGCACGGTTCGCGGTGTCCGGAGTCGGGCGGCGACGCCGTAGAGCACCGAGCCGACGGTGCCGCCGATCGAGATCGCCATTCCGGCGGTGACGGCCGCGCTCTCCGACAACCCGTCCTCGACGAGGAGGGTGGGAGTCCAGCTGTTGACGAAGTAGAAGCCGAACATGATGGTGATGAACACGGCCCAGAGCAGGAGCGTGGGGGTGAGCAACTGCTTGAGCCAGCCCGAGCGCGTGTTTCCGGCCGACTCCTGCGCGGAGGCCGTGTCGTCGAGATCGGCCCAGCTGACCGAGTCCTTCCCCATCCGTGCCAGTGTCCGATTGATGCGTTCCAGTGCGCCCTGTGGGCGGCGCTGCGCCAGATAGGCCGTCGATTCGGGAAGTAGCAGCGCGATCACGATCAGCGCGAGCAGCGTCGCGAACCCGCCCGCGTAGAAGACGATGCGCCAGTCACCACCCACCGTGGCCTTCGCGACGACGCTCGCCACGGTGGCGCCGATGCCGTAGCCGGCGGTGAAGACGCCGATGGCCAGCCCACGGTTCTTGGCGTTCGAGAACTCGCTGGTCATCACGTTGGAGCTGGCGAGAATGCCACCCACACCGAGGCCGGTGACGAGGCGGAACACGCCCATCACCGTTGCGGAAGGGGCCATGGCGGCGCCGAACATGCCGATCGTGCCGAGAACGAGGCTGATGAGAATCAGCGGGCGACGTCCGATGAGGTCGGCGAAGGGTGCCAGCAGCATGGAACCCAGTGCCATGCCGATGAGGCCGACGGAGACCAGCAGGCCGAACTCGGATCCGTTCAGTCCGAATTCCTCCGTGACGGAAGGGCCCGTGAAGGCGACCGCCATGACGTCGAAGCCGTCGAGGCAGTTCATGAAGGTGCAGAGCGCGACGATCAGCCATTGATAGCCGGACATCGGTGCCGCGCCGATGCGTTCAGTGATGTTCATGTCGGGTGTCCAAAGGTGAGGGGACCGGGAGTCCGGTTCAGGGGAGCTGGAGGGTGACGGTGGCGTGGTCGCCGTCGGCGGCCACCGCGCGAGACACACAGAGGCACAGGCTGGCACAGCGCTGCTTCTGTGTCTCGCTGAGAAAGACGTCGCGGTGGTCGATCGTTCCGTCGACCTCGACGACCTTGGCCAGGCAGAGTCCGCATTCGCCCTTGCGGCAGTCCGAGAGCGTGTCGATCCCTGCGGCGTCCAGAGCGTCCAGAATGGACGCATCGGGTGCGACGGCGACCTCGCGCTCGAACTGGGGGAGGCGCACGCGGAACTCCTCGGCATCGAACCGGCCGCTGGAGCCGAAGGTCTCGAACCGCAGGTTGGACTCCGGCAGCGCGTGCTCGGACCAGCTCGCCCTGATCGCGTCCATCAACCCGATCGGGCCGCACATGTAGAGCTCAGTGTCGCTCGGGCCCGCGGCGACGTCGCGCACCAGGTCGGGAACCGACAACGGCGTACCTTCGTCGTCGACGTGCAGGCGGACGCGGTCGCCGTGCTCGCCGCGCAACTCGTCCACATAGGCCATGTACCGGCGGCTGCGCCCGACGAGCACGAGCTCGTAGTCCGCGCCGCGACGGCGCAGGGCGGTGGCCATCGCGACCAGCGCGGTGACGCCGATGCCGCCTGCGACCAACACGTAACGACCGGCGCCGACCGCGAGCGGGAAGTTCTGCAGCGGCCCGGTGACGGTGAGCTCGTCACCGACGGCCAGCGCGTGCATGGCTTTCGAACCACCCCGAGAGGTGGGCGAGAGCCGAACGCTCAGGGTGAGCAGCCTGCCGCCGCTGTCGGAGCGGACGACGGAATAGGACCGCGTGATCCGTCCGTCGCGTGTGGACAGCTCGATGTCCAGGTGCGTACCGGGCGCCGCGTGCTCCGGATGCTCGAGCTCCAGCACGATACGGCGGATGCCGTCCGCGACGTCACCGGCCTCGACGACCCGTGCCTGCTGCCTGCGGGACTGGGCCTGGACCACCATCAGGCATCACGTCCCGCCGCGGGCACCGCCGACGGACGACCCTCGGCGGCCAGCATTCGCTCGAGGATCCGGCGCACCCACATGCCGCCCGCGTCGATGTTGAGGCTGTAGAACTCGTGCTCGGGGTTGGCGTCGATGGCGCTCTGCTGGGCACGCAGCATGTCCTCGTCCTCGCCGAAGACACCGTGCACGGCCTGGCGGAGCTGGGTGGTGATGGTCTGGCTGTCCAGGCAGTAGTTGCGCATGAACGCCCAGAAGTAGTGGCAGCTGCGGTCGGTCTCGGGCGTGATCGTGTTCATGACGAACCCGTTGACACCCTGGCTGCGGTCGCCCTCGGGCGCTCCGGTGCCCGCCTTGGCGACACCCACGTCGATACAGATCGTGCCGGGTGCCTGGAACGTGATGATCTGCCAGCGGTCGACCTTGCCCTCGAAACCCGGGAACTTGTCACGCATGTTCTTCAGCCAGAACGGCGGTGCGTCGATCTCACGCATCCAGCGGGTGACGGTGACCGTGTCGCCCTCGTGGGTCACGTCGAACTCGGCCTCGGAGAGCTCGTCCTGACCGATGCTCGAGGAGTGCACGAACTCCTCGTGCGTGAGGTCCATCAGGTTGTCGAGGACGAGCTGGTAGTTGCAGTCGGCGTGGATCGTCTCGCCGTCGCCCGCCCACGACGGGTCGTCCATCTGGTGCATGTCGGGCAGGGTCATCGGGTCGGCGAGGTCGGGATCGCCCACCCACACCCAGACGTACCGGTAGCGCTCGACGACGGGATACGAGGGCACGATCGCGCTCGGATTGATGGTCTCCTGCGCGGGCATGGCGGTGCACCGGCCGGTCGCGTTGTAGCGCAGCCCGTGGTACGGGCACTGCAACTCGTTGCCGAGGATCTTGCCCTTCGACAGGGGCGCCAGGCGGTGCCAGCACGCGTCGGCGAGCGCGACGGCGCGTCCTTCGGCGTTCCGCCACAGCGCGAGGGGCACGCCGGCGACCGTGCGGGCCAACGGCTGTTTGCCGGTGACCTCGTGGTCCCAGGCCGCGACGTACCAGGCGTTGCGCGGGTGGTTGAAGATCTTGGCCGCGGCCGTGGTGGGCGCCGCGGCCGCGGGCTCCGCCGCTGCGGTGGGTGCGGCGGCGGTCGGCTGAGGGGTGAGCGTCATTGGCCAACTCCCTATGTAGAGAGGTATGTGTCGTGCGAGCCACAAACTAGCTATGGATATAGTGAGTTGGCAAGGGTGGATAGCGTGACGGATTCGGAGAGGAGGGGAACGTGTCGCTGCGATGGGCGCTGATCGCGCTGCTGACGGGGCGTCCGATGACCGGGTACGACATCTCGAAGAGCTTCAGTACGTCGGTCGCGCACGTCTGGCACGCTCCGGACTCCCAGATCTACCCCGAGCTCAACCGGATGGAGCGGGAAGGGCTGCTCACCTCGGTCGAGGTCCCCTGGGGGAAGAAGGGGACGAAGAAGGAGTACCACGTCACCGACGAGGGGCTGACCGAGTTCCGGGAGTGGATGGAATCGCCCCTGGTGCCGCAGCGGCAGCGGGACCCGGCCTACCTGAAGGCCGCCTACTTCGACTTCGCCGACCCGGCGGCCGTGCGTGAGCAGCTCCGCCAGCAACGGGCCTACTGGGAAGAACACCTCGCGATGCTCGAACGCACGCGCGCCAGCCTGGTCGACCGCAGTCATCCCACCCTGGCGGCGCGCATCGAGAAGCTGGACGAGCGCGAGGCCGACCTCGCGGTCCGCTACAAGATCTACGCCTACGACGGGCTGATCGCCCGTGCGCGCACGGAACTGGCGTGGATCGACGACGGCTTCACGTTGGTCGACGAGCTCGACGGCCGCTGAGCGCTGACCGACGGAGCGCAGGTCGACGGAGCGCAGACCGTGGGTGCAGCCACCGGCGAACGTTTCGCCGCGGCCCGGTCGTGCTAGCCAGGGCGCAGGCGTCAGCGGGCGGCCCGGCGACGGGGATGGAGGTTGTCATGGTCTACGACGATCACCGCGAACCGAGCTCGGACGACCGGTCGGTGGCGGAGCTTGTCGAGGAACTTTCCGCCGAGGTGAAGCGGCTCGTCCGGGACGAGCTGACCCTTGCGGTTGCGGAGATGCGCAGGAAGGGCATGCGTTACGGCCTCGGAGCCGGTCTCGGTGGGGCGGCCGCCGTGGCGGCGTTGTTCGGAGGTGGGGCGCTCGTCGTCGCCGCGATTCTCGCGCTGGCGTTGATCGTGCCCGGATGGGTCGCTGCGCTCGTCGTCGGCGGCGGCTTGCTGCTCACGGCGGGTGCGCTGGCGTTGGCCGGCCGGAAGTCGGTGGCGAAGGCGGGCGCGCCGGTGCCCACCGAAGCCGTCGAGAGCGTGCGTGCCGACGTGGCCAGTGCGAAGGAGTCGTTGCGCCGATGAACGAACGCGAGGAGTCGTCCTTTCCGCGGGATCCGCATCAGGCCCGAATGGACATCGAGCTCACCCGTCAGGAACTCGGGCGGACGGCGCAGGCGCTTGCGCACAAATTGGACGTACCGGCCCGCGCGAAGGGACTTGCCGCCGAGCACACCGCGTCGGCGCGGAGCCGGCTGAGGGCGGTGTCACTCGCCGCCGCGGCACAGGCGAAAGGCACCGGTGATCGACTGTGGTCGTCGGCGACGCGCGCACGGGCACCGGTCGTCGTCGGGGCGCTCGCCGTGCTCGTGGGCGGAGGCATGATCGTCTGGAGGGTTACGCGATGAAGCTGCTGTACAAGGCATTGACCATTCCGGTCGGTGCCGCCGGTGGAATGCTGGCGACGACACTGTTCGGGAAGGTGTGGAAGCGCGTCAGCGGGCAGGACACCACGCCGCAGGCCGCGGATCGCCGGTATCCCGCATGGCAGGTGGTACTCGCCGCGGCGCTCCAGGGTGCCGTGTTCGGCGCCGTCAAGGCGGCTGTGGACCGTGCCGGCGCCTCCGGCTACGAGCGCGCGAGCGGGGAATGGCCCGGCGACGAATAGTCCGAGCGGTCCACTGAGGACTCTGGTGCTCGCCGGCGCCGAGTTCGTGCTGAGATACCGGCTCCGTGGCGGGTTCTTACCTCAGCGGGACGCCACCCACGGCGGGTGCCTCCGCGTTCACAGCTGCCATTCGGGCCGCCAGCCGGCGTGCCCGGCATACACCGATGCGATCAGTTTCAGCGTGTCGGGGTCGCCGCAGTCGGCGATCTCCCGCCGCAGGTAGGCCACTTTTTCGGGGAACGGCACCGGGGCGCGTTCCTCCTGTGCTGCCAGCGGACCGGCCGCCAGGTGCAACCCCTGCCCGTCGTCGGTGCGCATGATGCGGAGCCGGCCGCGGCGCTCCGCCTCGTCGAGATACGGCAGCAAGTGCCGGGCGTGTCGCTGCTCGTCCTCGTCCAGCCGGGTTCGGACGAACGTCGTCAACTCGTTGTGATCGTCGGTCATGCCCCTCGGCTTCCCCTGCTCGCGTGCCGTACACGTCGCCGCAGGGCTCGGTCGCTCCGGGGATCGGCGAGCACGAGTGCCGGGTCGGGAGTCGTAGCCGTGACGGCCGGGGGAGTCGTTGCGGTCGGTGGAGAACCAGCCCGGCTCGCAGGTGGTACGTCGCCGCGGCACGTCGTACGTCGTCAAGGGGAGTACTCCGCGAACACGGCAGGCCAGGGCTGACGGTCCTGGGCACGCGCGTCCGCGGCCGTGCCGGTGGTGGTTCCGGGACGGCTGCGGGAGATTTCTGGGTGTGCGGTGCCGACGGGCCCGGGTGTCGTCCCCACGATGTACGGCGACGAGGTGCCGGATTCGAAGGGCTGGGGTGTGCGATGACTGCGGGTGGCAGTGAGGCCGGGAAGTTCGCGGGTAAGGATCTCGAGCTGGACAAGCCGAATCCCGCTCGGATGTACGACTACGTGCTGGGTGGCGAGCTCAATTACGCGATCGACCGGCAGTTCGTGAGCGAGATCCTGGCCACGATGCCCCGTGCCCGCGATACGGCACTGCTGAACCGCTACTGGTTGCGCCGCGCCGTGCGGTACGGCACGCAGCAGGGGATCCGGCAGTTCCTCGACCTGGGCTCGGGTATGCCCACGGTGGGGCAGGTGCACGAGATCGCGCAGGGTGTGGACCCCGCGGCGCGCGTGGTCTACGTCGACAACGAGCGCGTAGCCGTGGCACACAGCGAGATCGTGCTGGACGGCAACGACCGCGCCGAGATGATCGGTGCCGACGCCGAGCGGGTCGACGAGGTCCTCGGCCATCCGACGACCAGGCGGCTGCTCGACTTCGGCCAGCCGGTGATGGTACTCATGTCGGCGCTCGTGCACTGCTTCTCCCCGGTCGACCGGAACCCGGCGACGATGATCAGCCGCTACCGCAACGTCCTGGCCTCCGGCAGCTACTTGGCGCTGTCGAGTTTCACGACCGAGCAGCAGGGCGACGACATCGTGCGGGCGGCCGAGCTGAGCAAGGACACGAGTGAACCGATCCATCCGCGGAGTCGCGACGAGATCCGCGGGTTGATGGCAGGGTTCGAACTCGTCGACCCCGGCATCGTGTTCACCCCGGAATGGCACCCCGAATCCCCCGAGGATGTGGGCGAGGAGCCCGAACTGTCCGGCGTTCTCGCCGCCGTCGGCTACAAGCCCTGACGCGGGCGCCCGTCCTCGGCTGAGCCGATTCCCGGTATCGCGGTTCGTGCGGAGCTGCTTCGCGTGAACCTCGGCACCGGGATTCCACGCCGAACGATCGTGACGTCCCGCGGGTGGCCCGGTTGACGGGCGGCACGGCACCGGCGATCTTGGTGGGCATCGCGGCCCGCACGGCCGCGGCTGCGACGGTTCGTTCGCCCGCGTACGTGGGCGGTGTGCTCGGGAGGTCGGGTCATGTCCCCGCGTTACGGCGACTA
Organism: Prauserella aidingensis; assembly: GCF_024171865.1. Lineage (GTDB taxonomy): Bacteria > Actinomycetota > Actinomycetes > Mycobacteriales > Pseudonocardiaceae > Prauserella > Prauserella aidingensis. The sequence goes on along the minus strand of NZ_JAMTCN010000004.1, from coordinate 308,184 downwards.
TCAGCTGGAGATCTACCTGAACGGGATGCGGGGTGTGCAGCCCCGGTTCCCGGCCGACGCGGCGACGATGGAGCAACGCGCCGCCGAGGCGCTGCCACCGTGGGTCCTGTCGTACGTGAAGTCCGGTGCCGGGGACGAGGGCACACAGCAGGCGAACGTGGAGGCGTTCTCCAAGTGGGGACTGGTCCCGCGGATGATGGAGGGCGCCTACGAGCGGGACCTGTCGACGACCCTGTTCGGCATCGAGCTGGAGCATCCGCTGTTCCTCTGCCCGATCGGCGTACTGGGGATCTGCTCCCAGGACTTCCACGGTGACCTGGCCACGGCCCGTGCCGCCGCGCGCACCGGGGTTCCGATGGTCGCGTCGACGCTGTCGCAGGACCCGCTGGAGGACATCGCCGCCGAACTCGGTGACACACCGGGCTTGTTCCAGCTGTACCCGCCCAACGATCGAGACCTGGCACTGAGTCTGATTCGGCGCGCCGAGCAGGCGGGGTACTCGGCACTGGTCGTCACCCTGGACACGTGGGTCACCGGGTGGCGGCCGCGCGACCTGAACACGGCGAACTTCCCGCAACTGCGCGGGTACTGCCTGGCCAACTACCTGACCGACGAACACTTCCGGTCCCGCCTCGGTGGTGACCCGGAGGCCGATCCGCTGGCCACGGCGGCGTTGTGGGCGAGTGTCTTCGGCTACGCGACGTCCTGGTCCGACCTCGACTGGATCCGGGAGGCCACGTCGCTGCCGATCGTGCTCAAGGGCATCAGCCACCCCGACGACGTGCGCAAGGCCAAGGACCTCGGGGTGGACGGCATCTACTGTTCCAACCACGGCGGCAGGCAGGCCAACGGAGGGCTGCCCGCGCTGCAGACCCTGCCCCGAGTGGTCGAGGCCGCCGCCGACGAGATCCCCGTGCTGTTCGACTCGGGCGTGCGGAGTGGTTCGGACATGGTGAAGGCGCTGGCGATGGGGGCGACCGCGGTGGGTACGGGACGGCCCTACGTGCACGCCCTCGCGGTCGGGGGAGAGGACGGGGTGGTGCACCACCTGCGTTCGTTCCTGGCCGAGGCCGATCTGCTGATGGCGATCGACGGCTATCCCACCCTGGACCGGCTCCGCGCGGCCGGCGTGGAACGCGTGCACTGACGGCCCGGCGTGCGGAGCGGGTCGTCCGGTGACGGCTCGGGAAGGGACGGCTCAGGAGGGGACCGTGCCGCCGCACTCGCGAACCAGGTCGGCCATGATCGCCCGATCCGCAGACGAGACGTGGTCCGCGTAGTAGGAGTACAGGCTCTCCCTGGCCAGGCGTGACGCGCGCAGCCCGTCCTGATCGGCGATGGCGGCGAAGACGGCGCGATGGTGTCGGACGGATTGCAACATCAACGCCGGCTGGTCGTCGGCTTCGACGATCGTCCTGTGGATCAACCGGAGGACCGCCTCGCGTGTGACGTCGCCGTAGACCTGGACGAGCTTGTTGCCGCCGGCTTCGGCGACGAGTTCGTGGAACTCCATGTCGGCCTGGCTGAACTCGGCGTAACCGAGGTTCATGCACTCGCGCATACGGGCCATGTTCCGTTCGAGTCCGAGGAGCTGCTCGTCGGTACGCCGCGCGGCGGCGAGCAGGTTGGCCGAGGCGTCGGCGATCATGCGGAACTGCACCAGGTCGGCGAGTCCGAGTCCGCCCGTCGCGGTGAGCATGGCGATCGAGCGGCGCATGGGCCCGACCGAGGTGGGCAGAACCAGGGGGCCGCGCGGGTCGCGGGGCTGTGACCGGACGAGCTCCATGTTCTCCAGCACCCGGAGGGCCTCGCGGATCGAGGCCCTGCCGATGCCGAACCGGTCGACGAGTTCCCGTTCGCTCGGCAGTCGGTCGCCGGGTTTGAGCTCCCCGACGGCGATGCCGTGCTGCACGTAGTCGATGACCCGCTGGAAGACGCGTTCGTCGGGGGAATCGGCCTTGCCCGTCACGTGCGCTGCCTTTCACGAGTCTCGTGGCGCCTCGCCCGAAGGTGGATCCGCGGAGGATAGCGACCGCGGCGCGCGGCACGTCGGCCCGGAGCTCCGGGCGGTGCGGTCGTGAGCACGCCTGCCAACCGTGTTCACCGGACGTCAGCCGGGCCGGTGCGCGGGGGCGAGCGTGGCGAGCGCGCTCATCAGCGACCGGTCGGGGTCGGCGACGGCCACGGGGTCGATGTCGATGACCCGGTCGGCGATCCGGCGGCCGATCCCGGCGGTGTCGTCGCCCATCTCCGGCCCGGAATGCGCGGGCAGCTCGGCCAGCACGGACGCGGCGGCCGCCTCCAGCGCGAGCGCCGCGTCGCGTTCGCCCAACCCCGCCAGGCACAGCGCCGCCGACAAGGCGGCCGCCGCCGGGTTGGCCCACCCCGTGCCCGCGATGTCGGGGGCCGAACCGTGCACCGGTTCGTACATGCTCGGCGCGGAGCCCGTCGGGTTGTGGTTGGCGCTGGCGGCCAACCCGAGTCCACCCTGCACGGTGGCGCCCAGGTCGCTGATGATGTCGCCGAAGAGGTTGTCGGTGACCACGACGTCGAACCGGCCCGGGTCGAGGGGCAGGTGCTGGCACATCGCATCCGCGTGCACGTAGTCGTGCTCGACGTCGGGGTAGTCGGCCGCCACCTCGTCGACGACGTCCTGCCACAGCTGTCCGGCGTGGACGAGGATGTTCGTCTTGTGACACAGGGTCAGCCGGTTGCGGCGCGCGGACGCCAGCCGGAAGCCGAACTCGACCGTGTCCCTCGTGGCCTGCGCGGTGGTGACCGAGTTCTGGACGGCCACGGCATTGCGGGTTCCCGCGTGCGAGAGCGATCCGCCGCCCGTGTACAGACCTTCGGTGTTCTCCCGGAGGATCACCAGATCGCAGTTGTCGGGCGTGACCGTGGTGACCGGGCTCGTGACGCCCGGGTACAGCCGGACCGGGCGGATGTTGACGGACTGCCGCAGCGCGACGCGCAGAGCCACGATCAGCCCGCGCTCGAGCACGCCCGGAGGGACGCGGGGATCGCCGACCGCGCCGAGCAGGATCGCGTCGTGGGAGCGCAGGCGTAGGACGGTGTCGTCGTCGAGCGCGGTGCCGGTCCTCAGGTAGGCCTCGGCGCCCCCGTCGAAGTCCGTCGCGTGCACGGTGAAGCCGAACCGCTCGCCGGCGGCCCGGACGCCGAGCAGTGCGGCGTCGGTGACGTCGGGGCCGATGCCGTCCCCGCCGAGGACGGCCAGGTGATGGGTACGCATGCGGGGGAGGTCTCCTTGTCGACGAGGGTTGGGCCGGAACCGGGCGGCGTTCAGGAGGGGTCGGCGGACGCGGCCGCCGACACGGTTTCCTCGAGCCTGCGGATGGTCGTGTCGATGTGCGCCCTGGCCACACGTTCCGCTTCGGGACCGTCGCCCGCCTCGATGGCGTCGGTGATCGCGGTGTGCTCGGCGACGGCGCGCAGTGCGCTGTCCGGCCCGATCAACGCGACGGGCGCGAACACCTGGGCCGTCACGCGCAGGATCGTGAGCTGGTTGAGCACGAACTCGTTGCCGGCGAGGTGGATGATCTCCTCGTGGAAGTCCACGTTGGACTGGGTGTAGTCCCGTGGTGACCACGGATCGAGGGCGGCGCGTTGGACGTCGATCGTCCTGCGGAGGTCCCGTACCGGCTCCGCGGACGACCGCTCGGCCGCGAGGCGCGCGGCGAGTCCGTCGACGACGGCCCGCAACTGGTAGGCGTCGAGCAGCGTGTCCACGTCACCCGTGACGACGCGCGCGCCCTTGCCTGCGACGATCTGCACGAGGCCTTCCCGTTCCAGGATTCGCAGCGCCTCACGCAGCGGTGTGCGGCTGACACCCAGCTCCGCGGACAGCGTCTCCTGGCGCAGCCACGTACCCGTGGCGTAGCGGTGGGTGTGGATCCGTTCCCTGAGGATCTCCGCCACCTCGTCGGCCAGCGGAATGTGCGCCCTTGCCGTGTCCGGGTCAGTACCTCGGCCCACGCCGCCGCCTCTCCGTCGAGTCATCGGATGTGTCGAGCCCCGGTGGTCGAGCCCCGGTCGTCGAGCTCCGGAACCCCGTGCCCCGCCGTCGTGCTCGGGCCCGGGGCGTGGATACAGCTGCTGGAAGCTTCGCGTACAGCGCTTGTCCGCGTCAAGCCGAACGGGACTCGACGATGGTTCGCACGCCGCGTCGACTTCGACGACCAGGCTTTTCAGGGTGACTTCTTGACCGAGGTTCGGGAGTTCGGCAGGGTCAAGCCGTCGCCTGCTGGTCGGACCAGTAGCCCCTCCCTGAGGTGTGCCGGTCGCGTCGGCGGCGCCGGTGACGACGCGGTCATGAGGAGAGTCGCTGATGGGTTCGAACGCGGGTTTCGCCCTGCCCGAGATCAGGTCCGGTCTGCCGATCGGGTCCGGTCAGGTCACCGGAACGGACACCGCTCCGGTGGTGTTCCCCTACGACGGGTCCGTGGTGGGACACGCGGCCGTCGGAGCCGTCGAACACGCCGAGGCCGCGCTGGAGGCAGGGGCCGCCGCCGTCCGGCCGGTCGGGAAGCTGACGTCGGCGGCCCGCCGGGAGCTGTTGCTGGAGGTCGAACGCGAGCTGCGGGCCCGGTCGGAGGAGTTCGTCGAGCTGCTCATCGCCGAGACCGGCAAGACACGCGGCGACTGCGAGGTCGAGTTCGCACGCACCCTGTTCACCTGGTCGGCCTCCGCGGACGAGGTCGCCCACATCCACGGGGAGACGGTTCCGCTCGACGCCCAGGCGTCGGGCGCGGGCATGATCGGATTCTGGACCCGCAAGCCGATCGGACTCGTCGTGGGCATCGCCGGGTTCAACGCGCCGTTGCTGCTGGCCAGCCACAAGATCGCACCGACCGTCGCCGCCGGCTGCCCGGTCATCTGCAAGCCCGCGCCCACGACCCCGCTGGCGACCCTGCTGCTGGCCGACATCGTCCGGACCGTCGCCACCCGGCACGGCGTGCCGCCCGAGATCGTGCAGGTCGTGACCGGTGACGCCGACGTGGGCCGCACGTTGGTGACGGATCCGCGGGTCGCCGCGGTGTCGTTCACCGGCTCGGCCGAGGTGGGACACCGGATCGCGCGGGACGCGGCACCGCGGAAGGTGCTGCTGGAACTTGGCTCCAACGCGGCACTCGTCGTCGACGTCGACGCCGATCTCGACAAGGCCGTCGACGCCGTGCTGCGCGGCGGTTTCTACTTCAACGGGCAGGCGTGCATCGCGGTGCAGCGCGTGATCGTCTGCGAGGCGGTGCGCGACGAGTTCACCTCCCGGCTCTCCGCACGCATCGACGAACTGACGGTCGGCGATCCGCGCGATCCGGGTACGCGGGTCGCGCCCCTCATCGACGAGGCGTCCACGCGCCGGGTGCTCGACTGGATCGCCTCGGCGGAGGCCGCGGGCGCGACGATCCTCCACGGCGGGGGCACGCGGGGACGCACCGTCGAGCCGACCGTGCTGCTCGACGTGCCCGAGTCCGCGAACGCCTGGTGCGAGGAGATCTTCGCCCCTGTGGTGGCCGTCCGGTCCGTTCCGGATCTGCCTGCGGCGATCGACCTGGTCAACCGCTCCCGCTACGGGCTGCACGCCAGCGTGTTCACGGCATCCCTGGCGACGGCCGTCCGCGCGATCGAGGAACTCGACGTCGGGGGAGTGGTCGTCAACGAGGTGCCGGGTTTCCGTTCCGACATCATGCCGTACGGCGGCGTCAAGGACTCCGGGATCGGGCGCGAAGGCCCCCGGTTCGCCATCGAGGAACTCACCGTCACCCGCATGGCCGTCATCCGGCCGGAATGAGTGATCCCATGACCGAGAACCCGTACACCGACCTGTTCCGGCTCGACGGCAAGCGCGCGCTGCTCGTGGGCGCCGGCGGCATCGGGCGCGAGGCCGGGTTGGCTCTCGCCGCGCAGGGCGCCCACGTGGTCTGCGCGGACAAGGACGCGGCCACGGCCGAGGCCACCGCCGACGAGATCGGTGGCGACGCGCTGGCACTGGATGTGACCGACGTCGACGCCGTGCACCGGGCGGCCGCCGACCTGGCCGACGTCGACGTCCTCGTGCTCACCGCGGCGATGAACGTGCGCAAACGCATCCTCGACTACACGCCGGAGGAGTTCGACCGGGTCGTGGCGCTGAACCTGAAAGCAACCTTCACCGTGCTGCAGGCGTTCGGCAGGCGGATGGTGGAGCGCGGCTCCGGCAGCATCGTCGTGTTCTCGTCGGTGCGCGCCCAGGTCGTCGAACCGGGCCAGTCCGTCTACGCGGCCACGAAGGCCGGTGCCATCCAGTTGGTGAAGACCGCGGCCTCAGAGTTCGGCGAGGCGGGCGTGCGGGTCAACGCGATCGCTCCGGGCGTGGTCGAAACTCCGCTGACCGACCAGATCAAGGCCCACCCCGACTGGTACCGCGCCTACGCCACCAAGAGCGCGATGGGCCGCTGGTCGACGCCGTCGGAACTCGCCGGCGCCGTGGTGTTCCTGGCCTCCGACGCGGCCAGCTACGTCACCGGCTCCACGGTCATGGTCGACGGAGGCTGGACCGCCGTCGACGGCCGCTTCACCCCACCTGCCTGAGCCTGTGCGGGTCCGGGGCTGGGGTGGGCTTCGCCGTCAGTCGGTGCGGTCGGTGCGTGCTCCCTCGTCCTCGTGGCCGTTGTGGTAGGCGAGGAGGTGCTCACGCAGGTAGGTCAGGTGTTCGACCATGGCAGTCTCGGCCGCATCCGGATCGCGGTCGTCGATCGCGCGGACGATCTGCTGATGCTGCCGGACGGTGGTACGTCCCACCTCCGGGGAGAGGTCCAGGTAGTGCACGGGCTCGGTTTCGATGTGCAGCGCGCTCACGAACGAGGCGAGGACCCGGTTTCCCGACGCGCGTGCGATCGTCCCGTGGAACCGCTCATCGAGCGCCGGGACGCTCTCGTCGTCGACCGAGATGGACTTCTGAAGGTCGAGAATCTCGCGTAGTTCGCCGAGATCCTCGTCCGTTCGGTGGGTGGCCGCCAACCGTACGGACGGCACTTCGAGGTGCTGGCGGACGAGCGCGACCTCCTCGAACGCGATGCTGCCGAGCGCCAGCAGTGTGTGCACCGAGTCACCGACCGCGCTTCGCAGGGCGGACGGGTCCGCGCTACGCACGAAACTTCCGCCGCCCGCCCCAGGCGTCTTGACGATGAGGTTCTGCGTGGACAGCGACCGCAGCGCCTCACGGATCGTGGTGCGGCTGACCGCGAACTGGCGTGCCAGTTCAACCTCGCCGGGCAACCGGTCACCGCTGCGGAGCGCACCGGAGAAGATGGCAGCCTTGATCTGCTCTTCGACCTGCTGCCGCGGACGCAGCACTTTGCTGCCGATCGTCTTCGCCGACTTCGTCACTGCGGACCTACCTCATTCCACGCGCTGTACGCCTGACGGGTCTCGTCATGCGGGATCCGTGAAGGTGAGAATTTTACCGCTCCTCCCTCGCCCGACGCCGGGGTGCGCGCCGGATGTGTCAGGCGCTCGGGGTCTGCCGACCGCATCGGCAGACCCCGAGCCCGTGGCCGGTCAGCGTGCTGCACTGCCGGTAACGGCACTGTCGTCGCTCGCCTCGACCGCAGTGAAGTCGACGTCCTTGGTCTCAGGACCCATGGCACCACCGACACTGATGAGTGCGGAACCGATCACGAGGAGCGGCAGCACGGTCCATTGCATGGGCATGATGCTGGACAGTCCTGTTTGGAAGAAGGCGTAGAACGAGGGGATCACGACGGCCAGGCTGTAGCCGAGGCCGAATCCGGTCGCACGGACGCCGGTGTGGAAACGTTCGTTGATGTAGACGGTCGTCAGCCCCCACACGGAGACGACGAGCACCGCGACCACCGTGCTGAGTGCGATCACGGCGGCGAGGCTGTCCGGCGTCGTCGCGAGGAGCAGGGCGTACACGGCGGTGCCCCCGATGCCGGCGATCCCACCCCACACGATCAGAAACGGCCTGCGCCCCACACGCTGGCTGAGGACGGCAGCGATCACGTAACCGACGGCCACCACCAGGTAGACGATGATCAGAGTCACGGTGACCTCGGTCTCGCCCAGCCCCAGCACACTCGACAACTGACCGGGAAGGATCGCGGTGACACAGTTGAGGCTCAGCCAGAAACCGGTCATGAGGACGAACACCTGGACGAAGCTCTTCAGGTTCTGCCCGCTGAACAATTCCTTGACGGGAGCGCCGCCGCTGCTGCCTTCGAACAGTTCGGACTCGCGGACGCTGCGCAGGTAGTACACGACGAAGGAGAGCGCCAGAGCGCCCCCGATGAAGAACGGGATGCGCCATCCCCACTGGACGTACGGTGAGCTGATGTCACCAGCGGGAGCGACCTGCAGCATCACGAACGTGATCACGGCGACCACCACGTAGGCGAGGGGGAACCCGGTCATGATCAGGCCACCGTTGAGCCCTCGACGTTCCTTCGGCGAGTACTCCATCGCCAGCGGACTGGCCGCTGTGTACTCGCCGCCCACGAACACCCCGATGACGAAGCGCAGTGCGACGAACACGACGACCGAGGTCATCCCCCAGGTCTCGTAGCCCGGCAACAGTCCGATGAGGAGGGTCAGGACACCGAAGCCGGACACGGCCACCACGGTGGCGTTCTTGCGTCCCTTCGTGTCGGCGTAGCGGCCGAACAACAGTGCGCCCAGCGGCCTGCCGATGAGTGTGGCGGCGAAGATCATGCCGCTGACGATCGCGGTGGCCGTGTCCGAGAGGTCGGGCGAGATGAAGTACCCGATCGCGGGAGCGAGCGCGATGATCGGCAGGTAGATGTCGAACATGTCCACGAAGAAGCCGAAGAACGCGCCTCGCTGAGCGTGTTTTCGGGCGTGGTCGTGCCCGTTGTGACCGGTCTGGGTGGTCATGCCTGCTCCTTCTTCTGGGGCACGCGAACGCCGCGGACGCGGTGGGGCCGGCGAGTCGGCGGACCGTGACGTGCCCGGTCGGATGTCCACGTCGCGGCCATGCGGGCGTTCCCGCCGGCGAGCGACGCTGCTCGCCGTAAATGTCGGTCATTAGCCCCTATGTGTCAAGGGTTACATGATTCAGCTGCTCCCGCGGTGCACGGATCGGAGATCGGGGCGTGATGACCGAGTGGGCGGTCGCCTTGCTGGAAGCTTCGAACCCGTCTTGAAGTGGACATTTGTGCAGACGGTGGATGTTCCTGTCGACGAGCAGGGCAGGCCGACTCCAAATGTCCAACATTGACACCCGGGGTGCGGGCTACTTATGTTCCCGGCATGGCAGTGACGACCGCCGAGGCAATGACGACCGGCGAGGTGAGCACGTGACGGGGACCAGGCGAACGGGCACCGCGAGCCCACCGGCCCCACCGCTGCAGGGGCTGACCGTGGTGGACATGTCCACGTCCTACGCAGGACCGACAGCGTCGATGTACCTGGCCGACCTGGGTGCCGACGTGATCAAGGTCGAACGGGCGGGGGCAGGCGACGACGCCCGCTACTGGGGTCCGCCGTTCCTCGACGGGACGTCGGCGTGGTTCGCCTCGGCCAACCGCAACAAGCGCAGCATCGCGCTCGACCTGCGTTCCGAGGACGGACTCGCGGCCATGCACCGGCTGATCGCCGACGCCGACGTGTTCATCGAGAGCATGAACCCCGGCAAACTCGAGAGGTTCGGTCTCGCCCCTGCCGACGCGCTGGCCCGGCACCCGCACCTGATCTACTGCGCGATGTCAGGAATGGGACTCACCGGCCCGGATGCGCAGTTGCCCGGGTACGACCTGGTCGCGCAGGCCCGTTCGGGGCTGATGTCGGTGACGGGGCCCGCGGGCGGATCGCCGGAACGGGTGTCCACGGCGTTGTCGGACATCGTGACGGGAATGTCGGCGGCGCTCGCGATCTCCGCGGCGGTGGTGCGGCAACGCCGTACCGGCACGGGCGACGTCATCGACGTCTCGCTCCTCGACTCCGACCTCGCGCTGATGGCACCCCGCATCGCCTCGTACCTGGCAGGCGAGGCGGAGCCCGCCCCGTCGGGCGGAACGGATTCGGTGATCGCGATCTACCAGCCGTTCGCCACGGCCGACCGGGAGATCGTCGTCGCACTCGGCAACGACACCATCTGGCGGCGGTTCTGCGCGGCGGCCGGGCTGACCGAGCTCGCCGCCGATGAACGCCTGGCCGACAACGCAGGCCGCAGACGCCGCCGCGCCGAGATCGTCGAGGCCGTCGCCGGAGTTCTCCGGGGGCGGAGCGCCGAGCACTGGCTGTCGGTGCTGCACGAGGCGGGCGTCCCCGTGGCGCCCGTGCAACGACTGTCCGAAGTGGTCTCCGACCCGCAGGTCGTCGCGAGGGGATCGGTCCTTCCCACACCCGGTGGTGACGGTGCGCTGAACGGCGTACGCAGTCCGTTCCGGCTGGGGTCGCTGTCACGGCCGCGCAACGAGCGCTTCCCGGAGCTCGGCGAGCACACGGTCGAGATCCTCCGCAAGGCAGGGTTCGCCGACGACGAGATCGCACGCCTGCTCGACGACGGGTCCGTGCAGGCTTCTTCCGACACGGCCGAGCAGGTGGGATCGTGAGCGACGACGTTCTGGTGGTCGAGCGGCAGGGCCCTGTGGCGCAACTGCGGATCAACCGCCCGCGGCAGCACAACGCGCTGAACGCCGACGTCCTGGCCGCGGTGGACCGCGCGCTCGGTGAGCTCGCCGCGACCGAGGTGCGGGCGATCGTGCTGACCGGCACGGGGGAGCGGGCGTTCAGCGCGGGAGCCGACCTGCACGAGTTGGCCGGCCTGGGTGCGGACCGGGCGCACGACGTGCTCGGTCGCGGCCAGGCCGTCGTGGCCCGGATCGAGCGGTCGCCGGTCCCCGTCATCGCGGCGGTGAACGGTCTGGCGCTGGGCGGTGGATTCGAGATCGTCCTCGCGTGCACGTTCGCGGTACTGGCCGAGACCGCGGAGCTCGGACTGCCGGAAACGGGCCTCGGCCTGATGCCCGGGTACGGCGGAACGCAGCGGCTGGCTCGCCGGGTCGGCGCGCCCGTGGCGGCCTACACCATGCTCACCGGCGAGCGCATGTCCGCCGAGCGGGCCTACGGCCTCGGACTCACGCCCGTGCCACCCGTTCCGGTCGGCGGCGTCGTCGACGCGGCCCACGATCTGGCGCTGCGCGTCGCGGCCCGTGGTCCGCGCGCGGTGCGGGCGTCGCTGGAGGCGCTCCACCGGGGTGCCGACGGGTCGCTGGAGTCGGGACTGGCACTGGAGTCGGCGCTGGCCGGTGTCGTCACCGGCGGGGAGGAAGCTGCGGAGGGCATCGCGGCGTTCCTGGGCAAACGGGCTCCGGCGTTCGACGCGACCCGCGGAGGTGAGCAGCCATGAGCGCGCGAACGCCGATCGCGGGCATCGAGCCCCTCGACCTCGACGTCGATGCGGACGCCTACCTGGCACTGCACGGCGCGCTGGACGAGCCGGTCGCCGACGGCCTGCTCGGGGACCGTGAACGGCAGGTGCGCGACCGCACCCGGCGCGTCGTGGCCGAACACGTCGCACCCACGGCGGCGTTGCGGGACGCGGAGCACACCTTCGCCCACGACAGCTACCGGGCGCTGGCCGCCGCAGGCCTCGGAGGGCTGCTGGTGCCGGAGGAATACGGCGGTACCGGCGACACCACCGCCGCCTACGCCGCCGCGATGGAGGAGATCGCCGCGGGCTGCGGGGCCACGAGCCTGGTGTTCATGACCCAGATGCACGCGGCGTACCCGATCCTGCACTCCGGCAGCAGGGAGCTGGCGCGCGAGTACGTGCCGGGTCTCGTCGACGGCAGCCGGTACGGATCGCTCGGCGTCACCGAACCGTCTGCCGGCAGCGACGCGGCGTCCCTGCGCACGCTGGCCACCCGCACCGACGACGGGTACACGCTCAGCGGGTCGAAGATGTTCATCACCACCGGCGACCGTGCCGACGTGGTGATCTGTTTCGCCACCGTCGATCCCGACGCGGGCAGGCGAGGCATCACGGCCTTCGCCGTCGACGGCCGGTCGCAGGGGCTCACCCGCGGACGTCCGCTGTCCAAAATGGGCATGCACTCCTCGAGTACGGCGGAGCTGACGTTCGACCGCACCCCCGTGCCGACGAGTCACCGGCTCGGCGAGGAGGGCGGCGGCTGGGCGATCGTGGTGAGCTCGGTGACCAAGTCACGGATCAGTGCCGCCGCGCAGGGCGTCGGTCTGGCCCGCGGTGCGTACGCCCACGCGCTCGCCGGCCTGCACCGGATCCACGGGCCGGCCGTCCCGCAGGACGTGGCCGCCCGCCTGGCCGGGATGCGGGGCCGGATCCTGTCGGCGCGGCTGATGCTGCTGGCCACCGCACGGGACGTCGACGCCGGTGGCGGTGCGGGCGGCTCGGTCGGCCTGATGAAGCAGACCTGCACCGACGTCGGCTGGCAGGTGGCGGTCGAGGCCACCGCACTGCTGGGCCGCCACGGTGACCTCGCCGCGTTCGGAGTGGAACGGTATCTCCGCGACGCCAAGGTCACCCAGATCTACGACGGAACGAACGAGGTGCAGCGACTGTTGGTCGCGCGCGACACCGCCGGACGATTGAAGGACGTGCTGCCATGACCGAGACAACGCCGGCCCTCGCCGGCAAGACCGCCGTCGTCACCGGCGCGGGCCGGGGACTCGGCAGGGCCATGGCGGTGGCGCTGGCCGACGCCGGTGCCGACGTCGCACTGGCCGCACGCAGCAAGGATCAGCTCGACACGGTCGCCGAGGAGGTGACGAGCCGAGGACGCAGGGCCATGGCCGTCCCCACCGACGTGACCGATGCCGACGCGGTGCGGAACCTGGTGGATCGGACCGTCGACCACTTCGGTCACTTCGACGTCGTCGTCAACAACTCCGGCGTGATCGACAGCACGCCGCTGCTCGAACAGGACCACGCGACGTGGGACCGCGTCGTCGACACCAATCTCCGCGGCACGTACCTGGTCACCCGCGCGGCGGGCGAACACCTCGTGGCGCAGGGATCGGGAAAGATCGTCAACGTCGCCTCGAACTTCGCCTTCAAGGGCATCGCCAACCACGCGGCGTACTGCGCCTCGAAGGCCGCCGTCGTCGCCTTCACCAAGGCCATGGCCGTGGAGTGGGCGCCGCACGGCGTGCAGGTCAATGCACTTGCACCCGGCTACTTCGCCACCGATCTCAACGCCGATCTGCGCGGCGACCCCGATGCGCTGGCCAAGGTCGTCCGGGCGGTTCCCGCGCGGCGCATGGGCGAGGCGCCCGAACTGGCGTCCTGGCTCGTCCTGCTCGCCGGACCGGCCTCGGACTTCATGACCGGCGAGGCCATCGTCATCGACGGCGGGCAGACGGCCCGCTAACCCCGTCCCACCGAACCGGTCGATACAAGGAAGTAGGACCGATGACAGCGAACACTCTCACCGTCGCCGTACTGGGCGCGGGCACCATGGGATCCGGCATCGCCGTCACCGCCGCGCGCGGCGGCCACCGCACGATCGTGCGGGACGTCGACGACGAATCCGTCCGACGTGGACTCGACAACGCGACGAGCTTCCTGCGCAAGAGCGCATCCCTCGGCAAACTCACCGAGCAGCAGGCGGAGGCCGCGATCGCCAACCTGTCCGGGACCACCGAGCTGGGCGATCTCGCCGGTGCGGACGTGGTTGTCGAGGCCGTCTACGAGGACCTCGAGCTGAAGAGGGAGCTGTTCGGGCGGCTCGACGACGTCGTCGCGCGTGACACCCTGCTGCACACCAACACCTCGACGCTCTCGGTCACCGCGATCGCCTCCGGCTCGCGGTATCCGGACCGGGTCGTCGGCACGCACTACTGCAATCCCGCACAGCTGATGAAGCTCGTGGAGGTGGCCGAGGGCAGGCATACCTCGCCGGAGGCGACGAAACGGTCGATGGCCTTCCTCGACAGCGTCGGCAAGACCACGGTCGTCACGAAGGATCGGCCCGGGTTCATCCTCAACCGGTTCCTGATCCCGTGGGAGAACAACTGCATTCGCGCGCTCGAGGCGGGCGCGGGCACGGTCGAGTCGATCGACAAGGCGGTGGTGGGCGCACTGCGCCACCCGATGGGGCCGTTCACGCTGCTCGACGTGGTGGGGCTAGACGTGCACAAGGCAGTCGCGATGCGGCTGTACGAACAGCTGCGGGAACCACGTTTCGCGCCGCCTCCACTGGTGGACCGCATGATCGCCGCCGGGGATCTCGGCAGGAAGACCGGCCGCGGCTTCTACACCTACGACAGCACGAAGTCCTTCGGCGCCTGAGCGACAGGCGGACCGGGAACGGAGAATGAGCATGACTGTGTTTTCGCGGGTCGCGGTGCTGGGATTCGGAACGATGGGTGGCGGCATCGCCCAGGTCGTGGCCGGATCGGGACGCGACGTCGTGGTCCTCGAGACCGAACGGCACCGTCTCGACGCCGGATTCGCCGCCGTACGGCGGTTCCTCGACGACGGGGTGAGCCGCGGCAAGACCACCGAAGCCGAGCGTGACGCCGTGCTCGGCCGACTGACCGGCACCACGGACGTCGCCGATCTGGCGACCGTGGACCTCGTCATCGAGGCCGTCACCGAGCGCATGGACGTCAAGGCGGATCTGCTGGGCCGTGTCGCCGAGGTCGTGCGAGACGAAACCGTGCTTGCCACCAACACGTCCGCGCTCTCGGTGACCGACCTGGCGGCACGGGTGTCGGGGCCGGAAAGGGTGGCCGGACTCCACTTCTTCAACCCGGCACCGGTCATGGCCGTCGTCGAGGTGGTGCGTGCACTGCAGACGGACGCGTCCGTGGCCGCCGACCTGGTGTCGTTCACCGAGGACCTGGGCAAGGCGCCCGTGGAGGTCAAGGACCGGCCCGGATTCCTGGTGAACCGCCTGCTGATGCCGTATCTCAACGACGTCGTGCGCGAGTTCGACGACGACCTCGCGAGCGCCGAGGACATCGACGTGGCGATCCGGCTCGGACTCGGTCACCGCCTCGGCCCGCTCGAGCTGCTGGACCTGATCGGCATCGACGTGCACACCCACGCCACGGAATCTGCCTACGAGGCGACGCTCGATCCGCAGTACGCGCCGCCGCCGTTGCTGCGGCAGATGGTGGCCGCCGGCTACCTGGGCACCAAGAGCGGACGGGGATTTCGCGTGGGAACGACCGAGGAAGGACACAGCCGATGAGCGACTACACGGACATCTCCGCGGAGACCTCCGGTCCCGTCATGACCATCACGATCCGCAGGCCCGAGGCGGGCAACAAACTCCGGAACCGCACGCTGTCGGAGCTCAAGGACGTCCTCCAGCGATTCCGCACCGACCCCGAGCTGCGCGCGGCGGTACTCACCGGCGAGGGCGAGAAGTTCTTCTGCATCGGCGGCGAACACGACGAGATGTCCGGTTTGGACTACTCGCAGGTGCTGCCGATCATCGACGTCTACGAGTTGATCGACACCATCGCCAAACCGGTCGTGGCCGCCGTCAACGGGTACGCGGTGGGCGGCGGCAACGTGCTGCACAACGTGTGCGACCTGACGATCGCGTCGGAGGCCGCGGTCTTCCGGCAGGTCGGCCCGATGGTCGGCAGCTTCGACGCCGGGTACGGCACCTGGTACCTGGAGGACACGATCGGGCGCAAGCGCGCGAAGGAGATGTGGTACCTCAACCGCAAGTACTCGGCGGCCCAGGCCCTGGAGATGGGCCTGGTGAACGAGGTCGTCCCGGCGGGCGAGGCCGTCACGCGTGCCCAGGAGGTGGCCGCCGAGATCGCCACGCGCAGCCCGATGGCGATCGGTGGCCTCAAAGGCGCGTTCTCCGCGCGGCACAGCGGCGTGATCGGACAGGCGCGCATGGCGCACGACCAGCAGCTCACCCTGTACCTGAACACCCGCGAGGCACACGAGGTCTCCGACTCCTTCGCCGCCAAGCGCACGCCGAACGACGAGGAGTTCTGGTCGTGAGGCGGCCGTGGTGGGGTCCGCCGCTCGACGACGACCAGCGGGCCGTACTCGACCTCGTCGACGACCTGACCGCCGAGCGGTTGCACCGCGCCGGTGACGAGCAGCCGGACGACGTCGACCGGGCACGGGAGACGTTGGCGGCGCAGGGACTGTGGACGCTCGGCGTCGAGGCCGAGCGCGGCGGTGGTGGCGCCGATCTGCGGACGACGCTCGTCGCGCTGGCTCGCCTGGCGGGGACGTGGCCGGCCCTGGCGTGGGCGTCGGTGCAGGCCCACGCGGCGGCCATGGTGCCGTCGGCGCGGGACGGAGTCGACCGCATCCACGGGGGCGCGCCCGTCGCGGTGGCGCCGGTGGACGCCGACGGCCCCGGTGACCGGCTGGCGGCGACGCTCGACCGGATCGATCCGGCAGGCCGTGACCCGCTCGTGGTGCTGCTCTCGGGCGACACGGCCCTCGCGGTGCCGCCGGAGAACGTCGCGTTCGGCCCTCCCGTCCGGCGTACCGGGCTCGACGGCGCGCTCACCGTCGGGTGCGCAGTGGACGTCGCACTGACCGACGACGTCGTCGTGCGTGGTCCGGCCGTCGCGCGGGCGCGATCGTTCCTCGACGTCGGCGCCGCGGCGATGGCTGCCGGGATCGCCGAGTCCGCGGCCCAGGCCGCGCACACCTACAGCGACGTCCGCGAGCAGTTCGGTGCGCCACTGACCGCACTGCCCACCGTGCGTGCCTCGCTGTCGGCGCAGGAGACCACCGTCCGCGGTCTGCTCGCGACATCGGTCGCCGCCGACATCGACAGACCCGCGGAGGCGGCAGCAGCGGTGGCGCCCGCCTTCGAGGCAGCCATCGACGTCGCGGCGGCCGCGGTGCAGTCGCACGGCGGCTACGGCTACATGGCTGAGTACGGCGTCGAGGGCCTGTTGCGGGACGCGGTCTCGCTGCGCGCCGCCGTGGACGCAACGGCATCGCTACGGGTGGCTGCCGACGCACTGGCCGGAGGTGGCGCATGACGGCCCTGCCGCCCCTGTCCGGACGCACGGTGCTCGACTTCTCCACCCTGCTTCCGGGCCCACTGGCGACACTGCTGCTCGCCGAGGCCGGCGCCGACGTCCTGCGCCTGGAACGCCCGCCACACGGCGACGAGATGCGCAGCTACGAACCACGACTCGGAGCCGACTCGGCGAACTACGCACTGCTCAACCGCGGCAAGCGCAGCGTCGCCGCGGACCTCAAGGCCCCCGAGGTGCGCGAGCGCGTGCTGGAACTGGCCGCCGAAACCGACATCGTCGTCGAACAATTCCGGCCGGGTGTGATGGACCGGCTGGGTCTGGGGTACGAGGATTTCCGCTCGGTCAACCCCGGCGTCGTCTACTGCTCGATCACCGGATACGGCCAGACGGGGCCCGACGCCCCGCGAGCGGGACACGACCTCAACTACCTCGCCGAGACAGGACTGCTCGGGTCCGTCGTGGACGATCGCGGCGACCCGCACCTGCCGCCGACGGTGCTCGCCGACATCGCGGGAGGCACCTATCCGGCTGTGATGAACATCCTGTTGGCGCTGTTCCGCCGCGACGCCACGGGCGAGGGATGCCACCTCGACGTGTCCATGACCGCCAACATCGGCACCCTGGCCTACGGGTACCTGGCCACCCACGAGGGCAGCGGCCGCTGGCCCGTCGCCGGGCGCGACCTGCTCACCGGCGGCAGCCCGCGCTACCGGATCTACCGCACCTCCGACGGGCGCCACGTCGCCGCCGCTCCACTCGAAGAACGGTTCTGGCAGCGCTTCTGCGACCTGATCAACCTTCCCGAGCATCTGCGCGCAGACCGTGGGCGTGAGGACGAGGTCATCGCCGCCGTCACCGAACGCATCGCGGCGCGGACCGCGGAGCACTGGCGCGGCGTGTTCGACGGCGAGGACGCCTGCTGCTGTGTGGTCGCGACGTTCGAGGAGGCCGCGCAGGCACAGAGGCTGGGCACCCGCGAGGCCTATCGCGTGACGGGCGACGGCTTCGACGTCGGCGGCCTGCCGGTGCCCGTCGACGACACGCTGCGGCACCCACCCGGCGCCCGCGCGGCCCCTCCGCTGTGGACGGGACTCGACGCGCCGACGTTCGGCCGCGGGCAGGGGAGTGCGGTATGAGAGCGGCGGTCGTGAAGGATTTCGGCCCTCCGGACTCGGTGGCCACGACGGAACTGCCCGAACCCGTCGCGGGGCCGGGCGAGGTCCTCATCGACGTCGAGGCGGCCGGGGTGAACTTTCCCGACGTGCTGGTCGTCGGCGGCCGGTACCAGTTCCTGCCCGAGTGCCCGTTCGTCCCCGGGAAGGAGATCGCGGGCACGGTCCGCAGCGTCGGCGAGGGAGTCGTGCGGCAGAGGCCGGGAGACCGGGTGGCCGCCCAGCTGGAACACGGCGGCTATGCCGAGGTCGTGGCCGTGCCCGAGGATCGGGTCGTGACCGTGCCGGACGGTGTGTCGCTCGTGGCGGCCGCCGCGTGCGGTCTGAACGCGTTGACCGCCTACTTCGCGCTGAGCAGGCGTGCGAACCTGCGCTCGGGCGAGACGGTGCTCGTCACCGGAGCGGGTGGCGGTGTCGGCTCGGTGGGCATCCAGCTCGCGAAGGCGTGGGGAGCGACGGTCGTCGCCGTGGCACGGGACGAGCGGCGGGCCCGCATGGCGAGCGGCCACGGAGCCGATCACGTGGTGACCGCGGGTCCGTCCCTGCGTGACGACGTTCTCGCCGTGACCGGCGGGCGCGGCGCCGACGTGGTGCTGGAAACCGTGGGCGGCGACGTGTTCACGCAGGCGCTGCGCGCCACCGCGTGGGAGGGCAGGCTCGTCGTCATCGGCTTCGCCTCAGGGGAGCTGCCCATCGTCAAGGCCGGTCACCTTCTGGTGAAGAACATCTCCGTGCTGGGACTGCAGGTCAGCGACTACCGCGATCGCGAACCCGCCGCCATGCGCGCCGCCGTCGAGCACTTGCTGCGGCTGCAGCTCGACGGCAGCCTCACCGTCCCGATCGAGCGCACGTACCCACTCGGCGACGCGGCTCGCGCGCTCGCCGACGTCGAGGAGGGCGGCCTCACCGGCAACGTCGTGCTGACGTGCCCGGCAGGCCGTCCCGACCCGCCCTTTTCTCCCACGGATCACACCGACGTCCACGAGGAGCACACGCCATGAACACGCTGATGGACACCGCCCCCACGGCGCATCCCGGATTACGCCCCGACAGCAGGTTGACCCCGGAACTCGTGCGGCAGTACGAGGAGTCCGGCGCCTGGGTGCCGACGACCCTGCGGCACCTCCTGGCGTCGGCCGCGGCGGAGGTACCGGACCGCGCCGCAGCCGTCGACCGGACGTCGACGGGACAACGACCGGCATCGGTGACCTACGCCGAGCTCGACGAGCGGGCCCACCGCTACGCCTGTGGGCTGTACGCACTGGGCGTCCGCGCCGGTGACTCGGTGGCCGTGATGCTGCCGAACCGTGCCGACTTCGCCGCGCTGATCTTCGCGATCAACGAGCTCGGCGCGGTCTACAGCGGCATCCCGGTCGCATACGGCGAACGCGATGTCGAGGTGATTCTCCGCAGGTCGGGCGCCCGCGTCGTGGTGGTGCCGGAGTCCTTCGGCAGCGCCCGCCCCCTGGAGCTCGTGCAGGGGTTGCGCGGCCGGCTTTCGGGACTCGAGCACATCGTGCTCGCCGGTCCGCGCCAGGACGGGGTCACGCCGTTGGACTCGCTGCTCGATGCGCCCGACGTGGATCTTCCGGAGCCCGACC
Organism: Prauserella aidingensis; assembly: GCF_024171865.1. GTDB lineage: Bacteria > Actinomycetota > Actinomycetes > Mycobacteriales > Pseudonocardiaceae > Prauserella > Prauserella aidingensis. The sequence continues at coordinate 288,413 of NZ_JAMTCN010000004.1, read as the reverse complement.
CGCGCGTGCTCGCCCACGTCGGCTTCACCTCGGGCACGACGGGTGAGCCGAAGGGCGTGATGAACACGGGGCAGACCCTGCAGGCGGTGATGCGCAACTGGGCCGCGCACGCGGGGCCCGACGCACTGGCCGAACCGTTCGTCAACCTCGTCGGCTCGCCGGTCGGGCACCACACCGGTTTCCTCTGGGGTGTGCTGTTGACGACCTACCTGCGGGGCACCGCGGTCTACCTGGACCGGTGGGCGCCCGATCGGGCAGCGCAGGTGATCCGTGAGGAAGGGGTCACGGCCATGTTCTCGGCGCCGACCTTCCTGCAGGACCTGATGCAGACCGATCTGGCACATGACGAGAACTGTCCACTGCGGACCGTGGTGCTGGCGGGAGCGCCGGTGCCCCGCACGTTGCCGTCGGTGGCGGGTGCGCTGTTCGGGTGTTACGTGTGCCCGGCGTGGGGGATGACCGAGCTCGGAATCGGTGTCTCCTGCGCCCCGCACCTGCCGGCGGAAGCACATACCACGGACGGCGTCCCGGTTCCGGGAACCGAGATCAAGGTCGGCACACTCGAGAACGTCGACGCTGCGGCGGCGGACGTGTCCGGTGACACGGCAGGCCCGCTGTGCATCCGTGGCCCCGGGCTGTTCCTCGGGTATCTGAACCTGCCCGAGGTGACCCGTGCGGAGATCGACACCGACGGCTGGTTCCGTACCGGCGACACCGTGCGGTTGACCGCCGACGGGTACGTCGAGCTCGAGGGCAGGACCAAGGACATCGTCATCCGCGGCGGCGAGAACATCCCCGTCACCGGCGTCGAGAGCGCGTTGTTCCAGCACCCCGACATCCTCGAGGCCACGGTCGTCGGCGTGCCCGACGAACGCCTCGGCGAACGCGCGTGTGCCGTCGTCGTACCCAGCGGAGACGCACGGCCCTCGCTGGCGGAGGTGTGCGACTTCCTGCTCGAGAACGGTCTGTCCAAGCACTTTCTGCCCGAACGGCTCGAGTACGTGCAGGCACTGCCGAAGACGGCGAGCGGAAAGGTGCGCAAGGTGCAACTGCGGGAGCGGTACGGAGAATCATGACGACGTTGTTCGTGGGACTCGGTCGCATGGGCTCGCCCATGGCGCAGCGGTACGCAGCGCGATACCCGACGATGCTGTTCGATGTGGACACTGCAGTGTCGTCGGCGTTGGCGGGTGAGCTCGGCGCCGAGGTGGTGCCCTCGCTCACGCAGCTGCCCGACGGGATCGACGCCGTGATCCTCATGCTGCCGGACAGCCGGGTGGTGGAATCGGTGCTGCTCACCGACGGACTGCTGGCCGCGCTTCCCCCGGGGGCGCTGGTGATCGACATGAGTTCCTCCGAACCGGCGAGCACGCGGGACGTTGCGCAACGGGCGCGTGCGGCGGGGATCGGCTACGTCGACGCACCGGTGTCGGGTGGTGTGGCCAAGGCGCTCACCGGGGAACTGTCCATCATGGTCGGAGGGGCCGAAGCCGACGTCGCCCGGGCACGGCAGCACCTCGAGCCGTTGGGATCGACGGTGCACGCGGTCGGCCCCAGCGGTGCCGGGCACGCCGCGAAGGCATTGAACAACCTGGTCTCCGCGACCAACGTCGCGGCGGCCGCGGAGGTGCTCACGGTGGCGACGTCCTTCGGTATCGATCCGGCGGTCATGGTCGAGGTCCTGAACTCCTCGACAGGGCGGTCCCAGGCATCCGAGGTCAAGTACCCCCGCCACGTGCTCACCGGTACCTACGACTCGGGCTTCGCCATGGACCTGATGATCAAGGACCTGGGCATGGCGAGGGCTCTGGCGGACGAGCTGGGCGCAACGGCGCCGGTGACGGCGGCGGCGTTCGAGACGGCGCTCGCGGCACGCGAACAGCTCGGCGGTGCGGGTCTCGACCACACCGAACTCGCCCGCTACTACGAGACGGTCAACAATGCGCCGCTGGGCAGACCCGGCGATGGGACGGGCCGGTCCACAGCAGACAGCACATCCACAGCAGACGGTGTCGACGACGACAGGGTCGACGACGACAGTGAGGTGACCAGATGACCGACGCGGCACAAGACTACATCGACGACATGGCTCGCAAACGCGGCTACGTCCTCGACTACCACAAGGTGATGGCAAAGCACGACTTTCCCGTGCTGCAGGCCGCCAACGGACTGGTCGGCGCGGCCTATCTGGACCAGCGCACGTTGGACCGCAAGACCAAGGAACTGATCTTCATCGTCAGCCTCACGGTCATGCGTGCGTCCAAGGGGCACATCCAGAGTCACATCCGGGTCGCGCTCGACCTCGGCGTGAGCGCTCAGGAGATTCTCGAAGCCATCGAGATCGCGCTGCCCGAAGCGGGCATCGTTGCATTCCAGACCGGCTTCGACGCCTGGCGCGAGGTCGTGGGTGCCGACGGCATCGAACCCGACGTCGAGGTGCACGAGGGCGGCAGCGGCGCCGGGTCGTGACGACGTGAGCGGGGCGGACGACACGACCGCGCCACGCCAGGACGACGTGTACGAGGTGATCGTCGTCCGGCACGGAACCCGGCGGACGCGGCGGAGCGAGGTGTTCCTCAACTACGGGCAGTACGGCGAACCGGACGGGCCGTTCGTCGTCGACTACTACCTGTGGGTCCTGAGGAACGAGGCGAGAACCGTTCTGGTCGACACCGGTTTCGCACGAGGGCCTGCCGAGGCGCGCGGACGGACCGTGTTGGCGGAACCGGCGAGGGTGTACGGCGACCTGGGTGTCGACACCGACGGCGAACACCTTGTGGTCGTCACGCACGCGCACTACGACCACATTGGCAACGTCGGCCTGTTTCCGCGCTCGACCGTGGCGATCAGCGGAGCCGAGCTCGACTTCTGGACCTCGGAGGTGGCGAGCAAACCGCTGATCGGCCTGTTCGCCGAGGACGACGAGGTGGCGGCGCTCGTGGAGGCGGAGCAGGAGGGCCGAGTCCGCCGGCTGTCCGGGTCGGTCGAGGTGGCGCCCGGTGTCACCGTGACCGAGGTCGGCGGACACACCCCCGGACAGTGCATGGTCACGGTGCGCACGACCGAGGGCGTGGTGCTGCTGGCCTCGGACACCGTGCACTTCACCGAGGAACTCGACCGCGACATGCCGTTCATGGCGGTCACCGACCTGCCGGGGCTCTACGACGGTCTGCAAACCGTCCGGGACCTGGTCGACCGAGGCGAGGTCGACCAGGTGCTGACCGGGCACGACGCCGCGGTACTGGACCGGATCGAACCGTATCGGGACGATCTGGTCGGCGTCGCCGGCGTCATCGGCAGGCTGGACCACGCACACACGACGAGGGGACGACGCGGATGACTGCCGGCCAGGGCCTCGGCGGAACGAACGCCGAGGCGATCGACTCGCGCGCCACCGACACGCACTGCCACGTGTTCACCGCGGACGGGGCCGGGCCGACATCCGCGGTGACCGGTGCGGCGTACCGTCCGCCGCAGGCGGACGTCGACGACTATCTGAGCCACCTCGACGCGGTTCGGTGCGGCCGTGGCGTGCTCGTCCAGCCAAGCGCCTACGGTCGGGACCACCGTTGTCTGCTTGCAGCGCTGCGGACTCGGCCCGACAGCCTGCGCGGCGTGGCGTGTGTCGACCCGAGCTGGTCCGACGCCGACCTCGCGCGGATGCACGCCGCGGGCGTGCGGGGCACGCGGGTTCAGGACGGCTACCCGGGCGGCGTTCCGGTGGAGTCGTTGGTGGAGGTGGGACGGAAGGTTGCGCCACTGGGATGGCACGTCGAGGTGTGGACCGACGTACGCAGGCACGTCGAGTGGCTCGGCGACGCCGTTCGGCGTTGCCCGGTCCCTGTGGTCATCGACCATCTCGGATACGTGCCGTCCGATGCCGGGCTGGATGATCCCGCGGTGCAGCTGTTGCTCGAGCTGCTCACCGACGGCGAGATCTGGGTGACACTGTCCGGACTGGACAGACTCGTGCCGGGAGCTCCGAGCGCGGACGAGCCCGGCTTCGCCGAGAAGTGGCGACGGCACGAGGACGCCGTCGCGCAGCGCGTTCGGGCCTTCGCCGAGGCGGGTCCGCGGAATCTGTTGTGGGGCAGCGACTGGCCACATGTGGGGCTACGGCTACCGGTTCCCGAGAGTGCGCTGGTGCGAGCCCGGCTCGATGACTGGGTTCCGGACGCGCAAGTGCGGCGGCGGATCCTGGTGGACAACGCCGCGGAACGCTACGGCTTCGACACCGGCCTCGCCGTGTTGTGACCGCCGGTGGGGTCTGCGCCGCCCGCGTGACCCTCCGGCCGTTTCGCCCGGTTTCTAGCCTTCGTCACCTGACTCCGCGTCCATGGATCCGGGCGACGGACGCGCGTCAGCTGCGGTGATGCCGTCGAAACAATCCTTTACCGTTCGGCAACCCGCGATCGCGCAGCGATGGGTCTACTGATAGGCAACAACGTTTCCTAGGAGTAGGACTTCATCGTGGCCGAACAGGTTCCTTTCCGTGTCAGCACCGAGGCCTGGAAGGGTCTCCCGCGAATGTCGACCGAGGAGTTCCCTGGCACCGAGGGCTTCATCGGCGACGTGTACGAGAACCCCGACGGCAGTCCGATGTGCGCCGGGTACTTCGAGCTCAAGAGCGCCGACGAGCCGTTGATCTACACCTACGAGTACGACGAGATGAAGGTCGTTCTCGAGGGCGAGTTCTTGTTGGTCGACAAGGACACGGGTCAGAAGCTGGTGGCGGGCCCCAAGGACGCGATCTTCTTCCCCAAGGGGTCGGTGATCGAGTTCAGTACTCCCAGCTACGCGCTCGCGTTCTACGTCGGCTACCGCGACGCGTCGTTGCTCTGATCGGGTCTGCCATGAGCAGTCTGGAGCACACCAGCGTCCCCGCCTGGGCACGCGGCAGGCGCAGCCGCACCGCAGCGGCGTCGCCGCGCGAGGGCGGGAACCGACACCTGCTGGTCGGTGTCGGAACAGCGGGCCGCGCACAGGTCGCCGCGTGGGAGGACGCTGCGGACGTCCCGGCCGAGGTCGTCCTCGCCGATACCGCCGCCGATGTCGGACTCGACGCGGCGCTCGCGGCCCCGCACGTCGGTGTCCGCATTCGGATCGCCGCTCCGGTCGGGGACTGCCTGCAGCTGCGGGCGGCCGCGGTGACGGCCGGTGTGGAGGACGACGAACTGGAGCTGCGCCCGACCGGGCACGGACCGATTTCGCTGTACTGCAGCCACTGTTCGGCCGTCACGAACGTCGAGGCTGCTGTGGACGACGTCGTGGCCTGCCGCGGGTGCGGCCGGGAGTTGCTCGTCTACTACCACGTTTCGCGCAACACCGGTCGGTTCCTCGGCTTCCAGCACGACGCCGAACGCATTCCCGGAACGGAGGTGTCATGACCGCGTTGGAACTCGTCATCACCGACATCGCCGAGGAGGTTCCCGGCATCCGGTCGGTGACGCTGGAAGCCGCTGACGGGGCACCGTTGCCCGGCTACGTCCCCGGCAGTCACGTCGTGCTCGAACTCGGCTGCGGCCGGCGCAACGCCTACAGCCTCACCGGCGACGGCGTCGACCCGGCGGCGTACCGGATCTCGGTCCTGCACGTACCCGCCGGCGCGGGCGGCAACGGCGGTTCGGAGTGGATCCACCGCGAGCTCACCCCGGGCACCAAGGTCGGCGCGCTCCTGCCGCGCAGCGCATTCCCACCCGTCGCCCGCGCGCGCCGGCACCTGCTGATCGCGGGCGGCATCGGCGTGACGCCGATCCTGTCCCACCTGCGTGCGGCCCGCAGGTGGGGCCGTGAGGTGCAGGTGCTCTACACCTTCCGCCCCGGTCGCGGAGCGCATCTCGACGACATCGAGGACCTGGCAGGCGGCCTTCCCGGGCCGGGACTGGAGACCTGTACCGAACGGGAGGCGTTCACGCGCCGACTCGACACGGTCCTGGCGGAGCAGCCGATCGGGACACACCTCTACGTCTGCGGGCCCGGCCCGATGATGGACGCGACCCTCGCCGCCGCGGCCGCGGCGGGCTGGCCGGACTCCCGGCTGCACTCCGAGCGGTTCGGCGCCGACGCGCTCGCCCCCGGCGAACCGTTCACCGTCACCGTGACCCACGCCGGGAACAGGCGGGAGCTCACCGTCCCCAGCGGGGTCAGCCTGCTCGAAACGCTCGAACGGACCGGCCTCGACGTCCCCAACATGTGCCGGCAGGGCGTGTGCGGCGAATGCCGGCTGACGGTCGGCGGCGGCACACCGCTGCATCGCGATCTGTACCTCAGCGACGACGAGAAGGCCGCGGGAGACGCCGTGATGGCGTGTGTCTCGCGTGCCGACGGACCCACCCTGGAGGTGTCCCTGTGAGTATCGCGCCGAGTTCCGCAACATCCCCGAGCCCCGGCACACCGAGCACCGGCACACCGGGCTCCACGAGACCGGAATACGCGACGAGTCCCGCGGAGATGTCCGGGGTGCCGCGGACGCAGGCCGACCGGCTCGACGAGTTGACCGCCCGGTTCCCCTTTCCGTTCACCGACGACACCTACCGGTACTCGACCAATGTCCAGCCCGCGGGCGTGCCCGTGCCGACCGCGCAGGGACAGTGGGGCGAGGCGGTCGTCGACGTCGACGTCGAGTACCGGACCGAACTCGCCGAGCGTGCCGCAATCCTGCGTCGCGACCCCAGTCGCCAGGCCGTGTCGCCGCACATGCGGCCCGCGGCGTGGGACGCGATGCTCACCCTGATGCGGGAGCTGTCGGCCGCGTACCCGGAGTGGTTCACGCTGGACCGGCTCGGCGAGGGCTACCGGTGGCGCAACGCGGTGCTCGGGGACGACGTCGATTTCCGCTACGGCGACGACGCATCGCTGCCGGCAAGCGATCCGCTGGCGTACATCGGCTCGCAGGTGCAGGAGGACATCGTCCTGCTCGACCAACGCGAGCAGCTCTACGCCGACGCCGGCGTGGTCACGTTCGCCGCCGACTGGAGTTTCGGTTTCGACCTCGGCATGAGCTTCCTGGAAATCCACGGGCCGGTGCCGCGCATCCACAGCGAACGCATCATCACCCGCGCGCACGATTTCCTGATGCGACTGCAGCCGCACCAGCCGTATCGGCGCACCAACTGGACGCTCACCGTGGGCCGGCGCCTCGACGTCTCCACCGAGACCTATCCGGGCTGGGGACCGGAGCGCGCGATGGTGTCGGCCGTCGACGACGAGCTGTTCGGCGCGCTCGTGCACCTGCGTGTCGAGGTGCAGCACCTGATCAGACTGCCCGACTCCGGCGCGGTGATGTTCCTGATCCGCACCCACATGCTGCCGCTGGAACAGATCGCGACGGTCGAGCCGTGGCGCGAGCGGACGGCGTCCGTACTCGCCGAACTGCCCGACGACATGGCCGACTACAAGGGCCTGATCACCTACCGCGAGCGGGCCGCGGAATGGCTCGGGACTGCGGGGCCGACATGAACACCGACATCCCGCCGCCGTTCTACTCGCTCCCGGAATGGCCGGCCGAGCCACCGCCCGTCGACCCGGCCGGGACGTCGTACGTGGTCGTCGCGATCGGCGGCCACGCGCGTACCCGCGAGGTCGCGCGGGCGTGGGTCGAGGAGGCGGAGGCGGCGGCGCCGACCGTGCTCGCCGTCCTCGACTCCATGTCCGCCGACACCGACCGCGCGACCTTCGGCGAGGTGCTCGCCGCGGCACGGACGGGCTGCAGGCTCCTGCTCGTCGGCGGTCAGTACGACGTGCTGACGGCGAGCACGGCCGCCCACGACGCCGGCGCGTTGCCCGGCGAGATCGCCGCTTTCGTCGTCGACACCGGCGACGCGCCGATCCACTGCGCGCACTGCCGCGCGCCGCACCGCGTGGCAGGCGGACCGGGTGACGAGGTGACCTGCCCGGGCTGCGGCCGGCTGCTCGAGATCCACCCGCACCTGGCGTGGTCGCTGGGTTGCTTCCTCGCCTCCGATGCCCACGCGATGACCCTCTGACCCCCCGGGAGGTCCACGGTGACACTGACCGATCCGATCGCCGGCGAACTCGCCGGTCACCGATTCCACCTGCACCCGGCCTACGAGACCGGACGTCGCACAGTGCGCGTGCACGAGGTGCGGCCGCTGACCGACGCGATCACGCACTTCCGGTTCGTCCCCGTCGACGGGCAGCCGCTGACCGCCTACCAACCGGGCAGCCACCTGATCGTCACCGCGGGCGAGCACCGCAACGCCTACTCGCTCGTCGACGACGGCATGAATCCGCGCTCCTACGGAATCTCCGTGCTGCGGCGCGGCGAGGGCGGCGGTTCCGACTGGCTCCACGACCGGGCCGCCGCAGGTGACCTCCTCGAGGTGGAGGGCCCGCGGTCGATGTTCCCGCCCGTGCTCGACCAGCACGGAGCGCTACTCGTCGCCGGCGGCATCGGCATCACGCCGGTGCTCTCCCACGCGCGGGCGCTCGCCCGTGCGGGCCGGCGTGCCGACGTCGTCTACTCCTACCGGCCGGGCGCGGCCGCCCATCTCGACGACCTGCGTGAACTCGCCGAGCGCGCCGGGTTCGGGCTGCACGAGGCCACGACCGTCGACGACACGGTGCGTGTCCTGCGCGAACGGTTCGCGGACCAGCCGCTCGGCACGCACGCCTACGCCTGCGGTCCCGGTCCGATGCTCGAGACGTACCTCGAGGTCGCCGCCGGCTCCGGGTGGCCGGACGCGCGGGTCCACCTGGAGCGCTTCACCGCGCCCGAACAGGACCCGGGATCGCCGTTCACCGCCGTTGTCGCGTCCAGCGGCGAGCGCATCGACGTTCCCGCCGGGGTGTCGCTGCTGACCCGGCTGCTCGAGCACGGACTGCCCGTGCCGAACCTGTGCCGCCAGGGCGTGTGCGGCGAGTGCCGCATCCCGGTGCGCGCCGCCGACGGCGTCGTCGTGCATCGCGACCTGGCGTTGTCCGACGAGGAGAAAACCGCCGGGGACAGCATGCTGTGCTGCGTCTCGCGCGGTGTCGACCGAAGCGAGATCGAGGTGCAATGGTGAGCCGAGCAGACGCCGTGACCGACACTGCGATCGCCGCCGCGCGGTCGCCCCGCTACACCGACGAGGAGATGGCCGCCGTGGGCATCCGCCCGCTGCGCACACCGGAGGTCGAGGCCTTTCGGGCGCAGCCGGTCGACCACGTCGGCCCGTTGCCCTGGCCGTTCCCGGAGGACCTCGGGGCCTTCCGCTACTCGGTGAACGTCGACCCGGCCCGCGTACCGCGTCCCACTCGCGCCGGCGAATGGGGACGTCACCTGGTCGATCTCGGCGGGGCCGACTACCTGACGATCATGACCGAGAAGCGCATCACCCACGACGCCGATCCGCACCGCACCAAGATCCGCCGCGGTATGGAACCGGCGTGCTGGGACCTGTTGCTCTACTACCTGCGTGACCTCGCCATCACCCACCCGGAGGTGATGCACCTCGACGAAGGCGTCGACGGCAACCCCGATGCGTTCCACTGGCGTAACGACCTGCTCGGCACCGACCAGCGGTTCGTCCTCGGCGAGTGGGACTCGATCCCGCACGGACCGTTGGAGTTCCTCAGCCGCGAGGTCCCCGACGACATGCTGCTCGTCACCGAGCGCGACGGCCGGCTGTACTTCGACGCCGGCGCGGTCTGTTTCGCGGCGGCGTGGTCTGTGTCGTTCGACGTCGGGATGGACATGTACGAGATCCACGGCCCGGTGCCGCGGATGCGCCGCGAGGGCATCGTCGCGCGGGCCGAGCAGTTCCTGCGGCGACTGCCCGCCGACCGGGTCTACCGCAGGCTGAACTGGAACCTCGCGGCCTCGCCCACCCGCAAGTACGACATCGCCCTCGAATCGCTGCCCTCGTGGGGCAGGGACATGGCGTTGCGGCAGGCCGCGGGAGACGCGATCCCGAACGTCCAGCTGCGCATCGAGCTCGAACACTTCGTGCGGCTGCCGACGACCGGCGCGGTGACGTTCAACATTCGCACGTTCATGGCCTCGCTCGAGGAACTGAAGGCCGTGCCGGAGTGGTGCGCGCAGCTGGCCGACATCGTCGAGGAACTGCCCGAGGACATCGCCGCCTATAAGGGATTCCTCGACTTCTCCGGAGACGTCGTCGCCTATCTCCGCGCGGGCTGACCCGGCCGCAACACGAAGCCCGTAACCGTTACCTGCCCGTCACGCCGGAGCGCGGAACCGCAACACGGACGAAGTGTCCACAAAGGAAACTGCGGCCAACCGGCAGGTGCCCGACGTCGCGCCGGCCTCGCTGCCGTCACCACGACCGCCGCCACAACTCTGTCACCTCGAGGAGAACTCTCATGGAACCTGTCCTCGCCGCGAACGGCGACCTGGCCTGGCTGCTCGCAGCCTTCGGGCTGGTGTCGTTGATGTTCCCCGGACTCGCGCTGTTCTACGGCGGCATGCTGGGGGCGAAGAACGCCCTCAACATCATGGTGATGGTGCTGAGCACGCTCGCCGTCACCGCCGTGCTGTACGTGGCGTACGGCTACGGACTGGTGTCCGGGCCGTCCGTCGGCGGCTGGGGCTTGATCGGTGATCCCAGTGACTTCCTCGGACTCGGCGACTTCCAGGCCGACGGAGGTACGGGTGGAGCCGAGGGTGCCTTCAACGCAGCGTTCTTCATCCTGTTCGCAGCCATCACGATCGCGATCGTGTCCTCCGGTGCGGCGGGCCGGATGAAGTTCAGCGGATGGATCGCGTTCTCCGTGGTGTGGTTGACGGTGGTGTACTTCCCGGTCGCACACTGGATCTTCGGTATCGACGAGGGCTGGATGAGCAAGCTCGGCGTGCACGACTACGCCGGTGGCACGGCCGTCCACATGAATTCCGGCGTTGCCGCGCTCGCGCTCGCCGTCGCCCTCGGCAAGCGGCGTTCCGGGGAGCGACCACACAGTCTGCCGCTCGTCGTCATCGGTGGCGGCATCCTGTTCTTCGGCTGGTTCGGTTTCAACGGCGGCACGGCCGGGGCGGCCGATTTCCTGGCGCAGTACGTCGTCCTGACGACGTTGCTCTCGGCGTGCACCGGCATGATCGGCTTCGCGCTCGTCGAGCAGATTCGCGAGAAGCGGATCACCGGACTGGGCATCGTGACCGGCCTGATCGCGGGACTGGTCGGCATCACCCCGGCCGCGGACGTCATGAGCCCGATCGGTGCGCTGCTGCTCGGTCTCGTCGCCGGTGCGGGCGTGTGCCTGCTGATCGGGCTGAAGAACAAGCTCGGCATCGACGAGAGTCTCGACGCCTTCGCCGTTCACGGACTCGGCGGCATCTTCGGCACGCTCTGCGTGATCCTGTTCGCCTCGGGTGCGGCGCCCGGCGGGGTCACCGGGGTCCTGTTCGGCGGCGATCCGGACATCGTCTGGCGTGAGCTGGTCGGCATCGTTGCGACGTGCGGCTACTCGTTCGTCATGACGTACCTCGTGGCGAAGGGACTCGACAAGCTCATCGGCATCCGGGTGGACGAGGAGACCGAGGCCGAAGGGCTCGACGTGGCCGTCCATGCCGAGTCCGCCTACGACCTGATGCCGGCGGCCGGGCGTGGTGCGCTGCCGGGTGGCAACGGCGCGATCACCGGCGGAGCGGTGAGCACGCCCGCACCGGAGCCGGTGGACGCCCCGTCGCCCCCAACGGACACGGCGCCGGAGGGCACGGCAACTCAGGGCACGGCACCGGAGGGGGACGCGTCGCCCGAGGACGACCCCGACGAGGTGCGTGTCTGACCCTCGTCCAGCCCAGCAGGTGAGGCCCGGTCACGCGGTGGCCGGGCCTCACCTGTGTCTCGGACGGCTCGCGCAACGCGACGCTGACGGCGATGTCATCTGGTCGCAATACTGGACATGTCTACTGTCATTAGATGATGATTCCTTGAAGTAGACATGTAGGAGCCGCCCGATGACCGTCACCACCGAGAAGGGTCTGGCCGAACTGGCCGTCGAGCACGGCACGACGTTCATCCTGGCGTTGTTCGTCGACCTGCGCGGCAAGCCGTGTGCCAAGCTCGTGCCCGTCGAGGCCGTCGACGAACTCGCCACCGACGGCGTCGGCTTCGCCGGCTACGCGGTCGGCGCCATGGGGCAGGAGCCCAAGGATCCCGACCTGGTCGCGGTCCCGGACGTCTCGTCGTTCACTCCCGTGCCGTTCCTCAAGGACGGACTCGCCATCGTCCACTGCGACCCGCACGTCGAGGGCGAACCGTGGCCGTACGCCCCGCGCAACATCCTCAAAGCCCTCGTCCGGCAGGCCGGCGACGCCGGGTTCGAACCACACGCCGGCGCCGAGGTCGAGTACTTCCTGCTCAAGAAGGACGCCACGGGCCGTCTCGTCACCGCCGACGACCACGACAACGCCGACCAACCCTGCTACGACGTCCGCGGCCTGACGCGGATGTACGACTTCCTCACCGAGGTCTCCACCGCCATGAACACGCTCGGCTGGTCGAACTACGCCAACGACCACGAGGACGGCAACGGTCAGTTCGAGCAGAACTTCGAGTACGCCGACGCGGTGACCACGGCCGATCGGGTCATCACACTGCGCTATCTGCTGTCGATGTTCGCGCAGGAACGCGGCATGATCGCGACGTTCATGCCGAAACCGTTCGCCGACCGCACCGGCTCGGGGCTGCATTTCCACCTGTCACTGACCAGCGCCGGCGATCCGGTCTTCCCCGGCGCCGAACCGGACCGACGCGGCACCGGACTGTCACCCGCGGCGTACTCGTTCGTCTCGGGCCTGCTCGGCCACGCGCCGGCGCTGCAGGCGCTGATCGCACCGACCGTCAACTCCTACAAGCGCACCGGAGCCACGGCCACGACGTCGGGTGCCTCGTGGGCGCCGCGCAAAGCTACCTACGGCGGCAACGACCGCACGCACTACGTGCGCATCCCCGACGCCAATCGGGTCGAACTGCGTGGCGGCGACGGGTCGGCCAATCCCTACCTCGCCATCGCGGCCGCGCTCGGCGCCGGGCTGGAGGGCATCAAGCGCAGCGGCGACCCCGGCGAACTGGGCACGTGCCCCGAGCACATCGACGAGTTGCCGCTCACGCTGCTGCACGCCGTGGACCAGCTCGAAGCCGACCCGGTGATCAGCGGCGTCCTCGACGCGGCCGTCCCCGCCGGAGGTGTCGCGGGCAACGACACACCCGTGTCGGAGTACTTCGTCAAGCTCAAGCGCGGCGAGTACTTCGCCTGGCACCACGCGATCTCGCAGTGGGAGATCGATCAGTACCTGACCGCGTTCTGACGTCGGCGACGTCGAAAGGAGGCGACACATGTGCGGAATCGTGGGACTGCATCTGCGGACCCCGGAACTGCACCCCGAACTGGGCCGGCTGCTCACCGGGATGCTGTGTGAAATGGAGGACCGCGGGGCGGACTCGGCGGGCGTCGCCGTCTACGGCGACCCGGTGTGGACCCCCGGCGGGCACGGCGCGGTGTCGCTGCTCGGCGTCGACGCCGGGGCCGACGACGCGGCGGCCGCTGTGTCCGCGGCCCTGGGAGCACCGGTGCAGGGCCGCGTGCTGGCCGAGACGTTGCTGCTGACGTCGCCCGCCGGCAGTGAGCAGCTGCTCGCCGCCGCGCGCGCCGCGCACCCGGACGCGCTGGTCGCCGGCTTCGGTACCGACCTGGCCGTGCTCAAGGGCGTCGGCCACCCGCACACCCTCGCCGACAGCTGGGGACTGCCGGGCGCACAGGGCTGGCAGGGCGTCGGGCACACCCGGATGGCGACCGAATCCGCGGTCGACGCCGCCGGTTGCCATCCGTACGCCGTCGGCCCGGACCAGTGCCTCGTGCACAACGGCTCGTTCGCCAACCACGCCACCATCCGCCGCGAGCTCGTCGCGGCCGGCGTGGAGTTCGACAGCCTCAACGACACCGAGGTCGGCGCGCGGTTCGTCGCGCAGCGACTGGCGGAGGGCCGTGACGTCGAGACGGCGCTCAAAGAACTGTGCGCCACGTTCGACGGCTTCTACACGCTGCTGGTGTCCCATCACGACTCCTTCGCGGTGGTGCGCGACGCCATCGCCTGCAAACCGGCGGTCATCGCCGAGACCGCCGACTGGGTCGCGATGGCGAGCGAGTACCGCGCCCTCGCGCACCTGCCCGGCGTCGAAGCCGCCCGCATCTGGGAACCCGAACCGGAGGTGATCTACGCGTGGACACGCTGACTGCCACGACGTTCGACCTGACCACCACGCCGCTGCGGGACGTCAACGCCGCGCTGCACGCCGACGGTGTCAGCGGCGAGTACGTCGTCACCGGCCCGAGCGGCACGCACAACATCGCGGTCGGGGTGAACGCGCCGGTGAAGATCACGGTCGACGGGCACGTCGGCTACTACGCCGCGGGTATGAACCAACAGGCGGAGATCGTCATCAGTGGCAACGCGGGGACCGGTGTCGCGGAGAACATGATGAGCGGAACCGTCGTGGTGGCGGGCAACGCCTCACAGAGCGCGGCGGCCACGGCCCACGGCGGTCTGCTGGTGGTGCACGGCGACGCCGCCGCCCGCTGCGGCATCTCGATGAAGGGCGTCGACATCGTGGTGGGCGGCGACGTCGGCCACAACTCCGCGTTCATGGCACAGGCGGGCCGACTGGTCGTACGCGGCAACGCCGGCGACGGACTGGGCGACTCGATCTACGAGGCCCGCCTCTACGTCCGCGGCGACGTCGGCGCGCTCGGCGCCGACTGCGTGGCCAAAGAGATGCGCCCCGAGCACGTCGAGGAGCTCGCCGGCCTGCTGAAGGCCGCAGGCTACGAGGACGACCCGGCCGAGTACACGCGCTACGGCTCGGCGCGCAGGCTCTACCACTTCCGGGCCCACAACACCTACTGAGGAGGATCGCCGTGACCAACACGTGGGGACTGCGCGAGTCGGCCACCTTCGACCGCGCCGCGATCGCGGAGATCCGGCGCGCCGCCGACACGGGCGTCTACGACATCCGTGGCTGGGGCGCCAAGCGCTCGGTGCCGCACTTCGACGACCTGCTGTTCCTCGGAGCGTCGATGTCCCGCTATCCGCTCGAGGGCTACCGGGAACGCTGCGACACCGACGTCGCGTTGGGCACGCGAGGTGCCCGGTACCCGCTGCACCTGGACGTGCCGGTGACCATCGCGGGCATGTCGTTCGGCGCGCTGTCCGGCGCCGCCAAGGAGGCGCTGGGACGCGGTGCGTCGGAGGTCGGGACCTCGACCACCACCGGCGACGGCGGCATGACACCCGAGGAACGGGGCCAGTCGAAGCATCTCGTCTACCAGTACCTGCCGAGCCGCTACGGCATGAATCCCGACGACCTGCGCAAGGCCGACGCCGTCGAGGTCGTTCTCGGTCAGGGTGCGAAGCCGGGCGGCGGCGGGATGCTGCTGGGCCAGAAGATCTCCGAGCGCGTGGCCGGCATGCGCACACTGCCCGAAGGGATCGACCAGCGCAGCGCGTCGCGACACCCGGACTGGACCGGCCCCGACGACCTCACGATCAAGATCAACGAGTTGCGGGAGATCACCGACCACGAGAAGCCGATCTACGTGAAGGTCGGCGCGAGCCGGACCTACTACGACACCAAACTCGCCGTGCACGCGGGCGCCGACGTGGTCGTCGTCGACGGCATGCAGGGCGGCACCGCGGCGACGCAGGAGGTGTTCATCGAGCACGTCGGCATCCCGACACTCGCCGCGATTCCCCAGGCCGCGCAGGCCCTGCAGGAACTCGGCGTGCACCGCGCGGGCGAGAAGGGTGTGCAGCTGATCGCCTCCGGCGGCATCCGCACCGGGGCCGATGTCGCCAAGGTGATGGCACTGGGCGCGGACGCCGTCGCCATCGGCACCGCCGCGCTGATCGCACTCGGCGACAACGACCCGGCCTACGCGGCCGAGTACGAGAAGATCGGATCCGCCGCAGGGTGTTACGACGACTTCCAGGACGGTTGCGACCCCGCGGGCATCACGACGCAGGACCCGGAACTGGCCGCTCGGTTCGACCCGGTCGCCGGTGGCGCGCGACTCGCCAACTACCTGCGGGTGCTGACGATGGAGGCGCAGACCATCGCGCGGGCCTGCGGCAAGGCACACCTACGGCACCTGGAGCCGGAGGACCTCGTCGCGCTGACGATCGAATCCGCCGCCATGGCGCGGGTTCCACTCGCCGGTACGTCGTGGATTCCCGGAAGCTGAGACCGTCCGGCGGGGCGAAGGAGTGAGCATGAGCAGGACGATCGTCGTCGGCGGCGGGTTGATCGGGCTCTCGATCGCCCGTGCGCTGACCGAGCGCGGTGCCGGCGAGGTGCTGGTGCTAGAACGCGGCACGCTGGCCGAGGGTGGCACGGGCAAGTCCAGCGGCATCGTGCGTGCCCACTACGGCGTGCCGTCCCTTGCCGCGATGGCGTGGCGCAGTCTTCCCGTGTTCGAGGAATTCGGTGACGCTGTGGGGTTCCGGCAGTGCGGATACACGGTCCTCGTGGGCGAGGAGAACGCGGAGCCGCTGCGCGCCAACATCGCCACCCACCAGGGACTCGGCGTCGAGGCGGAGATGATCGACGTCGACACGCTGGCCGCGATGTGGCCGATGATGCACGTCGACGACGTCGCAGCGGCCGCGTACGAACCCCGCGGCGGATTCGCCGACGCCACCCAGCTGGCGCTCCACTTCGGACAGCTGGCGCGTGCGAAGGGCGCGCAGGTGCGGCAGCAGACACCGGTCGCGCGGATCGTCACCGCGGGCGGGAGGGTCACCGGTGTCGAACTGGCGTCAGGGGAGACCGTGGAAGCCGATCAGGTGATCGTCGCGGCGGGTTGGTGGTCGGCGAAACTGGTGGCGGACCTGGGAATCCACTTCCCGATCGACGCCTACCGGTCCGAGTTGCTCGTCGTCGACGCCGGCGAGCTGCTGCCCGACCTGCCGGTGGTGTCCGACCTCGTGAGTCTGCAGTACTGCCGTGTCGAGGGGGCCGGGCAGTTCCTGGTCGGCAACAGCGACCACGACGACGCGGAGAAGAAGTTCGTCGACCCGGACAACTACTCCAATGTCGCCGCGGAGAGCAGCGTCCTGGCCTACGCCGAGAAAGTCATGCACCGGTTCCCGGGATTCCCGGAGCCGTCGGTGACGCACACCTACGCCGGTGTCTACGACGTACCTCCGGACTGGAATCCGGTGATCGCGCCCGTCGGCGACGTCGCCGGGCTGACGCTGTGCGCCGGTTTCGCCGGCCACGGCTTCAAGATCAGTCCCGCCGTCGGCGACCTCGTCGCGGACCTGGTGCTCGAGGGCGACAGCACCGACCCGGACATCCCGGCGAGCGACTTCCGGTTGGAGCGCTTCGAGACCGGCGCGCTCCTGCGCAGCCCGCATCCCTACGTCGGCGCGGGGGAGATGCGATGACCGACACCGTCGCAGGGCTGCTGGACGAGATCGCCGACATCGGCCGCGATCCCGCGCGCGGCGGGTACTCCCGTCCCGTCCACTCCGATGCCGAACACACACTGCGGGAGTGGTTCCGCGGCCACGCGGCCCGGCGTGGACTCGATGTCCGTACCGACCACAACGGCACCATCTGGGCGTGGCACGCGCCCTCCGGAAGCCGGGACGGGGCGGCCGTCACCGGGTCGCATCTGGACTCGGTGCCCGGTGGCGGCGCCTACGACGGGCCGCTCGGCATCGCCTCGGCGCTCGTGGCCTTCGATCAGCTGGCCGCACGCGGCGTCGGCGGGACGCGTGCCATCGCCGTGTTCGGCGAGGAGGAGGGCTCGCGGTTCGGCGTCGCGTGCCTCGGATCCCGCCTGGCGACCGGTGCGATCACCCCGGAACGGGCCCTGGCGCTGAAGGACACCGACGGCCTCACGTACGCCGAGGTCGCCGCCCGCAGCGGACTCGACCCGGAACGCATGGGGCCCGACCCCGACGCGATCGCGCGGATGAAGGCGTTCGTGGAGCTGCACGTCGAACAGGGACGTGGGCTCGTCGACCTCGGCCGTCCGGTCGGTGTGGCGACGTCGATCCTGGGGCACGGGCGCTGGCGGATCTCGATACAGGGCGAGGGCAACCACGCCGGTACGACCTTGATGGCCGATCGCCGTGACCCGATGGTGGCCGCCGGGCGGCTGATCGCGGCTGTGCGCGATCTGGCGCGCGCCGAGCCGGGCGCCCGCGCGACCGTCGGGCGGCTGCAACCCGTGCCCGGTGGCACCAACGTTATCGCATCCACGGTGGACGTCTGGCTGGATGTCCGGCATCCCGACGACACCGTCACCGCATCGTTGGTCGCGCGGATCGGCGAGGAAGCGGCCGAGCTGGCCACCGACGAGGGCTGCACGGCGACGCTCACCGAGGAATCGCTCAGCGGCACCGTCGACTTCGACGCTGCGCTGCGCGACCGGCTGTCGGCACACCTGGGCGACGCACCGCAGCTGCCGACCGGTGCCGGTCACGACGCGGGTGTGCTTGCCGGCCGAGTGCCGACCGCGATGCTGTTCACCCGCAACCCGACCGGGGTCTCGCACGCTCCGGAGGAGCTCTGCGAGGACGCCGATGCCGAGGCCGGAGCCGCGGCGCTCGCCGATGGTCTGGAACTGTTGGCGGCCGACCCTCCCACGGTGCCGACCGCCCCGGACACCGACACGACGGGCGGCTGTCCACTCGTGTGAAACGGTGCGCCGTTATGGTGGACGCATGTCCGACGAGAACCTGCTCCGCAACGTCTCGGGTACGGCACGGAACCGCCACGAGAGCGAGACCGTGGAAGAGGTCGCGCTGGAGGAGGCGATCGCGCGCAATGTCCGGCGACTGCGTGCCCAGCACGGCGTGTCCGTGGGTTTCATGGCGGATCAGATCGGCATCTCCAAGGCGATGCTCTCGAAGATCGAGAACGCGCAGACCTCGTGCAGCCTGGCGACCCTGGCGCGGCTGGCCGCCACGTTCGACGTCCCGGTGACGTCCCTGTTCCGGGGCGCGGAGACCGAGCGGCCGGCCTCCTTCGTTCCCGCGGGACAGGGGACCCGCATCGTCCGCAACGGCACGCAGGTCGGTCACGAGTACGAGCTTCTGGGCATGCTCCGGGGTGAGCACAAACGACTGGAGTGCCTGCTGGTCACGCTCGACGCCCAGAGCGAGGTCCACCCGCTCTTCGAACACCCCGGGACCGAGTTCATCTACCTGCTGGACGGCGAGATGGCCTACGGACACGGCCGGTCGGTCTACCGGATGACCGCCGGCGACTCGCTGCAGATCGATGGTGAGGCGCCACACGGCCCCGTGGAGCTGATCAGCTTCCCGATCCGGTTCCTGTCCGTGATCGCCTTCCCCGATTCGACGGTGTGATCCCCGATCGGGCCGCCGCGGACCGCGGCGCGCGCGGAGCCGGGTCCGCCGGGGCGATCCGAGGCGTCGTTGATCGGCCCTGCGCCCTCCCATAGCCTGGCGGCGACAGTCGGGTGACGAGGAAGAGGCGGATCGACGTGGCGCGACAGGCGACGGACGAGGCGGGCGGCGGCGCGGGGCGCGGCGTCGAAGGGACGTTGGTCGTGGTGGAGAAGAGCGGCCACGCCGTGTCCTTCCACGACGTCGCAGGCGGCACCCTGCTCGAGCGGATCGAGCTCGGTGAGTATCCGCACGAGATGGTCGTCGACCGTGCGCGTCGGCTGGCCTACATCGGACACTACGGCGTGCGGATGTCCGGTGACGTGGGCACCGGCGGGACGAGCGTGTTCGTCGTCGATCTCGCGGCGCGGGAACTCGTCCGGACCATCGACCTCAGCCCGTTCAACCGCCTGCACGGCATCGCGATCGACGCTCAGAGCCGGCTCCACGTGCTGAGTGAGGAGAAGGCGGTGCTGCTGCGGGTCGACGACCCGGCGCACGCGGAGGCCCCGTCGGCGGCCGTGCACACCGGGGGGATCAAGACCCACATGGTGGTCACGAACCGCGACGGATCCCTGGCCTACGTCACCGGCCTGCTCTCGCACACCGTGAGCCGGGTCGACCCGCACGACGCCGCCGAGCCACCCGTGATCGCATCACCGGGACGGCTGCCGGAGAGCTGCGCCCTCAGCGGGGACGAGCAGGTGCTGTACGTCGGCGCGCGCCGGGACAAGCAACTCGTCGCGCTCGACGCGCGGACGTTGAAGGAACGGAAGCGGCAGGACGTGCCTGGCGATCCACTGCGCGTCTACGTCGTCCCGGGTCAGGACAGGCTGCTGACCACCGACATCGAGAACCGCACCGTCACCCGGTACGACGCCGAGCTGCGGGAGGAACGGTCCGTCACCTTCGACGGCATCCCCGCGGGCATCTCGTTCCACCCCACGGAGCCGACGGCGTTCGTGACCCTGCTGGACATCGACACGGTCGCGATCCTCGACCTCGAGACGTTCGAGGCGACCGGCACCCTCTCGACCGGCTCGGAACCCGACGTCACCGCACTGATCTGAGCGCGCCGAGCCGGCGGCGGTGTGATCCGCCGGCGTTCCCGACCGGATCGTCCCTCACTTCGCGTCGGCGTAGGAGTCGACGATGGTGGCGGGCATGGGGAACCGCACCGGGCACGCCGCGCCGAACACCAGCCGGGTCGTCTCCGCGACCGACTCCTCGAGGCACGTGACCACGGCGTCGGCGAGCTCGGCGGGTGTGTGCACGAGCACCTCGTCGTGCACGAAGAACACCAGGCGGGCCGGCTCCGGCAGCCGGGTGCGGAGCGTGGCGAGCAGCACCGCCGTCCAATCGGCCGCGCTGGCCTGCACGGCGAAGTTACGCGTGAACCTGCCCCAGTCGCGGGAGGCCCGCCGTGCCGCGTCCTCGGCTCCGTCGCCACCGGTGAGCTCGCGCCACGCCTCGGACGGCGGGGGAGAGGTGCGGCCCAGCCGGGAGCGGACGGCCTTGCCGCGTTCGCCCACCGTGGCTGCGTGCTCCACATAGGACACCGCGTCGGGAAATCGGCGTCGCAGCAGGCCGAGCGTGGCCGCCGCCTCGCCCGCGGTGCCGCCGTACATCGCCGACAGCATCGCGATCTTCGCGGCGGGCCGGTGCTCCTCCGCCGCGCCGGGATGCAGCTCGGCGGCCAGGCTCGAGTACAGGTCCTCCGACCGGGAGACCTCGGCCAGCCGCCGGTCGCCGGAGAGCGCCGCCAGGATCCGCGGTTCGAGCTGCGCGGCGTCCGCCACGACCAGTTTCCAACCGTCGTCGGCGGTCACGCAGCCGCGCAGTACCCGCGGGATCTGCAGAGCCGCACCGCCGCGGCTCGCCCAGCGGCCCGACACGACGCCGCCGACGACGTACACCGGGCGGAACCGGTCACCCCGGACCCACTGGTCCAGCCACGCCCACCCGTGCGCCGCGTGGAGTCGTGCCAGCTCCTTGTACTCCAGCAGCGGGGCGACCGCGGGGTGGTCGATCCGCCGCAGCACGTGCGCCCGCGCCGACGGCACGGAGATCCCGGCCCTGCCGAACCCGCGCACGATGCTCTCCGGATGGTCGGGGTTCACCGGCCTGCTGAACGCCTCGTCGATCCGCTGCGCCAGCGCGGCGAGAGCGGCGGGCCGCGAACCGGCGGGGACCCGCGGTCCGAGCAGCTCGGCCAACAACGCCTCGTGGCGGTCGCTGCGCCACGGCAGCCCGTCGGCCGACATCTCGGCGGCCGCCAGTGCGCTCGCCGACTCGGCCGCCACCAGCAGCCGGAGCCGGCCCGACTCGTCGAGCCGGTCCAGCCGAATCCGCTGATCGGCCAGCACCACCTCGGCGGCCTCGGCCGGGTCGACGTCGGCGGGCAGTCCCGAGCTCTGCGGGTCGAACAGGGCGGGTTGTTCGTCCGGTGCGGCCACGTGGGCCGTCTCGACCGGAGGAGCGAGGCCGCGCACCCGCGCGTGCGCGGCGGCGAGAGTGCGCGAGCGATCGTGCTCGCCCGCGAACGCCAGGAGCAGCCCTTCGACGAGGGACAGATCGTGACACCGCCGCAGCCGGACCCCGGCGCCGACCAGCGCCGGATAGTCGCGCTCCACCGACGGCAGCACCCACCGCGGACGCCGCGATTCCCACCGCCGCGCGACGGTGGCGAACTCGTCGGCCGACAGCGTTGCCGGCAGCCCGTCGATCGTGGCGGCCGCATCCGCGTCCTGCTCGCCGTCCGGGATGCGTACCGAGAAGCGGCCGGTGGAATCCCGGGTGACGATCACATGCACGCGGCCGATTCTGCTCCCCGCCACCGACACGCCGCCCCGCGGTTGCCGTCGTCGACGGCGATGAGACGTCCGTTACTCCCCGGCCGCGTTCACCGGTACGAGGGTTGCTCCAATTGCCCTACTAACCGGTAGGTTATGGCGCACGAGCCCGAGGAGGTGCCCGGATGAAGACGCTGCCGGTGGTATCAGAGCTGGTCACGCGCGTGACGGAGAAGGCGCGCAGTGTCGGGGTCATGTGGCGGGCGGGCCTGCTGCCGTTTCCCCGGTTGCACGAGGGCGTGCGTTCGCTGGTGCTCACGAGCACGTACGGCCCGATCGCGGGCGCGGTCCGCATCGCGGCGCGCCGGAATCCGATGGACACCGGCCTGGTCGACGAGCGCGGCCCGCTGACCTTCGACGAGCTGGAGCGGAAGTCGAACGCGCTGGCGCGCGCGTGGGCCGCCCGCGGTGTCGGTGCCGGGTCGAGCATCGCCGCGCTCTGCCGTGACCACCGTGGCCTCGTGCTGACCATGCTGGCGGCCAACAAGCTCGGCGCGGCGCTGTTGCTGATGAACACCGGTTTCGCCCGTCCGCAGCTGACCGACGTCGCCGCACGGGAGAAGGTGCGGGTGCTCGTCTACGACGAGGAGTTCACCGACCTGCTCAGCGGTATCGAGGGTGTGGACCGCTACCTCGGCTGGGTCGACGACCCCGCGGCGACCGGCGGCGTCACGACGCTCGACGAGCTGATCGACGGGGCCGGCGACACGGCGCCCGAGGCGCCGCCCAAGCCGGGCGGACTCGTGCTGCTCACCAGCGGCACCACGGGGACCCCGAAGGGTGCGCCGCGGCCGAAGATCTCCGGACTCGACTCGGCGCAGTTCCTCGACCGCATCCCGCTGCGGGTCGGCGAGGCGACCTACATGGGCGCGCCCCTGTTCCACGGCACCGGGATCTCCCAGTTCATCCTGTCGCTCGCGCTCGGCAACACGGTCGTGGTGCGGCGCAAGTTCGATCCGGAAGAGGCGCTGCGCGGGGTCGAGAAGTACGGCTGCACCGCACTGGTGCTCGTGCCGACCATGTTGCAGCGGATCATCGACCTCGGACCGGAGATCATCGGCAAGTACGACACCTCCGCCCTGCGGATCATTTTCCTCGCCGGTTCCGCGCTGCCGCCGGACATCGGCAACCGCGCCACGGAGATCTTCGGTCCCGTGATCCACAACCTGTACGGCTCCACCGAGGTCGCCGTCGCAGCCGTCGCGACGCCCGAGGACTGGGCCAAGGCGCCGGGCACGGTCGGGCGGCCACCGGTCGGCTGCCGGGTGGCGCTCTACGACGAGCGGGGCACGCGGATCACCGAACCGCACGTCACCGGCCGCGTGTTCGTCGGCAGCGGGCTCGCGTTCGAGGGCTACACCGACGGCCGGAACAAGGAGATCATCGACGGGCTGCTCGCCAGCGGCGACGTCGGCCATTTCGACGAGGAGGGCCTGCTGTTCATCGACGGCCGGGACGACGAGATGATCGTCTCCGGCGGCGAGAACGTGTATCCGATCGAGGTCGAGAACCTGCTCGTCGAGCACCCCGAGATCCTCGAGGCGGGCGTCGTGGGCGTGCCCGACGACGAGTTCGGCCAACGGCTCAAGGCGGTCGTCGCACGCGCGAACGGGTCCACACTGGACGCCGACGCGGTGCGCGCGTTCGTCAAGGACAACCTCGCCCGGTACAAGGTGCCGCGCGATGTCGAGTTCGTCGAGGCACTGCCGCGCAACGCGACCGGCAAGCTGTTGCGCGACAAGCTCGGCTGAGGCGCTGACGAAGCGTCCTTCCACGGGCGGTCGTGCCGGAACCACGTCGTTCCGGCACGACCGCCCGTGTGTGCGTTCCGGCACGGCCCTGCACGGCCGTTTCGCGGTGGCGTCGCGACGGTGGGCGTCGGTACCGACGGAAGTTCCCCGCAAAACCGGGCGACGGCGGAAGAATCGGATATCCGCGGCGGTAACCGGCGCGGCGGTGGGGACGATGGTCGGGTGCGGCGATCACACTCCGGCGGCCACACGCGGTGACCGCACCGACGAACGTCGCTACAGCCAGCCGATGCCGAAGACGCCGGGTCCGAAGTCGACGGCGACGGCGTGTGCGCGGCCCTGCTCGTCGAGCAGGACGTCCTCGGAATCGGCCGTGCCGCCGTGGCTGCGGTAGGAGTACCGCCAGCACTGCCCGGGCGGGCACGCCGGGTCGAAATCGACCTCGAGCAGATACTCGGGAATCGTCTCCCGGAACTCGCGGAAGTGTGCCTTCCTCGTGTCGGCTCGAGGATCGTGGCGATAGGACAGCGAATACTCGACGAGGTGGGTCTCACCGGTGTCGATCGCCCGGCTGAAGATCAGTTCCGCGAGGGTGAGGTTCGCGGCCGGGTCCACCTCGACGCGGCCCACGGTGCAGTTCCGCAACGCCGTGAGCTCCGGCGGGCCGGCCTCGCCTGCTGCGCCGTCCTGCCGGTAGGCCAGCAACCACCGGTCCTGGCCGTCGGCGCGGGCGCGGAAGATCGCCTTGGCCGTCACGGTGCTGGTGGTGACCACGTCCGGCGCCGGGCGAGTGCGGTCGCCGCCGCCGGAGGCGTCGCCACCGACGGGCGCGACGGGCGCCGACTCGGTCGCGACCATGCAGTGGTCGTACAGGCCGACGAGGGCGACCGCGGGCGGGTCGTCGAGGCTGAGTGGACGTTGCGCCCGGTCCTCGAGCCGGCGCCGGGAGGTGCTGCCGCGCGGGCGAGGCGGGGGCAGCAGGCCGAGCAGGGTTCCCGCCGGGACGTCGAGGATTTCCTCGAGGGCGCGTACCGCCGAGATCGAACTCTGGCGTTCGGGCTGTCGTTTCCCGGACTGCCAGTAGCTCAACGCGGTGACGCTGATCGTGATGCCGTGGTCCTGGAGGCGAGCCTGGATGCGGTCCAGACCGAGTCCGCTGGTGGCGATGGCGGAGCGCAGTGCCGCCGAGAACGCGGTGTTACCCACGTGCCGGATCGCCTCCCGATGCCGAGCCCATAACGATATGGACAACGCTAGCAGGATCCTGTAACGCGTGAGGGTCTGGATGCACACAGTGACATTTAGACCATTAGGAGTATCGCTCGTTACGGTGGTCGGTCCACAACTGGTAACTGTGAATCATTGCCACCCGGCTTCCCGCGCCGCTTGCATGAGTCCCGAACCTGCCGGGATAACGGAAGGAATCCGAATGGGTAACTCTCGCAAGCTGAGGCGGAGCCTGAACGCGGGCGTCGTGGCCGCCGGTGTGACCGGACTGGTCGCGGCCGGCCTGGGGTCCGCTGCTGCGGCGCCGGAGGGGAAGATCCTCTCGGCGAACACGCCCAACGCGGTCGACGGCAGCTACATCGTCGTCCTGAACGACGACATGCGGACGGCGTCGGTCTCGACGGCGGCGACGGAGCTGGCCGGTGAGTACGGCGCGAACGTGTCGACGACCTACGACACGGTGCTGGACGGCTTCACCGTCGCGGCCGACGAGGCGGAGGCGAAGCGGTTGGCGGCCGACCCGTCGGTCGACTACGTCGTGCAGAACCAGCGGGTGCAGGCGACCGAGACGCAGTCGCCGACGCCGTCCTGGGGGCTGGACCGGATCGACCAGGCGGCGCTGCCGCTGGACGACTCGTACACCTACACCACGCAGGCCGACAACGTCACCGCGTACATCATCGACACCGGTGTCGACTCCTCGCACCCCGACTTCGGCAGCCGCGTGCAGCCCGGCCAGGACTTCATCGACGGTGACACCGACGCCGACGACGAACAGGGCCACGGCACGCACGTCGCCGGCACGGTGGCGGGCACCGACTACGGCGTCGCCAAGGGCGCGGACATCGTGCCGGTGCGGGTGCTCGACGAGAACGGCTCGGGCACGACCGACGGCGTCATCTCCGGTGTCGAATGGGTCGCCGAGAACGCCTCGGGCCCGGCCGTGGCGAACATGAGCCTGGGTGGCACCGCCGACCAGGCCCTCGACACCGCGGTGCAGGGTGCCATCGACGCCGGCGTGACGTTCTCCGTCGCCGCGGGCAACGAGAGCTCCGACGCGAGTGGCAGCTCCCCGGCGCGGGTGCAGGACGCCATCACCGTGGCGGCCTCGGGCGACCAGGACGAGCAGGCCGACTTCTCCAACTACGGCGAGGTCGTCGACATCTACGCTCCGGGCGTCGACATCGTGTCGGCCCAGATGGGCGGCGGGGAGACGGCACTGTCCGGTACGTCGATGGCGGCTCCGCACGTCGCCGGTGCCGCGGCGCTGTACCTGGCCGACAACCCGGAGGCCACCCCGGCGGAGGTGTCCGAGGCGCTGACGACGTCGGCGACGCCGGACGTCATCACCAACCCGACCGGCGCCACGCCGAACCTGCTGCTGAACACGGGTCAGGAGTGATCGACGGCTGATCCGTACCCGCTGAGCGGGGCGTTCCACCGGTGGCCCGGCGCCAGGCGGCGCCGGGCCACCGGTCGTCGGTGACCGGGCCGGGGCACTCGCTGCGGTGTGGCACGACCGACACCCCGCTCGCCGGTGTCGACGTGGCAGAGTCGGGTCATGACCACCCGGAAGAGGATCCTGATCACCGGCGCCAGCTCCGGACTCGGCGAGGGGATGGCGCGGCGGTTCGCCGCCGCGGGCCGTGACCTCGCGCTGTGCGCCCGCCGCACCGAGCGGCTCGACACGCTGGCCGCCGAGCTGACCGAACGGCACCCCGGTATCCGCGTGGCCACGGCCGGCCTCGACGTGAACGCCCACGACGACGTGTTCACCGTCTTCCGGTCGTTCGCCGACGAGCTCGGTGGACTGGACCGCATCATCGTCAACGCCGGTCTCGGCAAGGGGCAGCCGGTCGGCACCGGGTACTTCGCCGCGAACCGGCAGACGGTCGAGACCAACCTGGTCGCCGGCCTCGCGCAGTGCGAGGCGGCGATGGAACTGTTCCGGGAGCAGAACGCGGGACACCTCGTCGTCGTGTCGTCGTTCAGCGCGATCCGCGGTATGCCGCGGAACATGACCGCCTACGGTGCGTCGAAGGCCGGGGTGGCGGCGCTCGCCGACGGCATCCGTGCCGACGTGCACGGCACGCCGATCGGCGTCAGCACCGTGCTGCCGGGCTTCATCGAATCCGAGATGACATCACGCTCCGGCGGCCGCACGCCGTTGGTCGCCGGCGCGGACCGCGGCGCCGACTCGTTGGTCAAGGCCATCGAGTCCGAGCGCGGAACCGCCTACGTGCCCGCGTGGCCGTGGACGCCGTTGTCGGTGCTGTTGAAGGCGCTGCCCGTCGGCGTCTTCCGGAAGCTCGTCTGATGGGCACGATCCACCTCGTGCGGCACGGACAGGCGTCGTTCGGCGCCGCGGACTACGACCGGCTGTCCGAACTGGGCCGGGAGCAGGCACGGCTGGTGGGTGCCGAGCTGGCGCGCAGGCAGGTACGGGTCGACCACGCGTGGTGTGGTTCGCTCGCCCGGCAGCGCGCCACCGCGGAACTGGCGCTGGCCGAGTGTGCGCCGGGCGTCACGGCGACAGAGGATCCGCGGTGGGACGAGTACGCCGACTCCGACGTCGTCGGCGCACACGGGGACGGCAGGCCGCAGGACGCGGCCGATCCGCGTGGTTTCCAGCGCGTGCTGGAGTCGGCGCTCGCCGCGTGGGCGGCCGCGGGCGAGAGCAGTGACGCGGCCGAGCCGTGGCCGGCGTTCCGTGACCGGGTGGAGGCCGCCGCGGCCGACGTGGCCGGCGCGCTCGGCAAGGGCGAGCAGGCCGTCGTGTTCACCTCCGGCGGCGTGATCGCGACGCTGTGCGGCCTGCTGCTCGGCACTCCCGAGACGCACTTGGTGACGCTCAGCCGCGTCGCGGTGAACGCCGGGATCAGCAAGCTCGCCACCGGCCGCTCCGGTCTGACGCTGGTCTCGTTCAACGAACACGGCCATTTCGACGGCCCGGCGGCCGGCTACGTGACCTACCGCTGAACCCGTCGCCCGGCACGTCGTGTCCGGTCACGGTCACGAGGACTGGGTGCGGGCGCGGGGGATGACGTCGGCGACGAGGGTGCGGAGCACCTGCGAGAGCACGGTGTGCACCTGACTGCGGTTGAGCGTCTCGCGGTCGAGCCATTCGCGGCTGGCGGCCTTGACCATGCCCGCGTAGGTGCGGATCACCGCGATCAACTGCTCCCAGCGGTCGTCGTCACGGGAGAATCCCATGGCCTCCAGCACGAGGCCCGCGGCGTCGCGGTCGGCCTCGTCGAGGATGCGTTCGACCTCCTCGTCCCGGCCGATGCCCTCCGGGGTGATCGCGGCGAGCCACGTCTTCTGCTGCTTGCTCACCATGTCGAGGAACCAGTCGACGGCCGCGTCGGTGCGTTCGGCCAGCGAACCGTCGGGCAGTGTGGTCACCGCGGACGGCGGCAGGGTCAGCGCCCGCCGCACCACGGCGAGGTACAGCTCGCGTTTCGTGCCGAAGTAGTGGTTGATCAGCCCGCGGGCGACGCCGGCGCGTGCCGCGATGTCGGCCGTGGACACGGCGGCGTACGGACGTTCGCCGAACAGCTCTGCGGCGCAGGCGAAGATCTGTTCCCTGCGCTCGTCCGGCTCGAGCCTGCGCCACTTCGGCGCGGATCCGGCTGTCATGCGGGGCAGTCTCGCACGAGCTCCGGGATCATGCCGGTGACAGGGGCAGTCGCAGCGCGCCGGGTGCGGCCTCGGGGACGACCGGGTTCTTCGGCGGCACCGCGCGCACCCGGCGGTACTCGGTGCCCAGCGCGGGCCGCGGATCGGCGTCGCCCTTGTTCGGCCACAGCGCCATCGCCCGTTCGGCCTGCGCGGTGATGGTCAGCGACGGGTTGACGCCGAGGTTCGCCGAGATCGCCGAGCCGTCCACGACGTGCAGTCCCTCGTGGCCGTACAGCCGCTGGTACGGGTCGACGACGCCGGTCGCGGGTGAGTCGCCGATGGCGCAGCCGCCGATGAAGTGACCGGTCAGTGGCACGTTGGCGAGATCGTTCCAGCCACCGCCGGGCAGCCCGTCGATCTTGTCCGCGACGCGCCGCGTGACCTCGTGTCCCGCCGGGATCCACGTCGGATTGGGCTCGCCGATGCCCTGCTTCGTCGTGAGCCTGCCCCGCTTGGTGTAGGTGGTGACCGAGTTGTCGAGCGTCTGCATCACCAGCAGCGCGATCGTCTGTTCCGACCAGCGTTTCGGGTTGTGGAGCTTCGGCAGTTCGCGCCGCCTGCGCCACATCTCCTTGAGGCCCAGCAGCCAGCGTGGCCTGCCGGGTTTCGGGTCGACGAGCACGGCACCGAGGAGGGCGAGCAGGTTGCTGCCCTTGCCGTAGCGCACCGGCTCGACGTGCGTGACCGCGTCCGGGTGGATCGACGACGTGATCGCGACGCCGCGGTGGTACTCCGTGTCGGGCCGCACCGACCGGGCGGCGAGGATCGCCTCGGAGTTCGTGCGTGCCAGCACACCCAGCCTGTCCGACAGCCGTGGCAGGACGCCACGGTCGCGCATCGCGTGCAGCAGCCGCTGAGTGCCGACGGCGGCGGCGGAGAAGACGACCTGCTCGGCATGCCACGTGCGTTTCCGCCAGGGCTTGCCGGTGGTGGTCGTCTCGACGGCGTAACCACCACCGGGAAGGGGCCGCACCTCGGTGACGGTGGTCAGTGGGTGCACCTGCGCGCCCGCCCGTTCGGCCAGGTACAGGTAGTTCTTGACGGTCGTGTTCTTGGCGTTGTGGCGGCAGCCGGTCATGCACTCGCCGCAGTGGGTGCAGGTGCGGCGCTGCGGTCCCGCACCGCCGAAGTACGGATCGGGCACGGTCGTGCCGCGGGCCGTGGTCTCGTCGCCGAAGAACACGCCCACCGGGGCCGGACCGAAGGTGTCGCCGACGCCCATGTCCTCGGCCACCGAACGCATCACCTCGTCGGCGGGGGTCGTGCACGGGTAGTTCGCGACACCGAGCATGCGCTTGGCCTGGTCGTAGTACGGCTCGAGCTCGGCCTTCCAATCGGTGATGTGAGCCCACTGCGGGTCGGCATAGAAGGCGTCCGGGGGCTGGTAGAGCGTGTTGGCGTAGACCAGCGACCCGCCACCGACGCCCGCGCCGGAGAGGATCATCGCTTCCTTGAGCGGGGTGATGCGCAGGATGCCCGTGCAGCCCAGGGCGGGGGCGAACACGTAGTCCCGCAGGCGCCACGACGTCGTGGGCAGCTCGTGATCGGCGAACCGCCTGCCCCTTTCGAGGACGCCGACCGAGTAGCCCTTCTCGGTCAGCCTGAGCGCACTCACGCTGCCGCCGAAGCCGGAGCCGACGACCAGGACATCGTAGTCGAACCGCGTCATGGAGCTCACGTTCGCCGCTTGTTGGCAGGGTGTCAAGAGTGTTCGCACGGTCGGGTCCGACGGCTGTGAGGCGGGACGTGCGGGCGTGGGCCGGCACCGTTCCGGCCGGCGGTATGCGCACGTGCGGCCGAACGGGCGTAAGGGTAGCCTTACTTCGGAGGGGAACGACGTAGGTGAGGAGCGCACGGATGGCCGACAAGCGAGGTCGCAGCAGGCCGGTGATGCGGGCGGAGGTGCGCCGCACCGAACGCCTCACGCCACACCTGATTCGCGTGGTCTGCGGCGGCGAGGGACTGGCCGCGTTCGAGCCGAACACGTGCACCGACAGCTACGTCAAGGTGCTGTTCGCCCCCGACGGCGTGACGTACCCGCATCCGCTCGACCTGGCGGATCTGCCGGCCGAGCACCGGCCCCGGATGCGGACCTACACCGTGCGGGGATTCGACCCGGAGGCGCGCGAACTCGTCCTCGACTTCGTCCACCACGGCGACCGCGGGCTGGCGGGCCCGTGGGCCGCGCGGCTGACCGAGGGGGACGAGGTCCTGCTGGTCGGCCCCGGCGGTGGTTACGCGCCGTCGGCCGACGCCGACTGGCACCTGCTCGTCGGAGACGAGAGCGCGCTGCCCGCCATCGCGAACGCGCTCGAGGCGATGCCGGACGGTGCCGACGCCCGGGTGTTCGTGCTGGTCGAGGACGAGAACGACCACCTGCCGCTCGTCACCAAGGCCGACGCGCAGGTGCGCTGGCTGCACCGCTCCCGCTCCGACGACCTCGCCGCCGCGGTGCGCGAGCTCGAGTTCCCGGCAGGCGACGTCCACGCCTTCGTGCACGGCGAGGCGGGCTTCGTGCGGGACCTGCGCCGGTACCTGCTGCGCGAGCACGGCATCGACCGCGATCGGGTGTCGATCTCCGGATACTGGCGGCGCGGTGCCGACGACGAGACATGGCGTGAGGAGAAGGCCGCCGAGCGCGCGGCCGAGGAGGCCGCCGCGGGCTGACGACGGCGGACCCCGCGGCGGCCCGTTCTGCGGTCCTGGCCGAGTCGGCTGCGCCGGCGGGCCGCACGGCGACGACCGTGTCCACGGCGGACGTCACCGTCGGTCGACGTCGGTGATCGAGTGTCGTTCCGACAGCGGGGCCGCTGTCGGAACGACACTCGGGAAACGCCGGATCAGGCTGCGAGCTTGCCGATGACGTCGCGGCCGTAGGACCGCAGCGTCTCCTCCCTCCGGTCGTGCATGAGGTAGACGGCGAACTGGTCGACCCCCAGCTCGGCGAGTTCCTCCAGCCGTTGCACATGGGCCTCGGCGGGACCGGTCAGGCAGAATCGATCGACGATCTCGTCGGGGACGAAATCGGTCGACGGGTTGCCCGCCCGGCCGTGGTGGGCGTAGTCGTAGCCCTCCCGCGCCGCGATGTACTCGGTCAACTCGCGCGGCACGGGGCCGGAGTCGCCGTAGCGGGCGACGAGGTCGGCGACGTGGTTACCGACCATGCCGCCGAACCAGCGCAGCTGTTCCCGCTGATGCGCCACGTTGTCACCGACGTACGCCGGTGCCGCGACACAGATCCTGATGCCCTCCGGGTCGCGGCCCGCCGCGCTCGCCGCGTCGCGGACGGCACCGATCGTCCACCGCGCGATGGCCGGGTCGGCACACTGCAGGATGAAGCCGTCGGCGTGCTGCCCGACGGTCTGCAGCGCCTTCGGCCCGTACCCGGCCATCCACATCTCGAGCCTGCCGCCCGATACCCACGGGATGCGCACCGCGGTGTCGTGCAAGGTCGTTTCCCGACCCTCGGCCAGATCCTTCACGGTGGCCATACAGTCCCGCAGCGTGGCCAATGTGGACGGAGGCTTGCCGATGACGCGGTGGGCCGAATCCCCACGGCCGATGCCGCACACCGTCCGGTTGCCGTACATCTCGTTGAGCGTCGCGAACGACGAGGCCAGGACCGACCAGTCGCGGGTGCCGGGACTGGTCACCATCGGCCCGACCGTCATCGACGACGTCGCGGCCAGGATCTGCGAATAGATGACGAACGGTTCCTGCCACAGCACCACCGAGTCGAACGTCCACCCGTAGCGGAATCCCTCGTCCTCGGCCAGGCTCGCCAGCCGCACGACGTCCCGCGCGGGCGGGTCGGTCTGCAGCACCACTCCGAACTCCACACCCGCTCCTCTCAGTTCAGGTACTGGCACAGGTCACGTTCGAGGAACCGGCCGTGGCCGGGGCGGCCGTGGTAGGTGCCACGATCGACGACCACGCTGCCGCGGGAGAGCACGGTCTCGCACCGGCCGGTGATCGTCATGCCCTCGTACGCGGAGTAGTCCACGTTCATGTGATGCGTCTCGGCCGAGATCGTCTGCTCGGCCGCCGGGTCGTAGATGACGATGTCGGCGTCGGCGCCCGGCGCGATCACCCCCTTGCGGGGGTACAGCCCGAACATGCGCGCCGGCGTCGTCGAGCAGGCCTCGACCCAGCGGGCGAGCGAGATCTCGCCTGCCACCACGCCCTGGTGCAGCAGGTCGATCCGGTGTTCCACGCCGGGCATGCCGTTCGGGATCTTGGTGAAGTCGCCGCGGCCGAGCTCCTTCTGATCCTTGAAGCAGAACGGGCAGTGATCGGTGGAGACCACCGAGAGGTCGTTGGTGCGCAGTCCCCGCCACAGGTCGGGCTGGTGGTGCTTCTCGCGCAGCGGGGGAGAGGCCACGTACTTCGCGCCCTCGAAGTCCGGCTTGCCGAGGTCTTCGATGGACAGATACAGGTACTGCGGACACGTCTCCGCGAAGACGTTCTGGCCCTCGTCTCGTGCCTCGGCCACGGCCGACAATGCCTGCGCGGCCGACAGGTGCACGATGTACAGCGGCGAACCGGTGACCTTGGCCAGCGTGATCGCCCGCGACGTCGCCTCGCCTTCCAGTTCCGGCGGCCGGTTGACACCGTGCTGGTACGGCTCGCTCCGGCCCTGGGCGAGCGCCTGGGCGACGAGCTCGTCGATGGCGATGCCGTTCTCGGCGTGCATCGCGATCGTGCCGCCGATGTCGGCGGCCTTGTTCATCGCGCGCAGGATCTCGCCGTCGGTTGAGTAGAAGACGCCGGGATAGGCCATGAACATCTTGAAACTGCTCACGCCCGCCGCCACGCAGGACTCCATCTCCTTGAGCGTGGCGTCGTTGACGTCGGAGACGATCATGTGGAAGCCGTAGTCGATCGCGCAGTCGCCGTCGGCCTTCTCGTGCCAGGTGTCCAGTGTGGACAACAGCGAGTTGCCCTTGGGCTGGACGGCGAAGTCGATGATCGTCGTGGTTCCGCCCCACGCCGCGGCGCGGGTTCCCGTTTCGAACGTGTCGGCCGAGAACGTGCCGCCGAACGGCATTTCCATGTGCGTGTGGGCGTCGATCCCGCCGGGCATGACGTACTTGCCCCTGGCGTCGAACTCGGCGTCGAACCCGACGTTCTGTTCGGCCAGCATGCCGGGGGCGGTCACGGCGGCGATCGTCTCGCCGTCGACGAGTACGTCGGCGGTCACGGCCCCGGTCGTGCTGAGCACGGTGCCGTTCTTGATGAGAGTGCGCATCGGATCGGCCTCCTCAGGGTTTCACCAGCGAGTCGTACGAGTCGGGCCTGCGGTCGCGGTAGAACGCCCACAGGTTGCGGACCTCGGCGAGCTTGCTCATGTCCAGGTCCCGCACGACGACCTCGTCCTCGGTGTCCGACGCCGCGTCCCCGACCAGTTGGCCCCGCGGGTCGGCGAAGTAGGTCTGGCCGTAGAAATCGTTGTCGCCCAACGGTTCCACGCCGACCCGGTTGATCGCGCCGACGTAGTACTCGTTGGCCACGGCCGCGGCGGGCTGTTCGAGATGCCACAGGTACTGCGACAGGCCGCGGCTCGTGGCGGACGGATTGAACACGATCTTCGCGCCCGCGAGGCCCAGCGCCCGCCAGCCTTCCGGGAAGTGCCGGTCGTAGCAGATGTACACGCCGATCCGGCCGACCGCCGTGTCGAACACGGGGTAACCGGTGTTGCCGGGACGGAAGTAGAACTTCTCCCAGAAACCCTTCACCTGTGGGATGTGGTTCTTGCGGTACTTGCCCAGATAGGTGCCGTCGGCGTCGATCACCGCGGCCGTGTTGTACAGCAGGCCGGGCTGCTCCTGCTCGTACATCGGTGCGACCACGACGATGCCGTGCCGCTCGGCGACCTCCTGCATCAGCCGGGTCGTCGGACCGTCGGGAACGGCCTCGGTGTAGGAGTAGTACTCCGTGTCCTGCACCTGACAGAAGTACGGCCCGTAGAACAGTTCCTGCAGGCACACGACCTGTGCGCCCTGCGAGGCCGCCGAGGCGATGGCGTCGACGGACGCCTGGATCATCGAATCCTTGTCACCGGTCCACCGCTGCTGGACCAGGGCGGCCCTCACCACTTCGTTCACCTGTCTCCTCCTCCGGAATCGGGTTGTGCGACTGGGGATCGACCGACCCGCTGCGACCGGGCAGCGAGAGGGCGAGGAATGCCAGGAACGCGGCGACGAGGCCCACGACCCAGCTGTAGTCGTAGAGGGGTTGCAGAATCGGAATGAGACCGTCGGCGGGGAACGGTCCCTCGCCCGGCGCGGAGTACGCGCCGCCGACGGCGAACACCGCCCCGACGACCGTGGCCACGAGTGCCCGCCAGTTCCAGCCGTGCGTGAACCAGTAGCGCCCGCTCCCGTCGGCGAACAGATCGGTCAGCGACAGTGTCCGGCGGGCCTGGACCCAGTACCCCGCGGCGAGGACGCCGGCGATGGTCGCGAGCACCCCGCCGTAGAAACCCAGCCACGCGTAGATGTAGATGCTCGGATCCGAGATGAGCCGCCACGGCTGGATCACGACGCCGATGACGCCGGTGATGAGCCCGCCCATGCGGAAGCTGATGCGGCGCGGGAACGCGTTGGAGAAGTCGTAGGACGGGCTGACCGTGTTCGCCGCGAGGTTGGTGGTGATGGTGGCGAGCACGATGCCGAGCAGCGCGGCGATCACGACGATCGGGGAGTCGAAGCGGCTGGCCAGTTCGACCGGGTCCCAGATGGCCTCGCCGTAGACCACCATACCGCCGGACGTGATCATGATCGACATGATCGCGATGAACGACATCGTCGTCGGCAGCCCGAGTACCTGGCCCCAGGCCTGCTTGCGCTGGCCCTGGCCGAAGCGCGTGAAGTCCGGCATGTTCAGCGACAGCGTGGCCCAGAACGCGATCATGCCGGTCAGGGACGGGGCGAACACCGACCAGAACTCCGTACCCCAGCCGAGCTGCGACTCCTGCGAGAAGATCGGGCCGAAGCCGCCCGCCTTGATCAGGATCCAGATCAGCAGGATGACGAAACCGACGGTGACCAGCGGTGCGGCCCAGCTCTCGAGCCGTTTGATGGCCTCCATGCCGCGCCAGATGATGGCCATCTGCAGCGCCCAGAACGCCGCGAAACACAGCCACAGGGTCCACGGCTGGTCGTAGAACTCGGTCGCGCCCGTCCAGCCGTCACCGAGCAGTTTCCCCAGGATCACGAAGACGGCCTGCCCGCCGACCCAGGTCTGGATCCCGAACCAGCCACAGGCCACGAGCCCGCGCGCCAAGGCGGCGAGGTTCGCACCGCGAATGCCGAAAAAGGCGCGGGCGAACACGGGAAACGGAATGCCGTACTTCGTTCCCGCGTGGCTGTTGAGCAACATCGGCAGCAGGACGATCACGTTGCCGATCGCGATCGTCATGAATGCCTGCACCCAGTTCATGCCGATGGCGATCAGGCCGGAGGCGAGCAGATAGGACGGAAGGTTGAACGCCATTCCGTTCCACAGCGCGAAGTAGTTGTACGTGGTCCAGGTTCGTCGCTCGACGGGTACCGGGGCTAGTTCGTCGTTGAAGAACCGGCTTCCGTGAAGTGACGACGGATCGCGGAGTTCCACCCGGCCGTCCGGGTGGCGGAGTTGTGCGGTCGTCGGCGCCATTGGCGCATCGTGCGCGCCGTGGCACGACGGCAGGGATTGGCAGAGTGTTCAAAGATGTGTGGTCGCGGCGACAGAATGTCGATTGCGCGAAGCGCGGAAACACGCGCAACAGCACGGCCGAAACCGTGCCGAAACAG
This sequence comes from Prauserella aidingensis, assembly GCF_024171865.1. Classification (GTDB taxonomy): domain Bacteria; phylum Actinomycetota; class Actinomycetes; order Mycobacteriales; family Pseudonocardiaceae; genus Prauserella; species Prauserella aidingensis. Next base: position 251,731 of record NZ_JAMTCN010000004.1, on the reverse strand, counting down.
AATATCGGGTCCGACCGGCACCGGCGGCGGTGGGTGCCGGCGTCACGGGGACACGCCGCCGGTCACCGGCCTCAGAAGCCGAACACGCCGCCGGACTCGACGTCGGCGAGGCAGCCGTTGTTGTACGTCGTCGTGAAGTGCACCGGTTCGCCCTGCCAGTGTCCGTGCGCGGAGGCGCGGACGGGTGCGTGGATCATGGGGCACGCGGTGCCGGGCCGGGTGGAGTCGAGGGCCGCGGGCTCGCCTCCCGCCTCGTCGAGTGCTGCGCAGGCCTGGGCGCTCGTGGGATGCGAACCGCCTGCCGGGTCGCACAGCAGCTGCGTGAAGGCGACCGTGCCGTCACTGTGCCGCAACGACAGGGCCAGGGACGACTCCGGCGGCGCGGCGGCCGCCTGGCCGCCCAGGGTGAGTACCGCGAGCGTGCATGCGGCGGCCGTGACGGTTCGGGGCAAGCGGGCGCTGAACTGACGCATGCCCCGACTATCGGCAGGTTCGGCGGCTCGACTGTGTTACCCCGTCGAGTGGTCGTTGTCCCCCGATAGGACCAGGACGTCGTGGATCAGGAGGGCCACGTGCAACGAGACGAGTGACTCCGGGTCCTCGAGCGAGACGTCGAGCGCCTGCTCGATCCGTGCCAGCTGCTGGTAGTACGCCGTGCGTGAGGTGTGGGACGCCGCGGCCGCCGCCGACTTGTTGCCGCCGTGGTCGCAGAACCGGCGCAGCGCCTCGACGAGGCGGCTCCCGGACGCGGCGTCCTTGGCCAGCAGGGGGCCGAGCTCGCGCCGGGCGAACGCGGCGAGCCGGTCGTCGTCGGACAACAGGTGCAGCAGACCGTGCAGGCGCACGTCGTCGAGCCGGTGGTACCCGGCGGGCGGCCGCCCGTCACGGTGCAGAGCGGCCGAAGCGACGTGCCCCGCTTCGGCGAGACTGCGGCCCGCGTCGGCGGCCGTCTCCACCGCGGTGCCGACGGCCAGCACGAGCGGCACCGCCTGTTTCGCCTGTCGCACCTCACCGGCGAGGCGGCGCAGCACCGCGTCCGTGTCGGCCCGGGGCGACAGGGACAGCAGCACGTGCACCCCGACGCCGTCGAGGTCGGCGACCAGCGCGGCGACCCGGGCACGACGGGTCGCGAGGGCCGTGGCCTCGGCGAGGTCCCGCAGCAGCGGTCCGGTGGAGGCGGCCGTCGGCGGACCGGGCAGGTCCGACAGCCGGGGCCGGATCGCGGCGCCGATCAGCCGATGGCCCGCCAGCGGCACGTGCAGCGCTTCGGCACGGGCGACCAGCTCGGCCAGCGGCGTGACCGTCGACGGCGCGGCGAGCAGCTGCCGGAGCACGTCGCGGTGGGCCTGCCGCTCCAGGCTGTCGCCCCCGGCCGCGAGCAGGTGGTGCACCGCGAGCGCCGACGCCGCGCGTTCGGCCACCACGACGTGCCGGTGCGGCGGCTGCTGCCCGCACAACAGCACCAGCCGCCCCCAGTCGCGACCGCGCGCGCCGACGACGGCCACCAGCCTGCCCGAGGCACGGTCGTATCCCGTGCGCTCGCCCGTCCGCACCCGTCGTGACCGGGCCTGCCAGTCGGACAGCAGTTCGGCGGGGTCGGTGCCCGCGGCGTCGTAGGCCAGGACCTCGTAGGCGAGCGTCTCCAGCACGACGGCGTGCCCGGTCAGCCGTGCCACCTCGCGCAGCACCACGTGCGGTTCCGCACCCGCAACGGTCAGCTCCGTGAACGTCTCGTGCACCTGTGCCGCCGCACGCAGTTCGTCGACCTGGGCGTCGACGATGAGCCCGTTGACCGCCTCGGTGACGGTGACGTACCGCGTCTCCCGCGAGAGCGTCACCAACGGCAGCCGGTGCTTGTCCGCCGCGGTGACCAGCGCCTGGGGCAGCCGGTCGTGCCAGTGCCGCACGAGTTCGACGACCACACCCACCACGCCCACGGCGGCCAGGTCGTCGACGTAGCGGGCCAGCGCCGCGTCGTCGTCCGGTAACGCGACCCCGGTGGTGAGCACCAGCTCGCCGCCCTTCAGCAGCGGCGCGATCTCGGCGATCTCGGCGACGTGGACCCACCGCACCGGAGCGTCGAGGCCGTCGGCGCCCGCCACCACATGCGGGCCGCCCTGTCGCATCACGGGCAGTGCGAGTACGTCGCCGACCGTCGGATACATGTCACCTCCACGAGGGACCTGCCGGAACGGCAGACTGTACGGGCCGCGAGGGGAGTCCGTACAGATTGTGTGTGGCCCCGGAACCGGTGGCGCCCCGAGACTCGAAGTCATGACGGAACCGGACGTGCCGCAGAGCCACCCGCCCGAGCGCCCCCAGTCGGACCGCCCGTTGCTGGACCGGCACCGCGCCGTGCTGCCGGACTGGATGTCGCTCTACTACGACGAGCCGATCGAGATCGCGAGCGCAGGCGGCAGGCGGGTCACCGACGGCGACGGCCGGACCTACCTCGACTTCTTCGCGGGCATCCTCACCAACGCGATCGGCTACGACGTCGCCGAGATCTCCGACGCGGTGCGGCGGCAGCTCGACACGGGCGTGCTGCACACCTCGACGCTGTACCTGATCCGCAAGCAGGTCGAACTCGCCGAGCGCATCGCCGAGCTCTCCGGAATCCCCGACGCGAAGGTGTTCTTCACCAACTCCGGGACCGAGGCCAACGAGACCGCGCTCATGCTCGCCACGCAGTACCGGCGCAGCAACCAGATCCTGGCCCTGCGGAACTCCTACCACGGCAGGGCGTTCGGCACGGTCGGCATCACCGGCAACCGCGGCTGGTCGGCCAGCTCGCTGTCGCCGGTGAAGGTCAGCTACGTGCACGGCGGCTACCGGTATCGCGGCCCGTTCTCCGGACTCGACGACGCAGGCTACATCCGCGCCTGCACCGACGACCTGCGCGACGTGCTGCGCACCACCACCTCCGGCGACGTGGCCGCCCTCATCGCCGAGCCCATCCAGGGCGTCGGCGGGTTCTCCACGCCGCCCGACGGCATGTTCGGCGCGTTCAAGGAGGTGCTCGACGAACACGGCATCCTGCTGATCTCCGACGAGGTCCAGACCGGTTGGGGCCGCACCGGCGAGCACTTCTGGGGCATCGACGCGCACGGCGTCACGCCCGACGTCATGACGTTCGCCAAGGGCCTGGGCAACGGTCTCGCCATCGGCGGTGTCGTCGCGCGGGGCGAGATCATGGACTGCCTCGGGGCGAACTCGATCTCGACGTTCGGCGGCAACCCCGTGGCCACCGCGGGGGCGCAGGCGACGCTGGACTACGTGCTCGACCACGACCTGCAGGGCAACGCCGCCAAACAGGGCGCCACGCTGATGGCGGGCCTGCGGGAGATCCAGGGCCGCCACGACCTGGTCGGCGACGTCCGGGGCAAGGGCCTCATGATCGGCGTCGAACTGGTGCGGCCCGGTGGCGAGGAGCCCGACGCCGCCGCGGCGGGCCGTGTCCTGGAGGAGACCAAGGCGCGTGGCCTGCTCATCGGCAAGGGCGGCCTGCACGGCAACGTGCTCCGCCTCGCCCCGCCCATGACGCTCACCGACGAGGAGACCACCGAAGCGCTCGGCATCCTCGGCGAGTCGATCGCCGCGGCGTGAGCCGGGCGGGCGCGGGCGCAGGCGTCCCACAGCCCGCCGAGCGCCCGCACGCCCGACCGCGGCGCACGCGACGACACCCCGACCGGCACACCCGACCCGACCAGCGCACCCGACACGAACACCGCACTCGACGAACGCCGAGGAGTACACCGTGACCGAGCACATCACCCACCGGATCGCGGGCAAGCCGTGGACCGGAACCGCCGAGCGCACCGGGGAGGTGTTCGACCCGGCCACCGGCACGGTGCAGGCCCACGTGGACTTCGCGGGCCCCGCGGAGGTCGACGAGGCCGTGCGCGCCGCCGCCGCGGCCTTCCCGGCGTGGCGGGACACCTCGCTCGCGGGTCGCTCGCGGGTGCTGTTCCGGTTCCGTGAGCTGCTCGCGGAGCGGCAGGACGACCTCGCCCGGCTGATCACCGCCGAGCACGGCAAGGTCGTCTCGGACGCCGCGGGCGAGGTGGCCCGTGCGCTGGAGAACGTCGAGTACGCCTGCAGCGCGCCGCAGCTGCTGAAAGGCGAGTTCAGCGAGAACGCCTCGACGGGCGTCGACGTGCATTCGACGCCTCAGCCGCTCGGGGTCGTGGGCGTGATCTCGCCGTTCAACTTCCCGGTGATGGTGCCGCTGTGGTTCGTGCCCAATGCGATCGCCTGCGGCAACACCGTCGTCCTCAAGCCCAGCGAGAAGGACCCGTCGGCGTCGCTGCTCATCGCGGAACTGCTGGCCGAGGCCGGTCTGCCCGACGGCGTGCTGAACGTGGTCCACGGCGACAAGGTCGCGGTCGACGCGGTGCTCGAACACCCCGAGGTGGAGGCCGTCTCGTTCGTCGGGTCCACCCCCATCGCGCGGTACGTGTACGAGACGGCGACCGCCGCGGGCAAACGGTGCCAGGCCCTCGGCGGCGCGAAGAACCACATGGCGGTGCTGCCCGACGCCGACCTCGACGGTGCGGCCGACGCGGCGGTGTCGGCGGGCTTCGGCTCGGCGGGGGAGCGGTGCATGGCCGTGTCGGTCGTCGTCGCGGTCGACCCGATCGGCGACGAGCTCGTGGCAAAGATCACCGAGCGGATGCGCAGCCTGAGGGTCGGCGACGGCAGGGAGCCGGAGTCGGAGATGGGTCCCCTGGTCACGGCCGCGCACCGGGAACGGGTCGCCTCCTACATCGACGCGGGCGCCGAGGCAGGCGCCACGCTGGCCGTCGACGGCCGCGAGACCGGCATCGACGGCGACGGGTTCTGGCTCGGCCCCACCCTGTTCGACCACGTCCGCCCGGAGATGTCGATCTACACCGACGAGATCTTCGGCCCGGTGCTGTCGGTGGTGCGGGTGGACTCGCTCGACGCGGCGCTGGACCTGATCAACGCCGGTCACTACGGCAACGGCACCGCCGTGTTCACCGGCGACGGCGCGGCCGCCCGCCGGTTCACGCGCGACGTCGAGGTCGGCATGGTCGGCGTCAACGTGCCCATCCCGGTGCCGGTCGGCTACTACAGCTTCGGCGGCTGGAAGGACTCGCTGTTCGGCGACAGCCACGCCTACGGTCCCGAGGGCTTCCACTTCTTCACGCGCCGCAAGGTCGTCACCACCCGCTGGCCGTCCCCGTCGACCGCCGCGGCAGGCGGTGTCAACCTGCGATTCCCCGGAAACACGTGATCCGCTCGGCGGTTCGGGCACCGTAAACTCGGAGGGATGAGAGGCTCCGGTCGCCCCGGCGGGTGCGCCGCCGGGCCGACCGGTTCCCCGACGGGCGAGGAGGTGCTCGGTGGCCAGCGCGGACGAGCGGCGGTTCGAGGTGTTGCGCGCGATCGTCGCCGACTACGTGTCCGAGCAGGAGCCGGTCGGTTCCAAGGCTCTGGTCGACCGGCACAACCTGGGTGTCTCCAGCGCCACGGTGCGCAACGACATGGCGTCCCTGGAAGAGGACGGGTACATCACCCAGCCGCACACGAGCGCGGGCCGAATCCCCACCGACAAGGGGTACCGGCTGTTCGTGGACCGGCTCTCGGAGATCAAACCGCTCTCCACCGCCGAGCGCAGGGCCATCCACCGGTTCCTGGACGGCGCGAGCGACCTCGACGACGTGCTGCGTCGGTCGGTGCGCCTGCTGGCCCAGCTGACACGGCAGGTCGCCGTCGTCCAGTACCCGACGCTGACCAACTCGACCGTGCGGCACGTCGAGGTCGTGCCGCTCACGTCGGCGCGGCTGATGCTCGTGCTGATCACCGACACCGGGCGGGTCGACCAGCGCAACGTCGACCTCGGCGACGTCCTCGGCGAGGAATCCGTGGCGCTGCTGCGCGACCAGCTCAACAACGCGCTGGCGGGACGTAAACTGGCGGACGCGGCGGCGAAGGTGTCGGACCTGCCGGAGCAGGGCCCGCCGGAGCTGCGCGACGTGATGACCAGGGTGGCGACGACGCTGGTGGAATCCCTGGTCGAGGACCCCGAGGACCGTCTGGTGCTCGGGGGGACGGCGAACCTGACCAACAGCGTCGCGGACTTTCCCGATTCGCTGCGTGAGGTGCTCGAAGCGCTCGAGGAACAGGTCGTCGTGCTGAAGCTGCTCGCGGCCGCCCGCAACCCCGGTTCGGTCACGGTGCGCATCGGTGAGGAGAATGAGGACGCGCAGATGCGGAGCACGTCGGTCGTGTCGATCGGGTACGGGTCCGACGATCTGTTGCTGGGTGGCATGGGCGTGGTCGGTCCGACACGGATGGACTACCCCGGGACGATCGCCGCGGTACGCGCGGTGGCCAATTACGTGGGCCGGATCCTGGCCGGCGGCTGATCCGCGATGACAGCCGTCCGGGTGACAGGTGCGGTACTAGGAGGACGTCGAAACGGTGGCGAGGGACTACTACGGAATTCTGGGCGTGTCGAAGGACGCGAGCGACCAGGAGATCAAGCGGGCCTACCGCAAGCTCGCGCGTGAGTTGCACCCCGACGTCAACCCGTCCGAGGACGCGCAACAGAAGTTCGGCGAGGTCACGACGGCGTACGAGGTGCTGTCCGATCCCCAGAAGCGCAAGGTCGTCGACCTGGGCGGTGACCCGATGGACGGTGGCGCCGGTGCGGGCGGTGCCCGTGGTGGCGGCGACCCCTTCGGCGGCTTCGGCGGGCTCGGCGACATCATGGACGCCTTCTTCGGCGCGGCCGCGGGCGGCGGCCGGGGCCGCGGACCTCGCAGCCGGGTGCAGCCCGGTTCCGACGCGCTGATCCGGCTGCGGTTGACGCTCGAAGAGTGCGCGACGGGTATCGACAAGGAGATCGCCGTCGACACGGCTGTGCTGTGCGACGAGTGCCGCGGTGCGGGCATGGGTGAGAACGGCTCGGTCGCCACGTGCGACACGTGCGGCGGCCAGGGCGAGGTGCAGTCGGTGCAGCGCTCGTTCCTCGGCCAGGTCGTCACGGCCCGGCCGTGCCCCGCGTGCCAGGGCCTCGGCGAGACGATCACCGACCCGTGCCGGAAGTGCAGCGGCGACGGCCGCGTCCGCGCCCGGCGCAACGTCACGGCGAAGGTCCCGGCAGGCGTCGGCGACGGCATGCGCATCCGGCTGTCCGGACAGGGCGAGGTCGGACCGGGCGGTGGTCCCGCGGGCGACCTGTACGTCGAGGTCGACGAAGAGCCCAACGAGGTCTTCGAGCGCCAGGGCAACGATCTGCACTGCCGGCTCCGGATCCCGATGACGAGCGCGGCACTCGGTGCGTCCGTGCCGCTCGAGACGCTGATCGACGGCGAGGTCGACGTCGAGATCGAACCGGGTACGCAGCCGGAGACCGAGCTGGTGTTCACCGGTAAGGGCATGCCGCGGCTGCGCTCGTCCGGCCGGGTCGACGGCCGCGGTGACCTCCACGTTCACGTCGACGTCGTCGTGCCGTCGAAGGTGGACGAGGAGCAGGCGGACCTGCTGCGGCAGCTCGCGAAGCTGCGTGGCGAGGAGGCGCCCGAGCTCGCGGGCAGCAGCGCGCACCGCGGTGGCCTGTTCTCCAAGCTGCGCGCCAAGAAGTGACCGTGGCCGGCGGTGGTGACGCCGGCGGTGACACCGGACGCCAGGCGCCGGCGCCGGAGTCGACACCGCCGGTCTTCCTGGTCGACGCGATCCCGCCGGGGGACCACGCCGTGCTCGACGGCGAGGAGGCGCGGCACGCCGTGACCGTGCGCCGCACGCGCGCGGGCGAACGGCTGACGCTGTCCGACGGCGCGGGCGGGCTCGCCGACTGCGTCGTCGACACCGTCACGCCGGGCAGGCACCCCTCGCTCGAGGTGACGGTGCACGGCAGGCGCGAGGATCCGCCGCCGCGACTGCGGGTCACCGTCGTGCAGGCGCTGGCGAAGGGCGACCGTGGTGAGCTCGCCGTCGAACTGGCCACCGAGGCCGGTGCCGACGCGGTACTGCCGTGGCGCGCCGCCCGCAGCGTCGCGCGCTGGGACGACGGGCCCCGGGGTGCGAAGGCGCTCGCCCGGTGGCGCACGGCGGCACGGTCCGCGGCGAAACAGGCCCGGCGCGGCCGGGTGCCGGACGTGCCCGACCCGGTCGACACCGCCGGACTCGCCGCGCGTGTGGCCGACGCGGAGGGCGCCTACCTGCTGGAAGCCACCGCCGAGGCGGGGCTGAAGGACCTTCCGCTGCCGGAACACGGCGAGCTGTATCTGATCGTCGGGCCGGAGGGCGGCGTCACCGGCGAGGAACTGGCGGCACTCACGGCCGCGGGGGCCGTCGGCGTGCGCCTCGGCCCGACCGTGCTGCGGACGTCGACCGCGGGCGCGGTGGCACTCGGCACACTCGGCGCGCTGACCGCACGTTGGTGACCGCTCACCGATACGACCACTCGACGAGCGGTCGAGGCGGTCGCTCGTTCGCGCGGAAACAGTTACGCTGGTTAACGATCGATCGGATCACCTGCATGCGGTCGATCTGCCGAGACCACGCCGGGCACCTCCCCCTCGGCCCGGCGGAGCCGCGGCGCGGGTGGCGCGCGTCCCCCACGTTCCACCTGCGCCGCGGTGTTTCGGTCACCGGACCACTCCGCGGGCGACGTCTCGTCCGATGAGCCGCCCGAGATTCCGCTTCCGGACGTGTCCGCGCCGTTCGACCCGCCTGCCGCCCTCCGGCCGCCCCGGCCTCCGAACCCGGCCCGCTACAGTTCCCGCATGACTGAGTCCGACCCGTCGGAAACCCTGTTCGAACGGATCATCGCGCGCGAGATCCCCGCCGACATCGTCCACGAGACCGACACCACGCTGGCGTTCCGCGACATCTCGCCGCAGGCGGCCACCCACGTGCTCGTCGTGCCGAAGACCCGCTACCGCAACGTCGGCGAGCTCGCGGCCGCCGATCCTGCGCTGCTGGCGGACGTGATCGCGACCGCGCACCGGGTCGCCGAACTCGACGGCCTCACCGACAGCGGCTACCGCGTCGTGTTCAACACCGGCGCCGACGCCGGGCAGACCGTCTTCCACGTGCACGCCCACGTGCTGGGCGGGGAACAGCTCGGCCAGTTCGGGCGTTATGCCGGCGGGCCCGACGCGGGCTGACCCACCGGCGGTGGGGCGTCCCGGAATCCGGGAGCCGTCGAGCCGGTGCGGCCGTTAGCATGACAGGCAGACATCCGTTATCGACCGGCACGACGAGTGCAGAAGGCAGGCCAGAGGCCACGTGGCCGGAACCGTTCCGCAGCAGAGCCCCGAGACCGGCGGCGACCAGGCACGCTCGAAGTTCCCCATTCCCGACGCGGCCACTCTGGCGCTGCTCGGGTCGAGCGACGAGAACCTGCGCGTCATCGAGGAACTGCTCGACGCCGATGTGCATGTCCGGGGCAACGAGGTCACGTTGACCGGCGAGCCCGCCGAGATCGCCTTCGCCGAGCGTGCGCTGAGCGAGCTCGTCACGCTGGCGTCGAAGGGGCAGCAGCTCGGCCCGGACGCGGTGCGCCGCACCGTCGGCATGTTGTCGGCGGGCAACGCGGAGTCGCCCGCCGAGGTCCTGAGCATGGACATCGTGTCGCGGCGCGGGCGCACGATCCGGCCGAAGACGCTGAACCAGAAGCGCTACGTCGAGGCCATCGACCAGCACACGATCGTCTTCGGTATCGGTCCCGCCGGTACCGGCAAGACGTACCTGGCGATGGCGAAGGCCGTCCAGGCGCTGCAGGCCAAGCAGGTCAACCGCATCATCCTCACGCGCCCGGCCGTCGAAGCGGGGGAGCGGCTCGGCTACCTGCCCGGCACGCTCAACGAGAAGATCGACCCGTACCTGCGGCCGCTGTACGACGCGCTGCACGACATGGTGGACCCGGAGTCGATCCCGCGGCTGACGCAGGCGGGCACGATCGAGATCGCCCCGCTCGCCTACATGCGCGGCCGGTCGCTCAACGACGCGTTCGTGATCCTCGACGAGGCGCAGAACACCACGCCCGAGCAGATGAAGATGTTCCTGACCCGGCTCGGGTTCGGGTCGAAGGTCGTCGTGACCGGCGACATCACACAGGTCGACCTGCCGGGAGGACAGCGCAGCGGACTGCGGATCGTGCGCGAGATCCTCGAGGGCGTCGACGACCTGCATTTCTCGACACTGACCAGCACCGACGTCGTCCGGCACAAGCTCGTCGGCGACATCGTGGACGCCTACGAGAAGTGGCAGGCCACGCAGGACGCCGAGGCGGGCGAGACGTCCGGCTCGGGCGCCGCGGGCAGGCCCGGTGACGGCGGTCGCGAGGGGCGCGGCCGTGACGGGGCCGCGGGCAACGGCAAGCACAGCGAGGATCGCGCGTGAGCATCGAAATCGCCAACGAGTCCGGCGTCGGCGTCGACGAGGAGTCGATCGTGTCGGCGGCCCGGTTCGCACTGGACCGGATGGAGGTGAGCCCGCTCGCCGAGTTGTCGGTGCTGCTGGTGAACCTCGACGTGATGGAGGACCTCCACGAGCGGTGGATGGACCTGCCGGGGCCGACCGACGTCATGGCCTTTCCCATGGACGAGATGGAGGGCACCCGCAGGCCCGACGCGCCGGACGACACGTCCGCACTGCTCGGCGACATCGTGTTGTGCCCGGCCTTCGCGCGTGACCAGGCCAAGAAGGCGGGCCACTCGCTGATGGACGAGCTGCACCTGCTGACGGTGCACGGCACGCTCCACCTGCTCGGGTACGACCACGCCGAGCCCACCGAGGAACGCGAGATGTTCGGCCTGCAGAACCGCATCCTCACCGACTTCCAGGCCGCGCAGGTGGAGGAGTCCCGACGGGAAGCGCAGCGGAGTGTCGACGACCGTCTGCTCGGCGCGGCCGGGCTCGACGGAGGGACGAACCAGGAGACGCCGTGAGCAGTACCGCGGCCCTGCTGCTGGCCGTCGTGCTGGTACTGCTGGGCGGGGTGTTCGCCGCGGCCGACTCCGCGGTGAGTGCGGTGTCGCAGGCCCGTGCCGAGGGCATGGTCCGGGCGGGCCGCACCGGCGCGCGCCAGCTCGTGGCCGTCATCGGCGAACGCAGCAGGCACATCAACCTGCTCATGCTGCTCCGGCTGGCCTGCGAACTGACGGCCACCGTGCTCGTCACGGTCGTCGGTATCCGGTGGTTCCAGCAGGACTGGTTCGCCGTCGCCGGGGCGGGCGTGGTCATGGTGGTCGTCAGCTACGTGCTGGTCGGGGTCGGCCCGCGCACGATCGGCAGGCAGCATCCCTACCGCGTCGGGCTGGTCGTGGCCGGCCCGGTGCGCGTCCTGGGAAAGATCCTCGGGCCGCTGAGCAGGCTGCTCATCGCGGTCGGCAACGCGATCACCCCCGGCAAGGGATTCCGTGAAGGCCCGTTCACCACCGAGGCCGAGTTGCGCGAGCTCGTCGACCTCGCGGGCGAACGCGGCGTCGTGGGCACCGACGAGCGGGAGATGATCCACTCGGTGTTCGAACTCGGCGACACCGTGGCCCGCGGCGTGATGGTGCCGCGGACCGAGATCGTGTGGATCGAGCAGAGCAAGACCGTGCGCCAGGCGCTGGCGTTGTCGATGCGCACCGGGTTCACCCGGCTGCCCGTCATCGGTGACACGGCCGACGACGTCGTCGGCGTGGTGAACCTGAAGGACCTGGTGCAGGCCGCGATGGCCGACGGTGGCAACGCCCGGCCGGTCTCGGGCGTCATGAGCCCGGCTGCGTTCGTGCCCGACTCGAAGCGGCTCGACAGTCTGCTCAAGGAGATGCAGGTCTCCCGGCACCACCTGGTGATCGCGGTCGACGAGTACGGTGGCACGGCCGGGCTGCTGACGATCGAGGACGTCCTCGAGGAGATCGTCGGGGACATCACCGACGAGTCCGACACCGAGGAACGCCCCGACGTCGAGGAGCTGGACGACGGCGCGGTGCGGGTGTCCGCGCGACTGGGCGTCGACGACCTGAGCGAACTGTTCGACGTCGACCTCTCCGACCACGACGTCGAGACGGTCGGCGGGCTGATGGCGCAGCGCCTGGGCCGCGTGCCGCTGCCGGGAGCCGAGGCGGAGATCGGCGAACTGCGGCTGCGCGCCGAGGGCGGCAAGGACCGCCGTGGCCGGATGAGGATCACCACGGTCGTCGTGCGGTCCACCGACGAGAACGCCGACCGGCCCCAGTGCACCAACGGAAGCGACGAGAGCGACAGCGATAGGAGCGTCGAACATGCCTGACCTCGACCCGGAGGACGAGAAGCTCGTCATCCTGGCCCGCTCGACGAGGGCGCGGATCCAGGCCGCCGAGGGTGCCGCGGTGCGCGACACCGACGGGCGGACGTACGCCGCGGCGACCGTCGACCTGCCGTCGGTGACACTCACGGCGGTGCAGGCCGCGGTCGCGGCGGCGGTGTCGAGCGGGGCCGAGGGGCTCGAGGCGGCGGCCGTGGTGACGGCGGAACCGCTCGTGGCGGAGGCGTCGGTGCACGCCGTACGTGACCTGACGGCCGACGCTCCGGTCCTGCGCGCCGACCTCGCCGGGGATGTGCAGGAGATCCTCCGGTGACGGAGTCCGGCGACCACGGCCCCGGCGACGACGGCCCTAGGGACGACAGCCCCGGCCACCACGGCCCCGCCGACGACAGCCCCGGTGACGGCGCCGCGGACGTGACGGACGGTGACGACCTGGCCGCGAAGCTGCGGGCGGCCGGGATCGAGGACACGGGCTGGCGGGAGACCCCTCCCGAGCACCGGTCGGGATTCGCCTGTTTCGTGGGACGGCCCAACGCGGGAAAGTCGACGCTGACGAACGCGCTCGTCGGTACGAAGATTGCGATCACGTCGAACAAGCCGCAGACCACGCGGCACGCGGTGCGCGGCATCGTGCACCGCGACGACGCCCAGCTGATCATTGTGGACACTCCGGGTCTGCACCGGCCGCGCACACTGTTGGGGGAGCGCCTCAACGACGTCGTGCGTGCCACGTGGTCCGAAGTGGACGTGATCGGGTTCTGCGTACCCGCGGGCGAGAAGATCGGCCCCGGCGACAAGTACATCGCGGCGGAACTGGCCAAGGTCGCGCGGCGCACGCCCGTCGTCGGGATCGTCACGAAGACCGACCTCGTCAAACCCGAGGTCGTCGCCGAGCAGCTGCTCGAGCTGCAGCAGGTCATGGAGCTGGCCGACCTCGTGCCGGTGTCCGCCACCAGCGGCTACCAGGTCGACACGGTCGCGGACGTGCTGGTGAGTCAGTTGCCCGAGGGCCCGCAGCTGTACCCGGACGGGGACCTGACCGACGAACCGGAACAGCGGCTCGTCGCCGAGCTCATCCGCGAGGCCGCGCTGGAGGACGTGCGGGACGAACTGCCGCACTCGATCGCCGTCACGGTCGAGGAGATGATCCCGCGCGAGGGCCGCGACGACATGGTCGACATCTACGCGCACCTGTTCGTCGAACGGCCGAGCCAGAAGGCCATCGTGCTGGGGCACAAGGGGAGCAGGCTCAAGCAGGTCGGCGCCAACGCCCGCAAGCACATCGAGGCGCTCCTCGGCTCGAAGGTCTATCTCGACCTGCACGTCAAGGTGGCCAAGGAGTGGCAGCGGGATCCGAAACAACTGGGTCGCCTGGGCTTCTGATCCGCCCACGACCGCGGGCATTCGCCGACGCGCGGCGACCGTGGTCGGGTAGCCTCGGCCCGCCGTCGCCTCGCGGGGAGTGCGGGGCGGCGCCGTGTCGAGGAGGGGACAGTGTCGGGTCCGTATCCGCCGTATCCGGGTGACTACCCGCAGCAGCCGTATCCGCAGTACGGGTATCCGCCGGCGTACGGCCGGCCGCCCGGGTACGGGTATCCGCCGCCTCCGCCCGAGAACCACCTGGTGTGGGGCATCCTCACGACCATCCTGTGCTGTCTGCCGCTCGGGATCGTGTCGATCGTCAAGGCGAACCAGGTCACGACGCTCTGGTCCCAGGGCCTGTACGCCGAGGCGCAGGAGTCCGCCGACCAGGCCAAGAAGTGGGCGATGTGGTCGGCGATCAGCATGGGTATCTTCTTCGCCCTCTACATCCTGTTCGCGGTCGTCGCCCTGTTGATCATCGGCCTGTCCCTCGACGAGGTCACGCCCACGTGATTCCGGCCGACCCCGCCCCGGCGACGTCGGCCCGGCAGGGGCGGCTGCGGAGGATGGGTCCACCCGCCGCCGTCGCGGCCCTGGTCGTCGGCGCTTCGTGCGCCGTGCTGTGGGCCGAGCCGACGACGCCGGGTGGCCCCATTCCGGTGTGCCCGACGAAGGCCCTGTTCGGTGTCGTGTGCCCCGGCTGCGGCGCGCTGCGCATGCTCTCCAGCCTGCTGCAGGGCGATGTCGGCGCCGCGGTGCGGTACAACGCCGTCGCACTCGTCGCCTCGGGCCTGCTGTTGTGGAGCCTGGTGGCGTGGACCGCCGGTCGCTGGCGCGGCAGTCGCGTGCGGAGCTGGCAGGACCTGCGGTTCGCACCGGTCACCGCGGGGGTGGTGATCGCGCTGTGGTTGGTCGTGCGGAACATTCCGGTAAGTCCGTTTTCCGCGCTGGCGGTGTAGCGGTTGTCGGGTCCGACCGTGTTGCGCCGGGTCCGCGCGGTACAGTCCCGGCGCAACAACGTTCCCGGTTCGGGGGAGGACTCACGCCATGACCAATCCGTACGGAAACCAGCAGGGGTACGGCCAGCCGCCCTCCGGCGGTATGCCCGCTCAGCAGCCGGGCCAGTTCGGCCAGCCGCCGCAGGGCCAGCCCCAGCCGTACGGGCAGCCGGGCCAGTTCGGTCAGCAGCCCGGCCAGTTCGGCCAGCCCTACGGCCAGCCGGGCATGGGTCAGCCGGGCATGGGCCAGGAGATCAAGGACTACTTCGGCTGGGCGATCGGCTGCATCTTCCTGTTCTGGCCGCTCGCGATCTTCGCGATCATCAAGTCGAACGAGGTCAAGTCGAACATGCGGATGGGCAACCTGCCCGCCGCACAGGAGGCCTCGAACAGCACCAAGACGATGTGCATGATCGCGACGATCATCGGTGCCATCGGCTGGGCCATCACGATCATCATGATCATCGTCTCCATCGCCACGGTGGACACGTACGTCGGCACGTACGGCTACTGATCTCCCGGCGGTCGGCGCGGGTCCGCGCGACCTGCGCCGACGGTGTTCGGAGTCGGGCCGTGCGGTCCGCCCACCGTGCGAGGCCGTCACCGCCTGACTCCGATGTGGACGAGTCCGGTGTGGATAGAGAGGGGCGACGAGTGACCGGTCCTGGTCAATGGCATGACGGCTCACAGCGTGGTGTCCCATACGCTCCGCAGCCGGGTCAGCCGGGTCAGTGGCCCGGTGCACCCGGCCCCAGCAGCCGACTTTCGGGTCCTCACGCGGCCTGCAGGGAACGCAGGCTCCAGGGCTTCCCGGCGGCGTGCCGCCCGCACCGGCCGGCGCGCCCCGAGGAATGAGCGAAGCCGGCATTCTCCGACCGGGCGCGGCGATCCGGTTCGCGGAGGGACCTCCGTTGCAGCTGGCGTCGCTGCCGCAGCGGTTGCTCGCACGACTGCTCGACGTCCTGATCGTGACCGCGGGAGTGAGCGCCGTGGTGGTGCCGCTCGCATTCGCTCTCGACCCGGTACTCGCGGATCTCGAACCCGACGAGATGCTGCCGTTCGCCTACATGCTGGGGCTCCCGTTCGTGTTGACCGGATACGAGGCCTGGTTGCTGAGCGTGCGCGGCGTGACGCTGGGCCGTAAGATCATGGGGGTTCGGGTCGTCAACCGAGCAGTCGCCGCAGGTGTTCGCCGTGGTATCGGTGCAGGCGCAGGTATCGGACGGGCCCTGTTGCTTCCGTTCACCGGCATCGTGCCCTATCTGGGGTGGGTCGGAGCGGCGCTACTGGCGCTCTCGCCCGCGTTCGACGTCGACGGTCGGCGCGGCTGGCATGACCGGGCGGCCAAGACGTACGTCGTCACGACGAAGCCGGACGCACCGGCGTACTGACGCCCCGTGAGGTGCTGAGCCCGGGGCCCCTCGGCGCCGTTGGTGACGGCGTGTCGGCGCGGCGTGGGATCATGTACCGGTGAGCTTGTATCGGGACACCGGCGTGGTGCTGCGCGTGCACAAGCTCGGTGAGGCCGACCGCATCATCACGCTGCTCACGCGCCGCAACGGCAAGGTGCGCGCCGTGGCGAAAGGCGTGCGCCGGACGACCTCGCGGTTCGGCGCACGGCTCGAACCGTTCGGCCACGTCGACGTGCAGTTCTACACGGGCCGCACGCTCGACGTCGTCACCCAGGTGCAGACGGTCGACGCCTTCGCGCTGCCGATCGTCGGCGACTACCAGGCCTACACGGCGGCCGCCGCCATCGTGGAGACCGCCGACCGGCTGGCCGCCGAGGAGGAGGAGCCCGCGCTCAAGCTGTACCTCCTCGTCGTCGGTGCCCTGCGCGCACTCGCGGGTGGGCAGCGCGACCCGTCGCTCGTGCTCGACGCGTTCCTGCTGCGCGCCATGGCGTTCGCCGGCTGGGAACCCGCGCTCACCGAATGCGCCCGCTGCGGCGAACACGGTCCGCACGCGGCGTTCAACGTGCAGGCCGGCGGGCTGCTGTGCCCGCGCTGCCGCATCCCCGGCTCCGTGCATCCCGCACCGGAGGTGCTCGCCGTGATGGCCGCACTGCTGCACGGTGACTGGCCTCTGGCCGAGGACAGCACCCACACCGTGCGCCGCGACGTCAGCGGCCTCGTCGCCGCGCACCTGCAGTGGCACCTGGAACGGCGACTGCGGTCCCTGCCGTTCGTGGAACGCCGTGCCCGCGAGGCACCGCTGACCGCCGCGTTAGGGTCGGACCCGCATCCCGACGGCGGCGAACCGGACATCGGTGACCCCGACATCGGCCACGTGGACAGCGGCGACGCGGACAGTGGCGGGGACGCCGGGGACACGGCCGCAGGCGGCGAGCCGTCCGCGGCCGGTGGAACGGCGCCCGGGACGGCTGCGACGAGCGTGGACGGACACGGCACGGGCCAGCGCGCCCGGTGAGGCGGAGGTGACAGGTGCGGCGGAAGGCTCGCGAAGCGGAACGCATCCAGGAGGTGCGGGCCCCTGACCCGCACCCGTCGGGCGCACGGCCGCCCCGGATCCCGCAGGAGCTGGTGCCGAACCACGTCGCCCTGGTGATGGACGGCAACGGCCGGTGGGCCAACCAGCGCGGCATGCCCCGCATCGAAGGGCACAAGCGCGGCGAGTCGGTGATGATCGACGTCGCGAGCGGCGCGGTCGAACTCGGTGTCAAGTGGCTGTCGGTGTACGCGTTCTCGACGGAGAACTGGAAGCGCAGCCCCGACGAGGTGCGCTTCCTGATGGGCTTCAACCGCGACACGATCCGCCGTCAGGTGGACTACCTCGGCTCGATCGGTGTGCGCATCCGCTGGGCGGGCCGCAGGCCCAAGCTGTGGCGGAGCGTCATCAAGGAGCTCGAGGCCGCCGAGGAGAAGACCAAGCACAACACGCGCATGAACATGACCATGTGCGTCAACTACGGCGGTCGCGCCGAGATCGGCGACGCGGCGCGGCGGATCGCGCGGCTGGCCGCCGAGGGCCGGATCAACCCCGACAAGGTCGACGAGCGCACCGTCGCCAAGTACCTGTACCAGCCGGAGATGCCGGACGTGGACCTGTTCCTGCGGCCCTCCGGCGAACTGCGGACGTCGAACTTCCTGCTGTGGGAATCGGCCTACGCCGAGTTCGTCTTCCAATCCACCCTGTTCCCCGACTTCGACCGCACCCAACTGTGGGACGCGTGCCTCGAGTACGCCAAGCGCGACCGCCGGTTCGGCGCCGCCGTCGACCAGAGCGACGGCACCGACGCCAGCGACACCATCGCCGAACCCGGGAAGGACACCGCATGACCTCCGAGGCCGCCGACACCGCCGCACTGCTCGCCGCCGCCAAGGAAGCGCTCGAGAACTACCTCGACGTGCAGGTCGACGACGACGGCACGCTCACGTTCAAACACTCCGAGGTGCCGTGCGTGGTGCAGGCGATGCAGTTGGCGGACGGCCTGCTGGTGCTGAGCCTGACGTGCGTCGTGGCGTGGGACCTGCCCGACGACCCGAAGTTGGCCGCGGTCGTGGCCGAGCGCGCCGGACAGGGCCTGTTCGGCACGCTCGGCATCGTGCACAACGAGAGCGGCATGGACGTCACACTGCGGTACGCGTTCCCCGCCCAGGGGCTGGACCCGGGTCCGCTCGGCACGCTGCTGATGCTCGTGGTCTCGACGGCCTCGCAGGTGCGCTCGGAACTCGTCGACGCCTGAGGACGGCCCGACGCCCGCGCCTGGCATGATGGCGCACTAATGGAAACCGTTGTCGATCGCACGGGCCGGGCCGGTCGGCCGGGCAGGCGGTGGCGCCTCACCTCGATGCAGGTGCTGTGCGCGTTGCTGGTGCTGGCGATCCTCGGGCAGGACCTGCTGCGCGAGGCCTTCGACGCTCCGGTGCTGCAGACGGCGGCGACGGTGTTCGTGGCGATCTGCGTGCAGGCCCTGCCGTTCCTCGTGCTCGGCGTGCTGCTGAGCGGTGCGATCGCCGCCTTCGTGCCCGCGCGGGCGTTGCGCCGTGTGCTGCCACGCCGGGACTCGGCGGCCGTCGGCGTCGCCGGCATGTCGGGCGTGGTGCTGGCCGGGTGCGAATGCGCGTCGGTGCCGGTGGCGCGTCGGTTGATCGGACAGGGTGTCGCCCCGGCCGCGGCGCTGGCGTTCCTGCTGGCCGCACCCGCGGTGAACCCGATCGTGCTCGTGTCGACGGCCGTGGCCTTCCCCGGAGAGCCCGCCATGGTCGCCGCCCGGTTCGTGGGTTCGCTCGCCACGGCGCTGATCATGGGCTGGCTGTGGCTGCGCTGGGGCAAACTCGAGTGGATCGCCGAACGGGCGTTGCGGCGGATGCCCGACACCGAGGGGCGCGACCGGTGGCGCGTGTTCGCCGAGACCGCCAGGACCGACCTCGTCGACGCGGCAGGCTTCCTCGTACTGGGTGCCGTGGTCGCCGCGGTCTTCGGTGTGGTGATCCCGGGTGACTGGTTCTCCTCGCTCGGGGAGCAGATCGTGCTCGGCATCCTGGTCATGGCGGTGCTCGCCGTGGTGCTGTCGCTGTGCAGCGAGGCCGACGCGTTCGTCGCCGCATCGCTGTCGGCGTTGCCGTTGCTGCCGCGGCTGGTGTTCCTCGTCGTGGGACCGGCCATCGACGCGAAGCTGTTCGCCCTGCAGGCGGGCACGTTCGGGCGGGCGTTCGCGCTGCGTTTCGCGCCCGTCACGTTCGTCGTGGCGATCGGATGCGCCGTCGCGGCGGGGCTGCTCGTCCTGGGAGGTGTCCGGTGAAGCGGGAGACCCAGAACGTCCTCCTGCTCCTGCTCGGCGGGGCGCTGCTGAAGATCGCCGTCACCGGCGACTACCTGCGCTACGTCAAGGCCTCCCACCTGCCGTGGCTGTTCGGTGCGGGCTTCGTCGTGCTCGTGCTCGCGGGTGTGGCGATCGTGCGGGACGTCCGGGCGGGCGCGCGTGCGGCAGCCGGCGACACCGGCCGTGACCGTTCCGGCCCGGTGGACGCGTGTGCGGGGGAGGGCGGTCACGAGCACACGGCGCGGTCGGCCTGGCTGATCGTCGTGCCCGTGCTCGCCGTGCTGCTCGTCGCGCCCCCGGCGCTCGGAGCCGACTCGGTGCTGCGGACCAGGAAGAACACCGAACCCGGCAACACGGAGTTCGGCCCGCTCCCACCCGGCGACGTCGTGTCGCTGTCGGTGGGCGACTTCGTCGACCGTGCCGGCTGGGACGAGCACGACTCGCTCGACGGACGCACCGTGCGGCTCACCGGTTTCGTCGTCCGGACCACCGGCGGCCCGCAGCTGGCCAGACTGACCATCAGTTGCTGCGCGGCCGACGCGTTCGCCGTCCGCACCGGACTCACCGGCGGGCGGGCCGACCTGGTGCCGCAGGGCACCTGGGTCGAGGTCACCGGCAGGCTGGTGCCCGCCGACGACACGCGCGCCCGCGACTACGTCCCCGACCTCGCCGTGCGGACCCTGCGGGAGATCCCCCGGCCCGACGAGCCGTACGAGACGTGAGCGTCAGCTCGCCTGCTGTGCGGCGCAGGTGGAGCAGGTGCCCATGATCTCGATCATGTGGCTGATGTCGGAGAACCCGTTGCCGGAGGCGATCGACTCGGCCCAGCGTTCGACGGCCGGTCCCTCGACCTCGACGGTGTAGCCGCAGCTGCGGCACACCAGGTGATGGTGGTGGTGTTCCGAGCAGCGCCGGTACAGGGCTTCGCCGGAGTCGGTGCGCAGCACGTCGATCTCGTCGGCCTCGCTCAGCGACTGCAGCGTGCGGTAGACGGTCGTGAGCCCGATGCCCTCGCCGCGGCTGCGCAGTTCGTCGTGCAGCTCCTGCGCCGACCGGAAATCGTCCACCTCGGCCAGCAACTCCACGACCGCGGCCCGCTGCCGCGTCGCCCTCCGGCCCGGCAGGGGTGCCTTGGTCGAGCCGGACGCCTTCGTCCCCGCGGAGTCCGCCGAGGTGCTGTCGGCCGACGAGCTGCTCGTCGAAGTGCTCATCGTTTCGCCTCCTCCTGCACGTGTGCGACGGCGTCCACCACGATATGGGCAAGGTGATCATCGACCAGCCGGTAGGCGACCTCACGGCCGCGTCGCTGACCGTGTACGACCCCGGCGGCCTTGAGCACCCGCAGGTGCTGACTGATCAACGGCTGGGCCACGTCCAGCGCATCGACCAGGTCGTGCACGCACCGGTCGCCGTCGCGCAGCTGCAGCACGATGGCGATGCGCACCGGCGCGGCCAGCGCCCGCAGCAGCTCACCCGCGTCGGTCAACGCGGTCTGCGACGGCGGCGGCGCAGGCGGCACCGCGCCGTCGGGGTGGTCGTGCGCCGCCGGGTCGTGGCCGGCGTCGACGTGACCGTCCCCGCCGGCCTCCCCGGGGCCGGGTGGGTCCGCGTGCGCCGCGTCCGAGCTCGCCGTCGGCATGTCGCATGCTCCAGCCTGCGTCCGCCGTGTGCGGGCACACGGCCGTTGATGATCTCCTCGTGCGGTCGTCTCCGCTCGTCGTCCGCCCTTCCATCCTAGTGCGCCGCCGGGACGTGCCGGCCCACTCGGACGCCCGCACCTCGCCCGCCGCGGCGGGCGAGGTGCGCCGCGGACGCCCCTCGCGGGACTCCCACGGCGTGAGGCTAGGCTGGTGCCTCACATCATCTCGAACCACCACTGCGATAGTTCCCACGGAGCGTGGAGTGCCCGCGAACAACATCGAGACCGTCGTCAACCTCTGCAAACGTCGTGGCTTCGTCTTCCCCTCGGGGGAGATCTACGGCGGTACCCGGTCGGCGTGGGACTACGGACCGCTCGGCGTGGAGTTGAAGGACAACATCAAGCGCCAGTGGTGGAAGACCGTGGTGCAGGGCCGGGAGGACGTCGTCGGGATCGACTCCTCGGTCATCCTGCCGCGCCAGGTCTGGGAGGCCTCCGGGCACGTGGGCGCGTTCCACGACCCGTTGGTCGAATGCCTGGAGTGCCACCGCCGGTTCCGTTCCGACCAGCTCGCCGAGGACTACGCCGAGCGCACCGGGGGCGACGTCGACGAGAACGACCTCTCCGACGTGCCGTGTCCCAACTGCGGCAACCGCGGCCAGTACACCGAGCCGCGCGAGTTCAACATGATGCTCAAGACGCATCTGGGCCCGGTCGAGTCCGAGGAGGGGCTGCACTACCTGCGCCCGGAGACCGCGCAGGGCATCTTCGTGAACTTCCTCAACGTGCAGACCACGGCCAGGAAGAAGCCGCCGTTCGGTATCGGCCAGATCGGCAAGTCGTTCCGCAACGAGATCACGCCGGGCAACTTCATCTTCCGCACGCGCGAGTTCGAGCAGATGGAGATGGAGTTCTTCGTCGAGCCGGGCGAGGACGAGTCGTGGCACGAGTACTGGATCGAGCAGCGGAAGGCCTGGTACGTCGACCTGGGCATCCGCGAGGAGAACCTGCGGCTGTACGAGCACCCGCAGGAGAAGCTCTCGCACTACTCGAAGCGGACCGTCGACGTCGAGTACCGGTTCCGGTTCTCCGCGGGTCAGGAGTGGGGCGAGCTCGAAGGTGTCGCCAACCGCACCGACTTCGACCTCACGACGCACTCGAACCACTCGGGTGTCGACCTGTCGTACTTCGACCAGGCGGGTGGCGAGCGCTACCGTCCGTTCGTGATCGAGCCCGCGGCGGGTGTCGGCCGTCCTATGATGGCGTTCCTGCTCGACGCCTACACCGAGGACGAGGTGCCCAACGCCAAGGGCGGCGTCGACAAGCGCACCGTGCTGAAGATCGACCCGCGGCTGGCGCCGTACAAGGTCGCGGTGCTGCCGCTGTCGCGCAACTCGGACCTGACGCCCAAGGCCAAGGACATCGCCGCGACGCTGCGTAAGCACTGGAACGTCGACTTCGACGACGCGCAGTCCATCGGCAAGCGCTACCGCCGCCAGGAGGAGATCGGGACGCCGTTCTGCATCACGGTCGACTTCGACACCCTCGACGACCACGCCGTGACGGTGCGTGAGCGCGACACGATGAACCAGGAGCGCATCGCCATCGACAAGCTGGAGTCGTACCTGGCCGCCCGCCTCATCGGCTGCTGAGGGGCGCTGCCGTGGGGGTGACGCGGTGGGTCCGCCGCGCCGTCGCCGGTGCCGTGATCATGGCGCTCGTGCTGGTCGGCGGTACGGCGCTGCGCGTCTGGTACGTGGCTCGCGCCGACGAACGGCCGAACGTCGACGCGATCGTGGTGCTCGGCGCCGCGCAGTACAACGGCACGCCGTCGGAGGTGTTCGCGCACCGGCTCGGCCAGGCCAAGGAGCTCTACGACCAAGGCGTCGCGCCGCGCATCGTCACGACGGGCGGCCGTGCCGACGGTGACACGTACAGCGAGGCCGAATCGGGCGCCACGTGGCTGACCGAGAACGGTGTCCCCGAGTCGGACATCCTCGTCGTGCCGACGGGAGCGGACACGCTGCACTCGATCCGGGCGGTGGCGCAGGAGATGCAGGACCGGGAGTGGACGACGACGGTGGTCGTCAGCGACCCGTGGCACTCGCTGCGGGCGCGCACGATGGCCGAGGACGCGGGCCTGAAGGCGTGGACGTCGCCGACCCATTCGGGGCCGATCGTGCAGACGCGCGAGACCCAGGCCTGGTACATCGCGCGGGAGACGGCCGCGCTGCTGTACCACAACCTGTTCGCCGCGGAGAGCATGTCGTCCTGACCGGCCGATCCCGCCCGGGCCGCTGCGCACGGCGCTGCCGGGTCACAGCCGCCGTGACCCGGCCCGCCGGGTTCGTAGACTGACGCGGGTGTCGTACACGGAGCACGATCGCACGCGGTTGCATCCCGAACCGGCCAAGGGCGGCGCGCTGGCCGGCGCGCGGCCGGACATGCGTTCCCCGTTCGCCCGTGACCGGGCCCGCGTGCTGCACTCGGCCGCGCTGCGGCGGTTGGCGGGCAAGACCCAGGTCGTCGGACCCGGGGAGGGAGCCGAGGTCAGCGGTGTTCCGCGGACGCGGCTGACCCACTCGCTCGAAGTCGCGCAGATCGGCAGGGGCATCGCCGAGGACCTGGGCGCGGACCCGGACATCGTCGACACCGCGGGGCTGGCCCACGACATCGGCCACCCGCCGTTCGGCCACAACGGTGAGCACGCCCTCGACGACGCCGCGCAGCCGTGCGGCGGGTTCGAAGGCAACGCCCAGACGCTGCGCATCCTCACCCGGCTCGAACCGAAGATCCTGGGCACCGGGCCGTTCGGCGACCCGGAGCCCGCCGAGATCACCGGCGGGCTCAACCTCACGCGCGCCAGCCTCGACGCGGCGACCAAGTACCCGTGGCCGCGCCGCCCCGGAACGGCCAAGTTCGGCGTCTACGCCGACGACCTGGCGGTGTTCACCTGGCTCAGAGGCGGTGCCCCCGACGGCGGCAGCGCTCACACCGACGGTGCCCCGGCCGACGGGGCGGCCGTCGGGCACGGCGACCGGCGGTGCCTGGAGGCGCAGATCATGGACTGGGCCGACGACGTCGCCTACTCGGTACACGACGTCGAGGACGCCGTGCGGGCGGGCCGCGTCTCGTTCGGGGGCCTCGCCGACCCGGACGAACGCGCCGCCGTCGCGGCGCTCGCGGCGAAGCA
Organism: Prauserella aidingensis; assembly: GCF_024171865.1. Lineage (GTDB taxonomy): Bacteria > Actinomycetota > Actinomycetes > Mycobacteriales > Pseudonocardiaceae > Prauserella > Prauserella aidingensis. The sequence continues at coordinate 227,482 of NZ_JAMTCN010000004.1, read as the reverse complement.
CTTCACCGCCGAGCCCGTGTCGGCCGTCGAGGACGCGGCGGCCGAACTGCTCACCCTGCCGGTCGTGGCCGAACTCGCCGCGCGCGGCTACGACTCGACCCTCGGCGCGCAGGTCGCCCTGAAACGGCTCACCAGCGAGCTGGTCGGGCGGTTCGCGTCCGCGGCCGTGACCGCCACGCAGGCCGCCTACGGTGACGGTCCGTTACGCCGCTACGAGGCCGACCTGCGGATACCCGCCCGGGTGGCGGCCGAGGTGGCGCTGTTGAAGGCGATGGCGTTGCGGTACGTCATGAGCGATCGGCGCAGGCTGGCGCTGCAGGAGGGGCAGCGGCAGCTGCTCGCCGAGTTGATCGAGGTTCTGCTCGCGCGGTCCCCGGAGGCACTCGAACCCGTGTTCGGACAGGCCTGGTCGGACGCCGCGGGCGACGCGGAGCGGCTGCGCGCGGTGATCGACCAGGTGGCCACCCTGACCGACGCCCAGGCACACGCGTGGCACGCCTGGCACACGGGCCGCCACGCGTAACCGCCCCGGATGACGATACGGTCACGGAATGCAGGTCACGACGGACCCGGCGGAAGCTGCGCACCTGACGTTCGCGCTCGCCGTGCATCGTGCGACCGCGTCCGGCGCCGGAACCGACGACGCCTGCGTGTCCCCGTACTCGGCGGCGGGTGCGCTCGGCCTCGTGGCCGACGGCGCGCGCGGTGAGACCGCCGACGAGATCGGCGCACTGCTGGTGGGGCCGCAGTCGACGTTCGCCGGCCAGCGCCGCCTGCTGGAGGCCGCCGCGGCGCTCGACACCCGCGCCGGACAGGAGGAGCCCGTCCTCACGGTGTCGAACACGCTGTGGGCGTGGGACGGGCTGGCCGTCGACGACGGCTACGCCGCCGACCTCGAACGCCGGGCGTCGGGGCGGGTCGCCGCGGCACCGTTCGTCGACGACCCCGAGGCGGCCCGGGTCGAGATCAACGCCGACGTGGCGGCCACCACCCGGAACCTGATCCCCGAGCTGCTGCCGCCGGGCGCGGTCGGCCCGGACACGGTCGCCGCCCTGGTCAACGCGCTCTACCTGCGCTGCGCCTGGCGCCACCCGTTCCCCGCCGAGGCGACGACCGACGGCGACTTCCACGGTCCGGACGGTCCGCTGCCCGTGCCGATGATGCGGCAGACCGCCCGGATGCGCTACGCCGAGACGCCGGGCTGGCGAGCGGTCGCGGTGCCTGCGGTCGGCGGGGTCGAAGCGGTCGTCCTGCTGCCGGACCGCCGACTCGCCGACGCCGAGACCGCCCTCGACGACGCGGCGCTGGCGGAGCTGCTCGGGTCGCTGGCGCCGGAGCAGGTGCGGCTGACGATGCCGCGGGTGTCGCTCGACGTGCCGGTGCCGCTCGGCGATGCGTTGCGCGGCCTGGGGGTGCGTCGGATGTTCACCCCGCAGGCCGACTTCGGTGGTCTCTCCGACGACGCGCGGCTGTACGTGTCGGACGTGCTGCACCAGGCGGTGCTGCGACTCGACGAGCACGGCCTCGAAGGCGCGGCGGCGACGGCGGCCACGATGCGGCTCGTGGCCATGCCCACCGGCGACCCCGTCGTGATCGACGTCAACCGGCCGTTCCTGCTGCTGGTGCGTCACGCCGCGACGGGCGCCGTCTACTTCGTCGCGCGGGTGGTCACGCCGTGACACGCGCGTCCTCCGTCACCCCTGCCGGGGTGCGGCTCGACACGCGCGCCCGCGGCCGGCTCGCCGACGTCCTCGTCGTGCTGGGCTGTCTCGCCGCGGCGCTGCTGATCTACCGCGGGCTGTGGCAGAACCTCGACTCCGGTTACCTGACCGGCAGCGGCCAGGACCAGAACATGTGGGAATGGTTCTTCGCCGTCACCGCGAAGAACGTGCTCACGCTGTCGAATCCGCTGCACACCGACCTGCAGAACCACCCGCTGGGCGTCAACCTCATGGCCAACACGGCGATGCTCGGGGTGGGCATCCCGTTGACGCCCGTGACCGTCCTGTTCGGACCGACCGTGACGTGGGCGCTGACGCTCACCGGCGGGCTCGCCGGGACGGCCGTCGCGTGGTACTGGCTGCTGTCGCGGCACGTGGTCGCCTCCCGTGGCGCCGCGGCGATCGGCGCGGCACTCGCGGGATTCGCGCCGCCGATCATCTCGCACGCCAACGCACATCCCAACTTCGTCGTCCTGCTGCTGGTGCCGCTGCTGGTGCACCGGCTGCTCCTGCTGGCCCGTGGTGAGAGGCCGGTGGCCGGTGGCGTGATCCTCGGGCTGCTGACGGCGTACCAGGTGCTGCTGGGGGAGGAGCCGCTGCTGATCGCGGCGCTGGCGCTGACGGTGTTCGCGCTCGCGTACGCCCTGTCGCGGCCCGCGGAGATCGGCCCCATGGTCCGCCCGCTCGGCACCGGCATCGGTGTCGGCGCGCTCGTGGCGGGCGCGGTCGTCGCGGTGCCGCTGTGGTGGCAGTTCGCGGGCCCGCAGAGCTACACGGGGATCGAACACGGCTTCCAGGGCAACGACCTCGCCGCGTTCACCGGGTACGCGACGGCGTCGCTGGCCGGCACCGACTCCTCCGCAGTGGATCTGTCGCTCAACCGCACCGAGGAGAACGCGTTCTTCGGCTGGCCGCTCGTGCTGGTGCTGCTGGGCGTGACGGTCGCGCTGTGGCGGGTCGCGGCCGCGCGTGCCGTCGCCGTGGCGATGCTGGTGATGGCGTGGCTGTCGATGGGCGTCCTGCTCGTCGTGAACGGGACGGCGACCTCGATTCCCGGGCCGTGGATGCTCCTCGTCGACGCCCCGCTCGTGTCGTCCGTGCTGGAATCCCGCCTGGCGATGGCGTGCGCGCCACTGGGCGGGATCCTGCTGGCCATGGCCACCGACCGCGTGCTGCGGCTGCCGTGGCTGCGGGAATGGGCCTACGTCGCGCGGGTGAGCTGGTTCGGCGCGCTGCTGGTCGCGCTCGTGCCGATCATGCCCACCGAACTGCCCACGGGTGAGCGTGACCCCGTGCCCGAGTTCCTCGCATCCGGCCGGTGGGCCGACCACGTGCGCGAGGGCCGCTCGGTGGCCGTCGTGCCGCTGCCCGACACCGGGTACGCCGACCCGTTGCACTGGCAGGTCGGCCAAGGACTGGCCTTCCCCCTCGCGGAGGGCTACTTCGTCGGCCCCGCCGAGGACGGTTCGGGCATCTACGGGGCGCAGCGCACGATGTTGTCGTCGACCCTCGACGAGGTCGACGAGACGGGCCTGCCCGTGAGCGTCGGGCGCGCCGAGCGCGGTCAGGCCGTGGCCGACCTGAAGCAGTGGCGGACCGACCTCGTCGTACTGGACGCAGGCCACCCCGACGCGGAGGCGCTGCGCACCACGGCCGACGGGCTCATCGGCATCCCCGGACGGCTCCGCGGCGGCATGTGGATCTGGGACGTGCGGTCACTGACGTCCTCCTGACGCCCGCAGCCGCGAGCCGGCCCTGTGACACCGCGGCCCTGTGACACCGGCCCCCGTCACACCGGTCCTGTCACACCGGGGCACGCGGTCTCGTCCCCCGGGTGAAGAACCGATCGCACCCGAGGAGGAGTCGCCATGCCGCGCATCCCCGTCGTCACCGCCGACCAGGCGGGTCCGGTCACCCGTGTGCTGTACCGCGTCGTCGCACGCCGGTACGGCGCCGTGCCGGAACCGTTCGCCGTGACCGCCCACCACCCGAAACTGATGCGCGCCTACGGCGTGTTCGAGATGCTCGCCGAACGCGCGTCCACCGTGTTGCCGACCAGTGTGCGCGAACTCGCCGTCTACCGGGTCGCCGTGCGGCTGGGCTGCTCGTGGTGCATCGACTTCGGCACCATGCTGCAGCAGCATGACGGGCTCGACATCGATCGGCTGAAAGCCATCGACGACTACGCCGAGTCGCCCCTGTACACGCGCCCGGAACGGCTGGCCCTGGCCTACGCCGACGCGATGACCGACACGCCGATCGCGGTGACCGATGAGCAGGTCGCCGAGCTGGAACGGGAGTTCGGCAGGGCGGGGGTGGTCGAACTGTCGTTGCAGATCGGCCTGGAGAACATGCGCGGGCGGTCGAACGCCGCGCTCGGGATCGTCGACCAGGGGTTCGCCTCCGGCGACGCCTGCCGGGTGGAACTCGGCGAGGTCAGGCCGGAGGGGACGGCAGGCGCGTGAGCTTGTCGGGGTTGGCCTGGTCGTAGATCGCCACGACCCGGCCGTCGGAGACGGCGACGGTCTGCACGTGGGCGTCGAGGTCGCGGTAACCGTCGCCGCCCGGCGAAGGCGGCAGGTGCAGGCCGAGATCGCCGTTGACCAGTACCGGCCGGGCGGTCGCGAACGCCCCCGGCCGGTACACGGTGAGCAGGCCCGTGAAGAAGCGGGCGATCTTGTCGGCGCCCGACATGACGCGCCGCGCGGTGCGGGCCTTGCCGTCGGAGTCCCCGATGAGCACCACGTCGGGGTGCAGCACGTGGGCGACCGCCTCGACGTCGCCGGTCGCCATGGCGGCCAGCAGCTGCTCGACGATGCGCCGGTGCTCGTCGCCCGCGCGGGGAGGCGGATCCGCCTCGCGTGCCGTGCGCCTGCCGCGGGAGGCGTGTTGCCGGGCGGCGTCGGAGCTGCAGCCGAGGATGCCTGCGATCTCGGCGAACGGCACCCCGAACGCGTCGTGCAGCACGAACGCCACCCGTTGCTCGGGCGGCAGCGTGTCGAGCACCACCATCGCGGCCATCCGGGCGCCGTCGTCGGCCACGACGGCGTCGAGCGGATCGGGCCTGCCGTCGGTGGCGGTGACGACCGGTTCGGGCAGCCACGGGCCCGCGTACCGCTCGCGGCGGGCGGCCGCGGACCGGAGGCGGTCCAGGCACAGCCGGGCGACGACGGTCGTCAGCCACGCCGTCAGGTCGCGGATCTCCGCGCGCCGCTGCTCGTCGAGGGAGGTCAGCCGCAGCCACGCGTCCTGCACGGCGTCCTCGGCGTCGGCGAGGGAGCCGGTCAGCCGGTATCCTACGCCGACCAGGTGGGCACGTGCTTCGCTGAACCGGGCGGCCTCGTCGGGCGCCGCGGCCGGGGTGTCGGACATGTGCCGAGTATGCCCGGTCGGAGGCGCTGCGGCCCTGGCCTAAAGTGGGGGCGTGGCGGGACGGATCCGGGACAGCGACATCGCGCAGGTACGCGAACGCAATCGGATCGACGATGTCGTCGGCGAGTACGTGGCGCTCCGGCGTGCGGGCGGCGGTGCCCTGAAGGGCCTGTGCCCCTTCCACGAGGAGAAGACACCGTCGATGAACGTGCGCCCGACGCACGGCACCTTCCACTGCTTCGGCTGCGGTGAGGGCGGCGACGCCATCAAGTTCATCATGCAGATCGAGCACCTGCCGTTCGTCGAGGCGGTCGAGCGGCTGGCCGACCGCATCGGGCTGCAGCTGACCTACGAGGGCGGCGGCCGCGACGTGCGCAGGGAGAACCGCGGTACGCGGCTGCGCCTGGTCGAGGTCCACAAGGCGGCGCAGGCGTTCTACGCCGAGCAGCTCGCCACCCCGGAGGCGGAGACGGCGCGGACGTTCCTGAAGGAACGCGGCTTCGACCAGGCGGCGGCCGCCCGGTTCGGCTGCGGGTTCGCGCCCGGTGGCTGGGACAAGCTCACCAAACACCTGCTGAACCACGGCTTCGAACTCGACGAGCTGTACAAGGCGCAGATCTCGAAGGAGGGTCGAGGCGGGCCGATCGACCGGTTCCACCGGCGGCTGGTGTGGCCGATCAAGGACCGCGGCGGCGACGTCGTCGGGTTCGGCGCGCGCAGGCTGTTCGACGACGATCCGATCCAGGCCAAGTACCTGAACACGAGCGAGAGCCCGATCTACAAGAAGTCGCAGGTGCTGTTCGGCCTCGACCTGGCCAAACGCGAGATCGCGAAACGGCATCAGGTGGTCGTCGTCGAGGGCTACACCGACGTGATGGCGATGCACGAGGCGGGCGTGCCCACCGCGGTCGCCTCGTCGGGCACCGCGTTCGGCGAGGAGCACATGCGGGTGCTGCGCCAGCTGATGATGGACGACGACGCCTTCCGCGGTGAGGTCATCTTCACGTTCGACGGCGACGAGGCGGGGAAGAAGGCCGCGCTGAAGGCGTTCGAGGGCGACCAGACGTTCGCGGGCCAGACCTACATCGCGATCGCACCCGAAGGTATGGATCCGTGCGAGCTGCGGCTGAACAAGGGGGACACGGCCGTGCGCGACCTGGTGTCCCGCCGGATCCCGCTGTTCGAGTTCGCCATCCGCAGCCTGTTGGCCGAGTACGACCTCGACTCCGTGGACGGGCAGGTGGCCGCGCTGCAGCGCACCGTCCCGCTGGTGGCGCAGATCAAGGACCGGGCCAAACGGGACGGCTACGCGACGAAGCTCGCCTGGTGGACCGGCTGGCAGGACGAGGCGATGGTCGTGCGGCGGGTGCGGGAGAGCGCGGGCGCTCCGGTGAAGGCGGCGGGGCGGAAGCCGCCGTCGCGCGAGTCCGGCGTCGAGAACGGGTCGGGACCCGCGTTCGCCCGCCCCGACCCGCGTGACCCGGAGCGGACGGCCCAGCGCGAGGTGCTGAAGGCCGCGTTGCAGGAGCCCGCGCTCGCGGGCCCGCAGTACGACACGTTGCCCGATGACGCCTTCACCCACCCCGCCTACGTGGCGGTGCACCGTGCGGTGTTGGCCGCGGGCGGGACGACCGCGGGCCTGTCCGGCTCGGCGCTGCTCGAGGCGGCGGTGCAGCACGCGGAGAACGCGGGTGTGGCGTCGCTGCTGTCGGAGCTGGCGGTCGAACCGCCCCAGTCGGTCGGGGAGGCCGACGCCCGGTACGTGCAGTCGATGTTCTCGGCCGTGCAGGAGAACCTCGTGGGACGGCAGATCGGCGAGTTGAAGTCGAAACTCCAACGACTGTCTCCTGTGGACTCACCGGACGAGTATCGCGACCTGTTCGGGGACCTCGTCGCACTCGAGGAGTACCGGAAGGCGCTCAAGGGCCAGGCCGCCGGAGGGTTCGAATGACGCTGTCGCGGTGGTGGCGCAGGATCTCCGGCCCGGCCGTGCCGGACGACGTCCGCGCGGCGCTGGACCCGGACGAGGACGTCGTCGCCGCCGCGGAGGCCGACCACGGGCACGTCGTCGTGACGCGGCTCGGATTGTGGATTCCCGGTGAGGCCGGGCCGCGGCGGGTGGGCTGGCATCTGGTGAGTAAAGCCGGCTGGGACGCCGGGACGCTCACGGTGGTCGAGGCCGTCGAGACCGAGGAGGCGGGCGGCGCGGTGCTGCTGCGCGACCTGCCGCCGGTGCGGGTCGCGGTCCCGCGTGCAGGGCGGCTGCCGGAGCTCGTGCGGAGGCGGGTCGAGGGCTCGATCCGGGCCCGGCACCGCGCCGACCTCGCCGACGGCGGGGGAGCGTGGTTCGTGCTGCGCAAGGTGCCCGGAGCCGACGGCGTGATGTTGCAGGCGCGGCCCGACCCCGGCACGGACGTCGAGGCGGTGCGCGCCATGGCGCGGGAGGCCGCTGAGCAGCTGTCCGGCGGCTCCTGAGCCCGGCGCGCCGGTCGGGCGGGATCGTGGTGAAGCGGGGCTCGGCGAGGCTCGGCGCGAGACCGGGCATGGGGGACGGCGCGTGTCGGGGCAGGGGCGTGTCCGGACAGGGACGGCTTGTGAGCGCACCCGCGTAGCAGTACGCTCGTACGGTATGTGGGATCCTGCGGCGTACCTGACCTACGGCGACCTGCGCGGACGACCGTTCCACGAACTGGTCGCGCGGATCCCCGCGGAGCGGCCGCGGCGGGTGGTCGACGCGGGATGCGGTCCCGGCAACCTCACGGCGACGCTGGCGCGCAGGTGGCCGTCGGCGCGGCTCGAGGCGTTCGACAGTTCACCGGAGATGGTGGAGGCGGCGCGAGCCGGGGGAATCGCCGCGACGGTCGCCGACGTCGCCGACTGGACGCCGGGGCCCGACACCGACGTGCTGATCAGCAATGCGACGTTGCAGTGGGTCACCGGCCACGCGGACCTGCTGCGCCGCTGGGCGGGCCTGCTGCCGTCGGGGGCGTGGCTGGCGATGCAGGTGCCCGGCAACTTCGACGCGCCGTCCCATGTGCTGACGCGCAGGCTTGCCGCGAGTGAGCGCTGGCGGACGCGGCTGGCGGACGTGTCGTTGCGCGGCGCGGACACGGTCGGCACCCCCGAGGACTACGCCGACCTGCTCGCCGACGCCGGGTGCACGGTCGACGCCTGGGAGACGACGTACGTCCAGCGGCTCGAGGGCGACGACGCGGTGCTGGAATGGATCTCGGGCACGGCGTTGCGGCCGATCCGGGCGGCGCTCGCCGACGCGGACTGGGAGGCGTTCCGCGGTGAGCTCGCCGAGTTGCTCGCGGAGGCCTACCCGCAGCGCGCGGACGGGACGACGTGGTTCCCCTTCCGACGGGTGTTCGTCGTCGCGCGCACGCCGTGATCCGGCTCGGTCCGGCGTCGGCGTCGACGCCGGACCGGAATCGGCTCAGTGCTGCGCCGACCGCCCGAACGGCACGCGCTCGCCCACCTTCTCGCCGAGCTTGGCGCGCGCGACGCCCGCAGCGCCCTGCACAGCGGGATGATCGGCCACCTTGCGGTAGGTCCGCACGATCTGCTCGTACCGGGCATGCCCGGCGCGAGCGCCCAGAACATAGCCGACGGCGGCGCCCAGCAGGAACTTGTTCATGGCGGGTGAGCCTCCTCGTGGCTGTTTCACTGAAGAGGCCATTGTCCACCGTGCGGCCTGCCGGCGGTGCGATACCCGGGTGCACGGCCGTCTGCCTGGGCGAACCCGGTGCGGACGCGGGGTGCGGACCCCCGTGTCACGGCCTCGCCGGCATGGTCTATAGTTGATACCCGTCGGAGGGCAAGAGATCCGGCGACAACAGAACATTCCCCCATAGCTCAATCGGCAGAGCATTCGGCTGTTAACCGGAGGGTTGTTGGTTCGAATCCAACTGGGGGAGCATCAGCCCAGGTCGCAGACCTGGGCTTTGCTTTTTTCACGTCCTTCGCAGGGCGCTCGTCAGGATGCCTCACGCTTCCCCGGACCGCGCCGGTGGGCACCCGCCGGCGCGGTGTGGTCGTCGTCACGACCCGCCGCCTGCCTCACCCTCCTGCTGAGCCCGTTCGAGGTCCTCATCGGACAGTGCGCGGCTGTCCGGGTCGCCGCGCGAGCTGCTCGGCCCGAACGCCAGTCCGTCCATGTAGAGCGTCGGGTTGCCGCGCCGGACGTCGAGGAACTCGCGGGCGTAGTGCTCGCGCGCCTCGTCGACCGTGCGCCGGCCCGTGACGAGGTCGTGGGCGAGATTCAGTGCCAGGAAGTTCGCCTGTTCGTCATGGCAGCGCGCGGACAGCTCGCCGATCGTGCGGTCGACGACGACGCTCCCGTCGAACCGCGCCAGTGTCTCCACCTTGTCGACAGGGACGTCGTAGTCGAGGAACGACTCGACGGAATCGATGTGTGGAACGGGAAACCGGTGCCGGTGGAACTCCCTGGACGCCTCGACCCGTTTCCACGGTCCGACGTCGAACCATCGCAGCAGGGTCGGTGTGATCTCGTGGGGCCGGCCGTAGGTGTCGATGACGAGTTCCGCGGCTTCTCGCGACTCGTCGGGCCAGTTCTCGAGCAGTACGGCACTGTCGGTGGCGGTCATGACGATGATCCTTTCGGGACAGGTCCGGGACGAGGCAGGGCAGCGTCCCGGGCGGGGCGGGCGGCCGGCCCGCCCGGTTTCGGTGGTGCCGGTCGGGGCAAGCCCGCGGGACATGCGGAATCGACACGGAGACGGAACACCCCTGACTGCGGCGGTACGCGGAGTCGTTGCCGCGATGAGCATGAGCGGCATGCGTGAACTCACCGTCCGGGCGGGCCTGGTGGAGGCGACACCCCCGGAGATGATCACCGATGAGCACGCTCCGGCCGTGGTGCGTCGAATGCCCCGCCGTGGCCGGGACGTACTGGTGGTCGTCGCGCACTGGGCCTACGGCGCCACCGGCGGCGTGGTGTTCGACAGGATCCCGGATCAGGTGCGGTGCCGCCCCGGTGCGGGGCCTGCCTTCGGTGTGGCGTTGTGGCTCGGGTTCGAGTTCCTCGTCGTGCCGCTCAGCGGGCTCCGCTTCCGGCACGGCGGAACCGTCGCGCAGCGGATCGCCTTCGCAGCCGACCACATCCTGTACGGTGCCGTTCTGCAGGGTGGTGCGCGACGACGTGTCAGTCGTCGGCCACGACCTTGAAGAATGTGCTGTCGCCGCCGTCGGCCCGGGTCTTCTGGTAGACGAGCGCGAGGTCCTCCTTGTCGAACTTGGCGAACCAGGTGTCCCACGTGATGTGTTCGAGCTCGTCCTCGCCGGCACCGCCCGGAAAGTCGAAGCGAAGGACGCCCGCCGCGTCGGAGCCTTCGGTGCCGCGCACGGACGCGGGCACGCCGTCGTGGGACTCGACCCACTGCCGGATCTCGTCGTGGTCCTTCGTGGTGCGGGTCTCCGGTGTCATCGCGGTCTCCCTTCTCGCGTCCGGTCGGCTTCGTCGGCCGCCGTACCCGCACCGCCACCGACGACAAACCCGTTCCCGTCCGAAGTGGACGTCGTCACGCTGCCCCACCAGGCGTCGCCGTCACACCCCGGTGCCGTCGCGCGGCGGGACACGGACGTTTCCGGGCGGCGGGGCACGGGTACGTGCTCCGAGCATGGAGGCCGACATCACGATCACCGTCGACGGTGAGCAACACCGGCTCGTCACGGACACGCGTACGACACTGCTGGACGCCCTGCGGGACCGACTCGGCGTGTTCTCCCCCAAGAAGGGCTGCGACCACGGCCAGTGCGGGACGTGCACGGTGCTCCTGGACGGGCGGAGAGCCACGACCTGCCTCGCCCTCGCCGTTGCCCACGACGGCGCCCACGTCACCACCAGCGCAGGGCTGGCGGCCGACGCGCGCGGGAGGGCGCTGCATCAGGCGTTCCTCGACCACGACGGGTTCCAGTGCGGCTACTGCACCCCCGGCCAGATCTGCTCGGCCGCGGGCGTGCTCGACGAAGCCGGCGCCGGGTGGGCCAGCGCGGTCACCGAGGACGTCCGTGACGAACCGGAACTCGACGAGGCGGAGATCCGGGAACGGATGAGCGGCAACCTGTGCCGCTGCGGCGCCTACGCCGGCATCGTCGACGCCGTCCACGGGGTCGCCACGCGTGGCGACGGCAGCCGTGTCGATGGTGAGGTGGCGAACCGATGACCCGGTCGATCGAACCGGTCGCCGCGGTCGGCACGGCCCCGGAACGCGTCGACGGCAGGGCCAAGGTCGCCGGGAAGGCCCCGTACGCCTACGAGCATCCGGTCGAACGGCCCGCATACGCGCATCCGATCCAGGCCACGATCCCGGCGGGCAGGATCCGCCGTATCGACACCGGACGCGCGCTCGCGGTCAGCGGCGTGCACACCGTGCTGACCCCGGACAACGCTCCGCCGCTGCGTCGAGGCCAGGACGGCGAGCTGGAGATCCTGCAGGACGCGGACGTGGCGTTCCGCGGCCAGATCATCGGGTGCGTCGTCGCCGACACCCCGGAGGCCGCGCGGCACGCCGCCGACCTCGTGGCCGTCGACTACGAGCGCCGCGACCACGACGTGACCCTGACGAGCGACCGGTCCGACCTGTACCGGCCGGGCGTGGTGAATCCGAGCTACGAAACCGACACCGAGGACGGCGACGTCGACGCCGCGCTGGCCGGGGCGGCCGCGCGGGTGGACGCGGAGTACCGCACCGCGCGGAACCACAACAATCCGCTCGAACCGCACACGACCGTCGCCGTGTGGGACGCCGACGGGCTCACGCTCCACGACTCCACGCAGGGCGTCCATTCGTTGCGCAGCGTCGTGGCCGGGATGTTCGACCTGGACGAGTCGCGCATCCGCGTCCTCGCGCCGTACGTCGGCGGGGGATTCGGGTCGAAGGGCACGGCCCACGCCCACGTGGTGCTGGCCGCGCTCGCGGCCAAACGGATGTCGGGCAGGCCGGTGAAACTCGCGCTGACCCGCCAGCAGACGTTCACGCTCGCCGGGTACCGCACGCCCACGGTGCAGCGCGTCGCGCTCGGTGCGGACACCGACGGTCGCATCGACGCGCTCGCGGTGGACGTGGTGGAGCAGACCTCCCGGATCAAGGAGTTCGCCGAGCAGACCGGCGTCCCCTCCCGCACGATGTACGCCGCTCGTCACCGTCGCACCACCCACCGGATGGCGGCGTTGGACGTGCCGGTGCCGTCGTGGATGCGGGCCCCGGGGGTGTGCCCCGGCATGTTCGGGCCCGAGGTCGCGATGGACGAGCTGGCCGAGCGGTGTGGTCTGGACCCGATCGAGCTGCGGCTGCGCAACGAGCCGGACCGCGATCCCGAGACCGGCAAGCCGTACTCCACCCGCAACCTCGCGGAGTGTCTGCGTGTGGGCGCGCGCCGGTCCGGCTGGGACGGAAGGCCCGCCGAGCCCCGGCAGACGCGGAGGGGAGAGTGGTGGGTCGGAACCGGCGTGGCCTCGTCGACGTATCCGGTGCACCATTCGCCCGGGTCCGCCGCGCGGATCGAACGCGGGGTGGATGGGCGCTACCACGTGAGTGTCGGCGCGGTCGACATCGGCACGGGTGCGTGGACGGTGCTCGGCCAGATCGCGGCGGACGCCCTGGGGGTGGACCGCGGCGACGTCGTCGTGACGGTCGGCGACACCGCCCTGCCGTTCGCCTCGGTGGCGGGAGGATCGTCGGGCACGGCCAACTGGGGGTCGGCGATCGTGGCCGCAGCGCACGGTTTCCGCGCGCGGTTCGGGGACGACGACCCGCCCGCGGGCTCCGAGCACACCGAGAGCGCCCCGGAGAATCCCGACACCGAACGGTTCGCCATGCACGCCTTCGGCGCGCAGTTCGCCGAGGTGCACGTGAGCGCGGACACCGGCGAGATCCGGGTACCCCGGCTGCTGGGTGTGTTCGCGGCGGGGCGGATCGTCAACCCGCGGCTCGCCCGCTCGCAGTTCCTCGGCGGGATGACCATGGGGTTGTCGATGGCTCTGCACGAGGACGGGGTGATGGACGAGCGCCTCGGCATGGTGGTGAACCACGATCTCGCCGAGTACCACGTGGCGACGAACGCCGACGTCCCGTCGGTGGAGGCCGAGTGGATCGACGAGCACGACCCGCACGTCAACGCCATGGGTACGAAGGGGATCGGTGAGATCGGGATCGTCGGCACGGCCGCCGCCGTCGCCAACGCCGCGTATCACGCGACGGGGGTCCGCGTGCGGGACCTGCCGGTCACAGCGGACCGGTTCCTCACGGCGTAGTCGTCGGCGTCACCGCGCAGCCGTCACCGCGTAGCAGGCAGCGGGCTCAGTCTCCGCAGCGTCGCGGTGAGGGCGCCGCGGGCCATCGGCATCTTGAAGGCATTGCCCGCCAGTGGTTCGGCGTGCTCGAGCTCGGCCTCGGCGGCGCGGGCGGCACGGTCGTCGGTGGCGGGTCCGCCGCGGAGCGCGGCCTCCGCGCGGCGCGCACGCCAGGGCTTGTGCGCGAGGCCGCCGAAGGCGATCCGGGCGTCGCGGACCGTGCCTGCGTCGTCGACGTCGAGTGCGGCGGCCACCGAGACGAGCGCGAAGGCGAACGAGGCGCGGTCACGCACCTTGCGGTACGCCGAGTTGGCCGCGAAGGGCACCGGCGGCAGCTCGACGGCGGTGATGAGTTCGCCGTGGTCGAGCACCGTGTCGCGGTGCGGTTCGTCCCCGGGGAGCCGGTGCAGCTCCTCGGCAGGCAGGCTCCGCGCTCCGTGCGGACCCTGCACGTGGACGGTCGCGTCGAGCGCCACCATCGCCACCGCCATGTCGGACGGGTGCGTGGCGACGCAGTGGCGGGAGGCGCCGAGGATCGCGTGGTAGCGCTGGTATCCCTCGAGGGCTGAGCACCCGGATCCCGGCTCCCGCTTGTTGCACGGGGTGGTCACGTCCTGGAAGTAGGGGCAGCGCGTCCGCTGGAGCAGGTTGCCGCCGACCGTGGCGAGGTTGCGGAGCTGACCCGAGGCGCCCGAGAGCAGGGCCTCGGCCAACACCGGGTAGTGCGCACGGACGTCGGGGTCGGCCGCGGTGTCGCTGTTGCGCGCCGTGGCGCCGATACGGATCCCGCCGTCCGGGGTCGGCTCGATGTCGTCGAGCGGCAGCCGCGAGACGTCGACGAGGTGCTCCGGGGCGGCGACGCCGAGTTTGAGATGGTCCACGAGGTTCGTCCCGCCACCGAGGAACGACGCGGCCGGGTTCTGCGCCACGGTGTCGACCGCGGTCGACACGTCGTCGGCACGCCGGTACTCGAACGGGATCACTGGTGGCTTCCTTTCCGGTCGACGACCCTGGTCGGCGCCGGGGCGACCGCACGCCTCGTGCCTGTCCCGCCTTCCCGCCCGGCCACCGCGCTAAACGACGAGCAGCCCCGTGCGGTGGGGTCACCGGAGCGAACCGGGACGATCCCGGCGGTTCCGGCTGGGTAAGCTGCGGCGTCCGTACGGCGAGGAGAAGAGGGACGTATGGAAACCGCAGCGATCTATCTCGTTGCCGCGTTGGCGGCCGGTGGTCTGGCCCTGCTGGTGAAGCTCCCGCCCCTGGTCGGCTTCCTCGCCGCCGGATTCGGCCTGCACGCCGCGGGCGTCGAGCAGATGCCCGGACTGCAGACGCTCGCCGACCTCGGTGTGACCCTGCTGCTGTTCGGCATCGGTCTCAAACTCGACGTGCGCTCGCTGCTCAAGGCCCGGGTGTGGCTGACGTCCCTGGCCCACATGGCGTTCAGCGTGCTGCTCGGGCTCGCCCTGCTGCTGGCCGTCGCGCCGTTCGGGTTCGCGCTGCTGGCCGACGCCGATCCGGCGGAGATGGCCATCGTCGCGCTCGCACTGTCGTTCTCGTCGACGGTGTTCGTCGTCAAGGTGCTCGACGAGCGCCGGGACAACCAGACGCTGTACGGCCGGATCGCCATCGGCGTGTTGATCATGCAGGACATCGTCGCCGTGGTCGTGCTGACCGTGTCCAAGGGTGAGCTGCCGTCCCCGTGGGCGCTGGCTCTGGTGCTGGTCGTCCCCGGGGCCTGGCTGGCACGCAAGGCCTGGGACCGCATCGACTCGGTCGAGCTCGGTGCCCTGTTCGGCCTGACGATGGCGCTCGTTCCCGGCTACGTCCTGTTCGATCTCGTCGGCCTCAAAGGCGACCTCGGTGCGCTGATCATCGGCGCACTGCTGGCCGGTCACCGGCGTGCGGGCGACCTGTCGCGGCTGCTGCTGACCGGCAAGGAAGTGCTGCTGATCGCGTTCTTCGTCAGCATCGGACTGACGGGCACGCCCACGTGGGAAGCGGTCGGCATGGCCGCGTTGCTGGCCGTGCTGATCCCGGTCAAGGCCGTCGCGTTCTTCGCGCTGCTGTGGCTGATGCGCCTGCGTTACCGCACGGCCACGCTCGCCTCCCTCGCGCTCGGCAACTACTCCGAGTTCGCGCTCATCGTGGCCACCGTCGTCGCCACCACCGGCGCGGTGTCCGAGGGCTGGGTCACCGTGTTGGCCCTCGCCGTGGCCTTCAGCTTCCTCCTCTCGGCGGTGCTCAACCGGCTCGCACCCGCGGTCGAGGCGTGGGTGACGCGGCGGCTGCCCGCACAGCAGGCCGAGGCCCTCACTGTGGACGACCGGCCCATCGACCTCGGCGGCGCCGACACCCTGGTGCTCGGCATGGGCCGCGTCGGTCAGGCCACCGTCGAACAGCTCCACGAGGCACACGGCAAGCGTGCCGTCGGGGTCGAACACGACAGCCGCCGCGTCGAACAGCTGCGGGCCGCCGGTTTCGACGTCGTCGAGGCCGACGCCACCGACCTCGACTTCTGGGGGCGTGTCCAGCGCTCCGGCCGGGTCGAACTGGTCGTCCTCGCCATGCCGTTCCACGGGGAGAACCTCCTCGTGCTCGACCTGCTCCGCAAGGAGGGCTTCCGCGGCAGGGTGGCCGCCATCGCGCAACGCGGCGAGGAGATCGACGAACTGCGCTCCCGCGGCGCCGACGCGGCGTTCAACCTCTACGGCAGCGCCGGCACCAACCTGGCCGACCACGCGGTCGAACGGACATCGGCGGCGGACTGACGGAGCGCGCGACGGGTGGCCGGGCCGTCAGGAGCGCCCGGTGAGGAAGTCGAGCACGAGCGGACTCGCGACGTCGCGGCGCTCCTCGAAGTACGCGTGCCTCGCGCCCGGGATCAGGTGCAGTGCCGCGCCGGGGATGCGGCCTGCGAGCACGGGAGCGTTGGCCGCGGGGTTGAACACGTCGTCGTCGCCGTGGACGACGAGTGTCGGTGCGGTGATGCGCGGCAGCGCGTCCCACGCGTCGTGCCGGTGGCTGGCGAGCCGGTGCCGCCGCAACACGTGCGGTGGTGTACCGCGTTCGCCGATCGTTCGATACGGCCCGGGATGCGCGGCGAGCCACTCCGGGGTGTACATCAGCTCGAGCAGTGCCCGCCGGACCGCGGCGGCGTCGTGCTGGGCCAGGCTGCGGGTCACCTCGGTGCTCCGTTCGACCGCGTGCGGGCCACCGGGTGAGGTGCAGCCCAGCACCAGCCTGTCGACCCGCGCGGGATGGTCGACGGCGAGCCACTGCGCGACCCGCCCGCCCATCGACGTGCCGTAGACGTGCGCGCGCCGCAGTCCGGCCGCGTCGAGGACGGCCACGGCGTCCGCGGCGAACCCGCGGGTGCTGTACGAGTCGTCGTCCGGCTTGTCGCTGTGGCCGATACCGCGATGGTCCATCGTGATCACCCGGAAGGTGCTGTCGAAGTCGCCGCGCACCGAGTCCCACCAGCGCCTGCTGTTGGACTGGCCGGCGATGAGCAGCAACGCGGGCGGCTCGGAGTGCTCGGGCTCGGGATCTCCGTCGCCGCGTGCGTGAGCGCGGGGGCCGTGAACCTCGTAGTACAGGGCGACCCCGTCGGCCGCGTGGGCGTAAGGCACGGACGTGATCGTAGGTGGGGCCGTCCGGCGTGGACGGCCCCACCACGGTCAGCCGCCGGTCCGCGCGGAGCGGCGCCGCGCCGCGAGCCGCCCGACGACGACGTCCACGAGGAGGAACGCCAGCAGACTCAGGCCGAACAACGGCGCCAGCACTCCGACGGCCGCTGCGGCCGCGACGATGCCGACGACCGCCCACGGCGGCAGTGCGCGCCACTGTCCGCGCGGCACCGGACGGCCGAACGCGGCGCTCCGGGGCCTGCGCTGCCACCACAGCCGGTATCCCAACACGGTCAGGGCCGTCAGACCTCCGCCGAGCGCGGCGAGCGCGGCCTGGTTGGGCCGTCCGAACAGCGTGCCCATGTGCAGGTCGATGCCCCAGCGGGCCAGCTTCGCACCGAAGGGGTAGTCGGCGAATCGCACCTCGTCGGTGACCTCGCCGGTCGCGGCATCCACGGCGACCGCGTCGACCTGCGTGGGCCAGCTCCGCTCGATCTCCGTGACCGACCATGCCGCGCCGGGCGCCTCGGGAACGGCGATCTCGATCGCGCCCGCGTCGATCCCGGCACCGCGAGCTGCGGCGAGGACGTCGTTGACGGTCCGGGCAGGAGCGTGCGCGGCCGTGGCATCGTCCGCGGAGCCGCCCTCGGTGCCGGCGGCGTGCCCGGGGTGGCCCGCCGACGTGTCCAGCTCGGGCGTGCTCCAGCCCGCGGCCGTGCGCAGGGCGGCGATGTTCTCCCCGGCGTGGGCCGACCACGTCAGCCCGGTCGCCGAGAGCACCAGCGCGCCGCCCAGCACGGCGACACCGAGCCGGCCGTGCCACCGCAGTGTGGCCCGGCGGCCCCGGCCCGGATGCCGCCCCCGCGTCGCGTCGGCGTGGCCGGTACGGCGCTTCGTCCGGCGGGCCGTCCACAGCGCGAGACCCGCGAGCGCGATCACCCACAGCCACGACGCGGCCAGCTCGCTGTAGATCCGGCCCGGTTCGCCGAGCAGCAGGTTGCGGTGGAGCTGGTCGAGCGTCATGCGCAGGGGCAGCACTCCGCTCGTGCCGTAGGTGGTCAGCTCACCGGTGATGGCCGCGTTTCCCGGGTCGACGAACACCGTGCGGGACTCCGAGGACCCCAGCTCCGGGGCGGCGAACAGCACGCGGGTGGTCGCACCGGGTTCCGGAGCGGGCCGGACGGCCTCCACCCGGGCGCCCGGCACGGCGTCCTGCGCGGCGCGGACCTGGTCGGCCAGGGGGAGCGGGTCGTGCGGGGACGTCGCGGTCAGCTCGTCGTGGTAGAGCCAGGACTCGAGTGGTGGGGTGAGCGCGTAGGCGGTGCCCGTGAGGGCTGCGACGAGGACGAACGGGCCGACGAACACGCCTGCGTAGAAGTGCAGCCGCAGCAGCAGGGCGCGCCATCGGGCACGGCGCCGCGGCGGGTAGGCGGCCGTGCCGGCAGGAGAGCTGTCGGCTGGGGTCGTGGACGTGGTGGCTGTGTCGGTGGTGGACGGGGCGGCCGCTGCGCTGTCGGGCGGGCGCAGCGTGGTGTCGGACATGACGGATCGCTCCTGTGACGGCACGGGTCCGCGGACGCGCGAGAGCGCCGCTCGGACCTGCGGTCACGGGCGGTACGTCGGGGCGCGCGTCACACGGTGATGGCGTGAGGTCGAACCGTCGGCGCGGGCGGACCGCGGCGGCCCCGGATGCGCCGGTACACGACGTGCCGCAGTGGCCGTCGCTGCGGCGGCGGTGGACACGGTGTCCACACGGGACCGACGACCGGCAGCGGCGCCCTGCCGTACGGCCGTCGTGCGACGAGCATGCCGAGCAGGGCGAACAGCGCGCGCTCGGCCCCGGTGAGGCCCGCGAACACGACCGCCGTCGCGATGAGGTGCGCGAGCGTCATCGCGGTGGTGTCGGGCGTGTGGCCGTGTGCGGCGCCGAGCGTGAGGACGGCGTGCACCGCGAGCTGGCCGACGGCGAGGAGCGTGAGCAGGGCCGTCGGCCGGAGCCGTACGCGAGCCAGGCCGGTGGTGACGGTGCTGATCGCCAGCACCGGGCCGGCGACGGCGGGCCACTCCGGCAGTGCACCACCTGCGGACGCGTGGGCGAACACGGCGAGCAACCCGGTTGCGGTGCCCGTGGCGGTGCCGCGCAGCAGGCGGCCCGCACCCGTGGTCAGGCCGTCGCGTCCGTGCATGCCCGAATCCTAAGCAGCGGCGCGCAACGCCTCAGGTTGGGTGGTGGTGGGAGACGGGTGGGCCTAGGCAGCGGCGCGCAGCGCCTCCGGTTGGGTGGTGGCGGGCGACGAGGCCGTGGGCAGTGGCGCGTGCCCGTGCCTGTCAACGCCAGTCGACGACCTCGTTGATCAGCGTGGGGTGTCCCCGCTTGACGTAGTTGACGTACTTGGCCATGTGTTCGTACATCAGGTCGTGCGCGGCGTCGGGCTCGCCGTCCTCGATCGCCTTGGCGATCGCCACGTGCGCGTCGGAGACCTCCTTGCGCCGCGACTTGGGGAACACGATGCCGCTGACCCGGTCGCGGAAGATGTCCGACAGCGACTGGCCGAGCAGGCTGAGGATGCCGTTACCGGACATCTCGGCGACGAGCCGGTGGAAGTCGCCCGTGTACTCGAGGTAGGCGGCATCGTCGTCGACCTTGAGCGACCCGCTGACGCGCCGCAGCTCGTCCATGTACGCCGGGTCCTGCCGCTGTGCGGCCAGCCGCGCCATGAGGGGTTCGACCGCGAGTCGGGCCTCGATCAGCTCGCGGAACGTGGTGCCCTGCGCCTGCAGGTACAGCGTCGCCATCTGTCCGAAGTGGTCGGGCTGGGCGCCGCTGACGATCGGACCACCGCCGGGCCCCGGTTTGAGCCAGATCAGGCCGTTGACCTCGAGGATGCGCAGTGCCTCCCGCAGCGAACCGCGCCCGATGCCGTACTCGGTGAGCATGTGCGCTTCCGAGGGCAGGTGGGCGCCCGGTTCGAGCCCTTCGGTGCGGATCTTCCGCATGATGCTCCGTGCCACGGCCTGCGCGACCTTGTCGCCCCGCTTGTACGGCCGCCGGCGCGGTTCCAGCGCGTCTTGGTCCATGGGGTGACGATACCGATGATGATCCTGAATCCCTGTGCAGGCCGTGATGGAGCGCCCGGTGTCGTGTCGCCCACCGGCCATTTCCTGAGCATGATTCGTGTTCGGTTGTCGCCGGTGGCGTGACCCTCCCTGTGGGGCGACGGGCTGCTGTCCTGGCTCGCGCGCTTACCGCGTGTTCACGTTGCGCCCGAGACCATGCTAATCCTTGACATGAATTATGGGGCGCCGCATACTTGCTGAACATGTGACGCAGGTCTCTCACCTCGAAGGAGGTGTGTCTCGCGTCCGCCGGTCCCAACGTTCGCCAGCAGCACAAAGAGGTGCCCCATGGCTCTAGACGAGGCCACCAGTTCACTGCTCGCCCAGCTCGCCGAATCCGGGCAGCCACCGATCCACGAGATGGATCCGGAACAGGCCCGCGGCATCACCGCGGCCCTGCGGGAGATGTACGGCCCCGGTCCGGACATGGCGCGGGCCGAGAACCGCTCGATCGACCTGCCCGGCCGCTCCGTCCCCGTGCAGATCCTGGTACCGAACGCCGCACCGCGCGGCGTCATCGTCTACTACCACGGCGGTGGCTGGGTGATCGGCAGGATCGAGGAGTTCGAGACCCTCGGCAGGCAGCTCGCCGACAAGACCGGGTGCGCCGTGGTGCTCGTCGACTACCGCCTCGCGCCCGAACACCGCTACCCGGCGGCCGCCGACGACGCGTTGGACTCGCTGCGCTGGGTCGACGCCCATCTCGAGGAGATCGCGGGCAAGCGGGTGCCGTTGATCGCCGCGGGCGACAGCGCAGGCGGCAACCTCACGGCGATCGTCGCCCAGAAGGCGCGCGCGGGCGGTCCGGCGCTCTCCCAGCAGATCCTCGTGTACCCGGTCACCGACTGCGACTTCGACAACTCCTCCTACGCCGATCCCGAGAACCAGCTCATGGTCAGCCGGGACGCGATGATCTGGTTCTGGGACCACTACGCCGACGCCGACCAGCGCGCGAACCCCGACGCCTGCCCGGCGAAGGCCGGCGACCTCTCGGGTCAGGCGCCCGCCGTCGTGGTGACCGCCGAGCACGATGTCCTGCGGGACGAGGGTGAGGCCTACGCGAAGGCCCTCGAGGCTGCGGGTGTTCCGGTCCGGCACCGGCGGTTCCCGGGTCAGATGCACGGTTTCTTCACGATGGTCAACGTGCTGCCCGGCAGCGCGGAGGCGATCGACTACGTCGCCGCGGAGATCGACCGCCACCTGTCGGCCGCGACCTGACGCCGTCGCGGGTCGTCCCTGCGACCTTCCCGATCCGGCCAGACGCGCCCCCGGCGGGCGCATGTCCGTTGCTCTTCCGTCCGTCTCCCCGTCGAATGTGAGGACATCGCACCATGCCTGCTACCAGGAAACTGCCGACCGAGTTGGACGCCGTCATCGTGGGTGCCGGGTTCTCCGGCCTGTATCAGCTGTACAAACTCCGGAACCTGGGCATGCACGTGAAGGTCGTCGAAGCGGGCTCCGACATCGGCGGCACGTGGTACTGGAACCGGTATCCCGGTGCCCGCTGCGACGTCGAGAGCATGCACTACTCCTACTCGTTCGATCCCGAGCTCGAACAGGAGTGGGAGTGGACCGAGAAGTACCCGAGCCAGCCCGAGATCCTGTCCTACATCCACCACGTGGCCGATCGCCACGACCTGCGCAGGGACGTCGTGCTCGACACGAAGGTCACGGCGGCGCACTACGACGAGGACAGTGCACTGTGGACCGTGCGGACCGAGGCAGGCGAGGAGGTCTCGGCCCGCTACTGCATCATGGCCGTCGGCTGTCTGTCCGTGCCGAAGAAGCCCGAGGTGCCCGGACTCGAACGGTTCCGCGGCGACTGGTACCACACGTGCGACTGGCCGGAGTCCGGTGTGGACTTCACCGGTAAACGGGTCGCCGTCATCGGGACCGGCTCGTCCGGTATCCAGGCCGTCCCGATCATCGCGAAGCAGGCCGACGCGCTGACGGTGTTCCAGCGGACCCCGAACTTCAGCCTGCCGACGTTCAACGGGCCCATCGACCAGGACATGGTCGCCGACATCAAGTCCCGGTACCGCGAGATCCGGGAGGAGAGCAGGCAGTCCGGGTTCGGTGTCGCGATCGAGCCGCCCACCCGGTCGGCGCTCGAGGTCGACCCCGACGAGCGCCACCGCAACTACGAGGAGCGCTGGCAGCGCGGCAACCTCACCGGTGTGCTGCAGGCCTACACCGACCTGCTCGCGGACGAGGAGGCCAACGAGACGGCCGCCGAGTTCGTGCGCGGGAAGATCCGCGAGATCGTCGACGATCCGGAGACGGCCGAGAAGCTGTGCCCGAAGACCTACGCCTTCGGTACCAAGCGGCCCTGCCTGGACACGGGCTACTACGAGACGTTCAACTCCGACCACGTCGAGCTCGTCGACCTCAGGGAGACCCCGCTGGTCGAGATCACCGACAGCGGGGTGCGCACGAGCGACCGGGAGTACGAGGTCGACAGTCTGGTGCTGGCCACCGGCTTCGACGCCATGACGGGTGCGCTGCTGAACATCGACATCCGGGGCCGGGGCGGCCAGCCGCTCCGGGAGAAGTGGCAGGACGGGCCCGCGCTGTACCTGGGCCTGAACCCGGCGGGTTTTCCGAACCTGTTCACGATCACCGGTCCCGGCAGCCCGTCCGTGCTCTCGAACATGATCGTCTCGATCGAGCAGCACGTCGAATGGATCACCGACCTGGTGGAGCACATGCGGCACAGGGAGCTGCGCACCGTCGAGGCGACCGAGACGGCCGAGAAGGAGTGGACCGACCACGTGCGCGAGGTCGGCGACATGACGCTCTACCCGCAGACCGATTCCTGGTACATGGGCGCGAACGTGCCCGGCAAGCCCCGGCTGCTCATGGCCTATCTCGGCGGGGTCGGCCCGTACTGGCAGAAGTGCCAGGAGGTCGCGGCGAACGACTACGAGGGCTTCGCGCTGAGTGCGTGACGTCCGGGAGGAGACATCGATGTTCCGCATCACCGTGCACTACAACCACCCGGACGATCCGGAGAAGTTCCTCGATCACTACCGGTCGACGCACGCCCCGCTGGCGGCGACGTTGCCGGGGCTGCGCTCCTACGGCTGGGGCGCGACGACGACGTTCGACGGTTCGAAGCCGGAGCACTTCCTCGTCGCCGTCATGGAGTGGGACAGCCGGGACGAGTGTGCCGCGGCGTTCGCCTCGCCCGAGGGACAGGCGGCCCAGGCGGACATGGCCAACTTCGCCGGTGCCGGCGCGGACGTCAACTTCCACGAGGTGGTCGACGTCGAGCCCACGGGACGTGCCTGAGATGGGCACCGCGATCGACGACGACCTCGCCGTCCGGCTGGACCGCGTGGAGGCGCTCGAAGAGATCCGGCGGGTGCTGCACGGCTACGGGCACGCGTTCGACAAGCGGGACCTGCCGTGGTTCCTGTCGCTGTGGGCCGAGGACGCCACGTGGTCACCCGGACCCGACGCGGTGTTCCAGGGTCGCGACGGGATCCGCACCGGCGTCACCGGCCTGTGGGACGCCGTGCCCGCCTCCCACCACTGGTCGGTCAACTCGGTGATCGACGTCGACGTGGTCGGCGGCACCGCCACGGCGGTCACCGATGTGCTGGCGATGGCGAGCACCGCCGACGGCTGGGCACAGACCGCGGCGACCTACCGCGACCTGCTGCGCCGGATCGACGGTCGCTGGCGTATCGCCAAGCGCGAGACCGACATCCACCGCGCCGTCCCCGTCGCGGACCCCGCGACCTGAACCGTGGGCGGCCCGCGGCGCCGCCGTCGGCGACCCTCCACACCGGACCGAAAGGACGATCGATGAAGACCAAGGGTGCGCTCCTGTGGGAGCCGGGAACGCAATCGGGCTGGTCGGTCGAGGAGATCGAACTCGACCCGCCGAAGAAGACCGAGGCGACGGTGAAACTCGCCGCCTCGGGTATCTGCCACAGCGACGACCACCTCGACACGGGCGACATCCCGCTCGACTGGGCTCCGATCCTCGGAGGCCACGAGGGTGCCGGGGTGGTCACGGAGGTCGGGGATCACGTGGCCGACCTGCAGGTCGGCGATCACGTCGTCTGTTCGTTCCTGCCCTCGTGCGGCACATGCTCGATGTGCGTCGCGGGCAAGGCCAACATGTGCGCGCTCGGGGCCGGTGTGCTCGCCGGTACCTCGCCCGACGGCACTCACCGTATCCACGCCCGCGGCCAGGGCGTCGGCGCGATGTCGTACCTCGGCACGTTCGCGCCCTACGTCACGGTGCCCACGGACGCACTCGTGAAGATCGACAAGGACATCCCGCTCGACAAGGCCGCGCTCATCGGATGCGGCGTTCCGACGGGGTGGGGGTCGACGATGTACGCGGCCGACCTGCAGCTCGGCGACGTCGTCGTGATCTTCGGTGTCGGCGGCGTCGGCATGAACGCGGTCCAGGGCGCCCGGCACCGCGGCGCCAAGGCGATCATCGCGGTCGACCCGGTCGACTACAAGCGGGAGCGGGCGCCGGAGTTCGGTGCCACGCACACCGCGGCCACGGCGGCGGAGGCGGCACAGCTCGTCGAGAACATGACCAACGGCCAGGGCGCCGATCGGGTGATCGTCACCGTCGGCGTCGCGTACGGGTCGATCCTCGAGCCGGCGCAGGCGATGACGCGGCGTGGCGGCGTGTTGGTGCTCACCGCGGCCGCTCCCGTCCTGCAGCGTGACGTGCAGTTCGACATGTTCACGTTCGCGATGTCGGGCAAACGGTTGCAGGGCACGCTCTACGGCTCCACCAATGCGCGCAACGACATCCCGCTGATCGCCGATCTGTACCGGCGCGACGAGATGAAGCTCGACGAGCTGGTCACGCGCACCTACGCACTGGAGGATATCAACACCGCCTTCCAGGATCTGCGCGAGGGCAAGAACATCCGCGGCGTCATCGTCTACGACTGAGGGCGGCAGGCGATGGACGAGCAGGCCGCCGCGCGGCACGAGATCATGGAACTGTCGCACCGGTACGCCCGGGGCCTCGACCGCTTCGACCCGGCGGAGGCGTTGTCGGCCTTCAGCGACGACGCCGTGTGGGACGCGACCCCGGTGGGGCTGGAGCGGTTCGAGGGCAGGGAAGCGATCCGCGGCTTCTTCGAACGGGACGCCGCCTCGGTGGCCGACCAGTTCCACCTCATCACCAACCACGTCGTCGAGTTCGACGGCCCGGACACCGCCCGCGGCACGAACTACGTGTTCTCGGAGGGACATTCGGTCTCGGGCGCGAAGTTCCGGGCGGCCGCGCTCAACGAAGACACCTATGTCCGCACCGCGGCCGGGTGGCGGATCTCCTCGCGGGTGATCTCCGCACTCACCCCGCCGGAGCTGGAGGGATTCGAGGCATGACCGCGACGGCCGACACCGACACCGGACGCAGGCTCATCACGTCCTATCTCGACGCGGTGGGAACCCTGGACGTCGCGGCGATCCCGGACCTGTTCCACGAGGACGGCGTGCTCGACATCCCGTACGCGCCGGAGGGCATCCCGACGACGTTGCAGGGCCGCGCGGCGATCGCGGAGTTCTACTCCGGCCTGCCGGACCTGGTGACGCCCATGAACTTCGCGTCGTACCGGATCAACGAGCTCGACGTGCCGGGCGAGTTCGTTGCCGAGTACACATCGGACGCCTCGGTGCGGACCACGGGGCTGCCGTACCGCAACGCCTACATCGCCAGAGTGACGGTGCGCGGCGATCGGATCGCCCGGTTCGCGGAGTTCTTCGACCCGATCCCGCTCGTCGTCGCGCTCGGAGGATCGGTCGTCCCGGCCGGGCTCTGACCGGCAGGCGGAGGGATCCGTCCCGCCCGCACCGCATGAGGAATCCGTGTCCCCACCAGAATCAGGAGGCCCGAAGACATGGGAATCGCCGACGAACGCGCCGCGATCGAGAATCTGCTCGGCGTGTACACCTTCGCCTACGACGAGAACGACATGACGGCGATGGCCGGCTGTTTCACGGCCGACGCCGTCATGTCGATGCGGGTCGCCGACGGCGACCTGATCGGCCCGTTCGAGGGCCGGGACCAGATCGTCGGCCTGATGGAGAAGTCGCTCGCGTCGCAGGACGATCAGCGGCGGCATCTGGTGTCCAACGTCGTCGTGCGTGACCTCACCGCCGACACGGCGACCGTGACCTCGTACCTGACGCTGATCTCCATCGCAGGGCAGACGCTGACCGTGCTGTCGACGGCACGGTACGAGGACGAGCTCGCCCGCGAGAACGGTTCCTGGCGGTTCGCCCGGCGGCACGTGCAGCTCGACCTGCCGTACTGACGTGGCGTGGTCCAGGACTTATCGGAGGAACCGTGGCCAATCAGGGTTTGATCCCCGCCAAGTGGGCGGCGCTGACGCCCGGCGGGCAGGCGATCTACGACGTGACCGCCGAACGGCGGCTCACGTGGAGGCAGTTCGACGAGCTCGTGCGGCGGCTGGCCAACGGTCTGCTCGCCCGTGGGCTGGCGCCGGGGGACCGGGTGGCCGTGCTGTCACGCAACTGCGTCGAGTACCAGGCGCTGTACTTCGCGGCGGGCCGCGCCGGACTGGTGCTGCAACCGCTGAACTGGCGGCTCGCCGCACCGGAGCTGGCCACCATCGTGGCCGACGCCGCACCGCGGGCGCTCGTCACCGAGGCCGAGTGGTCGGGCGTGGTCGACGACGTGTGCCGCACGGTGGACGTGCCGCACGTGCTGCGATTCGGGCCGGACGGCGACGGCGGGTTGGAAGAGCTCGTCGATGCCGCCTCGGACGAGGAACCCGCCTTCTCCGCGAAGATCGGTGACGACGACCCGTTCTTCATCCTCTACACCGGCGGCACGACGGGGCAGGCGAAAGGTGCCCTGCACTCGCACCGGAGCGCCGCCGCGGGGATGTTGAACCAGACCGTGGCCGAGCGCATCGTGCCGTCGGACGTCTACTTGCTGACCGGGCAGTTGTTCCACATTCCGGTCGTGCTCGCGATGAACTACCTCAAGCACGGCTGCCCGCTCGTGATGATGAACTTCGAGGCGAAGCGGGCGCTGGAGGTGATCGAGGCCGAACGGGTGTCGGCGCTGCTCGGCATCACCACGATGCTGAACTGGATGATGGCCGTCGACGGCTTCGAGCGGTACGACCTCTCGAGCCTGCGCAACATCCAGTACGGCGGCGGGCCGATGCCCTCGGCGATCGTGCGCCAGGCACTCGATGCGTTTCCCTGCACGCTGATCCAGGGCTACGGGCAGACCGAGGGCTCGACGATGTGCTTCCTGTCGCAGGAGGATCACGCGTCCGCGGTCGCCGGTGTCCGCCCGGAGCGGTTGCAGTCCTGCGGCCGGGAGGGCTTCGGCACGCAGGTGCGGGTGGTCGACGAGGCCGGGCGGGACGTGCCGCAGGACGGGCGCACGCCGGGCCAGATCATCGTCCGGTCCGAGGCGAACATGCTCGGCTACTGGAACCGGCCCGACCTGACCGCCGAGACGCTGCGGGGTGCCGGCACTCCCGACGGCAGGGGCATCGCCTCCCGGGGCGGCTGGATGTGGACCGGTGACATCGCGACGTGGGACGAGGACCGTTACGTCTACATCGTCGACCGGTCGAAGGACATGATCATCTCCGGCGGCGAGAACATCTTCAGCGTGCAGGTCGAGGAGGCGATCGCGCGGCATCCGGCGGTGCTGGAGTGTGCCGTGATCGGCGTGCCCGACGACGAGTGGGGCGAGTCGGTGAAGGCCGTCGTCGTGCTGAAATCGGGGCAACGGGCGACGGAGGAGGAGATCATCGAACAGGCGCGGGCACATCTGGCCGGATACCAGAAGCCGAAATCGGTCGACTTCGTGAGTGAGCTGCCGAAGGCGCCGACGGGCAAGATCCTCAAACGGGAGCTGCGCGAGCCGTACTGGGCGGGCAGGGCGCGGGATGTCTGAGCAGACGCGCGAGACGGCCGCACCGACGGCCGACGACGTCACCGCACAGATCGGCCGGGCTTTCCCCGGCGGGCGGTTCACCGTCGAACGGTGGCTTGCGTGGCTGCTGGCCGACGCGGCTCTGGAGCAGCCGGACGCGTCGGCGCCGGACGGAGCGGGTGACGAACTCGCGCATCCGCTGCTCGCGTGGACGGCGGCGACCCAGGCGATGGGTGTCACGTGGGACGAGCTGTTCGCATGGTTCGGTGCCAGTGCCGACGATGGGCCGATGTTCGGTGAGCACGAGACGGTGTGGCATGCGCCGATGCGCGTGGGCCGCACCTACCTCGTCTCCGGTGAGATCACCTCGGCCGACCGCAAGGCCGGCCGCAGCGGGGTGTTCGACGTGATCGGCTACGCGTTCCGGCTGCACGACGCGGGCAGCGGTGCCCATGTGGCCGACTGTTGGAACTCGTTGATCCTGCCGAGGAGGTCGTCGTGAGCGAGCGGCCCGAACACGGCGTGGCGGCCTTCCCGGGAGCCGTGGCTCGTCGCGGCGAGCCGGTCACGCCGGGCATGCGGCTGCCGGAGTGGGAGGTGGCCGAGGTCGGCGCCGAGAAGATGAAGACCACGGCGGCGCTGCTGCGTGATCCCACGCCGATCCATTGGGACACCGCGGCTCTGCGGGAGCTCGGCATGGGCGACCGGGCGATCAACCAGGGGCCGCTGAACATGGCGTACGTGATGAACATGCTGGCCGGGTTCGCGGGCGGGCACGACCGGGTGCGCAGGCTGCGCGTGCGCTTCCGCGGCACCGTGCGCGCGGGGGACCGTCTGCGGGCGGGCGGAGTCGTCACCGGCGTGCGCACCCGGAAGGACGAGCCGGGCGGGGAGACGCTGTGCGACTGCGACATCGAACTGTCCGTCGTGGACGGCGACACGGTGCTGACGGGCACCGCGACCGTGGCGCTGCCGGAGGAGGGGAGCGACGATGAGTGACCGGGACCGGCTGGCGTTCCAGCTCAGTTACGGGGACTGCGACGCGATGGGCATCGCGTACTTCGCCCTCTACTATCCGTGGATGGAGCGCACGTATACGTCGTGGTTGTACTCGCACGGCCTGCGCAGCGGGGATCTCGAACCGGACCTGGGGATCGTGACGGTCGGCGTGAGCTCGGGTGCGACCTACCACCGTACGGCGAAGGTGTTCGACGAGCTCGTCTGCCAGGCGGTGCTCGACCGGATCGGCACCTCGTCGTACACGGTCGGCTACGAGTTCACGTGCGACGACGAGCTCGTCACGCGGGGACAGATGACCTATGCGTGCCGCGATGCGGCGTTCGCGAAGACGCCCGTGCCGGGGCGGCTCGCGGGCATCCTGCGGACGTTGCCGTCGCCGCGGTTCGACGTGACTTCGACGTGACGTAGCCGTTGCGACGGGAGCCGACCGGGTTCTCGATCCCGGTCGGGACCACGCCGCCGCGGAGGGGAGTTTCTCCCCGTCGCGGCGGCGTTTTCGTGTGCCGTCCACGACGTCCCGGGTCCCGTGTCGGCGATGGACACGGCCCGTAATTCATGACAATAAATCCTATGAAAGGCATTGACTTGGACCTGGCCGCGGGTCAAGGTTGTTAGCGACGTCACCGCGCGCCGACGCCGGTGACGGCCAGGTTCGGTACCGCAAAGGAGCGCGTCCATGACCTCGACGATGCACGCACCCGAGACCGTGCGGAGCTTTTCGAAGCTGTTCATCGGCGGCCGATGGGTCGAACCGGCGGGCGAGGGCGTCATCGACGTCGTGTCGCCGGTGACCGAGGAGCGCCTCGCGACGGTGCCGGACCCGACGGCGGCCGATGTCGACGCCGCTGTGGCCGCGGCGCGGACAGCGTTCGACGACGGACCGTGGCCCCGCATGACGCCCGCGGAGCGTGCCGAGGTGCTCCGCAGGGTCGGCGCCGAGGTCGAGAAGCGCTTCGGTGACATGGCTGCCTCGTTCACCGCGGAGATCGGCGCCCCGTCCGCGGTGAGCGAGGCGTTCCACCAGAACGCGCTCAAGATGTGGGCCGACGCGTCGACTCTCCACGAGCGGTTCGAGTTCGAGGAGGAGCGGTCCTGGGAGGGCGGCCACGGGGTGCTGGTCCGCGAACCGGTCGGCGTCGTCGCCACGATCATCCCGTGGAACGGACCGGTGGCGACGGCGTCGCTGAAGATCGGCCCCGCGCTGGCCGCGGGCTGCACGGTCGTGCTCAAGCCCGCCCCGGAAGGGCCGGTGAGCCTGTACCTGCTGGCCGAGGCGCTGGAGGCGGCGGGACTGCCCGAGGGCGTGATCAGTGTGCTGCCCGGCGGCCGCGAGGTCGGCGAGCACCTGGTGACCCATCCCGGCGTCGACAAGGTCGCGTTCACCGGAAGCACCGCCGCGGGCAGGCGGATCATGAGCCTGTGCGGCGAGCGGATCACGCGCGTGACGCTCGAACTGGGCGGGAAGTCGGCCGCGATCATCGCCGACGACGTGCCGCTCGACGAGGTGCTGCCAACACTGGCGTTCGCCGGCATCGGCCACTCCGGCCAGGTGTGTGCGGCGCTGACGCGCATCCTCGTGCCACGCGAGCGCCAGGAGGAGTTGCTCTCGGCGCTGGTGCCGATGTTCGAAGGTCTCCGGGTCGGCGATCCGGCCGACGGCGACACCGTGCTCGGCCCGCTCGCCGCCGAGCGGCAGCGGGACCGGGTGGAGGGGTACATCAGGCTCGGCATCGAGGAGGGGGCACGGCTCGTCACCGGTGGCGGTAGGCCCGAGGGTCTGGACCGCGGCTGGTTCGTCGAGCCGACCGTGTTCGCCGACGTGCGCAACGACATGCGCATCGCGCAGGAGGAGATCTTCGGACCGGTCCTCTGCGTCATCCCGTTCGACGACGTCGACGAGGCCGTTGCGCTGGCCAACGACTCGGACTACGGCCTCTCCGGAGCGGTGTACGCCCGAGACGCTGCCGAGGGGGAGCGGATCGCCCGCCGCATCCGCAGCGGCCAGGTGTCGGTCAACGGGTGGGACATGTGCGTGGTGCAGCCGTTCGGCGGCTACAAGCAGTCGGGCCTCGGCCGGGAGGGCAACGTCGAAGGCCTCGGTGCCTATCTCGAGACGAAGTTGATCCAGCGCCCGTGACCCTGCGGTACCGGGAAGCGGCGACGGACCGCCGGGTCGTGCGGACACTGCCGCGGCCTCGGTGCCGGTGCACTGCGACCCCCACTTCGCGAAAGGACGGACGAGGCGGATGGCTGATGCGAACGAACCGGTGATCGTCGTGGGCGCCGGATTGGCCGGGTTGGCCACGGCGCTCGGTGCCGCGGTACGCGCCCGCGACGTGATCGTGTTCGAGGCGGCAGACCTGGTGGGCGGCGCGGCCGCCTACTCGGGTGGTCAGGTGTGGATCGGCGCCAACCCGGTCGCCGCGCGGGACGGCATCGAGGACTCGCTCGAGCTCACCGAGACCTACGTCCGTGCCATCGCCCACGACGCTCCCGAGGTACTCGACGAGAAGGCGATGCTGCGCTGGATCCGGACCGGCCCGGACGCGATCCGCTACTGGGAGGACCTCGGTGCGATCCGCTGGAGGGTCATTCCGGGGCTCGCCGACTACCACAACGAGGCCGACGGCGCGCTGCCCGTGGGCAGGTACCTCACGGGCGAGGTGATCGACGGCGGCGTGCTCGGCGCATGGCGCGACAAACTCCGCGTCAGCCCGTACTTCCCGGTCGGCACGACCTACGACGAACTCATGGAGAAGGGGCGCCGCGCGACCTATGTGGACTCGGAGGAGTCCGGACCCGGGAAGTCGGACCATGCGGGAGTGCCCGCGTTCGGCATCGCCGACGGCCGCGAGTTCGATGCGACCGAGGGATCGGACCCCCTGACGTTCGGGACCGGCGTCGTGGCGAGCTTCCTGCGCCGCGTGCTGCAGGAGGACCGGATCGAGATCCGGCGCTCCCACCGGGTGACCGAGCTGCTGACCGACGCCGATCGGGTCGCCGGCGTGCGCGCCGACGGTCCCGACGGTCCGGTGGAGGTGCGCGGCCCGGTCGTGCTGGCGACGAGCACCTACGACTGGGACTCCGACCTGGTCCGCGAGATGGTCGACCTCGAACCGGAGGACTTCGGGAGCGTCGCGCCCGAGTCGCTGCGCGGGGACGGCATCACACTCGCCCGCGGTGTGGGCGCCGACATCGCGAAGATCCCGGCCACGAGCGTGCCGATGCTGCCGGGGTGGCGGTCCCAGGTCGGCACCGGCTACGGCTACGGGCCCGAGTACGCCATGCCGCACACGATGATCGTCGACGCGGCGGGAAACCGGTTCTGCAACGACTCCTACTGGGTCGACATCGTCGCCAAGACACTCGCCCCTGGTGACCGGCACCTGCCGTTCTTCCTCGTGTGGGACGACCAGCACCGGCGGAAGTACGGCCTCGCCGCCACCCCGCCGGGCGGCGAGTATCCCGACGGGTGGGTCACGTCGGCCCCGACCCTCGCGGCGCTCGGTGAGCAGCTCGGCATCGACGGGGCGCAGCTGACCAGGACGGCCGAGCGATTCAACCACCACGCCGCCCGGGGCGAGGACCCCGACTTCGGCCGCGGAACCGTCACCTACGTCAACAAGTTCGCGGGCGATCCGGCCAACGCTCCGAGCCCGGTCCTCGGCCCGCTGACCGAGGCACCCTTCCACGGGCTGCGGCTCAAATTCGTGGGCACGGGCATCGGGTCCAGCGGCGTGCACATCGACGGGGACGGGCGAGTGCTCGACCCCGGTGGCGCCGTGATCGACGGGCTCTACGCCGTGGGCTCGTGCGCCGCGCTGACCACGACCGGCACCGGCTACAACAGCGGGTTCGCCCTCGGCCGCGGCGTGACGTTGGCCTACCTCGTCGCAGGCGAGCTGGGCGGCGATCCGATCCCGTAGCTCTCCGGAAC
This sequence comes from Prauserella aidingensis, assembly GCF_024171865.1. GTDB lineage: Bacteria > Actinomycetota > Actinomycetes > Mycobacteriales > Pseudonocardiaceae > Prauserella > Prauserella aidingensis. The sequence continues at coordinate 194,466 of NZ_JAMTCN010000004.1, read as the reverse complement.
GGACATCCCCACCGACACAGGCAGGAGGACGAGCATGCGGGTTCCCCACCGGTGGCGCCGGCTGCGGCGCGCCACCGCATGCGCCCTCGTGGCCGTCGCCGCGGTCGTGATGAGCGGCTGCGACGCGGCGCAGGGCGGCATCGCCACGCAGGAAGGTATTCCGAAGGAGATCAGACTGCTCGGCGTGCGTGACCAGACCGGACCGGTGGCCTACGCCGGCATCGGCGGCGCCCGCGGCGGCAAGCTCGCGATCTCCGAGATCAACCGCTCCGGTTTTCTCGGTGAGGGCGTGAAGCTGACCATCGAGGAGATCGACACCGCCGGGTCGATCGAGACGGCGTCGGCCGAGATGGCGCAGGCGACCGCCGACCGGACCGTGCACGCGATCATGGGACCGACCCAGGGACAGCAGGCCGCGACGGTCGCGCCGATGGTGGAACGCGCCCAGGTGCCGACGATCTTCACGCAGGCCGGTTCCGACGGCGTGGTCATCAACGACTACACGTTCCGGGCGACGGCCCCGATGGCGTCGTACTACCACCTGGCGACCGAATACCTCGCCGAGAAGCGGCTCCGCGACGTCAGCGTGCTGTACAACGCGACGTATCCGACGTTCGCGGAGATCGGCGAGGGCTCGTTCCCGAAACAGGCCGATCGCCACGGGCTGAACATCGTGTCCAGCACTCCGGTCCAGTCGACCACGCAGGACTTCACGACCCCCGTGCGGTCGATCGCGGGCGAGGACCCGGACGCGGTCGTGATGCTGCTGACCGAACCGCAGTCGGTCACCGCGCTGACACAGCTGCGCCAGGCAGGCTACGACGGCCAGGTCATGGGGACGTCGGTGCAGGGCGGCGGCAACCTGACGGAGGCGGGCAAACACGGCGAAGGCGTGATCTACCCGACCGACTTCTCCCCGGCGCTGACAAGCGAGAAGGCCCGGGACTTCGTGGCGGCGTTCCGGGAACGGTTCGGGCGGAAGCCGGACGTCTACGCCGCCGAGGGTTACGACGGCATGTGGTGGCTGGCGCGGGCGATCAAGGAGTCCGGGTCGGCGAGTCGCGAGGGCATCAAGCGCGGACTGCAGCAGGTCGCGAAGGACGGCTTCGAGGGAGTGATGGGCGAGCTCACCTTCGAGGGCAACGACATGCGGGTGCCGGGTGTGCTCGTGCGCTGGAACGGCACCAGCGAGGAGCTCGTGTCGGACGGCGGTGCGTCATGACCGGCCGCAGCGGACTCGACCCCTACGCCGGAGGGAGGTGCCGGCCGTGGCACAGCACATCCTGAACGCCGTGGCCCTGGGCTCGGTGTACCTTGTGTTCGCGCTCGGCATGGCGCTGGCGTGGAGCACGATCGGGATCCTGAACTTCGCCCACGGTGCGACGTTCATGTTCTCGGCGTTCACCGCCCACGTGGTGACCCAGCACGTCGCGATGCCGATGCCTGCCGTGGTGCTGGTCGCCGTCGCGGCGGGTGCGCTCATCGCGACGTTGACCCAGGTGCTCGCGTTCGGGCCGATCATGCGCAAGGCCACCGACCACCGGTCGGCGGAGCTGCGCATCCTCATCGGCGGGATCGGTGTCGCCGCCATTCCCCTGGCGATCGCCGAGCGGGTGACGGCGAGCGCGCCGTTCGGATTCCGGGGCAGTACCTATCAGGCGCAGGTGTTCGAGGTCCTCGGACTGCGGATGACGACGACCGTGCTGGTGATCGTCGTCGCCGGCATCGGTATCGGCGTCGGCGTGTGGCGCTGGCTGGCGACGTCGCGGCAGGGACTGGCCCTGCGGGCCATCGGTGTCGACTCCGAGACGGCCTCGTTGATGGGTGTCGACCGGTCGACGCTCGCGCTCGGCACGATGGCGACGTCGGGAGCCCTCGCGGGGCTCGCCGGAGCGCTGCTGACGTTCCAGCTCGGCGCGATCTCGCCCGCGAGCGGCGACCAGTTGCTCATCAAGGCGTTCGCGATCGTCGTACTCGGCGGTCTCGGCAGCATGGGCGGCGTCATCGTGGGCGCGTTCGTACTCGCGGGAGCGGAGACGTTCGTCTTGGCGATGAACCAGGGAACCTGGGTGGACGCCGTCTCCTTCGGACTGATCTTCGTCGTGCTGCTGCTGCGCCCGCAGGGCCTGTTCGGCAGGAAGGAGGTGCGGCGAACATGATCGACTGGTACTTCTCCCACATCGTGCTCATCCAGAGCACGCTGACAACGTTGCTGCTGGCGCTGAGCGTGCAGGTCCCGCTGCGCGCCGGGGTGTTCTCGTTCGCCGGCGTCGGCTGCTACGGCATCGGCGGCTACATCGCGGCGATCGGCATGGTCCATTACGGACTGTCGACCGCGACGGCGATCCTCCTGGCCGCCGTCGCGGGCGGGGTCGTGGCGTACACGCTCGGCCTGCTGATCCAGCGGCTCACCGGGTTGTACCTGGCGATGGCGACCGTGGCGTTCACGCTGATCATCTCGGTTCTCGTGGTCAACGGCGGCGACCTCACCGGTGGTGCGGCGGGGCTGTTCGGCGCACTCGGGATGCTCGACACGGGGCACCTGCTCGCCGTCGCCGCCGTGGTCGTCGCGGGGCTGACGTTCACCGAGATCGGCCCGCTGGGACGTCGCGTCGAGGCGGTCCGGGAGGATCCCGAGCTGGCCGCGGCGATGGGCATCGACGTCGCTCGGTACCGGCGCGCCACGTTCGCCGTCAGCGGAGTGCTCGGCGGGCTGTCCGGATCGATGACCGTGCTGTTGCGGTCGACGGTGACCCCGGACGACATCAACTTCCACCTCGTCGTGCTGGCGCTGACGATCATCATCGTCGGCGGATCGCGCTCCTGGATCGGTGCGCTCGTCGGCACGGTGATCTTCGTGTGGATGCCCGAGGTGCTGGCGTTCGTGGGCGAATGGGAGGACGTCGTGTACGGCGTGCTCGTCGCCGCGGCCGCGGTGTACCTGCCCGGCGGCGTCACCGGTGCCGCCGTGGACGGCTACCGGAAGTACCGCAGGAAACGACGGGAGGCGGCCGACACGCCGCCGGACGGGCCGTCACCGCACCCCGCGGCGGCCGGCGTGGGAGGTGATTCGTGATGGCATCGGCCGCGATCGAGGACGCCGCCGGCACGGCCCCGGCGAAGAGTGTCCTGCGCGCCGACGACGTGGCCGTCCACTTCGGAGGTGTGAAGGCGGTCGACGGCGTGTCGATCGCACTGACCCCGGGACGGATCTTCGGCGTCCTCGGGCCGAACGGTTCGGGCAAGAGCACACTGCTGGCGGCACTGACCCGGCTCGTCCCGCTCACGCGGGGCAGTCTCGAGTTCGACGGCAGGCGCTACGACACGGTGCGGCCGCACACGATCGCCGCGCGCGGTGTGGCGCGGACGTTCCAGACGGTGCGGATCCTGCCCGGCCGCACCGTGTTCGACAACGTCGCGCTCGGTGCGGAGTCAGCAGGCGCGGCGCGCAAGGCCGAACGCAGCCGGGCCCGGCAACGGGTACGCGTCGCCATCGAGCGCACGGGGCTGGCGGGCAAGGAACGGCACCGCCCGGACGAGCTGTCGTACGGCTACCAGCGGCGCGTGGAGATCGCCCGCGCGATTGCGAGCGAACCGACGCTGTTGCTGCTGGACGAGCCGACGGCGGGCATGAACCGGCAGGAACGCGACGACATCACGGGTCTGCTCGGCGACCTGCGCGGCGAGGGGCTGACCCAGCTGCTCATCGAGCACGACGTGCAGATGATGGTCGAGGCCTGCGACCACCTGTTCGCCATGAACTTCGGGGAGCTGATCGCCGACGGCGAGCCCGAGGCGGTCGTGCGGCACCCGGCCGTGCAGGAGGCTTACCTGGGAAAGCAGGGGAGGGCACATGCTTGACGTCTCCGAACTGCACGTCCGTTACGGGCCGGTGCACGCGGTCCGCGGGGTGTCGCTACTGGCGGAGGCCGGCCGGATCACGCTCGTGCTCGGCGCGAACGGTGCGGGCAAGTCGACGAGCCTGCGCGCGATCTGCGGTCTGCAGCCCGCGGGTGGTGGTTCGGTGCGCCTGGACGGTGCGGAGCTGCTCGGGAAGCGGCCCCACCGGATCGTGCGGGACGGCGTCAGTCTCGTCCCGGAGGGCAGGCGCATCTTCGCGCCGTTGTCGGTGGGCGAGAACCTCCGCATCGGCGGGTACACGGCGGGCCGGTCACGGGTCGCCGCCCTCGCCGACGGGGTGTACGACCGGTTTCCGATTCTCGCGGAGCGCCGGGACATGCCCGCGGGCCTGCTGTCGGGTGGTGAGCAGCAGATGCTGGCGTTCGGCAGGGCGTTGATGGCGCAGCCGCGGGTGATGCTGCTCGACGAACCGTCCATGGGTCTGGCCCCGGGCATGGTCGACACGGTGCTGGACCGGGTCCGTGCCATCGCCGATTCCGGCATCGGTGTGCTGATGGTCGAGCAGAACGTCGACGCGGGCCTGGCGGTCGCCGACACGGTGTCGATCGTGGCGCGGGGCGAGGTCGTCCGCAGTGGTGACGCCGAGGAGCTACGACGGGACGCGTCGGTGGTGCACGCACTGCTCGGGGACGCGGCGCTCGCCGAGGAGGGTACGGCATGACCGCCTCCACCCGGCCCGCCGAACACCCTGCGGCCGCCGACTCCGCCGCGCGCCCACGGACGGCCGCACGCACCCTGGGCGACTGGCTCGCGGAGGCCGCCGCGGCGGCGCCCGCGGGCGCCGGCGTGCGGATCGAGGACGACCGCATCGGCTACCGCGAGCTGGACACCCGGGCCGACCGGGTCGCGGCCGGGTTCGCGGAACTCGGCATCGGCCGCAGCGAACGGGTGTGTGTCGTGCTGGACGCGTGCCCCGAGTTCCTCACGGTGTGGTTCGGCCTGGCCCGGCGCGGCATCGTGGAGGTGCCGCTGAACCCGGAGGCGGGTGCGTACCTGCTGAGCTACTACCTGGCCGACTCCGGTGCCGCCGCCGTGGTGTGCGGCGCCCGTTACGCGGCTGCCGTGCGCGAGTGCCTGCCGGATTCCGTGCGCCACGTCGTCGTGGTCGGCGGGGACGTCGACGGGGGCGACCCGGGCGACGGCTCCGTCGACGCGGCACCGTGGCCGGAAGGGGTCACCCGCCACCGGTTGTCCGATGTGGAGGAATCGGGCGCGACGGCGGGGCCTGAACCGGCCGCGGTGTCGCCGGGCGACCCCGCGGTGATCCTGTACACGTCCGGGACGACCGGGCCGCCGAAAGGCGTGGTGCTGAGCCATCAGGCCAATGTGAATCTCGCCCGGCACACGGTGACGCTCATGGGATACACGCCCGACGACCGGCTCTACAGCGTGTTCCCCCTGTTCCACAGCAACGCCCGATACTGCAGTGTCATGGCCGCGCTCGAGGCGGGCGCGGACCTGGTGCTGCACCGGCGGTTCTCGGCGAGTCGATTCTGGGACGTCTGCCGGGAACACGGCATCACCGCGTTCAACTATCAGGGCGCGATGATGAGCATCCTGTTCACGCAGCCGCCGCGGCCCGACGACGTCGACAACCCCGTGCGGGCAGCGTTCGGCGCGCCGTGTCCGCAGGAGATCTTCCCGGCCTTCGAGGAACGGTTCGGCCTTCGGCTCACCGAGATCTTCGGCAGCACCGAGGTGTCGATCGTCACCGACATGCCACCGCAGCGGCGCCGGATCGGCACGTCGGGACAGGCGTCGGCCAACTACGAGGTGGCGGTCGTGGACGAACGCGACGAACCGCTGCCGCCCGGGCGGGCGGGCGAGATCGTCGCCCGCCCGCGCAGGCCCGGGTGGATGTTCGACGGCTACCACGGCATGCCCGCCGAAACGGCCCGCAGCTGGCGCAACCTGTGGTTCCACACCGGCGATCGCGGCTACCTCGACGAGGACGGCTATCTGACGTTCGTCGACCGGCTCAAGGACACGGTGCGGCGGCGCGGCGAGAACGTCTCGTCGTGGGAGGTCGAACGCGTCGTGGCCGAGCACCCGTCGGTGGCGGGCGTCGCGGCGTACGGCGTTCCGTCGGCGCTGTCCGAGGAGGACGTGATGATCGCGGTGGTGCCCGCCGACGGGGCGAGGGTGGACCCGGCCGCGCTGCTCCGGCACTGCGAGGGGCGGCTGACGTCGTTCGCCGTCCCGCGATACGTACGGGTGGTCGAGGCGTTGCCGCTCACGCCGAGTCAGCGGGTGGAGAAGTACAAGCTGCGGGCCGACGGCGTGCCGCCGGGCACGTTCGACCGGGAGGCGGGCCACGATGGCCGTTGAGCTCACCCGGTTCGAGCGCACCGAACCGCGGCCCGGCGTGGTCGTGCTGACGATGGCGCGTCCCGAGAAGCTCAACGCGATGGACCAGCCGTGGTTCCGGGAGCTGCGGGACGTAATGGAGACGTTCGGCCATGGCGACGAGGACCACGTGCGGGCGGTCGTGCTGACCGGATCGGGCCGGGCGTTCTCCGCGGGTGGCGACATCGACATGTTCGCAGGCCTGGACGGGGACGTCGCGCGGGTACGGTCTCACCTGCGGCTCGTGTACGACGCGTTCCACGCCGTGGAACGGTGCGCGGTGCCGGTGATCGCCGCGGTGAACGGCATCGCCTACGGCGGCGGCACCGAACTGGCGCTCGCGAGCGACGTGGTGCTCGCGGGGGAGTCGGCGCGGTTCGCGTTCAAGGAACCGACCGTCGGGCTGATGCCGGGTTACGGCATCGTGCGCGGTCCCGACGTCCTCGGCAGGCACTGGACGCGTTATCTCGCGTTGAGCGGCAGGGACGTCGATGTCGCACGGGCCGAGCGCATCGGCCTGGTGCAGGAGGTGCATCCCGACGGCGAGCTGTGCGAGCGGGCCGTGGAACTGGCGGGTGACATGGCGGCGCACCCGCCGCTCGCGGTGCGGGTCGGCAAGGCGTTCGTCAACCGTGACACGGCGGGCGGTTTCGCCGAGTCGGTGGAGGCGACCGCGCTGCTGTTCGACACCGACGACCACAGGGACGCGGTGCGGACGTTCCGGGCCGCCCGTGGCAGGTGATGGACCCGTACCCGAAGTTTTCCGGCAACACAACAACTGTCGCACTGCCGCACGGGGTGCCTACGATCCTCCAGCGGTCAGCGGCGAGTCAACGAGGACGAAGGAGCCGGCATGAGTGGCCTGGACACGCGAAGTAAGAGCACCTACATCGACGGCGCGTGGCGCGACGGGGAGTCCAGCGAGACCTACACCTCGTGGAGCCCGTCGACCGAGCAGGCGGTCGGCACCGCGCAGCTGAGTTCGCCGGAGCAGGTGGACGCCGCGGTCGCGAGCGCGCGGGCCGCGTTCGAGGGCGACGCCTGGCGCGCGTACGGGCCGAAGGACCGCGCGCGCGTGGTGAGCCGGCTGGCCGACCTGCTCGAGAAGAACACCGAACCGCTGGCGCGGCTGATCGCCGACGAGGTCGGCACGCCCATCGGGGCCGCCCGCGGCATGCAGGTCGGCGGGCCGGTCGAGGCGTTGCGGTGGTACGCAGAGATGGCCGAACGGGGACCGCGCGGCGGGTACTCGCACGCGCTGCCGCTCTACGACAAGCCCGTGCTGTCGACGAGTCTGTTGCGCTACGAACCGGCGGGCGTGCTGGCCGCGCTGCCTGCGTACAACTATCCGATCAACCTGCTCGCTTGGAAGCTCGGCGGGGCCCTCGCAAGCGGGTGCACCACCGTGGTGCTGCCGTCGCCGCAGGGTATGCAGACGACACTGCGCGTGTTCGAGCTGATCGAGGAACTCGACCTGCCGCCGGGCGTGGTGAACCTCGTCGTCGGCGGTCCGGAGGTGGGTAAGCGGCTCACCGGGCACCCCGACGTGAACCTCGTGTCGTTCACCGGTTCCGACGCGGTGGGCGGGCAGGTCATAGCGCAGTCGGCGCTCGGATCGCTGTCGAAGGCCGTGCTCGAACTCGGCGGCAAGAGCCCCAACATCATCCTGCCCGGTGCGGACCTGGATTCGACGGTCGGCCCGTCGATCCTGCGGTTCGCGCGCAACGCGGGCCAGGGTTGCGCGGCGTGGAGCCGGGTGCTCGTGCCCCGGGACCGCCTCGACGAGTTCTGCGAGAAGGCCGACGCGTTCATCGAGACGATCGCCGTCGGCGACCCGCAGGCCGACGAGACGGTCGTCGGACCGGTGATCTCGGCAGAACACCGGGCGAAGGTCGAGGGCATGGTGTCCGACGCCGTCGCTGCCGGCGCCACGGTGTCCGCAGGCGGCGGGCGGCCGAACCTGCCGGCCGGTCACTACCTCAATCCGGCGATCCTCACCGACGTCGACGTCGACGCGCCGATCGCACAGACCGAACTGTTCGCCCCGATCGCCATCGCGTTGCCGTATTCCGACGTGGACGAGGCGGTGCGGATCGCCAACGCGACGTCGTACGGCCTGGCCGCCAACGTCTTCGGCCCGCTGGACGAGGCGATGCCCGTGGCCGAACGAGTGCGGTCCGGAACGGTGACGATCAACGGTGGGGCCGGCATGCGCCCGGACGCGCCGTGGGGTGGGCCCGGCCGCAGCGGCGTCGGCCGCGAACTCGGTGAGGACGGCTTCGCCGAGTTCTTCGAGGTCAAACACATCCAGTGGCCGCTCGCAGGCGTGACCCGTCCGCCGGGGACCTGATCGCCGCCGACACCGGAATTTCCACAGTGGACCACCATCCGTAGATCGGAGTTCTCGTCATGCTGCTCAAGAACAGGACCGCGCTCATCACCGCAGGCGGCTCGGGTATGGGCCGCGCCGCGGCGGAGGCCTTCGCGGCACAGGGAGCGCACGTGATCGTCGTCGACGTCGACGGCGGTGCCGCCAAGGACGTCGTGGGCGCCGTGGAAGGCGCGGGCGGCAGTGCGCGTGCCGAGGTCATCGACGTCCGCGACCTGGACGCGCTGAAGTCGCTCGCCGAGCGGGTGCGGTCGGACCACGGGTCGCTCGACGTGCTGTACAACAACGTCGGCATTCCCGGCGCGGCGGGCACGGACCTGTCGGTCGAGGACTGGGACGCGCTCATCGAGATCAACGCCCGCGCGAGCTTCTACCTGACCAACTACCTCACCGACGCGCTGCGGGCCTCGGGCAACGCGTCGGTGATCTTCACCAGCTCCAGTTCGGGACTGGTCGGCTCGCCGTACAGCCCGCTGTACTCGTTCACCAAGGGCGGCATCATCGCGCTGGTCCGCTCGTTGGCGCTCGCGTTCGCGCAGGACGGGGTGCGGGTCAACGCCATCGCGCCGGGATCGGTCGACACCCCCGGACTGCCCGCGTTCTTCCGCACCGAGACCGAGGAGGAGCTGGCCGAGCGGAAGAAGGCGTTCTTCGCCCAGATCCCGATGGGCCGCCCGTCCCAGCCGGAGGAGATCGCCCAGGTCGCGCTGTTCCTCGCCAGCGACATGGCGAGCTTCGTGACCGGTGTGACGATCCCCGTCGACGGTGGCATGACGGCCAAGTAGCCAATCCCCCGCAGCGGTAACCGAAGGAGGAACCGTGGAATTCGGCATCCTGATGGGTGACCAACCGGTCGCGTCGTCGGCCCGCGAACACCTCGACCTGATGCTGCGCAAGGCCGAGGCTGCACAGCGGGCGGGCTTCACGTACCTGACGATCGGTCAGCACTTCCTGTACGACGGGTTCCGCTGGTTCCAGCCCGTGCCACTGCTGGCTCGCCTGGCCGCCGAACTCGACGACCACGTCACGATCGGCACGACCGTCCTCATCGGACCCGTGCACCATCCGGTGGTGCTCGGTGAGGAACTGGCCACACTGGACGTCGTCACCGGTGGGCGACTGGTCGTCGGGCTCGGCACCGGCTACCTGCCGCAGGAGTACGCCACCATGGGCGTGCCGTTCGGCCAGCGCTACCGGCTGCTGGAGGAGCTGATCGAGGTGATGACGAAACTGTGGTCGTCCGACCGCGTGAGTCATCAGGGCCGGTTCTGGCAGATCGACGACCTGCCGACGCACGTGCATCCGCTGCAGCAACCGCGGCCACCGGTGTGGCTGGGTGCGATGCGGGAGACGGGCGTGCGGCGGGCGGCACGGCACGGCGACGTCTGGACGATCACGCCGCAACAGACGATCGACCAGGTCGACGCGCTCATCCGGACCTACGCGGCCGAACGCACGAGCCGGGGCCTGCCGTTGAACCCGCTGCCGCTGCGGCGGGAGCTGATGATCGGCGAGGACTTCGACGACGCGGTCTCGCGGTTCGCCGCGGTCGCGCGGGGCAAGTACGAGGCCTACGCCGGACGCGGCATGACGCTGCTCGGCGACGACGAGGTGCGCAACTTCGGCGACACCGTGCGCGACCACGTGATCCTCGGTGATGCCGAGGCGTGCCGGAAGCAGGTGGCCGACATCGCGGCGGCCCTCCCGGTCGGCCCGCTGCTGGTGCGCCCGCACTGGCCAGGGATGGACGCCGAGCAGACCGAGGCGTACCTCGCCCACGTCGGTAGGGAGATCGTGCAACCCTTGCGGGGGCTCGAATCCCGCTCGTTCGCCGACTTCCTGGAACGGCCCGCCGGGTGATCACCGGGTTCCGGTGTGCGGTGCGTCGCCGACGGTTACGACGAGCTGGGCATGCTCGCGTACGGCCGGTCGAAGGCGGCCAACGTCCTGTTCGCCGTCGAACTGGACCGCCGGTGGTCGCGCGACGAGGATCCGCGTCCCTTGGATTTCGCCACCGAGACCGAGCCGCCGGCGACGGTTGTGCCCCACGCCGTCGATCCCGAGTTGGCCGCGCGGCTGTGGGAACTCAGTGACCGTCTCCTCGACGCGGGAGTCCGTGCCAGGCGAGAGGGCTACCGTGGCACGTCGTAGCGGCGTGGTGGTCGGGAACGGCTGAGTGCAGGACACGGGGTACCGGGTGCAGGACGCGGTCGGTCAGGGGAGCGGGGGCGTCGCCTCGGCGATCTGTTTCCGGGCGGCGGCGAGTTCCTTCATCCGGTTCACCCCGAGCCACGCGGTGAGCCTGCCGTCCGGCGCGTACCAGTGCACGGCCGGCTTCCCCTCGTCGCTCGTGTCGATCTCGGCGCGGTCCGCCGGGCCGTGGTGGCCGACGTACTGCACCTTGCGGCCGAACTGGTCGGACCAGAAGTACGGCACCGGATCGTGGCCGGGCAGGTCCGCATCGGAGCCGCCCGCGATGTGGGCCAGCAGCACCCGGGCGGCGACCGACGCGGCCGCGCCCGCCTCGTCCCAGTGTTCGACCCGCAGGCGCGCGCCCGTCCGGGGTGACCAGCGTGCGGCGAGGTCACCGACGGCGACCACGCCGGACGCCGAGGTGCGCAGGTGCTCGTCGACGTGCACCCCGTTGCCGAGCTCGAGTCCGGACCCGGTCAGCCAGCCGGTCGCGGGCCGTACGCCGATGCCGGTGACGACGACGTCCGCGGGCACGATTGAGCCGTCGGCCAGCAGCACACCGCCGGGGTCGACCGACGCGACCTTGGTGTCGAGCCGCAGGTCGACGTCGGCCCACCACGGGGTCAGCAGCGCGCCGACCTCGCCGCCCAGTGCGGCCGACAGGGGAGCGACGCCTGCTTCCAGACATGTGACCCGGCAGCCGGCCGCGAGGGCCGCCGTGGCCACCTCAGCGCCGATCCAGCTCGCCCCGATGATCACGACGCGCGCCCCCGCGGCGAGGCGGGCGCGCAGCGCGATCGCGTCGTCGAGCGTGCGCACGGTCAGCTGCTCGCCGTCGCCCGGCAGGCGCACCGGTTCGGCGCCGGTGGCCAGCAGTAGGCCGTCGTAGGGCTCGTCGCCGCCGTCGGTCCGCACGACCCGTTCCGCGGTGTTCAACCCGGTGGCCGTCACGCCCGCCCGGAACCGGACGCCGAGCGCGTCGACGTCGAACGGCAGCGGCGCGTCGTCACGATCGCCCCTGAGCACGGCCTTCGACAGCGGTGGTCGGTCGTACGGCGGATGCGGCTCCGCGCCGAGCACGACGAGTTCGCCGTCGAAACCCGTGCGGCGCAGGGCTGCGCAGGCGCGAGCGGCCGCCAGCCCGGCACCGGCGACGACGATCCGGGTCATCGGCGCGAGCCGAACAACGGCTCCCCGCGGCGCTTCCCCGGGGTGAACCGGCACGGGATCGAGTGGAACCCGGCGTTGGTGCCCTGGTCCGGATAGGTGACGAGCCCGTCGAGGTCCACCTCGTAGTCCGGCATCCGCTCCAGCACCTGGCTGATCATCGCGCGCGCCATCGCCCGGCCGAGGTGCGAACCGGCGCAGCGGTGCACGCCGAGGCCGAACGCCATGTGGCGGTTGGGCCAGCGCGTGATGTCGACCCGGTCCGGTTCGTCGAACTGCTCCGGGTCGCGGTTGGCCGATGCCCAGCTCAGCAGCGCGCGATCGCCCGCGTGGACGTGGACGCCCTGGAACTCGGCGTCGCGCGTGATGGTGCGCGCGAGTGCCTGCGTCGGGGAGAACACCCGGAGGAACTCCTCCACCGCGGCGTCGAGCAGGCTCGGGTCGTCGATGAGCCGCTGTCGCTCCTCGGGGTTCTCGTACAGCCACACCAGTGACTGCGTGACCAGGGAGGCGGTCGTGCCGACGCCGCCGGAGATGAGGAGTTCGAGGATCGAGTAGATCTCGTCGTCCGTCATCGGCCTGCCGTCGATCTCGGCGAGGATGAACTCGCTGGTGGCGTCGTCGGTCGGGTTCTCGCGCCGCTTCGCGATGTGGGCGCGCACCGTCTTCTCGACCCACGGCACCGCGATGTCGCGCGCGTGGTTGTACTCCTCGGATCCCGGTGCCGCCGACACGAGGGTGTGCATCGCGTCGACATAGCGCTTGTACTCGGAGGCGTCGAGGCCCAGCCAGTCGACGGTGACCGCGGCGGGAACGCCCGCGACGAAGGCGAGGTCGGCCTCGCCGCTCTCGATGATCTCGTCGATGAACCCGGTGACGAAGCGGTCGATCACGGGGTCGAGTCTCTTGACCGCCGCGGGCGCCGTCACCTTGTTCACGATCTTGCGGTACCCGCGGAAGGTCGGGGGATCGAGCTCGATGGGGATGTGGAACGCCGTCGGCGCCTTCGGGATGACGATCGCCAGGCCCTCGCCGCCGGATTCGTGTCGCGCGGAGGAGAACAGATCGTCGTCGCGCGAGGCCTCGAAGACGCTGGCGTAGTCGCCGAGGACCCAGTACCCGCCGTGCGCTTCGGTCCAGGCGACCGGATGTTCGGCGCGGAGTGCGCGGTAGGTGCCGACCGGATCCGCCGCGTGTTCCGGGGAGTGGTGGTCGAACGCGGCGATCGGACTACGAGCCTGCTCGGTCACAGCGCATCCCTCCTTTGGGCTTTCTCTGATAATAGTTATATGACTGGCCCAGTCAAGGCTCGACCTTTCGCCTGTTCTCTGATAATGGTTATATGTGAACAACGTGAGCACGCCGGAGTGCTCACCGGGTCCCGCGTGGTCCCGGTTCGTTCCCGAAGCAGCGTCGCACGGAGGACAGTCATGAAGGTCCGAGCTGACGAGAACCGGTGTCAGGGACACGGTCTCTGCAACATGACCGCACCCGATGTCTTCGACCTGTCCGACGAGGACGGGCACGTCGTCGTTCGTACGCCGGAGGTGCCGCCGGGTCTGGAGGACGACGCCGCCCGCGGCGCCGAGGCGTGCCCGGAGCTCGCCCTGTCGGTCACGGACGAGTGAGCGCCCGTATGGCAGACGAGGCCTCCGACGTCGAGGTTCGCGAGCACGACGGGGCGCTGTGGATCCGCCTCAACCGTCCGGATCGCCGCAACGCCTACGACATCGGCATGGCGCACACGATCATCGAGGCGCTCGAGCGGGCCACGAAGCTGCACGCCGTCGTCATCACCGGCTCGGGAGGCAGTTTCTGCGCAGGCGGGGCGCTCGATCAGCTCGACGATCCCGACCCGGACCTGCTGCGCACCCTGTTCCACACCTCGGCGCGCATGCTCCAGGCCGTGCGCGACTGCCCGCGGCCGGTGTTCGCAGCTGTCGACGGCGCCGCGGCGGGCGGTGGCAACGAGCTCGTCGTGGCCTGTGATCTCGCGATCGCCACTCCGCGTGCCACGTTCGGCCAGACGGGCCCGCGGGTGGGGTCGGCGCCGGTGCTCGGCGCGACGAATCACATGGCGGTGCAGATCGGCGAGAAGAAGGCCAAGGAGCTCACGTTGCTGTGCCGTCGCTACAGCGCTCAGCAGGCCCTGCAGATGGGACTGATCAACGAGGTCGTCGAGGAACCCGCAGCCGGCGGTGACGGCGTGGCCGCACTCGAGCGGCGCGTCGGCGAGTGGATCGACGAGCTCAAGGCTCTGAGCCCGCTGTACCTCGAGATCAGCAAGGTCAGCTCGAACCTGTGGTGGAACACCGGCCAGGACTCGATGTCCAGCGGTCTGGCCATGCTCACGCAGGCCGTCGGCAGCGACGACATGCGGGAGGGTGCGCGGGCCTTCGTCGAGAAGCGGCGCCCGGACTTCCCGCCCCCGGGAACCGGAACACGGAGGTCGTGATGACGCGGCGGTACTACACGGAGCTTCGGCCGACGTTCCCGGACCGCGGGCAGTGGGCCCTGCCGACGGTGCTGCGGCACTGGGCGCAGGCCACCCCGGATCGGGTGTTCCTTGACACCCCCGAGGAGTCGGCCACCTGGACCTACGCCGACACGCTGGCCGCCGCCGAGCGGATCGGCAGGGCACTGCTCGCCGCGGGCACCGCGCCGGGGGACCGCGTGGTGATCATGGCGGCCAACTCGTCGCGCTTCGTCCGCACCTGGCTCGGCACCGCGGTCGCGGGACTCGTCGAGGTGCCGATCAACACCGCCTACGAGCACGACTTCCTGGCCCACCAGGTGCGGACCGTCGAGGCGCGCATCGCCGTCATCGACGACGTGCACGCCGAGCGGTTCGCCGCCGTGGCCGACGCCGCCGCCGACATCGCACGGTTCTACGTCATCGACACCGGCTGCCGCGCAGCCGCGCTGGCCACGCTGCGGGCCGCGGGCTGGGAGGCCGAACCGTGGGAGGCCCTCGAGGAGGGCGCGGCCGCGGACCTGCCCGAGGTGGCTTCGGGCGATCTGGCGTCGGTGTTCTTCACCTCCGGCACGACCGGGCCGTCGAAGGGCGTCGCGATGCCCCACGGCCAGATGTACTTCTTCGGCGACGAATGCGTGTCGTTGACGCGCCTGACAGCCGACGACACGTGGATGACGGTCACGCCGCTGTTCCACGGCAACGCCCAGTTCATGGCGGTGTATCCGGCGCTGGTGGCGGGTGCGCGAGCGGTGGTGCGGTCGCGGTTCAGCGCCAGCAACTGGATCGACCAGGTCCGCGAGAGCCGCGCCACGGTCACGAACTTCATCGGCGTGATGATGGACTTCCTGTCGAAGCAGCCGCGGCGGCCCGACGACGCCGACAACGTGCTCCGGTGTGTGTTCGCGGCGCCGACCGCGGCGTCGCTGGTCGACGAGTTCCGGAGCCGCTACGGAATCGAAGCGTTCGTCGAGGTGTTCGGCCTGACCGAGACGTCGGCGCCGATCCTCTCTCCGTACGGCGAGGACCGCCCGGCAGGGGCCGCGGGCCTGGCCGCCGACGAGTGGTTCGACGTGCGCCTGGTGGATCCCGACACCGACGAGGAAGTCGGTGCCGGTGAGGTCGGCGAGCTGGTCGTGCGGCCACGGGTGCCGTGGATCTGCAGCATGGGCTACTTCAACATGCCCGACCGCACCGTCGAGGCGTGGCGGAACCTGTGGTTCCACACCGGCGACGCGCTCAAGCGGGACGCCGACGGCTGGTTCTACTTCGTCGACCGGTTCAAGGACGCGCTGCGCCGCCGCGGCGAGAACATCAGCTCCTACGAAGTGGAGACGGCCTTCCTCAGCCATCCCGCGGTGCTGGAATGCGCCGTCATCGCCGTGCCCGCGGACGCCGAGGCCGGCGAGGACGAGGTGATGGCGTACCTCATCACCGAGGAGCCGGTGAGCGCGGAGGAGATCTGGGACTGGTGCGGCAGCAAGGTGCCCGCCTTCGCGGTGCCGCGGTTCCTGCGGTTCGTCGACGAGCTGCCGAAGACGCCGAGTCAGCGCGTGCAGAAGGCGAAGCTGCGGGAACGGGGCATCACGCCGGACACCGTCGACCGCATCGCGCTCGCCGCCACGGCGAGCTGAGCGGGAGGGGACCACCGATGCATCCCTATCGATCCGTGCTGTTCGTGCCCGCGCACAAGCCGGAGTGGGTCACGAAGGCGATCGCGAGCGGCGCGGACGCCGTTGTGCTCGATCTGGAGGACTCCGTACCGGGTGACCGCAAGGCCGAGGCCCGCGGTCTCGTCGCCGACACGGTCGGCCGGGTGCGAGAGGCGGGTCACGAGGCCGGGCTGTTCGTCCGGCCGAACGCCCTGGACACGGGGTTGGCGGGCGTCGACCTCGAGACCGCCGTGTGCCCGGGGCTGACCGGGCTGTTCGTGCCCAAGGTGCGTGATCGGGACGACGTCCTGCGGTGGGAGACGCTGGTCGACTGGTTCGAACTCCGCAACGGCGCCGGGACCGGCGCCGGAACGGACCCGGGCCTCGAGTTGATCGTGCCGGTCGAGATGGTCGAGGCGATCCAGAACTGCCGGGAGATCGCGGGTGCCTCACCGCGCGTGGGCGCGATGATCGGCCCGACGGCCGAGCACGCCGACATCGCCCGCGCCGTCGGCTACCGGTGGAGCCGGGAAGGCACCGAGACTCTGTACCTGCGAAGTCGCGTGGTGCTGGCCTGCCGCGAATACGGTCTGCACGCTCTGACGGGACTGTGGGAGGACCTGTCCGACCTGGACGGGCTGAAGGCGTTCGCGGACTACGGGCTGCAGCTCGGATTCCGCGGGCAGATCGCCATCCATCCGTCCCACGTGGCGACGATCAACGAGGTGTTCTCGCCGACCGCGGAGGAGATCGAGTTCCGCGAGGGGCTCGTCGCCGCGTTCGAGGAGGCGGCGGCACGGGGCGACGGCGCCGTGCGCTATCGCGGCATCCACATCGACAAGGCGCACGCCGACACGGCGCGGGAGTGGCTCGCCCACGCCCGCCGCGTGACCGGCCGCGCGTGAACACCCACCCGAGCGCAAGGAGCCGACCATGCCCGGCCTGTACTTCGAGGAGCTCGTCGAAGGGGAGGTCTACGACCACCCGATGACGCGCACGGTGACCGAGATGGACAACGTCCTGTTCACCTCGCTCACGATGAACCCGCAGCCGCTGCACCTGGACGAGGAGTTCGCCAAGACCACGATCCACGGCCACCGGCTGGTGAACAGCCTGTTCACGATGGCGCTGGTCGGCGGCATGATCGTGTACGACCTGACCTACGGCACCACTCTGGGCAACCTCGGTTACGAGAAGGTCGAGTTCCCGAACCCGGTGTTCCACGGCGACACGATCCGCGCCAGCAGCACGATCCTGCGCAAGCGCGAGTCGGAGTCTCGGCCGAACGCCGGCATCGTCTGGTTCGAACACCGCGGCATCAACCAGCGCGACGAGGTCGTCTGCCTGTGCGAACGCGCCGGCATGATGATGAAACGCCCTACGGAGGCGTAATCCATCCACTTCGGACTTTCCGCGGCCGCGGTATCGGCGATCGCGGCTGCCGGCTCAGGAGGCCATGATGGGATTCGGTTATGACGAGACGCACGAGGACATCCGGCGGGCGGTGCGGCAGCTGTGCGGTCGCTTCGACGACGAGTACTGGGCCGCCCGCGACCGGTCGCACGAGTTCCCGTGGGAGTTCTACCGGGCGGTCGTGGCCGGTGGGTGGCTCGGGTTGACCGTGCCCGAGGAGTACGGCGGGGGCGGGCTCGGCGTGACCGAGGCGGCGATCGTCGAGCAGGAGATCTCCGCCTCCGGGGCGGGGATGAACGGCTGCAGCAGTGTCCACATCGGTATCTTCGGCTTCGAGCCGCTCATCCGCCACGGCAGCGAGGAACTGAAGAAGCGGTTCCTGCCGCGACTGGTCGACGGTGACCTGCACACGTCGTTCGCGGTGACCGAGCCTGACGCCGGCACGGACACGCTGAACCTGTCGACCACGGCGCGCAAGGTCGACGGCGGCTTCCGGGTGTCGGGCAAGAAGGTGTGGATCACCAAGGCCCAGGAGGCCGAGCGGATGATGCTGCTCTGCCGCACGTCACCGCGCGAGGAGGGCAAGGGCCGCACCCGCGGGCTGACGCTCATGTTCGCCGAGGTCGACCGCGATCACGTGGACATCAAGCCGATCCCGAAGCTCGGCCGCAACGCCGTCGACACGAACGAGCTGTTCATCGACGACCTGTTCGTGTCCGACGAGGACGTCATCGGCGAGGTCGGCGAGGGCTTCACGGCCATCCTGGCCGGGCTGAACGCCGAGCGGGTCCTGTCGGCCAACGCCGCGATCGGACTGGGCAGGGCGGCGCTCGCGCGGGCGTGCGAGTACGCGGGCGAGCGGGTCGTGTTCGGCAGGCCGATCGGGAAGAACCAGCTCATCTCCGGTCAACTCGCCGAGGCGAAGATCAAGCTCGACGCCGCCGACCTGATGTGCAAACAGGCCGCGTGGATGATCGACAACGACATCCCGTGCGGCAAGGAGGCCAACGAGGCCAAGTACCTCGCCGCGGAGGCCGGGTTCCACGCCGCCGACGTGGCGATCAGCGTCCACGGTGGATACGGCTTCGCCCAGGAGTACCACGTGGAACGCTACTTCCGGGAGGCGCGGTTGATGCGGATCGCGCCGATCAGCCAGGAAATGGTGCTCAACTACGTCGCCGAACACGTCCTCGGCCTGCCCCGCAGCTACTGAGGCTCCCCGCCCCGGCCCGCGGTCACCGCGCCGGCGGGCGGGGCCGCAGACCGCAAGGCCGCCGACCCGCTGGGGTCGACGGCCCGGCGGCGTGTCCGAGGCGTCGACCTCGTGGCGGGCGGTTACTCGCCCTTCCACACAGGCGTGCGCTTCTCCGCGAACGCCGCCGCGCCCTCCCGGGCGTCGGCGGACCTGCGCACCGGGTCGAGGAACTCGTTCTGCCTGGTGAACTTCTCGTCGAGGGGCCAATCCGCGGAACGGACGAGCACCTGTTTGGACGCCGCCAGTGCCAGGGGAGCGTTCTCGGCGATCGTGTCGGCGAGCTGGAAGGCTCCGTCGAGGGCCCCGCCCGCGCCGGTGAGCCTGTTGACCAGCCGGGCCTCGGCGGCTTCCGTGGCAGGCCACATCCGGCCGGTGAACACGAGCTCCATGGCGAGGTGGTACGGGATGCGCTCCTGCAGGCGCAGCAGTCCGCCCGCACCGGCGGTGAGGCCGCGCTTGACCTCGGGCAGGCCGAAGGTGGCCTCGTCGGAGGCGACGACGAGGTCGCACGCGAGCACGACCTCGAACCCGCCGCCCAGGGCGTACCCCTCGACGGCGGCGATGAGCGGTTTCGTCGGCGGCTGCTGCACCAGGCCCGCGAAACCCCGGCCCTCGACGACCGGGATCTTCCCGCGGGCGAACCCCTTCAGGTCCATGCCCGCGCAGAATGTCCCGCCCGCGCCGGTGATGACGCCGACCGACAGGTCGGGCCTGCGGTCCAGTTCGTCGACGGCCTCGGCGATCTGCTGCGCCATGGCCAGCGACATCGCGTTCTTCGCCTTCGGCCGGTTCATCGTCAGCACGAGCACGCGGCCGCGCTCGGTCACCTGCAGTTCGGGTTCGTCGGTCACGGAATCGGTCACTGCACGCTCCACGGGTGTTCGGCGCCGGAACGGCCGGCGCGGTCGATCAACGCAGGTCTGGCCGGCGCGGTCGTGTCGACGTCGGGTCGATCAGCGCGGTGCCATGCGGATGGCACCGTCCAGGCGGATCGTCTCACCGTTCAGCATCGGGTTGTCGATGATCTGTTCCGCGAGCTGGGCGTACTCGCCGGGGACGCCCAGCCTGCTCGGATTCGGGATCGTCTTCCCGAGGGAGTCGCGCACGTCCTCGGGCAGGCGCGCCAGGATCGGCGTGTCGAACAGGCCCGGGGCGATCGTCGTGACGCGGATCTGCTTGGACGCCAGGTCGCGCGCCGCGACGAGTGTCATACCGACGATGCCCGCCTTCGACGATGCGTACGGGAGCTGCCCGATCTGGCCCTCGTAGGCCGCGACGGACGCGGTGAGGACGCAGATGCCGCGCTCCCCGTCGACCGGTTCATTGCGTGCCATCCGCGCGGCGGCGAACCGGAGGACGTTGAAGGTGCCGTAGAGGTTGGTCTTGACGACCGTGTCGAACATGTCCATCGACCCCGGATTGCCGTCGCGGTCGACGAGCCGCAGTGCGCCGCCGCGCCCGGCGCAGTGGACGAGGGCCCGCAGCGGTGCCGCCGCGGCAGCGGTGTCGACGGCCGCTTCCACCTGGTCGGCGTCGGTCACGTCGGCGGGTGCGAAGGTGCCGCCGAGCGTGTCGGCGACCGCCGCGCCGTCGGAGGAGGGCAGGTCGAGCACCACCACGTGGGCGCCGCGGTCGGCGAGCCGGGTGGCACTGGCCAGTCCGAGGCCGGAGGCGCCGCCGGTGACGACGACGGAACTGTCGGTCAGGTCCACGGTGATTCTCCCTGTCGTGTGGGGAAGGCTGGCGCGTGCGGGAGCTGCGGGGTCCGGGAAGCTGCGCTGTCCGGACGGCTGTGGGGTTCGGGACGTCGGGTTACCGGGAAGGCTGCGGGCGGAGGTTCAGAGTCGTTCGAGGACGGTGGCGTTGGCCATGCCGCCGGCCTCGCACATGAGTTGCAGCCCGTAGCGGTGACCACCGTCGTCGAGCGCGGACAGCATCGTCGTCATGAGGCGGGCGCCGGAGGCGCCGAGCGGGTGTCCGAGCGCGATCGCGCCGCCACGCGGGTTGAGCCGTGCCTCGTCGGCGCCCGAACCGGCGAACTCCCGTAGCCAGGCCAGCGGGACGGGGGCGAACGCCTCGTTCAGCTCGACGTGGCCGATGTCGGCGAGGTCGATGCCGGAGCGCTCGAGGATGCGATGCGTGGCGGGGATCGGGGCGGTGAGCATGAGCAGTGGGTCGTCGCCGCAGGCGTGCATCGCGCGGATGCGGGCCCGCGGGGTGAGCCCCGACTGCGCACATTTCTCGGCGCTCATCAGCAGCAGTGCGCTCGCGCCGTCGGTGATCTGCGAGGAGTTGCCCGGCGTGATGTGCCAGCCGATGTCGGGGAAACGGGCGCTCGTCGCGTCGGTGCGGAAGGCCGGTTCGAGACCTGCGAGCTTCTCCGCCGAGCTGCCGGGGCGGATCGTCTCGTCCTCGGTGACGGTGCCGTCGGGGGTGACGACCGGGACGATTTCGCGCGTGAACGCGCCCGCCTCGCGTGCCGCTGCCGCCCGACGGTGGGAGTGTGCCGAGTACTCGTCGAGCTCGGCGCGGTCGAGTTTCCACTTCGCGGCGACCAGCTCGGCCGCTACACCCTGGGAGATGAGGCCGGGGGAGTACCGGTCGGCGACACCGTCACCCCAGGGATCGGCGTCGAGTCGTGCCGATCCCATGCGCACGCGGCTCATCGACTCGACGCCGCCCGCGACGGCGATGTCGTAGGACCCGGCCATGATGGCCTGCGCAGCGAAGTGGACGGCCTGCTGGCCGGAGCCGCACTTGCGGTCGATCGTCGTGGCGGGGACGTGCTCGGGCAGGCCCGCGGCGAGCCAGGCCATGCGGCCGGGGGTGGCGGACTGCTCGCCGACCTGCGAAACGCAGCCGATGAGGACGTCGTCCACGGTCGCGGGGTCGACGCCGGTGCGGTCGAGGAGCCCGGTGAGTGTCTGGGCCAGCAGGTCGACGGGGTGCAGTCCGGCGAGTGCCCCGCCGGGTTTGCCCTTGCCCATCGGGGTGCGGACCGCGTCGACGATGACGACGTCGCTGACTTCCCGCGCTGGAATCATGGTTAATTACTTATCATGATATGCATGTCTAAGTCCACGCTCACCCTCGGTGAGGGTGGACGTGGACGCCGGGATTGTGACCGTTTCCGCGTGGCCGCGCCGCGTCATCCGGTCGCCTGTTGACAACCGTGGTGGATAAACCAGGATAATGATTACAACCAAGGAGGTCGACGATGACCGATGACATCCGGGAGATCCGCCGGCTCGCCGCGCAGGTGGCCGCGGACGTCTACGCCCCGATGGCCGACGAGCTGGACGCCGAGCGCAGGCCGTTGCCGGTCGAGGAGCGCAAACGTCTCGGCGAACTGGGCTTTCTGGGCATCGCACTGCCCGAGGAGTTCGGCGGTTCCGGGGCGCCGATCAGTCACGCCCTGGCCGTCATCGAAGAACTCGGCAAGGTGTGCCGGCCCGCGGCGTTCCAGGTCTTCGAATCCAACACCGGCCCCGCCCAGGTGATCAACCACCTCGGAACCGAAGAGCAACGCAGGCGCTGGCTGCCGGACATCGTCGCGGGCGAGAAGACGATGGCGGTCGCGATCTCCGAACCGGACGCCGGATCGGCGGCCACCGACATGCGCACCGCTGCCAAGCCCGTCGACGACACCTACGTCATCAACGGCACCAAGCGGTGGATCTCCAACGGCGGTGAGGCCGACCTGTACCTGACCTACACCCGGCTGTCCGATGCGCCGGGGTCGAAGGGCATCGGCGGCATCGTCGTCGAGAAGGGCACACCGGGACTGAGCTTCGGCGCCCAGGAGAAACTGATGGGTTTCCGCGGCATCCCCTCCGCGGACGTCATTTTCGACGACGTCGTCGCACCCGCCGACAACGTCGTCGTGCCCGCGGGCGGTTTCGGCAAACTGTTCGGCGTCTTCTCCATCGAGCGGCTCGGCAACACCACGATGAGCCTGGCCGTCGCACAGGCCGCCCTCGACCGCACCACGGCCTACGTGCAGGAACGCGAACAGTTCGGCAAACCGCTCGTGGAGTTCCAGAGCGTGCAGACGAACCTGGCGGACATGGTGCTGCAAGTGGAGGCCGCCAGGGCGCTGCTCGAGAAGGCCGCAGACAGTGCGGGGACCGGACTGCCCGACCCGTTCAAGGTCTCGCTCGCCAAGTGCACCGCCAACGAGATGGCCAAACGGGTCACCGATCTGGGCATGCAACTGCACGGCGGCAACGGCTACACCGAGGAGTACGGCCTCGAACGGTTGCACCGCGACGCGCACGGTTGGGCCATCGCGGGCGGAACCCCGGCCATGCAGCGCACCCGCATCGTGTCCGAACTCCTCGGCCGCCGCTTCGACCAGCGTCGCTGACGAGAGAGGTTGCGGCCACGGCGCGTGCTCCTCGGTGCCGGAGCCTGCGGCGGAGCGGGTCGCGGACCGGCAGGCGGCAGTGACGCCGGCACCGCCCACAACACATGCGCACGAGCGAAAGGCGAAAGAGAGTGGCTTCCGAGCAGTTGTTCGATCTGTCCGACGGGCACCGTGCGATCCAGAAGGTGGCCCGGGACGTGGCCGCGGCGGTCGAGCCGTTCGCCGCCGAGGCCGACGAGAGTCCTGGCATACACGAGCCGACCGCCGCCGTACTCCGGGAGTCGGGTCTGGCCCGGCAGGTCGTTCCCGCCGCGTACGGCGGGGAGTCCGAGACCCTCGACCCGCTGGCGCTCGCCGTCGTCCGCGAAGCGCTCATGTACAGCTCGGCGCACCTGGACTCGCTGTTCGGAATGCAGGGCGTGGGCAGCTACTCGCTGTCGATGGGGGGTTCGGAGGAACTGAAGGCCGCATGGCTGCCGAAGGTGGCGGCACTGGAGGCGATCGCCGGGCTGGCCCTGACCGAACCCGACGTCGGCTCGGACCTGCGTGCGATCACGACGACGATCGAACGCCGCGGCGGCGACCTCGTGGTGCGCGGGCGGAAATCGTTCATCACCAACGGCGGCGCCGCGGCGTTCTACTGCGTCCTCGGCAAGGAGGACGACGGCTATTCGATGGTGCTCGTGCCTGCGTCGTCGGCGGGGCTGACGGCCGAGCGGGGAGCCGACATCATCGCCCCGCACATCCTCGGCGAGCTCACCTTCGACGACGTGGTCGTGCCCGAAGCGAACCGGCTCGGCGCGCCGGGTAAGGCGTTCTCACTGATGCTGCAGACGCTCGCCGTGTTCCGGGTGACCGTGGCCGGCTCGGGCGTCGGACTCGGGCAGGCTGCGGTGGACGAAGCGACCACGCACGCGACGACGCGTACCCAGTTCGGCAGGCCGCTGCTCGAGCTGGGCGCGGTCGGGCAGAACCTCGCCTCGTCGTGGGCCGACGTCGAGAGCGCGCGGGCCATGACCTACCGCGCCGCGTCGCTCGCCCGGACCGATCCGCTGTCGCATCTGGACCACTCGTCGATCGCGAAGGTCGTCGCCACCGAGGCGGCGGGCCGTGCGGCCGACCGGGCGGTGCAGAGCATGGGCAGGTTCGGCCTGGTGCGCGGATCGAAGATCGAACGCCTGTACCGCAACGCGCGTCCGCTGCGCGTGTACGAGGGTGCGACCGAGGTGCTGCTCGACTCGCTGGCCCGCAGACTCGGCAAGGAGGCCGCGAAGAAGCAGGCCGGGAAGCAGGTGTCCTGAATGGACTTGGGACTGGATGGCACCGTCGTGCTGGTCACCGGTGCCAGCCGCGGACTCGGCGCGGGGATGGCCACGACACTCGCTGCGGAAGGGGCCACGGTCGTCGCCGCGGCACGCAGCAAGGACGTCCTCACCGAGGTCGCCGCACGGGGCGAGGGCCGGATCACGGCGGAAGCCGTGGACATGCGTGACGAGGCCGCGGTGACGGCTCTCGTCGATACCGTGGTCGCCCGGCACGGCCGGATCGACGCCCTCGTCAACAACGCGGGCATCGCGCCCGCCGGCGCGTTCGTCGACCAGGACCCGGGCGTGTGGAAGGAGACGATGGCGGTCAACGTGATCGCGCCGATGTTGCTGGCCCAGGCGGCGGGCAGGCACATGCTCGCCCAGGGGAGCGGCCGGATCGTCAACGTCGCCTCGACGACCGGTGTGCGCGGCAAACCGCACCTGGTCGGCTATTCGACGTCGAAGGGCGCCGTCGTGCGGATGACCGAGTCCCTGGCCGCCGAGTGGGCGGGCAAGGGTGTGCAGGTGAACTGCATCGCCCCGGGAGCGTTCGCGACCGACGCGCAGAGCGCCGTGCTCGAATCGCCCGATCTGCTCGCCCGGCGGGTCAAGAGGATCCCCGCGGGCCGCATGGCCGAGGTGGAGGAACTGATGCCGCTGGTCTGCCTGCTCGTGTCCGCCCGCTCGCCGTTCACCACGGGCTCGGTCTTCGTGGTCGACGGCGGCGAATCCGGAAAGTTGTGACAGCCATGATCATCGATGCGCACACGCACGTCTGGCCCGACAAGATCGCCGCGGCCGCGCTCGCGGGCAATCGGCTGCCCGGGCTGACGGCCCGGGGTGACGGCACGGTCGGTGGCCTGACGTCCGCCATGGCCGGCAGCGGCGTCGACATGAGCTGCTGTCTGGGCATCGCGGCCGAGGCGCGCCATGTCGACTCGGTGAACCGGTTCGTCGCCGGCGCGGCCGGCGACCGGCACTACCCCGTCGGCACGGTGCACGTGGATCTGCCGGTCGAGGAGAACCTGGCGAGCCTGCACCGGCACGGCCTCCGTGCGGTGAAGATCCATCCGCTGTTCCAGAACTACGGGCTCGACGATCCGCGGCTGTGGTCGATCCTGGAGGCGTTCGGTTCGGACATCGCCGTGATCGCCCACGTCGGTGCGGGCAGCGCCGATACCCACACGAACAGTCTCTCCAGTCCGCGGATGATCGCCGACATCGCGGCACAGTTCCCCGAACTGCGGCTGATGGCCTGCCACTTCGGCGGCTACAAGATCCTCGACGACGCCGAGGAGATGCTTTCCGGGGCCGACGTGGTGCTGGAGACGTCGTGGCCGCCCGGGCTGAACACGCTGCGCCCGGAACGGGTGCGCAGGCTGATCCGCAATCACGGCGCCGAGCGGATCGTGTTCGGCTCCGACTGGCCGATGGCCGACCCCGGCGACGAGATCGCCGCCATCGACGCCCTCGGCCTCACCGACGACGAGACGAAAGCCGTGCTCGGCGGCACCCTCGCCCGGGTGCTCGACATCGACTCACCCTGGCGGTGAGGGCCGCCGGCGGGCTGCGAGCCGGACGGGTCGTGGTCGGGCACGGACCGGTTCAGGTCAGGTGGGTCCAGGTGATCGGTGCGGCGAGGATGTCGGGGAACTTGCGCTCGGCGTACTTGACGTACTCCTCGATGTGGTGCGCCATCGCCGTCGACGACGCCTGCGGGTCCCGCGTCGCGATCGCCTCGTAGATCCGAAGGTGCGCCTTGTGCACGGCGGTGCGCCGCACCTTCGGGTAGTCGATACCGATCGCCGAGCCGTCGAGAATGCCCAGCAGGGCGTCGACGAGGTAGCCGAACATCGCGTTGCCGCTGCCGTGGGCGATGATGTCGTGGAACCGCTTGTTCTCCGCCAGGAAGACGTGCTGGTCGTCGAGCTGGTCGTACATCGTGTCGACGCTGAGTTTCAGTTGGCCCAGCGACTCGTCGTCGATCCGCTCGGCCGCCAGTTGCGCCATCATCGGCTCCAGGCCGGTGCGGGCCTCCGCGATCGTGCGGAACGGCGCGTTCTCGAACTGCAGCAACAGCGTGAGCGCCGTCGCCAGGCTGGAGGCGTCCGGCTGTTCCACCACGGGGCCGCCGCCGGGGCCCGGCCGCAGCGAGATCACCCCCTGGAGCTCGAGGAACCGCAACGACTCCCGGAGCGTTCCGCGGCCCACGGCGTACTCGTCGAGCATGACCCGTTCCGGCGGCAGGCGTTCGCCGACCGTGTTGCCGCGTTCGTGGATGTCGGCGACGATCCGCTGGGCCACGAGCATGGCCGTCTTGCGCGGCCGGAGCGGTGGTTGTGTCATCACGCCGCTCCGGTGGCCCTGCTTCCGGTGCCGACGTCCGTGCCCGCCACGGACGCGGTGGCGGGGTCCGCTGGGCCGTTCTCGCCGTCGACGGCGCCGATCACCCCGTCGGCCGCCAACGCGGTCAGCTCGCCCGCCGGGATGCCCAGCTCACCGGCCAGCACCTGCCCCGTGTGTTCGCCGACCTCGGGAACGCCCCGGTACACGGGCCGTTCCATGTCGCGCACGTGCAGCACCGGCCCCGGCATCAGGGCGGGGCCGAGCGCGCTGCCCGCCAGGTCGACCAGGGTGCGCTCCAGGAAGTGCGGGTCGGCGGCGATGTCGCTCGCGTCGTTGACGGCGGCGGACACGACCTCGTGGTCGTCGAGGGTCGCCAGTGCCTCGTCGCGGGGCCGGGCGCCGATCCACTCGCGCACGATCGCCTGCAGCGCGTCGTTGTTGGCCATGCGTGCGGTGTTGGTGGCGTAGCGCTCGTCGGTCTTCAGCTCCGGCATGCCCATGGCGTCGAACAGGCGCATCGCGATGGCCTGGTTCGACGCGGCGATCGACAGCCAGCCGCCGTCGCCGGCCTGATAGATGCCCCGCGGTGAGGCGGCCCCGGAGGCGTTGCCGTGCCGCTGCATGATCGCGCCGGAGGAGGTGTAGTTCAGCACGGCGTCGCCGAGGATGAACATCAGCGGCTCGTACAGTGCGACGTCGACCTCCGAGCCGTGGCCGGACAGCTCGCGCCGGTACAGCGCCATGGCCGTACCGAAGGCCGCCGAGATGCCGGCGATCGAGTCGGCGAATCCGAACGGGGGAGCGGTCGGCGGCGTCTCGGGCCAGCCGTTGAGGAACGCGTAGCCGCTGGCGGTCTCGGCGACGGTGCCGAAGCCGGGGCGCTCCCGGTAGGGCCCGGTCTGGCCGAACCCGCTGACCCGGGTCATCACCAGGCGGGGATTGCGCGCGGCGAGGTCGTCGTAGCCCATACCCCAGCTCTCGAGCCGTCCGGGACGGAAGTTCTCGATGAGCACGTCGGCCTCGTCGATCAGCCGCGTCACGACCGCACGGCCACGGGGCGTGCGCAGGTCGACCCCCACGGAGCGCTTCCCGGAGTTGAGCCGGGCGAAGCCGATCGCGGTGCCGTTGTGGGCGGGTTGCCACTGCCGGGCGAAATCGCCTGCGGACGGGTCTTCGACCTTGACGACGTCGGCACCGAAGTCGCGGAGCATGCGGCCGGTGGTCGGCGCTGCGTACATCGAGCCGAGTTCGATCACCCGTACACCGGCCAGTGGCCGCGCGTCGGAGGGGACGGTATCCGTGGCCATGTCGTCTCCTCTATGCGAATGGTGATGATAGATTAGCACAACGATACCCGGTCGGCAGGTGATTCTGTCCAGGGTTCCCGGTCAGGTTCACCTGTAAGCCACGTCTTCACCGGACCGTCCACGTTAACCCTCGGGATGATGAGCATCATTATGGGGTTGTGGTCCACCCCACTCTTCTTGCACGCGCGTGCCGGAACCGGTTTACTCGATCGGCTGACCTTGCCGGAACGCACCGTGTCGCGGGCGCCTCCGGCCATCGAGTGGAACGGAGGACGTCGGTCGTGGCACGAACGTCCGCGCCCTGGTCCGTGGTCGCCGTGCTCGCCGCGTCCGGTATCGCCGTCTCGCTGATGCAGACGCTGGCCGTGCCGCTCCTGCCCGCGTTTCCACGGCTGCTCGACACGACACCGTCCAACGCCGCGTGGCTGATCACGATCACCCTGCTGACCGGCGCCGTCTGCGCGCCCGTGCTCGGCAGGCTCGGTGACATGTACGGCAAGCGGCGCATGCTGCTCGTGGCACTGACGTCGATGACCGCGGGCAGCGCACTCGGCGCCGTGAGCAGTGAGTTCCTCCTCGCGCTGGCGGCGCGCGGGTTGCAGGGCGTCGCGATCGGTGTCATCCCGCTCGGCATCAGCATCATGCGCGACGAACTGCCGCCCGAACGGGTCGGCACGGGTATCGCCGTCATGAGCTCCACTCTGGGCGCGGGCGGCGCCATCGGGTTGCCGCTGACCGGGTTCGTCGCCGAGTACGCCGACTGGCACTGGCTGTTCGCCGGCGCGGCCGTGTTCGGGGCGGTGCAGCTGGTGCTGGTGACGGCGCTCGTGCCGGAGTCGCCGGTGCGCAGCGGCGGGCGGTTCGACCTCGGCGGCGCGGTGGGCCTGTCGGCAGGGCTGCTGTGCCTGTTGCTTCCCGTCTCCCGGGGCAGCACGTGGGGCTGGGACAGCCCCGAGGTGGTGCTGTTGCTGGCGGCGGCTCTGGTGATCTTCGTCGGCTGGGGCTGGTACGAACTGCGCCTGCCCACCGGCCCGCTCGTCGACCTGAGGGTGTCGGCCCGGCCCGCCGTGCTGCTGACGAACATCGCCTCCGTGCTCATCGGCGTGGCGATGTTCGCCTCGTTCATGGTCAGTGCGCAGATGCTGCAGGCACCCGCCGCCACCGGCTACGGCTTCGACCTGTCGCTGGTGGCCAGCGGGCTGGCGTTGCTGCCGGTCGGCGGTGCCATGGTGGCGTTCTCGCCGTTGTCCGCGGTCGTGTCCCGCCGGTGGGGACCGAAGGTGACGGTCGTGCTCGGCACGTCGCTGCTCGCGGTGGGCAACCTGGCGCGCGTCGCGGTCCACGACGGGCTCGCCGCCGTGATCGTGGTCGTCACCGTCCCGGCGATCGGTGCCGCTCTGGCCTACGGCGCCGTGCCCGCGCTGATCATGCGTGCCGTGCCCCAGTCGGAGACCGCCGCCGCCAACAGTCTCAACGCGCTGTGCCGGTCGATCGGGACGTCCAGCTGCAGCGCCATCGTCGCCACGGTGACGGCGGGCATCGTCGTCCGGGTCGGTGACGCCACCTATCCCGGCATCACCGCCTACACCGTGATCTTCGCCATCGCCGGAGGGGCCGCCGCGCTCGCCGGCGCGATCGCACTGGTCACTCCCGCGCCGCGCACGGCGGAGACCGTCACGTCGGCGGCCTGACGCGGCCTGCCCGCCGCGTCTCCCGCGTCCGGTGGCATCTCGCCGCACTGGCGCGCCGCGGCGCGGGCGGGCATGGTGAACGGTGGCGTGATCGGCATCGCGCCTGCGGCGGGTGACAACCGATGAGCCGGTGCGCGCACCGGGAACGGGAGGACCGATGGCGACCTACGACGTGGCGGACCGGTCGGCGATCGTGACCGGCGCAGGCAGCGGAATCGGACGTGCGGTGGCGCGGTTGCTGGCGGCGAACGGAGCTGCGGTCGTCGTGGCCGATCTCGACGACGACGCTGCGCAGGCCGTGGCCGGCGAGATCTCCGACGCAGGCGGCAGGGCGGCCGTCGTGGTCGGCGACGCCTCCATAGCCGAGGTCCACGTCGACGCGGTGGGGGAGGCGGAGACGCTCGCGCCGCTACGGATCGCGGTCAACAACGCGGGCATCGGCGGAGCGGCCGCCGAACTGGCCGACTATCCCCTGGACTCGTGGAACGCGGTGCTCGGCCTGAACCTCGGCGGCGTCCTCCACGGACTGCAGGCACAGATTCCCGCGATGCTGGCGCACGGCGGGGGCAGCATCGTGAACATGTCGTCGATGCTCGGCTCGGTCGGATTCCCCGGCAACTCGGCGTACGTGACGGCCAAACACGCCCTGCAGGGCCTGACGAAGAACGCCGCGCTCGAGTACGGCGCACGGGGGATTCGCGTCAACGCCGTTGGCCCCGGGTTCGTCAACACTCCTGCCGTGGCGAACGCGCTCGACGAGGAAACGCAGCGCGACCTGGCCGGACGGCACGCGCTCGGGCGCATGGCCGAACCGGAGGAGGTGGCGCAGGTCGTGGCGTTCCTGGCCAGTGACGCGGCCGGGTTCGTCACCGGCAGCTACCACCTCGTCGACGGCGGCTACACGGCGAGCTGACGCGGCGCGGCTCAGTCGTCGGTCGTCCACCGTGCTCCGGCGGGCAGTTCGAGTTCGCGTGCCGAGGCGCCGAGCAGCGTGTCCATCAGGGCGCGGGTGGGCCGGGACAACGGGCGGGCGGGGTCGTGGACGAGCCGGATGTCGCGCTTCACCACGGGTCCGGTCGCCGCCGCGTGCTCCAGGCCGGCGAACCCCATCATGGGCACGATGAGTGCCGGGGCCATCGACACCCCCAAGCCGGCCGCCGTGAGACCCGCGACGGCGCCGATGTTGCGGGCCTCGGTGATCGGCCCCAGTTCGACGCCGACGTCGGCGAGGGTGCGGTCGACGTAGGTGCGGATGCTGGTGTCCCGGTCGAAGGCGACGAACGGCTCGCCCGCCAGGTCGCGCCAGGCGACCCGTTGCCGGCCGTCGAACCGGTGGCCCGGCGGGAAGACGCACACGAACCGGTCCACGGCGATACGCGGGGCACTGAGGCCGGCGGGCACGGCGGGCGCCACGGTGATCGCCATGTCGGCCGTGCCGTCGACCACGTGTGCCAGCACCTCGTCCGCAAGGCCGTCGCGGACCGAGACGGTCACGTCCGGCCGGTCGCGCCGGAAGTCGGCCAGCGCCGTCGGGAGCATGCTGCCTGCGAGCGAGGGCAGCGCGGCGATCGTGACCGCACCGCGCGTGCCCGCCAGGTACCCCTCGAAGTGGTTGAGCGCCGCGTCGACATGGGCCAGCAACCCGCGCGCGATCGTCAGGAACTCTGCGCCGTCCGGCGTCGGCACGACGCTGCGCGTGGTGCGCTCGAACAGTGATACGCCCACTCGCCGCTCGATGTCCAGTACCGACCTGCTCAAAGAGGACTGTGCAATGTGGAGCTGGCGCGCTGCGGCGGTGTAGCCGCCCGCGTCCGCCACGGCGACGATCGCACGCAGCTGGCGGATCGACATGTCTATGCTCATGGTGCATCAATCTATGCGGAATCAATGCTGGACGACAGGAGGTGGCGGCACCAGACTCTCGGCAGATCCGAAACCGTGGAGAGGTCCTGGGACAATGTTGTCTTGGCTGGGCTTTGCAACCGTCGGTGTCATCCTGGCGTTGCTGCTGACCAACCGGGTGGCCGCCGTCGTGGCGCTGGCCGGTGTGCCGATCGTGGCCGCCTTCGTCGCGGGGTTCGGCCCCGCCGAGGTCGGCGAGTTCGCGGGTGCCGGCATCGCCGACGTCGCGGGCACCGCGGCGATGTTCGTGTTCGCCATCGCCTTCTTCGGCGTGCTGCGCGACGCGGGCATGTTCGACCCGATCATCGCTCGCATCGTCGGGTTCGCGGGCAACGCGCCCGCCACCGTCTGCCTGGCGACGACCGCGCTCGCCTGCGCCGTGCACCTGGACGGGGCAGGGGCGACGACGTTCCTCATCACCATCCCCGCGATGCTGCCGGTGTTCGACGGACTCGGCATGCGGCGGCTTTTGCTCGCCACCTGCGTCGGCCTGGGTGCGGGCGTGATGAACCTGCTGCCGTGGGGCGGGCCCGCGGTCCGTGCGGCGAGCACGACGGGCGTGCCGGTCAACGACCTCTGGGTGCCGTTGATCCCGGCCCAGATCGCCGGTGTCGTCACGGTGCTGGTGATCGCGTGGTGGCTCGGCAGGCGGGAGGGCAAGCGGCTCGCCACGGCCGAGTCCGTCGCCGTCGCGGCCGGCGGCGAGCTGGAACCCGCCGGTGCGACCCCGGCGGCGGGTTCCGCCGTCACTGCGGCCGGCACCACGGACTCGACGGACCCCACGGCCGGGGGCCGGGCCGGGAGCGGCGCGGCGGCCTCGTCGGGATCCTCCGGTGACGACACCGACGCCGGAGCGCTGCGCAGGCCGAAACTGTTCTGGTTCAACATCGCCCTCACGATCGCCGTGATCGGCGGGCTCGTCGCCGGTGTCACGGCCGCCGAGGCGGTGTTCCTGGCCGGACTCGTGATCGCGCTGATCGTGAACTACCCGGGACTCAAGGCGCAGACCGACCGCATCGAGGCCCACGCCAAGGGCGCCATGCTCATGGTCACGACGCTGCTGGCCGCGGGCGTGTTCCTCGGCATTCTCGAGGCGAGCGGCATGATCGAGGCGATGGCGACCACGGCCGCGGACGCCATCCCGGCGGGAGCCGCACCAGCACTGCCGTTGATCGTCGGTGTGCTCGGCGTGCCGCTGAGCCTGTTGTTCGGTCCCGACGCCTTCTACTTCGGTGTGCTGCCGGTGCTGACGGGCGTCGGCGAACAGTTCGGCATCACCGCAACCGAGCTCGCACAGGCCGCGTTGCTGGGCCAGGAGACTCTCGGGTTCCCGATCAGTCCGCTCACCGGCTCGTTCTACCTGTTGGTGGGCCTCGCCGGCGTCGAGATCGGCAAGCACATCCGCGCGCTGATCGGCTGGGCGTGGCTGGCCAGCCTCGTGATGCTGGCCGTCGCGCTGGCGACCGGTGCGATCCCGGTGTGGGCGTCGTGAGGGCGCCGGGGACGCTGCGGCTCGGCGCGGGTGCGGGATTCGCCGGGGACCGGATCGACCCCGCCGTCGAACTCGCGCGCCGCGCCCGGCCCGACTACCTCGTGTTCGAATGCCTCGGCGAGCGCACCGTCGCGGCCGGGCACGCCCGCAGGATCGCCGACCCGGCCGCCGGGTTCGACCCGTTGCTGGCGGCCCGGCTGCGGGCGGTGCTGCCGCACTGTCACCCGGCGGGGACGACGGTGGTGACCAACTCGGGTGCGGCCAATCCGGAAGCCGCGGGTGAGTGCGCGCTGCGCGAAGCCGGTGCCCTGGGCCTGGACGCGCGGATCGCGGTCGTGACCGGTGACGACGTCCTCGAGCTGGTGCGCACGATCGACCCCGTGGTGTGGGAGACCGGCACACCGCTGTCGGAGGTCGGTGACGAGCTGCTCTCCGCGAACGCCTACCTCGGTGCCGAACCGGTCGCCGAGGCCGTCGCCTCCGGTGCGGACGTCGTGGTGACCGGCCGGGTCGCCGATCCGGCGCTGTACCTCGGCCCGCTCGTCCACGAGTTCGGGTGGGCACCCGGCGACCACGACCTGCTCGGCAAGGGGACGCTCGTGGGTCATCTGCTCGAGTGCGCGGGCCAGCTCACCGGCGGCTACTTCGCCGATCCGCTCACCAAACCGGTACCCGATCCCGCCCGGCTCGGGTTCCCGTTCGCCGACGTCGGGCCCGACGGCGCCGCCGTGTTCGGCAAGCCGGACGGCTCCGGCGGCAGGCTGGACCGCCGGACCTGCGGCGAGCAGCTGCTGTACGAAGTGGACGACCCCGCCGCCTACGTGACCCCGGACGTGGTCGCCGACTTCAGCGACGTCACGTTCACCGACGCCGGCACGGATCGGGTCGCCGCGCGCGGGGCGACGGGACGGCCGCGCCCGGACGGGCTGAAGGTGACGCTCGGTTTCCGGGGAGGGTGGCTGGGCGAGGGGCAGTTGTCCTACGCGGGGCCTCGCTGCCTCGACCGTGCCCGGATGGCGGCCGACATCGCGTGCGAACGGCTCGTCGGGGTGCACGGACTGCCGGAGGAGGCCGTCGAGGTCGAGTACATCGGTGCGGGCGCCGCGTTCCGCGGGCTGGCCGCCGCGGAGGATCCCGCGGAGGTGCGGGTGCGGGTGTCGGCACGCGTGCCGACCGCGGAGGCGGCCGAGGCCGTCGGCTGGGAGGTGGAATCCCTGTACACCAACGGTCCCGCAGGCGGCGGCGGAGCACGCAGGAGCACCACGGAGATCGTGGCGGTGCGTTCGTGCGTGGTACCGCGTGAGCACGTACGTCCACGGGTGACGGTGGTCGGATGAACGAGGGAACCGGAACGCCGGCCGACCCGGCGGGGGCCGGCGCGGCGGGGGACGGTGCGAGCATGACGGTCGACGAACTGGCCGACGTGCGGGCGGGCGACAAGGGCGACACGCTCATGCTCGCGGTGCTGCCCCGCGACGACGTCGCGTTCACCGTGCTCGAACGACTCCTCACCGCCGACGTGGTGGCAGCGCACTTCGCACCGCTCGTCACCGGCGAGGTGGGCAGGAGCGTCGTGCGCGGGCTGCCGGCGTTGGTCTTCCGCCTGCCGGGCGTGCTCGGCGGCGGCGTGACCGGCTCGGCGGTCCTCGACGGGCACGGCAAGACCCTGAGCTACCACCTCCTGACGCTCGACCTCGGCTGACGACCACGACCGCCGACCACGACCGCCGGCCGGCGGGCCACGCTGCTATAAGACGCGCTTATACGGGCCTCGGCGATCACCGGCTACCGGGACTCGCGTGGCCGTGTTTGGATCACGTCCCGACGCTCGGACGGCCGGTGCCGGGTTCCGAGGCGCCGAGTCGCGAGTGCTGAGCCGAGAAAGAACGGGAACACAATGGTCGTGTTGCACGCGACGGTGGCGATCGCCGCCGTCATCGCACTGATCCTGGTCGTCAAGGTCGAGCCGGTCATCGCGCTCGTCGTCGGGTCGCTCTACCTCGGGCTGGCGTCGGGCCTCGGCTTCGAGAAGACGATCACCACCGTGGCCACGGGCTTCGGCGACATCATGGCCGAGGTCGGGCTGCTCATCGGATTCGGCGTGCTGCTGGGCGGGCTGCTGCACGCGATGGGTGCGCTGCAGAAGGTCGTGGAGAAACTGCTGCGGGCGCTGGGACCGCGGCGGCTGCCGTACGCGCTCGCCGTGGCCCTCAGCTCGGTGTTCCCCTCCATCTACGTCGACGTCCAGCTCGTGCTCGCCGCTCCGCTGGCCCGGTCCGCGGCACCCCACCTCGGCCGCAACGGTCTCGCGATGATGGCCGGATCGCTGACCGCGGGCATCCTCGTCGGGTACGTGTTCGTCGTACCCGGGCTCGGCACGATCTCCATCGCCGGCCTGCTGGACGTGCCGCTCGGCACGATGCTGCTCTACGGCTTCGCGCTCGGCCCGGTGACGGCGCTGCTGACCGTGTTCGTCTACGGCCGCATGCTGGCCAGGGGCTTCTGGAACGCCGAGAAGGACGAGGTCGGGTCCAGTCAGGACGGCCCGGCGCGGGCCGAGGACGAGGACGTGAGCGGCGACGCCCCCGGTGCCGCCCCGAGCTCCGGCACTGCCCCGAACTCGGGTGACGGGACGGGTGACGCGGTTCATACGGGTGACGCGGCGCAGACGGGCGGCGCAGTGCAGACAGGTGACGCGGTGCAGACAGGTGACGCAGTGCAGACGGGTGGCGCGACCACCACCGCGGCGGCGCGGGAACGCGCGCTGCCTCCGCTGACCGTGTCGCTGCTGCCGATCGTCGTGCCGCTGCTGCTCATCGCGACCGGTGCGATCACCAAGGCGGCCGGGGTGGAGTCCGATGTGCTCGCCTTCCTCGGCGACCCCGTCTTCGCGCTGTTCGCCGGCCTCGTCGGGGCCTACGTGCTGGCGCGCAGGACGCTCGGTGCCGACGCCCTCGGAGAGACGATGACGTCCGGCTTCAACTCCACCGGACAGATCCTGCTCGTGACCGGTGTGGGCGGGTCGCTCGGCGCCGTCATCGGGGAGACCGACCTGGACGACGTGCTGTCCGGCATGTTCTCCGCAGGCGCCGGGATTCCCGCGCTGGTGACGGTGCTCCTGGCGTGGCTCGTCGCCGCCGTGCTGCACCTGGCCATCGGCTCCATCGCGGTGGCCGGGATCGCCGCGGCCGGCATCCTGGCGCCGATCATGGGCAGCCTCGGCATCCCCGCGGAGGTGCTGGCGTTGGCGATCGGCTCGGGTGCACTGTTCGCGTTGCAGCTCAACAGCAACTTCTTCTGGATGTTCCAGACTCTGCTCGGGGTCACGACCCGCGGTGCGCTGAAGGCGTTGACGTTCGTGACGTCGCTGGCGTCGGTGCTGTCGCTGGTGCTGGTGATGATCCTGAGCGTGGTCGTCTGAGGTGCCGCCGGGATCCGGTGGCCGACAGTGAAAGGGACAGGTATGCAACCGCTCCGAGGCGTGACCGTCGTGTCGCTCGAACAGGCCATCGCCGCTCCGTACGCGAGCAGGCAGCTGGCCGACCTGGGTGCCCGGGTGATCAAAGTGGAACGTCCCGGAGTCGGGGATTTCGCCCGTGCCTACGATTCGCGTGTGCGGGGACTGAGCTCCCACTTCGTGTGGGTGAACCGGAACAAGGAGTCACTCACCCTCGACATCAAGGACGAGCGGGGCATGGCGGCGTTGCGCACGCTCCTCGACGGGGCGGACGTGTTCATCCAGAACCTGGCACCCGGCGCGGCGGAGCGGGCCGGACTCGGGGCGGAGGCGCTGCGGGAGCGCGACCCGCGGCTCATCGTCTGCGACGTCTCCGGGTACGGCTCGCCGGGACCGTACGAGACGAGCAAGGCCTACGACCTGTTGGTGCAGAGTGAGGCGGGCCTCGTGTCGGTCACCGGTACGCCCGACGAAGCGGCGAAGGTGGGCATCTCGGTGTCCGACATCGCCGCCGGTATGTACGCCTACAGCTCCGTGCTGGCTGCGCTGCTGGAACGCGGGCGTACGGGCGTCGGCACGCACATCGACGTCTCGATGCTGGAATCCACTGTGGAGTGGATGGGATTTCCGCTGTACTACGCCTACGACGGTGCCGAGCCACCACCGCGGGCCGGTGCGGCGCACGCGACGATCTACCCGTACGGCCCGTTCACCGCGGGCGACGGCAAGGTCGTCATGATGGCCGTCCAGAACGAGCGCGAGTGGCGGTCGTTCTGTGCACGGTTCCTCGCGCGTCCGGAGCTGGCCGATCATCCGGACTACGCCACCAACGCCGACCGCAACGCCCACCGTGACGCGCTGGGTGCGATCGTCTCCGGCCGGTTCGCCGAGCTGCCGAGCGACGCCGCGATGGCGTTGTTGGACGAGATCCCGGTCGCCAACGCGCGGGTCAACACCGTGGGCGAGGTGTGGCAGCACCCGCAGTTGGAGGCGCGCGGCCGGTGGCACGAGGTGGCGACGCCCGCGGGGCCGGTGCCTGCGACCGCGCCGCCGGGCCTCACCGACCCCGCGCCGAGGATGGACCCGGTGCCCGCGCTCGGCGAGCACACGCGGCCGATCCTGGGCGAACTCGGGATGGCGGCCGACGAGATCGACGGGCTGGTCGCCGACGGTGTGGCGTGACGACTCGCCCGCGACGACGGGACCACGGGCGGGCACGGTGACGGGACCGGGGAAGTCCCGGCCCGCGACGGCGAACCCTGTCCGTCCGGGCGGGGAATCGGCAGGCGGTGCGGAGGACAGTGATGAGCGACGGTGACGAGCAGACGACGGCGCTCGCGGAGGCGGTGAGCTGGCTGTTCGTCCCGGCCTCCAGGCCCGACCGGTTCGGCAGGGCCATGGCCGCCGGTGCGGACGCGGTGGTGATCGACCTCGAGGACGCCGTCGGCCCGGGGGAGAAGGCCGCCGCCAGGGACGCACTGGCCCGGCACTGGCCGGGCGACGACGGTGGCGTCGTGGTGCGTGTCAACGACCTGCGCACCGAGCACGCCGACGCCGACCTGGCGGCCTGCCGTCGGCTCGGCCCGGACGCGGTGGTGCTGCCCAAGGCCGAGAGCGCCGACGACGTCCGGACGGCCGCGGATGCCTCGGGCGCGGCGGTGCTGCCGCTGGTCGAGACCGCACGCGGCCTGGTGTCCGTCGCCGACATCGCGGGCGCGGCCGGCACCGTGCGGCTCCTGTTCGGCAGCGTCGACCTGGCGCTCGATCTCGGCGTGAGCGCCGACGGCGCCCTCGACACCGCGCGCAGCGATCTCGTCAGGTGGTCGGCGGTCCACGGGCTGCCGCAGCCGGTGGACGGCGTCAGTACCGCGATCCGGGACGCCGACGCGGTGAGCCGTTCCGCCGAGCGGGCACTCGCCTGGGGGTTCGGCGGCAAGTTGTGCATCCACCCCACGCAGGTGCCGCTCGTGCATGCCGCGTTCGCCCCCTCGGCCGAGGAGCTTGCGTGGGCGCAGCGCGTACTCGCCGTCGAGTCGGAGGGCGCGGTGATGGTCGACGGTGAGATGATCGACCGGCCTGTCGTCGAACGGGCGCGGCGGATCGCCCGGCGACGGCGGCAGGACGGTAACTGAGGCGGTCGGCGACGGGGCGGCTACGTGGACATCGCGCACTTACGGGACTTCATCGGCGTGGTGGAGGCGGGCAGCCTGTCCACGGCCGCGCACCGCCTGCACGTGTCGCAGCCCGCGCTGAGCCAGCGCATGACGCAGCTGGAGACCCGGCTCGGGGTGCAGTTGCTGGTCCGCGGTCCACGGGGCGTGCGTCCGACACCCACCGGCACCGCCCTGTACCGGGACGCCCAGCAACTCGTGCGGCAGTTCGACCGGCTCGCCCACGACGTCGCCGACCATCGCGACCGGGTGCACGGGCCGGTCGCGGTCGGCCTGCCCACCACGGTCGCCGCGCGGCTCGCCCCGGCCCTGTTCGACTGGGTCACGCGCCACTATCCGTGGATCCACCTGCAGCTGTTCGAGTCGATGAGCGGCTACATCCACGAGCTGCTGCTGGCGGGCAGGCTCGACCTGGCCGCGGTGTTCCGTGAGGACGACGCGCCACGGCCGGGCGAGGTGCCGCTGTACTCGGAGGAGCTCTACCTGGTGGGCCGGCCCGAGCCGCGGCCGCCGTCGGATCACGAGGTCGCACTGGCCGACCTGTATGCCGTGCCGCTCGTCACCCCCGGTCCGAACAGTCATCTGCGCGCACTCATCGACCGCACGTTCGCCGCCGCGGGGGTGCGTCCCGCCGTCGTCGGCGACGTCGAATCGCTCGGCACGATGCTGCGGATCGCGCAGGGTGGGCGGGCGTGCACGATCCTGCCGTTATCGGTCGTCCCCGGACACGGCGGAGCCGGAGAACAGCACGGCGGAGGCGGGGAGTACGGCGGCGGAGCGGGTGACCTCGGTGTCCGCCGCATCGTCGAACCGGGCCTGCGGCGGTACGTGGCGATCCGGACCACGAGCGAGTCCTACGAACCGCGGGAGGCGGTCGTCGCGGTGCGGCGCGGTGTCGTCGAGGTCACCGAGCGGCTCGCCGCGGAGGGGCGGTGGCCCGGCATCGGGTGAACGCCGGGCGTGCGCCGGTGTCCGGAGTCGGACGATCGGTCGTAGAGTCGCGGGGGCGCCGCTCGACAGCGGCGTGGGTTGACCGTTGCGTGAGCCGACGACGGAGAGAACGGAGACTGCATGGATCTGGAGTTGTCCCGCGAGGACATCGCATTCCGGGACGGTGTGCGGGAGGTGTTCACGCGTGAGATCCCCGAGGACATCCGCAGGCGCAACGCGCTGAGCCGCACGACCCACGACGACATCGTCACCACTCAGCGCATCCTCAACGCCCACGGCCTCGCGGTCCCGCACTGGCCCGTCGCATGGGGCGGCAAGGGCTGGACGCCGACGCAGTCGCACATCTACGCCTCGGAGCTCCAGCGCAACTCGGTTCCGCAGCCGCTGGCGTTCAACGTGAGCATGGTCGGCCCGATCATCGCCGAGTTCGGCAGCGAGGAGCAGAAGCGGCAGTTCCTGCCCGCGACCGCGAACCTCGACATCTGGTGGTCGCAGGGCTTCTCCGAGCCCGAGGCCGGTTCCGACCTGGCCTCGCTCCGCACGACCGCGCGCCGCGAGGGCGACGTCTACGTTCTCAACGGCCAGAAGACATGGACGACGCTCGGCCAGTACGGCGACTGGATGTTCGTGCTCGCCCGCACCGACCCGGACGCGCCGCGCAAACAGCAGGGCCTGTCGTTCCTGCTGCTCGACATGACCACGCCGGGGATCGAACGCCGCCCGATCACGCTCGTCGACGGCAGCGAAGAGGTCAACGAGTTCTTCTTCGACAACGTGCGTGTGCCGGTCGAGAATCTCGTCGGCGAGGAGAACAAGGGCTGGAGTTACGCCAAGTTCCTGCTCGGCAACGAACGTAACGGCATCGCCCAGGTCGGCACGAGCCAGCGCGTCTTCGCCGACCTCGCCGAGGCGGCAGCCGGCATCCCGACCGAGAGCGGCACGCTCGCCGACGACCCGCAGTTCCGCACGTCCATGCACAGCGCGCGGACGACGCTGCTGGCGCTGGAGGCCACGCAGCTCCGCGTGACCGGCGCGTCGGAGAACGGACAGGCCAGCCCCGTGTCGTCGCTGCTGAAGATGGAGGGCACGAAGGCGCTGCAGGAGTTGAGCAAGCTCCGCATGCGTGCGGCGGGTGACGACAGCATGTTGCTGCCTCCGGACGGTGACGCGGGTGAGTCGCTGCACGCCGACGACGCCGCGACGATCGCCGCGGCGCAGTACCTCAACCAGCGCAAGCTGTCGATCTTCGGTGGCTCCAACGAGATCCAGCGCGGCGTGATCGCCAAGACCATCCTGGGACTGTGAGAAGGGCGCATAGGCGATGAATCTCGAGTTCAACGAAGACCAGAAGCTGCTGTTCGAGACCGTCGACGCGGCCGTGGGGCGCGGCTACCCGGCGGGCGCCCGCGGCGAGGCGACCAGCACCGAACGTGGCTGGAACGACGACGTGTGGAACACCCTGGCCGAGCTGGGGTTGACCGGGTTGACGATCGACGGCGACCACGGCGGCGTCGGCGCAGGGCCGGTCGAGGTGTACGCGACGCTGGAAGCGATGGGCAAGCACGCCGCGGCCGAACCGCTGCTGGACGGCGTGTTCCTGCCGTCGTGGCTGATCGCCGCGCTGGGCACCGAGGAGCAGGCCAAGCAGTGGCTGCCCGCCCTCGCCGAGGGCGCCACGACGATCGCCGTCGCCCACGCCGAACCCCGCAGGCCGTGGGGGAGCGCGCCGTCGGTGGCGGCCGCCCACTCCGGCGACGGGTCGGTGGTCCTCTCCGGTGTGAAGGCACCGGTGCGGCACGCGGACCAGGCCTCGACGCTGCTGGTCACGGCCGTGGACGGGGACACGACGGGCGTGTACGTCGTGGACGCGGCCGCCGCGGGCATCACCCGGGCCGACGGGCGCAGCGCCGACTGGAGTCGTGCCTCGCAGGTCGAGTTCGCGGGGACGCCGGCCACGCTGCTCGGCACGACCGGCACCGACGCCACGGCCGCGTGGCACACCGCGGTCGCGCGGGCGCGTGTGGCCGTGCTGGCCGAGGCCGTCGGGCTGATGGAGTCGGCGCTCGGCCACACCGTCGAGTACCTCAAGAACCGCAAACAGTTCGGTGTCCCGCTGGCGACGTTCCAGGCGCTCGTGCACCGCGCGTCCGACATGTACGCCCGTGTCGAACTGGCACGGTCGATGGCGCTGTGGGCCACGGCGACGGTCGAGGCGATCGACGGTGGTGCGGACGTCGACCTCCCCGCGATCGCCGACGACGCGTTCGTGTTCGTCGGCGACACGGCGACGGCGGTGGCCGAGGAGGCGGTGCAGCTGCACGGCGGTATCGGCATGACCTACGAGGCCGAGGTCGCCCACCACGCGGCGCGGCTGGCCGCGATCACCGAGAGCTTCGGTGGCCTGGCGGCGGCCCGGCGCAGGGCGGTCGCCTCGGAGTCCGCGCTGCGGGCACCCAGCGCTCTGCTCAACAACGCGTAGGGCCGGGCTCGACAACGCGGAGGGCCGGGCTCGGCTCCTGCGGGTCTGAGATCCGAGACTGTTCGTCGGTGTGGCCTGTTCAGGCCGGAACGGTGTGGTGCGACGCTGCCTGCCACCGAAGGAGGTGGCGGATGACGACCGAACAGCGACACGGCGACGAT
Source organism: Prauserella aidingensis (assembly GCF_024171865.1). Classification (GTDB taxonomy): domain Bacteria; phylum Actinomycetota; class Actinomycetes; order Mycobacteriales; family Pseudonocardiaceae; genus Prauserella; species Prauserella aidingensis. Next base: position 152,027 of record NZ_JAMTCN010000004.1, on the reverse strand, counting down.
CGACACGGCGACGATCCGAACGACCACGGCCCGGACGACCACGGCCCGGAAGGCAGTGCTGCCGCTCGCGGCGGTACCGGCCTTCCGGGCCCCGGCGCCGGCGGCCGTGTCCCGATGTGGAAGTTCTTCGTCCACAGCGTCGTCGGTGCGTTCGTGTTCTTCGTGCCGGTTTCGATCGGTGGCGAGAGTTCGATCGTGCTGGACCACCTGGTCACCGCGGTCGAGATCGCGATCCCGGCTGCGCTGCCGTACCTGATGCTGGCGATCATCCTCGCGGGCGCGGTACATCCCTTCGCGGCCCGGACGTGGAACCGGTCGGCGATGTCGGTGGTGTTCTCGATCGCCAAGGTGGCAGGTTTCGTCGTCGGCGCCATGCTGGTGTTCGGCCTCGGCCCGGCGTGGCTGTTCGACGAGGACATGGGGCCGTTCCTGATGGACAGTCTGGTGATCCCGGTGGGCCTGCTGGTGCCGATCGGCGCGGTGTTCCTCGCCCTGCTCGTCGGCTACGGCCTGCTCGAATTCATCGGCGTCCTCCTGCGCCCGGTCATGCGGCCGGTGTGGCGGACCCCGGGGCGGTCGGCGATCGACGCGGTCGCCTCGTTCGTCGGCAGTTACTCGCTGGGCCTGCTGATCACCGACCGGGTGTATCGGCAGGGCAAGTACACCGGCCGCGAGGCCGCGATCATCGCGACCGGATTCTCCACGGTGTCGGCGACGTTCATGGTGGTCGTGGCGTCCACTCTGGACCTGATGGGCAGCTGGAACACGTACTTCTGGACCACGCTGGTGATCACGTTCGTCGTGACGGCCGTGACGGTCCGGATCCCGCCGCTGTCCCGGATTCCCGACACCTGCGTCGACGGTGTGACCCCGCAGCCGGAACGGGACGCCGGTGGCCGCCGGTTCGCGCTCGCCTGGCAGGAGGCGCGTGCGACGGTGGCCTCGGCGCCGTCGCTGGGCCGCAACATCGTGGTCAACGTCGCCTCCGGCCTGCGCATGACCATGGCGATCCTGCCGTCGATCCTGTCGGTCGGCTTGCTGGGCCTCGTCCTCGCGACCTACACGCCGGTGTTCGACTGGCTCGGCTACCTCTTCTACCCGTTCGCGTGGATCGCTCAGGCGCCGGAGCCGCTGCTGATCGGCAAGGCCGCCGCCGTGGGCATCGCCGAGATGTTCCTGCCCGCACTGGTGGTCGCCGGATCGACGGCGGTGGTCAAGTTCATCGTGGCGGTCGTCTGTGTCTCGGAGATCGTGTTCTTCTCGGCTCTGGTTCCGTGCGTGCTGGCGACCGACATCCCGGTCTCCGTGCCGCGGATGATCGTCATCTGGTTCCAGCGCGTGGCGCTGACGATCCTGCTGGCCACCCCGGTCGCGCTGCTGCTGCACTGACCCCGCGGTGCGGAGCCGGCTTCCGGTTAATCGGAATTCGCTCCACTTGACCGGGCTGCGCTGCGATGCCAGGGTGGAACATGTTCCAGTGAACTGCTCATCGGGGCGCGGTTCCGAGGAGGCCACGTGGGTGCCGAAGTCGTCGTCGAAGGCCTGTCCACGTCGTTCGGCAGGCAGCCGATCTGGCGGGACGTGACGCTCACGCTGCCGCCGGGGGAGGTCTCGGTCCTGCTCGGCCCGTCGGGTACCGGCAAGTCGGTGTTCCTCAAGTCGATGATCGGACTGCTGAAACCGGACCAGGGGTCCTGCACGGTCGACGGCACGGACATCGTGCGGTGTTCGGAGCGCAAGCTCTACGAGACGCGCAAGCTGTTCGGGGTGCTGTTCCAGGACGGTGCGCTGTTCGGGTCGATGACCCTCTACGACAACGTGGCGTTCCCGCTGCGGGAGCACACGAAGAAGTCGGAGACCGAGGTTCGCAGGATCGTGCTCGAGAAGCTCGAGCTGACCGGACTGTCCGGCGCCGAGGACAAGCTGCCCGGCGAGATCTCCGGCGGTATGCGCAAACGCGCGGGTCTCGCGCGGGCGCTCGTGCTGGACCCGGAGATCATCCTCTGCGACGAACCCGACTCGGGCCTCGACCCGGTCCGCACCGCGTACATCTCGCAGCTGCTGGTGGATCTGAACGCGCAGATCGACGCGACGATCCTGATCGTCACGCACAACATCAACGTGGCGCGCACGGTTCCGGACAACATCGGCATGCTGTTCCGCAAGGAACTGGTGATGTTCGGCCCCCGTGAGGTGCTGCTGACCTCGGACGAGCCGGTCGTCGAGCAGTTCCTCAACGGCCGTGTGCGCGGGCCCATCGGCATGAGCGAGGAGAAGGACTCGGCCCAGATCGCCCGCGAGGAGGCCCATGCCGCCGCGGGGCACCACGACGGCTCGGTCGACGACGTGCGCGGCGTCGTCCCCCAGTTGCAGCCCACGCCCGGCCTGCCGGAGCGGCAGGGCGCGATCCGGCGCAAGGACCGGGTGATGTCGCTCCTGCACACGTTGCCGCCCGAGGCGCAGCGGGGCATCACCGCGTCGCTGTCCGCGCAGGACCGGCTCCGGTACGGCGTCGACGGCGTCGACGGCGCCCACGGGCCCGATGGGGCCGGGGCGGTGGCGGGCATCCTGCCGCGCTGAACGTCCGTGACGCTCTCGCGTCCCGGCTCCGTGGCTTCGCGCACGGGAGGGTCCGGCGGGCGGGAGGCGATAGGTTGGGAGGCGTGCAGACCGGTGAGACTTCCGCAGATTCCGTGATCCGTTTCCGCGGCAGGGCGATGCGCCGGGACCGGCCATTGGTCATGGCCATCGTGAACCGCACGCCCGACTCGTTCTACGACCGGGGTGCGACCTACGCCGCCGACGAAGCCCTCGCGGCGGCCGAGCGGGCGCTCGCCGACGGTGCGGACATCATCGACGTCGGCGGGGTGAAAGCGGGGCCGGGTGCGGACGTCGACGTCGACGAGGAGACACGGCGCGTGGTGCCGTTCGTGACGCGGCTCAGGGAGCGGTTCCCGGAGGCGGTGATCAGCGTCGACACCTGGCGCCGGGAGGTCGGCAGGCTCGCGTGCGAGGAGGGTGCCGACCTGCTCAACGACACGTGGGCTGGCGCCGACCCCGGGCTCGCGGAGATCGCGGCCGAGTACGGCGCGGGGTACGTGTGCTCGCACACCGGCGGCGCGGTCCCGCGCACCCGGCCGCACCGCGTGCACTACCCCGACGTCGTGGCCGACGTGATCACCGAGGTGACCGACCGGGCCGAGGAGCTGGTCGGGCTCGGCGTCCCCGCGGAGGGGATCCTGATCGACCCCACGCACGACTTCGGCAAGAACACCTGGCACTCGCTGACGCTCACCCGAGAGCTGGGACGGCTGGTCGACACCGGGTGGCCGGTGCTGGTGGCGCTGTCCAACAAGGACTTCGTCGGCGAGTCGCTCGATCTGCCGGTCGATCAACGCCTGCACGGCACGCTCGCCGCCACGGCGGTGTGCGCGTGGCAGGGCGCGGCGGTGTTCCGTGCGCACAACGTGGCCGAGACGTGCCAGGCGCTGGACATGGTGTCGGTGATCCGGGGGACGAGGTCACCCGCTCACGTGATCCGCGGGCTGGCGTGATCGCGCGGAGCTGACGAAGCCCCGCACGAGGGGTACGATCTTCGGGTAAGCGACGAGGCCGAGTGGAGGACGTCCATGGGTGTGAGCGATTGGATCCGGTCCTGGCCGGTCTATCGTCAGCTCACGGGTGCCGACCGGCTCGGCAGGGGCGACGCGGCGGCCTCGCCGAAGTCCCGCGAGCGCGAACCGCGTACCGCCGACGCCGACCGGGTGGCCGCGTCCGTGTGTCCGTACTGCGCGGTCGGGTGCGCCCAGAACGTCTACGTCGGCAGCGACGACGCCGGTGAGCGGGTCCTGCAGATCGAGGGCAACCCGGACAGCCCGGTCTCACGGGGGCGGTTGTGCCCGAAAGGCTCGGCCAGCAAGCAGCTCGTCACCGGTGACCACCGTGAGGAGCGCGTGCTGTACCGGGCGCCGTACGGCACCGAGTGGCAGGAGCTCGACCTGCCGACGGCGATGGACATGCTCGCCGACCGTGTGCTCGACGCCCGCCGCAAGGGCTGGCAGGAGACCGACGCCGACGGCAAGCCGCTCCGGCGGACGCAGGGCATCGCCAGCCTCGGAGGGGCGACCCTCGACAACGAAGAGAACTACCTGATCAAGAAGCTCTTCACGGCGCTCGGCGCGGTGCAGATCGAGAACCAGGCGCGTATTTGACACTCCGCCACGGTTCCCGGTCTGGGAGCCTCCTTCGGTCGCGGTGGTGCGACGGACTATCAGCAGGACCTGGCCAACGCCGACTGCATCGTCATCATGGGCTCGAACATGGCCGAAGCCCATCCGGTGGGCTTCCAGTGGGTCATGGAGGCGAAGGCCCGCGGTGCGAAGGTGCTGCACGTCGACCCGCGGTTCACGCGGACGAGCGCGCTCGCGGACAAGCACGTCCCGCTGCGGGCGGGTTCGGACATCGCGTTCCTCGGCGGCGTGATCAACCACATCCTGTCGAACGACCTGGACTTCCGGGAGTACGTGCAGGCCTACACGAATGCGCCGTTCCTGGTCGGTGAGGAGTTCGCCGACACGGAGGACCTCGACGGGCTGTTCTCGGGCTACGACCCGGAGACGGGCACGTACGACACGTCGACGTGGCAGTACGAGAACGGCTTCCCCGAGGACTCGGTCGAAGGCGAGCGGCACCGCGAGCAGTCCGCGGGCGAGCAGCACGGATCGGGCGGGCCGAAACTCGAGAGCGGAACCGGCATCGCGACCGACGAGACGCTTCAGCATCCGCGCTGCGTGTTCCAGATCCTGAAACGCCATTTCTCGCGGTACACGCCGGAGATGGTGGAGCGCATCTGCGGTGTCTCCCGCGAGGACTTCCTCGAGGTCTGCCGGGCGTGGACGAGCGCGTCCGGACGCGAACACACCGCGGCGCTGGTCTACAGCGTCGGCTGGACTCAGCACTCGATGGGCGCCCAGTACATCCGCGCGGGCGCGATCATCCAGCTGCTGCTCGGCAACATCGGCAGGCCCGGCGGGGGAGTGTTGGCGCTGCGCGGGCACGCGAGCATCCAGGGCTCGACCGACATCCCGACGCTGTACAACCTGCTGCCCGGTTACCTGCCGATGCCCGACTCGCGGCACGCCGACAAGCGGGACTACGTCGAGTCGATCCGCGGCACGCACCAGAAGGGCTACTGGCACAACGCCGACGACTACATCGTCTCGCTGCTCAAGGAGTACTGGGGCGACGCGGCCACGGAGGAGAACGACTACCGGTTCGACTACCTGCCGCGCATCGACGGCGACCACGGCACGTATCGCACCGTGATGGACATGATCGACGGGAAGGTGTTCGGCTACTTCCTGCTCGGTCAGAACCCCGCGGTCGGCTCCGCGCACGGCCGGTTGCAGCGGCTCGGCATGGCCAACCTCGACTGGCTCGTCGTACGCGACCTGACGATGATCGAGAGCGCCGAGTTCTGGCGCAACGCGCCGGAGATCGAGACCGGCGAGATCGTCGCCGAACAGTGCCGCACCGAGGTGTTCTTCTTCCCCGCCGCCTCGCACGTGGAGAAGGAGGGCACGTTCACCCAGACCCAGCGGATGCTGCAGTGGCGCGACCGTGCTCTCGAGCCGCGCGGTGATCAGCGCTCCGAGTTGTGGTTCATCTACCACCTGGGCAGGATCCTGCGGAGCGAGCTGGCCGGCTCGACCGACGAGCGGGACCGGCCGTTGCTGGACCTGGCGTGGGACTACCGGACCGAGGGCGACGGCGAGTTCCCCGAACCGTCGGCCGACGACGTGCTGCGCCGCATCAACGGGGTGGACCTGACGACGGGCGAACTCCTCGACAGCTATCAGCAGCTCACGTCCGACGGCACGACCGCCGCGGGCTGCTGGATCTACAGCGGCGTCTACGCGGGCGGCGTCAACCACGCCCGCAACCGCACCGCGCGGACCGAGCAGGACGAGACGGCGCTCGAATGGGGCTGGGCATGGCCCGCCAACCGGCGGGTGCTCTACAACCGCGCCTCCGCCGACCCTCAGGGCAGGCCGTGGAGCGAGCGCAAGAAGCTCGTCTGGTGGGACGCCGAGCGCGGCGAGTGGACCGGCCACGACGTGCCGGACTTCCCGAAGACCACGCCGCCCGAGTTCGAACCCGAGTACGGCGAGTCCGGTCCGGGTGCGCTCGCCGGGGACGATCCGTTCATCATGCAGGCCGACGGCAAGGCGTGGCTGTTCGCACCGAGCGGTGTCGCCGACGGCCCGCTGCCCACGCACTACGAGCCGCACGAATCGCCGATGCCGAACCTGCTCTACGGCCAGCAGGGCAATCCGGCACGCAAGGTGTACGGGCGCGAGGACAACCCGTCGAACCCGTCGCCGCCGGAGAGCGGTGGCGACGTGTTCCCGTTCGTGTTCACCGCCGCGCGGCTGACCGAGCACCACACGGCCGGCGGTATGAGCAGGCAGTTGGCGTACCTGTCGGAGCTGCAGCCCGCGCTGTTCGTGGAGGTCTCGCCGCAGCTGGCGGCCGAGAGGGGGCTGGAGAACCTCGACTGGGCCCACGTGGTCACGAGCCGCGCGGCCGTCGACGCGCGGGTGCTCGTCACCGAGCGCATGCGGCCGTTGCGGCTCGACGGCCGGGTGGTGCACCAGGTGTGGATGCCGTACCACTGGGGGCCGAGCGGCAAGGTCGACGGCGACGTCGTCAACGATCTGCTCGGCGTGGTCCTGGACCCGAACACGATGATCCAGGAGAGCAAGGTCGCCACGTGCGACATCCGGCCAGGCAGGCGTCCGCGGGGACGTGAACTGCTCGACTACCTCGCGGAGTACCGCAGGCGCGCCGGGGTGACCGTGGAGACCGGCACGCACGTGATGACGGCCGACACGACGGCGTCCGACACGACCGGACCACGCGCGACAGCACCGGACGCGACAACACAGGACGCGACAGCACAGGGCACGACCGATCGGGAGGAGGACGCATGACCGTCTCGCGGGAGAGCTCCTTCGGGCCGCTGGACGACGTCTCGGGTGATGCCGGGTACACCGAGCACCCGGAGCGGGTCGGGTTCTTCACCGACACGTCGGTGTGCATCGGCTGCAAGGCGTGCGAGGTGGCGTGCAAGGAGTGGAACCTCCTCCCGGACGACGGGTTCGACCTGCTCGGCATGTCGTTCGACAACACGGGCGAGTTGAGCGCGAACTCGTGGCGGCACGTGGCGTTCATCGAACAGCCCGCGCCGGAGCGCCGCACGGACGAGGCCACCGCGGTCGACCTGGGGTTGCCGTCGTTCGACCTGCCCGGCGCGGGGACGGGTGAGGAGTCGCGGACCGACTTCCGGTGGCTGATGAGTTCCGACGTGTGCAAACACTGCACGCACGCCGGATGCCTCGACGTCTGCCCGACCGGCGCACTGTTCCGCACCGAGTTCGGGACCGTGGTCGTGCAGGACGACATCTGCAACGGCTGCGGGTACTGCGTCTCGGGCTGTCCCTACGGCGTGATCGACCGCCGCGAGGACGACGGCAGGGCGTGGAAGTGCACCATGTGCTACGACCGGCTGGGTGACGGCCTGGAACCGGCCTGCGCCAAGGCCTGCCCGACCGACTCGATCCAGTTCGGACCGTTGGACGAACTGCGGGAGCGGGCGCGCGAACGGGTCGCGACGTTGCACGATCGCGGCATCACCGAGGCGCGGCTGTACGGCGAGGACCCGAACGACGGCGTCGGTGGTGACGGGGCGTTCTTCCTGTTGCTGGACGAGCCCGAGGTGTACGGACTGCCGCCCGACCCGGTCGTGCCGACGCGCGACGCAGGGTCGATGTGGGCGCGCGCGGGCGTGGCCGCGGCGGCGTTCGCCGCGACGGCCGTGTCCGTCTTCTTCGGACGGAGCCGCCGATGAGCCGGTCGCTGGGCCGCATGAGCGCCGACGCCGCGCAGCAGCGAACCATCCCCGCCGCGGCGTCGGACGCGGCCCCCGCTTCCGCCGAGGGGGATTTCCGCTCCTACTACGGCAGGCGGGTGCTGAAGGAGCCGGTGTGGGAGTGGCTCGTGCCGGCGTACCTGTTCACGGGCGGGTTGTCGGCGGCGTGCGCCGAGCTCGCCGCGGGGGCCGACCTGACCCGCAGGCCACGGCTGCGCAAAGCTACGCGCCTCGGCGCGCTCGGCGGTCTCGGCGCGAGCACGTACCTGCTGATCGCCGACCTGGGCAGGCCCGAACGTTTCCATCACATGCTGCGCGTGGCGAAACCGAGCTCCCCGATGAGCGTCGGGACGTGGCTGCTCGTCGCCTACGGTCCGGGCGTCGGTGCCGCGGCGGTGGCGGAACTCCTGCCGTCGCGGCTGCGGCGGACGTGGCTCGGGAAGCTGCTGGGCGCGCTGGCGCGCCCGGCCGGTCTGGCGTCGGCCGCGCTGGCACCGGGCGTGGCGTCGTACACGGCCGTGCTGCTGTCGCACACGGCGGTGCCCGCCTGGAACGAGGCCCGTGATCGACTGCCGTTCGTGTTCGCGGGCTCCGCCGCGGCGGCCGGCGGCGGGTTCGGCATGGTGTGCGCGCCCGTCGACGAGGCCGAACCGGCGCGGAAACTCGCCGCGGTCGGCGCCGTCACGGAACTGGTCACGTCCCGCCAACTCGACGAGCGACTCGGCATCGTCAGCGAGGCCTACCGGACGGGCACGGCGCACCGGTTGCGGCAATGGTCCGAGTATCTGACGGCAGGCGGCGCCTTGGGCAGCCTGCTGGCCGGCCGGAGCCGTGCGGCGGGTGTCGTCTCGGGGCTGGCGTTGCTCGCGGGGAGCGCGCTGCAACGGTTCGGGATCTTCGAGGCCGGTGTCGAGTCGACCCGCGACCCGAAGTACGTCGTCGTGCCGCAGCGGCGGCGGGTCGACCGCGGCGAGCAGGCCTGACGCCGGCTCTGCGGGGAAGGCAGGATGCCTCGGCGCGGCGGGCTCCGCGGCATCAGTCGTCCAGGTCGACGCGGATCGTCGTCGGGTTCGTGCCGAGCGCCCTGACCATCGCACTGTTCATTCGCGGAAGGGTGCGCAGACGGGCGCGGGCGTCGTCGTCGGGCAGTACGTGCGCGGTGCCGCGGTACGAGACACCGCGCGTGCGGATGCGTACCCGGGGCTCGGCCATCAGGTTGCGCACGTAGGCCGAGGCCGTTCCGTGGTCGGAGACGAACCAGAACCGGCCGTCGCGGATTGCTCCGCCGATGGGCGTGTGCCGGATGCGGCCGGTGCGGTGCCCGGTGGTTTCGAGGAGCGCCTGTCCGGGCATGCGGCCGACGATCCGGCGCATCACCGGGTTGACCAGGCGATGGAACCGGTTGGCGAACCGGAACCTGCCTGTCGAGCTCGGCTGAGGTGTGTCCATGGCGGATCCTTTCATGACCGGTGGGGCGAGTTGTCGGTACCGGCGGTTCCGGAATGGGTCGAAATTAGGCGAGACTGTTGGTACCGTCAACCCATGCGCGCACACACCGGACGGCGTCGGAACGACGAGGCCAAGGCGGCGATCCTCACGGCGGCCACCGATCTGCTGGCGGCGGGCGAGCCCGTGACGCTCGGGGCGATCGCGGGCCGGGCCCAGGTCGGTAAGCAGACGATCTACCGCTGGTGGCCGTCGAAAGGGGCGGTCGTGCTCGAGGCGATGACCGAACGGGCACGCAGCCTCGCTCCGACGACGTCGACCGGTTCGCTGGAAGGGGACCTCGAGGCGTTCGTGGCGGCGACGTTCGCCGCCGCGGGTACGCCCGAGTACACCGCCACCCTGCGGGGGATCGTGTCCGAGGCGCTGCGGGACGAGCACGCCGCGGCGGTGCTGGCCGAGTTCACCGCCGACCGGCGGGAGCAGCTGTATCTGATCATCGAGCGATGGCTGCCCGACGTCGCCGCGGACCTCGCCGTAGACCAGGTCTACGGCGTGCTCTGGTACCGGCTCCTGATCGGCCACGCCGAGGTCGACGAGGCCACGGGCACGCAGCTGGCCGCCACCATCGCGACGCAACTCCACGCCGCCGCCTGAGTACGCGGCAGCCGTGTTGCGCTTTCCGGGCGCCGTGTTGCGTTTTCGGGGGCGCGTGTTGCGCTTCCAGGGGAGCGTGTTGTCGATTCCGGTGCGCGTGTTGTGCGTTGGGTCGGTGTTCGGCACTCATGCTGCCGTGTTCTGCGTACGTACGCGCAGGTTCCGCGCTCGGTCCCGCGTTCGGCGGGAGCGTCGGTCGGGTGCGGGCCATCGAACCGAGATCCATGCGAATCGCATATAGTTTCCGCATGGAGTCGAACCTCGACGCGGCTGTCATCGAATGGCACGCGAGCGTCAACGACGGTGATTCGCAGCGGGCAGCCGGGCGGTTGGTGACCCGACCGTGGTGCTGGGCCCGAAGGGCGCCGGTTCGATCACGCCCGCGCAGTTCGCGGACTGGGTCGAGCGGTCCGGGATCAGGCTGATCCCGAGGTCGTGGCACCCGATCGGTGAACGGCTGGCGGTGGTCGAGGAGGACGCCACGTGGCCCGGGAGCGACGCGGCGACGCGCGTGGCGACGGTCTTCCGCGTTTCCGGCGGGAAGGTGACCGCTGCGCTGAGGCTGCCTGACCTCGACTCCGCACTCCGGCTGGGTCAGCTCTGTCGCGAGCTGGCGGCCTCCGAGTGACCGGCCACGACCCCGGCCCGGGGCAGGTGCTGTTCCACTTCGTGCGGCACTGGTCCCGTCGGCAGGTGACGGGGGAATCCGGCGGCGAGCAGGGACGGCTCGTGATGGTGTGCGAAGCGGTCGACGCTCTCGACCGGCGCGGTGCCTCGGCCACGATCAACGCGATCGCCCACGAGGTCGGGATCGACCAGAGTGGAGCGTCCCGACTGGTCGGCACAGCCACGACGGCAGGGCACCTCGTCATGGCGGTGTCCGCGGCCGACGGCAGACGGCGCGAAGCGCGGCTCACGTCCGCGGGCCGAGCCATGCTGGAACAGGCGCATCACTGGCAGGAAGAGGTCTTCGCCCGCATGACCGCGGGGTGGAGCGATCGGCGGCGACGTGATTTCCGGCAGGCGATGACCGACCTGCTGGAACAGTCCTACGAGCTCGACGAGGCCCCGTCGGGCTCTGCCGTCACCGGTGGGTCGAGCCGAGGAGGAAACCGACCAGGTTCTCGGTGAACTCGTCCAGTCCGGCCTGGACGGCGTCCTCCAGGTGGTGCGGGGTCGAGAGGATGTGCGCGATGACGCCGCCGCACAGCGTGTCGAGCAGCAGGGTGACCGAGCTGTCGTCGGGCAGGTCGCCGCGCCGGATGCCGCGGTGCACCATGGCGCGCGCCGCCTTCACCTGCGCCTGTCGCAGCTGCTCGCACCGTTCCGCGAGGCCGGGGATCATCGGCGCCTCGAGCGTCATCCGCAGCGCCGCCTGCCTGCTCGGACCGGCGTACAGCTCGACCAACTGCCGTGCCAGCGCCGTCAGGTCCCCGCGCAGCGAACCGGTGTCCGCATCGACCACCGGCGCCACGTGGGCGGCGAGCGCATCCAGCAGCAGCCGTTCCTTCGTCTCCCAGCGCAGGTAGATCGACGCCTTACCGACACCCGCCTGCCGGGCCACCGATTCGACGCTGAACCCGGCCCAGCCCGCCTCGCCGAACACGGCGACAGCGGCCAGTGCGATCCGGCGGTCGACCTCCGGGTCGCGCGGCCTGCCCGTGCTCGCGTGTGCCCGGTCGTGGTGCGAGGGTGCCGACATCGTCGGGCTCCGATCAGCGTGGCGGGCGTGGAATCAGCGCTTGTTCCATCAGCGCTTCGCCCATCAGCGGTTCTTCCACTGCGGCTCCCGCTTCTGGGTGAACGCCATGATGCCCTCCATCGTGTCCTCGGCGACCAGCAGATGGTCCATCACCGACGACGGATGGTTCACGGCCTCCACCGTGTCCGCGATGCCCGCCGTCTCACCCATGAACCGCAGCGACGCGCGCACCGAGGTGGGCGATCCGGCGAGGATCTCCGCCGCCACCTCCCGGGCTCCGTCGACGGCACCGCCCGCCTCGACGACGCGGTTCACGAGCCCGTGGCGGGCGGCCTCGTCGGCGTCGAGGCGTTTGCCGGTCAGGATCATCTCGTTCGCCACCTTCGGCGGGATCGTCCGCGGCAGCCGCACCAGGCCGCCCGCCGCCGCGATGAGCCCGACGCGGACCTCGCTGAGCGCGAACCGCGCCGTCTCGTCAGCGACGATGACGTGGCACGCCATCGCGATCTCCAGACCGCCGCCCATCGCGTACCCGTTGACGGCCGCGATCACCGGCTTCGGCAGGTGCTCGCGATGCGTCAGGCCCGCGAACCCGTTCTTCGGCGTCCACGGCAGATTCCCGGACGCGGTGTAGCTCAGGTCGTTGCCTGCCGAGAACGCCTTGTCGCCCGCGCCCGTCAGGATCGCGACCCACAGGTCCGGATCGGCGAAGTAGGCGTCGAAGATCTCGTCCAGTTCGGAGTTCGCGTCCGGGTGCAGGCTGTTGCGCGCCTCCGGGCGGTTGATCGTGACTTCGAGGACGTGCCCGTCGCGCCGGACGAGCACGTGTTCGTACGACTCGCGCAACGCAGGCTTACGCGGCGGGTGGAACTCGTCCATCCGCTCCTCGGTCAGCGTGACGCGGTTGCCGTAGCCGAACGAGCGTGCGTACACCCGGGTGCCCACCGGGTCGCCGGTCGTGAGCAGGTCGAGCAGCTCGTCGTCACCGCGCTCGGTGCGCGCGACGAACCGGGTGCCGTCGGACTCCAGCCGTCCCACCACGACGCCCTGGGGCGCGCCGGACCTGCCGTACACGGCGGTGAACGTCTCGATCGTCGCCCACCCGTCGGCGTACCGGGAGTGGCCGGGCTTCTCGGCGGCGTCGAGTGCGGCCTGCAGCCGGGCGCTGTCGTCGGGCCGCCACGGCGCGGGGGTCGTCGAGTACACACCGACCGAGTACTTGCTGAGCATGCCGCCGTTCGCGCCCACGAGGCCGAACTCGCCCGGCCGGTCGCGCAGCAGGCTCACGGCCTCGGCGATCGCGTGCATCGAGTAGTTGTTGCCGGCACCGCCGAAGAACGGCAACCCGCCGGTGAGCGTCAGCCCGCGCGGATCGTCCGGCGCGATCCCGAGGCCGTCGCAGAGAGCGAACACGGCGACGGGGAAGCAGCTGTAGAGGTCGAACGCGGCCACGTCGTCGAGTCCGACCCCGGCGATCTCCAGCGCGTGCCGCACCGCCGCGACCGCCGCCGGATAAGCGGACAGGTCGGCCCGGTCGACGAGGTCACGTTCGCGCAGGTCCGCCTGGCCGCGCAGGAACACCCACTTCTCCTGCGGAACCCCGAGCCGCCGGGCCGCGGCCACCGACATCAGCAGCACGGCCGCGCCCTGGTTGACCTTGTCGCGCGAGACGACGTAGCGCGGATACGGGTCGGCGATCATCCGGTTCGACTCGGTGACCGTCGTCAACTCGGCGGCCGACCGTTCGACCGGCGCCGCGGCGTACGGGTTGCGCGCCGCGACGGCCGTGAACGGGGCGAACAGCTCGCCCATCGCACGTGCGTACTCCTCGCGGGAGGCCTTCAGCCTGCCGCGGCGGGCGTTCTCGAACAGCGCGTACTGGGCCGCCGGATCGGCCAGCCCCACCGCGAGGAGCTCCTGGGTCATCAGGCCCTGCAGGCCACGTCCGCGGTCCTCGAGCTTTCCGCCGACGTGCTCGGTGAAGTCGGGCTTGTCCGGAGCCGACGCGAGATGCTGCGCCGTCGAGATCGCCTCGGAACCGAACAGCAGCGCCACCTCGGCCTCGCCCGCGGCGATCGTGGCGGCCGTCTCGTTCACCAGGTGCTGCGGTCCGTGTCCACCCACGACGTCGAGGATCGCGCGGCCCGGATCGGCGCCCACGCGCCCGGCGACCGACCGCGGATAGTTGTCCGAACTGCCCAGTGGAGGGAACGCGCCGGGCGTCGAGTGCTCGAACTGGCGCATCGCCGCCGCCGTGTCGACGGCGGCCGCCACCGCCGCGGTGTCGGCGCCCGTGTCGGCCAGTGCGATGCGGGCGGCCTCGGCGGCCAGGTCGACGGGCGAGAGCCTGCGATAGTCGGCGTCGTCGATGCGTTCGGCGGCCTGGCCGACGCCGACCAGCACCGGCGTGGCGGGGTCGAGGTCGTCGACGGTGGGCGAGGTGGTCATGTCGTGCTCCTTGCGGTGGTCGGCGTGGGAGAGGTGGCGAGGCGGACGCGGGCCGGGCGTGCGGGACCACTTCCGGGGTTTCCGTGCCACGCGAGCCTGCCCTCGCCGACGAGGTGGTCGAGGTGCGATTCGGTCTCGGCGAGCGCGCTGATCCGCATGTGCCCCACCTCGGCCCACGGGCGCGACCACGTCAGGTGCGTGGCGACCTCCCACGGCGTCGGTGTGCCCAGCTCGGCCACCACGTCGACGATCTCCTGGCACCGTCGCTCGTGGTGCTCGGCCAACAGCCGGGTGCGCTCGCCGAGTCCGCGGAAGCGGTACTCGTGCGCGGGCAGCGCGTCGTGGTCGTCGAAGCCCGTGGTGCGCGCGAGCGAGGTGAAGAAGTCCGCCAGCGGCGAGCCGGTGCCGCCCGGGTACAGCCCGATGTTCGGGGTGATGCGCGGCAGCACGTGGTCACCGGTGAGCAGCAGCCGTTCGTCGACCGCCTGCAGGCACAGATGGCCGGGGGTGTGTCCGGGCGTCCACACGGTCCGCAGCGTCCGCCCGGCCAGCGGGACGAGATCCCCGTCCTCGAGCAGGACGTCCGGCTCGGCCATCGCGGCGGACTCCGGGTCCCGGGCGTCGAACGGGGCGCCGAGCGCGTGGGCGTCCTCGTCGGACGCGCCCCGGGTGCGCAGCCACGCGGTGAGCGTGCCGTGCGCGCCGAGCGCACCGGACATGCGCTGGGGGAGTGTGTCGCGCTCGGCCGGGTGCATCGCGATCCAGGCGCCCGACAGCGCGCGGAGCCGTTCCGACAGGCCGTGGTGATCGGGATGGATGTGCGTGGCCACGATGCCGGTCACGTCCTCGGGTGCCGCGCCGGCCTCGGCGAGCCCGGCCTGCAGCGCGTCCCAGCCCTCCTGCGAGTCCCAGCCCGGGTCGACGACGAGCAGTCCGCTGTCGCCCTCCATGACGTAACTGAGCGTGTAGCGCAGCGGATTGTGGGGGATGGGAACCGGCACGGACCAGAGCCCGCCGCTCACCCGCTCGACCGGCGGCAGCGTGCGCCGCTGCCACGCCGCCCACTGCGCGGTGCCGAGGACCGTGACGCCCTCGGGCGGGCTCGTTCGGCTGGTCGGGTTCGTCAACGCTGACTCACCGGCTTTCCTAGACGGTCGTCGTCCACAAGTGCCGCATCGAACGTATCCCGCCGTGTCGGCGCCACTCAACGAGTGCTTGATCACGTCCCTTGCACGCACGTCCCTTTCACGCGCGGCGCACCCGGCGGTGAGTACCGTGCGAACAGGAAGGGTCGAGAAAGGGGACACCGGGGCATGTCCGGCAACAACAGCGACGACAGCGGAGACCGGGCCGGAGCGGTCGGAGTGGACGACGCGCCCGAGGGTCCGGCCGGTGACGGCGGGGACGACGCGCCGGACGCCGACCCGGCAGGCGGGCCGGACGCGGACGGACCGGACGACACCGCCGACCCGATCGGCGGCCGGCTGCGGAGGATCACCGGCTGGGTGCTGACCGTCGGCGGCCTGCTCGGCCTGGCCGCGGCGTTCGCGCTCACGCTCGACAAGCTCGCGCTGCTGGAGGACCCGGACTACCGGCCGAGCTGCACCCTCGACGCGACCGTCTCCTGCACGTCGGTGATGCAGAGCGACCAGGCGGCGGCGTTCGGCTTCCCGAATCCGCTGATCGGCCTGGTCGCGTTCCCGGTCGTGGTCACCGTCGGTGTGGCCGTGCTCGCGCGGGCGCGGCTGCCGCGGTGGTTCTGGCTCGGCATGCAGGCAGGCACCCTGTTCGGCGTCGGGTTCGTGCACTGGCTGATCACCCAGAGCCTGTACGAGATCGGAGCGCTGTGCCCGTACTGCCTCGTCGTGTGGGCGGTGACCATCCCGGTCTTCTGGTACACGACGGCCCACAACGTCGCCGCCGGGCACCTGCCGGGCATCGCGCCGCGCCCGGTGCGCCATCACCTCTGGGGGTTGGCGCTGTGGCTGGCGCTCGTGGTGTTCCTGGTCGTGCAGCGCTTCTGGGACTACTTCTCGGACCTGCTGTGAGCGAGGAGCGGCCATGAGCGACGCCGATGCCGTCGCGGAGGACCGGAACCGGTGGAACGAGCGGTACGCCGCGCGGCGGCCCTCGTTCGCCCCGCATCCGCTCGTGACGGAGGCGCTGGCTGCGGGGCCGCCCGCCGGGCCGGTGCTGGAACTCGCGGGCGGCCGGTCCGGGAGCGCGCTCGCGCTGGCCGGACAGGGCCGCGCCGTGACCGTCGTCGACATCTCCGACCTGGCATTGGCCCAGCTGCGGGACGAAGCGGCGCGGCGCGGACTGGGCTCGCGCATCGACCGGGTGTGTGCCGACGCGACGGCCACGCTCACCGGCGAGGCATCCGCCGCACGCTGGGCCCTCGTGCTCGCCACCCGATTCTGGGACGAGGCGGCGTTCACCGCCGGTGCGGCCGCTGTCGCGCCGGGCGGGTTGCTCGCCTGGGAAGCGCTGCGGCAGCACGAGCGAGGGGCCGAGGAGGAACCGCCGCAGCCGTACCGGGTTCCGCACGGTGGCCTGTCGGAGCGGCTGCCCGGCGGGTTCACGGTGCTGGCCGAACGGGCGACCGACACGACGACCCGGCTGCTCGCCCGTGCACCCGCCTGACCCCGGCTGCGGAGTGCGTCAGTCGCGCAGTTTGGCGCGCAGGCGCTCGGCCTCGTTCCGGCCGAAGCCGTGGGTGTGCAGATACGGCCGTACCCCGCCGTGCCGGGCATCGACCTCGCGGAGGAATCGCTCCATCGACTCGGCACGCGGACGGTGCTCGTCGATCGTCTTGCGGTCGACGTCCTCGCGGTAGGTCTCCGACCGGCGCAGCCTGTCGATGATCGCCTCGATCCGGTGTGCGGTGGCGGCGTAGTCGGCCGCGATCGCCTCCCGGTCGACGCCTGCGATCTCGAGCGCGAACGCCGTGACGACGCCGGTGCGATCCTTGCCTGCCGCACAGTGCACCAGCGCCGCCCCCGGCGCGTCGGTGATCGCCCGCAGGGCGCCCACGATGCTGTCCGGCCGGTGGGCGACGTATCCGAGGTAGTGGGCGACGACGCGGTCGAACTCGGCCACGTCGGCCTCGCGGGCGTCGGCGGCGGCGTCCCGGTCGGCGCCGGTGCGGGCCAGCAGGGCGTCGTCACCGCCGTCCGGCAGCAGCGAGTGGTGGACGTGCCGCACACGTGAGTAGGCGCGCAACGGCCCCGGCCCTTCGGAGTCGATCTCGTGCGCGGTGCGCAGGTCGACGACCGTGTCGAGGCCGATGGTGTCCACGAGCAGGCCGAGATCGGACGCCGACAGGTCCTGCAGGTTGTCGGCCCGCAGCAGCCGGTTCCGGGCGGTCGTCGTGCCGTCGGTGGTCGGGATGCCGCCGACGTCGCGGATGTTGACCGCGCCGTCGAGTTCGAGCCAGAGGATGCCTTCGGGGTTCGCCAGGTGCGTCACACGGCCCAGTCTTCCAGAACGTGAGGCCCGTTCACACCGACTCGATCGGCAGGGCCCCGGAGTCGCGGTCGGCACGCAGCGTCGTCTTGAGCACCTTGCCGCTGGGATTGCGCGGCAACGCGGGCACGACCGCCAGCTTCCGCGGCCGCTTGTAGCGGGCCAGTCGCTGCGTGCACCACTCCTCGAGCTCGGCCGCCGTCGGCGGGTCGCCGTCCTCACGCGGGGCCAGCACCGCGAGGGGCGTCTCGCCCCACGTCTCGTCGGCCATACCGATCAACGCGACCTCGGCGATCTTCGGGTGGCCGGAGAGCACGTCCTCGACCTCGGCGCAGTAGATGTTCTCCCCACCGGAGATGATCATGTCCTTCTTGCGGTCGACGACGTAGAAGTAGCCGTCCTCGTCCTCGCGGACCAGATCACCGGAGTGGAACCAGCCGCCGCGGAACACCTCCGCGGTCTCGGCGGGCTTGTTCCAGTACTCCTTCATCACCATCGGGCTGCGGTACACGATCTCGCCGACCTCGCCGCGGGGCACGTCGTTCATGTCGTCGTCCACCACACGGACCTCGACGTTCAGCATCGGCGTGCCCACCGAACCGATCTTGCGCAGCGAGTCCTCGCCGCGCAGCAGCGTCGTGATCGGACTGCACTCGGTCTGCCCGAACGCCGTCGACAGCTCCGCCTGCGGGAACTTCTCCATGATGGTGCGCAGCAGCGTCGTCGAGGCGGGAGCCGCGCCCCAGGAGATCTTCTTCAGGCACGACAGGTCGCGCCGGTCGATGTCCGGCACCGAGACGATCGCCTGCCATTGCGCGGGAACCAGGAACACCGACGACACGCGTTCGCGCTCGAACGTGTCCAGCATCGCCACCGGGTCGAATCGCCCCGACGGGGACAGCACGGTGCGCCCGCCCATCAGCAGGGTCGGCAGCAGCCCGGACATGCCCGCGATGTGGAACAGGGGAGCGGCGGCCATCCACACCCGGTCCTCGCCGGTGATGCCGATCGTCGCCATGTTGCTGAAAGCGTGCATGACGAGGTTGAAGTGCGTCAGCACCGCGCCTTTCGGCTTCCCCGTCGTGCCGGAGGTGTACATGATGAACGCCGGGTCGTGCTCGTCGACGCGCAGCTCGTCGAACTCGGGCGACGCGGCGGCCAGCGCCTGTTCGTAGTCGACCGAACCCGGCACGGCTCCGTCGGCGCCGTCGCCGTGGACGAGGCACACCGGCGGATCGGCGAGGTCGCTCGCCGCCTGCGCGTACGTCTCGGCGAGGGGCGCGTGCACCACGGCGGCCGCGGCGCCGCTGTCGCCGAGGACGTAGGCGATCTCCCCGGCCGCGAGGCGGAAGTTGACGGGTACGCAGATGGCGCCGAGACGGGTGGAGGCGAAGAACGCCTCGATCACCTCGAGCGTGTTCAGTCCCAGCACGGCGATCCGGTCGCCCTGCCCGACGCCGCGGTTGCGCAGGGCGTTGGCGAGTCGGCTCACCCGCGCGTCGAGCTCACGGTAGGTGCGCACCGTGCCTTCGAAGACGAACGCGGGCTCGTCCCCGATCGTGCGGGCGTGCCGGGCGAGCTGGTCGCCCATCGTCATGCCCCGCCCGAGCATGCGGGGAATCTCGGGGGCAGGGCGGGAATCCGGGGTGACAGCAGACGGTGCGGACATCGTTGACCTCGCCATCCTGGGTGGGTCGCCGTCGTCGACGGCGACCGGCGGTGCGTGACGGTGACACGTGCGACCGGCGCCATCGTCGCCCGGCGCGGCGGTCGTGGTCAAGGCGACGGTTAATCGCTATTCGCCGTACAGGAGTGTCCGGGCGGTCGATTTCCAGACGGCGATGTGACGATCGGTCATGGGATTCCGCGCTTCGAAGGCGTACGGGAGTGCCGCGCCTCGCATGCTGGTGAACAACAGTTCGCGCAACTCGTCGTAACGCGGATGCTCGCGGACCGACGGACTCCAGATGCGATCGGTCACGGCGCGGATCGACTCGCGCAGCTGCCGTTCGGCCGGGCGCAACGCGCTCGCGAGCGCCTCGTTGGTGCGCGCGGCCGTCCACAGTTCCACCGCGGCCCAGAAATGCGGCTCGTGGAACGTCGCCCAGAGCAGTTCGATGCACCGGTCCACCCGTTCGGGGCCGTCGGGATGCCCGGACAGCGCGTCGGACACGCGAATCTCGGTCTCGCTGAGGCGCCGCCCGGCGAGGTGCTGCACCGCGGCGACGAGCAACCCGTCCCGTGAGGGGAAGTGGTGCAGCAGTCGGCCGCGGGACACGCCCGCCTTGGCCTGGATCGCGAGCGTCGACGCGCCCGCGTAGCCACTGTCGACGAGACAGTCGACGGCGGCGTCGAGGATCAGTTCACGGCTGCCCGCACTGCGTTCCTCCCGGCTCCGCGGTTCCCCGGAGGCGGGTGGGGCCGTCAGCGATCGTGTGCCGGGGCCGGAGGCCGCGGCGGGCGGCGGCGTGCCGGTCGTCCCTCCGTCCGGAGGGCGGGCGCGGTCGGTCATGTCCGCAGCGTAAGCCCGGCCGGCGGTCGCCGAACAGTCGGCATTGACTGTTCGTGGACGGGCAGGGCAGGCTCACGGCAACGTCTCGGTTCAAGGAGGAGCCGTCATGTATCCGGGTACCTTCGCCGCCACCCAACCGGACAAGCCCGCCGTGATCATGGCGGGTTCCGGTGAACGGCTGACCTATGCCGAACTCGAGGAGCGCTCGGTCCGGCTGGCGAACGCCTTGCGCGGGGCCGGATTCCGCAGCGGCGACACCGTGGCCCTGCTCAGTGACAACTCGCTGCGCGCCTACGAGGTGTACTGGGCCGCCGTGCGCTCCGGTCTGTACATCACCGCGGTCAACAGCCACCTCACCGCCGACGAGATCGCCTACATCGTCACCGACTCCGAAGCCAAGGCCCTGATCGTGTCCGCCCCGCTGGGAGAACTCGTCACGCGGGTCGCCGAGCGGGTCGACGTCCCGCTGCGGCTGGCCTACGGCGGCGTCGCGGCGGGATACGACGACTACGACGCCACGCTGGCGGCCGCCTCGCCCGAACGGCCCGCGGACCAGCCTGCGGGTGCCGACATGCTGTACTCCTCCGGCACGACGGGCAGACCGAAGGGCATCAAGGTCACGCTGCCCGAGCGGCAGATCGACGAGCCCGGCAATCCGCTGCTGCCGTTGGTGCAGCTGATGTACGGCTTCGACGACACGATCACGTACCTCTCACCCGCGCCGGTCTACCACGCGGCGCCGCTGCGGTACGGCGCATGCGTGCACGCGGTCGGCGGGACGCTCGTGATGATGGAGAAGTTCGAGCCCGAGGCCGCGCTGCGCGCCGTCGAGCGCTACGGCGTCACCCACAGCCAGTGGGTGCCGACGATGTTCGTGCGGATGCTCAAGCTCCCCGACGAGACCCGCGGCCGCTACGACCTGTCCAGCCACCGGGTCGCGATCCACGCGGCGGCGCCGTGCCCGGTCGAGGTCAAGCAGGCGATGATCGAGTGGTGGGGGCCGATCCTCTACGAGTACTACGCCTCGACCGAAGGTGCCGGGATCACCTTCATCTCCCCGCAGGAGTGGCTCGAGCGCCCGGGATCCGTCGGTCGTGCGGGACTCGGCGTCGTGCGCATCTGCGACGACGAGGGCACCGAACTGCCCGCGGGGGAGATCGGCACCGTCTACTTCGAACGCGACGAGGTGTCGTTCACGTACCACAACGAACCGGACAAGACCCGCGAGTCCCAGCATCCCGAGCATCCCACCTGGGCGACCAGCGGTGACGTCGGCTACGTCGACTCCGAGGGCTATCTGTACCTCACGGACCGCAAGGCCTTCATGATCATCTCCGGCGGCGTCAACATCTACCCGCAGGAGGTGGAGGACGTGCTCACGTTGCATCCGGCCGTCTACGACGTGGCCGTCATCGGCGTCCCGGACGACGAGATGGGCGAGCAGGTGAAGGCCGTCGTCCAACCGGCATCGACAGTGGACGCGGGCCCGGAGCTCGCCGACGAGCTGCTCGCCTACGTCCGGGACCGGATCGCGCACTACAAGGCCCCGCAGTCGGTCGACTTCATCGACGAGCTTCCCCGCACGCCCACCGGAAAACTGGTCAAGCACAAGCTCACGGCGCGTTATGCCGTCGCCGCGGGGTGAAGGAGGGCGATGACGAGGGAGCTCCGGGCCACGGGCCCCCGAACGGACGGGTTTCGCCGGCGGGTCCGCGATTGGCTGGCCGAGCACGCGCCTTCCGGGGACGACCGCGTCCCGGAGGCGAGCGAGAGCGCGCCGACCGAGGAGCAGCTCGCCGCGGCCCGGCGGTTCCAGGCGGCGCTGTACGACGCGGGCCTGGCGGGGATCACCTGGCCCGTCGAGTACGGCGGCCAGGGGCTGTCCGCCGCCGAGCAGCAGGTCTTCCACGAGGAGGCGGCCGGCTACGACCTGCCGACCGGTGTGTTCCTGATCAGCATGGGCATGTGCGGCCCGACCCTGGTGGATCTCGGGACCCACGAGCAGAAGACGCGGTACCTGCCGCCGTTGCTTCGTGGCGAGGAGATCTGGTGCCAGCTGTTCTCCGAGCCCGGTGCGGGGTCGGACGTCGCGAGCCTGCAGACGCGCGCCGTGCGGGACGGTGACTCCTGGGTCGTCAACGGCCAGAAGGTGTGGACCTCGGGTGCGCAGTACGCCGACTTCGGTGCGCTGCTGGCCCGCACCGATCCGGACGTCGTCAAGCACAGGGGGCTGACGATGTTCGTCGTCGACATGCGTGCCCCCGGCGTGACCGTACGGCCGTTGCAGGACATGACCGGCGCGGCGCCGTTCAACGAGGTGTACTTCGACGACGTGCGGATCCCGGCCGACGCGGTGATCGGCGAGGTCGACGCGGGCTGGTCGGCCGCGGTGACGATGCTGGGGCACGAGCGCGTGTCCATCGGCGGCGCCGTTCGCCGCCGGTACGACCCCATGACGTTCGCCAACCTGCGCGAGGCCGCCCGCGCACGGGGCGTGGCCGACGATCCGGTCGTGCGCGCGGAACTGGCCGAGTTGTACGCGGCCGAACGGAAGCTGGCGCTGTTCAACTCCCGGCTCCGGCAGCAGAGCGACGCAGGCATCGCGCCGGGTGCGCGCGGGTCGGTGGCGAAGCTTGCCGGCGCGCAGCTGCTGTGGCAGGCGGTGCGGGTGGCGGGACTCGTGGTGGGTCCCCGCGCGATCGCCTGGGACCCCACCGACGCGTCGGGTGACGAGCTGGCGCTGGCGATCAACGCGACGCCCGCGTCCAGCATCGCCGGCGGCACGAACCAGATCCAGCGCGGCATCCTCGGCGACCGCGTGCTCGGACTGCCGAAGGAACCCCGGGTCGACCGCGACGTGCCGTTCCGGGAGCTGCGCGTCGGCACCCAGGCGAGGTGAATCGGGAGATGCGACTGCTGCTCGACGAGGAACAGACCAGACTGGCCGAGAGCGTGCGCGCCCTGCTCGCCGACCACTGCCCACCGCAGCGGGTCCGCGAGGTCATGGCCGACGACGGCCCGGGTATCGACCGCCGGCTGTGGACACGGTTGGCGGAACTCGGCGTGACCGGGCTGCTCACACCCGACCGGCTCGGCGGGTCGGAGGCCGGCCACGTCGAACGCTGTGTCGTGCTGGCCGAACTGGGTGCGGCGCTGGCACCGGTGCCGTACCTGTCGTCGGCCGTGCTCGCGACCGACGTCGTGCTGGCGCTCGGGGACGACACCCTGGCCGAGGAGCTGCTGCCGGGGATCGCCGCGGGACGGCAGACCGCCGCGGTGGCCGTGGCGGACCCGGGCGGCCGGTGGGGCTCGGCGGCCGAGAGCGTGCGAGCGACGCGGGACGGTGACCACTGGCGGCTCGTCGGTGAGGCGGCGTTCGTGGTCGACGGCGGCACCGCCGATCACGTTCTGGTCCACACCGACCACGGCTGGTTCGTCGTCGACGGTGGTGCGGTGTCGTGGCGGCCGTCGCGGACGCTCGACCCGACCCGGCGGATGGCGCGGGCCGAGTTCGCCGGGACGTCGGCGCGGCAGGTGCCGTGTGACGACCCCGCCGCGGTGCTGGAAGCGGTGTGGCAACGCGCGGCCGTGGCGCTCGCCGCGGAACAGCTCGGCGGCATGCGGCGGGTACTCGACGACACGGTCGACCACGCGACGGTGCGCGTGCAGTTCGGCAGGCCCATCGGGTCCCAGCAGGCCGTCAAGCACGCCTGCGCCGACTTGTACGCCTCGTGCGAGCAGGCCGAGGCGGTGCTGTGGCACGCGGCGTGGACGGCCGACCACGACCCGGCCGCGTTGCCGGAGGCCGCGGCCTTGGCGCAGGTCGTGCTCGGCCCCGCCG
Source organism: Prauserella aidingensis (assembly GCF_024171865.1). Taxonomy (GTDB): domain Bacteria; phylum Actinomycetota; class Actinomycetes; order Mycobacteriales; family Pseudonocardiaceae; genus Prauserella; species Prauserella aidingensis. The sequence continues at coordinate 128,029 of NZ_JAMTCN010000004.1, read as the reverse complement.
CGTTCGACACCGCGGCCTCCGGGCTGCAACTGCACGGCGGCATCGGCTACACCTGGGAACACGACGCGCACCTGTACTACAAGCGCGCCAAGACCTCCGAACTGCTGCTGGGCACACCCGCCGAGCACCGCGCGCGGCTGGCGGACGCACTGTCCCTCTGAGACCCCACCGGCGGCGGCGTGGCCGCGGCCGGGCAGGCGGAGCGGCAACCGGGCCGCACCGCCCGACCCGAGTACCGGAAGGAAATCCGTGGACGAACCGACCGTACTGGTGTCCCACAGCGACGCCGTCACGACGATCACGCTCAACCGCCCGCACCGCAAGAACGCGATCGACACGGGCACGTGGCCGCTGCTGGCCGAACGGCTCCGGGAGGCCGACGCCGACGAGCGCACCCGGGCCATCGTGCTCACCGGCGCAGACGGCGACTTCTGCGCGGGCGCCGACCTGTCCGTGGAGTCGGGGCTGCATCCGCTGCGGCGCATGCACCTGGTCAACCGCACGGCCGTCACACTGCACGAGCTGGAGACGCCGACGATCGCGAAGGTCGACGGCGTCGCCGTCGGCGCGGGCTGGAACCTGGCCCTCGGCTGTGACCTGGTCGCGGCCTCCGACCGGGCACGATTCAGTCAGATCTTCGCCAAGCGCGGCCTGTCCCTCGACTTCGGAGGGTCGTGGCTGTTGCCCAAACTCGTCGGGCTGCAACAGGCGAAACGCATCGCGCTGCTGGCCGATTTCGTCGGCGCGGAGGAGGCCGAGCGGCTCGGACTGGTCACGTGGGTGAAGCCTGCGGCAGAACTCGACGCGTTCGTGGACGACACGGCGGCCGCGCTCGCCGCGGGACCGCCGGTCGCGCTCGCCCAGACGAAGGCGCTGCTCAACGAGGGCGTCGACGCGACGCTCCGCGAGGCGCTGGAGAGCGAGGCCCGGGCGCAGGCCGTCAACTTCGGCACGACCGACGCGCGGGCGGCGTTCGAGGCGTTCCGGAACAAGACCGAACCCGAGTTCACCGGTGAGTGGGGAGGCCCGTGACGATGGGTGACGCGCCGACGGTCCGGGGAGGCGCGCGGCACGACACGGGCGAACGGGTGTCGTGCACCGTCCGCGCCGGCATCGCCGACGTCCGCCTCGACCGGCCCGACAAACGCAACGCGCTCGATCCCGCGATGTTCACCGGCCTCGTGCGGGTGGGTGAGCAGCTGCGCGGCGACTCGTCGGTTCGCGCCGTCGTGCTGTCGGGCAACGGCCGGTCGTTCTGCGCGGGACTCGACGTCGCGGCGTTCGACGAGATGGTCACCGGTGAGCACGCCCTGCCGGAGGGACCCGGTCCCGCAGCCGGACCGGCACGGGCGCTCGGCCAGCGGGCGGCCCACGTGTGGACGGAGTTGCCCGTGCCGGTGATCGCCGCGCTGCACGGGCACGCCTACGGCGGCGGACTGCAGATCGCGCTCGGCGCCGACATCCGGCTGGCCGCCCCGGACGCGCGGCTGTCGGTCAGGGAGATCGCCTGGGGACTCGTACCCGACATGACCGGCACCCAGGTGCTGCCGGAACTCGTCGGCCGCGACGTCGCGATGGAGCTGACGCTCACCGGCCGCGTCGTCGACGCCGCGGAGGCCGACCGGCTCGGCCTGGTCACCCGCACCGAGGACGATCCGCTCACCGCGGCACTGGCACTCGCCGAGGACGTTGCCGGGAAGAACCCCGACGCCGTCCGGGACGCCAAGCGGCTGCTGAACCTGGCGGGCCGCACCGGCCTCGCCGAGGGCTTCGCCGCCGAGCAGACCGCGATCCGGCGTCTCATCGGCAGTCCCAACCAGGTCGAGGCCGTACGCGCCGCGCAGGCCGAGCGTGCGCCCCGGTTCACCGACCCGGCCTGAACGGGCGGCGGGCGGTGCGGGCCCCGTACCGCCCGCCGCGGTCGCCACGGCGGCGCCGTGGATCCCCACCGAGACACCGCACCGAGACACGAAGGAGTGTCATGGATTTCGCGTTGCCCGAGCGGCTGCACCGGCTCCTGGCGGAACTCGACGAGTTCGTCGCCGACGAGATCGCACCCCTGCAGCACAGCGACGACAACGAACGCTTCTTCGACCACCGCCGCGAGTTCGCCCGCACCGACCTGGAGGCGGGCGGGACGCCCAACCCGGAGTGGGAGGAGCTGCTCGCCGAGATGGCCCGCCGCGCCGACCGGGCGGGCTGGCTGCGATACGGCCTGCCGAAGGAGGCGGGCGGCAGCGGCGGGTCCAATCTGGACATGGCCGTGATCAGGGAGCATCTCGCGGCGACCGGGCTGGGGCTGCACAACGACCTGCAGAACGAGTCCTCGGTCGTGGGCAATTTCCCGCTGGTGCACATGCTGCTCGAGTTCGGCACCGACGCGCAGCGGGAGGAGTTCCTCGAGGCCGGTATCACCGGTGAGGCGCGGATCGCGTTCGGCCTGACCGAACCGGGGCACGGCAGCGACGCCACGTGGCTCGAGACGACGGCCGTCCGGGGCGCCGACGGGGGATGGATCCTCAACGGGCAGAAGCGGTTCAACACCGGACTGCACACCGCCACCCACGACGTGATCTTCGCCCGCACGTCCGGTGAGGACGGTTCGGCCCACGGGATCACGGCGTTCATCGTCCCCACCGGCACTCCGGGCTTCGCGGTCGACTTCCACTGGTGGACGTTCAACATGCCCACCGACCACGCCGAGGTGACACTCCGGGACGTGTGGGTGCCCGACGACGCGGTCTTCGGACAGGTCGACGAGGGACTGGCGCTGGCGCAGCACTTCGTGCACGAGAACCGCATCCGGCAGGCAGCCTCCGGGGTGGGCGCGGCCCAGTACTGCATCGACGCCAGCGTCGGCTACGCCAGGGAACGGGTGGCGTTCGGCAGGCCGCTCGCGTCCCGGCAGGCGATCCAGTGGCCGCTCGTCGAACTGCAGACCGACGCCGAACTGGTCCGCACCCTGGTCCACAAGACCGCGTGGGAGCTCGACCGGATGCCCGCGGACGAGATCAGCGACAAGGTGTCGATGTGCAACTACCGGGCGAACCGTCTGGTGTGCGAGGCCGCCGACCGGGCGATGCAGGTGCACGGCGGACTCGGGTACACGCGGCACACACCGTTCGAGCACATCTACCGCCACCACCGGCGGTACCGCATCACCGAGGGGTCGGAGGAGGTGCAGATGCGCAAGGTCGCCGGATACCTGTTCGGCTACGCGGGCCCGCGCAGGCGGGCATGACGCCGGAGGACCTCGCCGCCCGGCTCGCACTCCGGCTCGGCGCGGTGTGGGGCCAGGACGTGGAGGTCGGCGAACCACGGCGGCTGTCGACCGGCGCGAGCCGGGAGACATGGACGTTCGACGCCACCACGTCCGGCGCCGGACCGGTGCGGCTCGTGCTGCGCCGCGACCCGCCGGGGCTGCCGGATCCCGAGACGATGGCGCGGGAGGCCGCCGTGCTGCCCGCGGCCCGGCGGCAGGGCGTTCCGGTGCCCGCGTTGGTCGACCACGGCACCGGGGGCGTTGCGGACGGCGCCGACGGCAGCGGGCTCGGCGCGCCGTACCTGATCACCGAGCACGTCGACGGCGAGACGATTCCCCGGCGGCTGCTGCGCGGCGACGACTACGCGCGGGCGCGGGCCGGGCTGGCCGCCGAGCTGGGCCGGGTGCTGGCGCGGATCCACCGCGTCCCGGCAGGCGAGGTTCCCCGGCTGCCTGCGCCGGACCCGCTGGACTGGCTCACCGAGCACTGCGACGCGCTCGACGAACCGTTGCCGACCGTGGAGATCGCCCTGCGGTGGCTGCACCGGCATCGGCCCGCGCCGGCCGGGGACACGCTGGTGCACGGCGACTTCCGCAACGGCAACCTCATCGTCGGCCCCGACGGCCTCCGCGCGGTGCTGGACTGGGAACTGGTGCACCGCGGCGACCCGATGGAGGACCTCGGCTGGCTGTGCGTGAAGGCGTGGCGGTTCGGCGCGCCCGACCCGGTCGGCGGATTCGGCTCCCGCGCGGAGCTGCTCGACGGGTACGCCGAGGTCGCCGGATTCCGGCCGGACGAGGAGACGCTCCACTGGTGGGAGGTCTACGGCACGGCCAAGTGGGCGGTCATGTGCGGGATGCAGGCCCGGCGCCACCTGACCGGCAGCACCCGATCGGTCGAACTCGCCGCGGTGGGACGCCGGGTGTCCGAACAGGAGCACGACCTGCTGCTCCTCCTCGGCGCCGAGCCCGCCGAACCCGGCCCTCCTGAGTCCGACCGTGCCGAACCCGATCCGGTGGCCCCACCCGCGGCGCCCGACCTGCACGGCAGGCCGACCGCGTCCGAACTCCTGGACGCGGTACGCGAGCATCTCGGCGCCGACGGCGGCTACCACGCCCGGGTGGCCGCGAACGTGCTCGGCATGGTGCAGCGCGAGCTCGCCCTCGGCCTCGCACAGCAGGAGCGCCACGACCGCAGGCTGGCCGCGCTCGGGGTGACCGACTCCCGCGGGCTCGCCGCGGCGCTGCGGCGCGGGGACCTGGACCCGTTCGACGAGACCGTGCTCGACGTCGTCCGCGGGGCCGTCGCCGACCGGCTCGCGGTAGCCAACCCCGGCTACCGCGACCGGCCGTGACGAGTGGTCGCAACGTTTGCTCCGGCGCGGCGCGGGTAGAACTCGGGACGGAGACGGCAAGGAGGTGCGGTGATGCCCGGACGTCAGGAACTTCCCGACACGGTGCGGCGGTCGCCGGAGAAGGCGCAGCGCACGTGGATCAAGGCGCACGATTCGGCCGTCGAGGAGTACGGCGAGGGCCGGCGGGCCCATCAGACGGCGTTCGCCGCGCTGAAGCACAGCTACGAGAAGGTCGGCGACCGGTGGAAACCCAAGAGCGGCAAGGGTCCCTCCGACAAGCAGGCCGACAAGGGCGGCGCGGGCCGGAAACGGCAGTACAAGACCGCGGGCGGCGTCGACGCCAACGCCAGCAAGCAGCATCTCTACGAACGCGCCAAGGAACTGGGCGTGGAAGGCCGTTCGACCATGAACAAGAGCGAGCTGGTCGACGCGCTGGAGAAGGAGAGCGGCCGCCGCACCCGATCCCGGTGACCGGCGACGCGGGGGTCCGGTCCGGCGCGGCGGATCAGGTCTTCTTGGCCCTGCTCGGCGCCACCCGCGGTGGTTCGCCGGGCTGTTTGGGATAGACCGGCGGCCACGGCGCGTCCATCAGGCCCGACGCCAGGTCCCGCCGCGACATCTCCAGCAGTGGTTCGAGCGACTGCGGCCGCTCGCCGACACCGGCCCACGGATCACCGCGGTCGGCCACCATGCCGGGAACGGTCGCGATCGTGAGGTCACGCGGGTCGACGTCGGCCAGTTCGTCCCAGGCGATCGGCGCCGACACCGGGGCGTTCGGCGCGGGACGGACGCACCAGGCACCGAACACGGTCTTGTGCGGTGCGTTCTGGTTGAAGTCGACGAACACGCGCCGGCCGCGCTCCTCCTTCCACCACTGCGCGGTGATCAGCTCCGGGTGGCGGCGTTCCAGCTCGCGCGCGAGGGCGACGGCGGCGGCGCGCACGGCGTAGCTGTCCCACCGCGGTTCGAGGCGCACGTACAGGTGCAGCCCACGCGAGCCCGTCGTCTTGATGACCGGATCGATACCGAGCTCGCCGAGCAGCGTGCGGGTCCGCACGGCCGCCTCGCGCACCTGGGCGAACGTGACGCCGGGGGAGGGGTCGAGGTCGATCCGCAGCTCGTCGGCGACCTCCGGGGCCGCGGCGAGGTACGGCCAGACGTGAAAACCCAGACACCCCAGGTTCACCGCCCACAGCACGTGCGCGAGGTCGGCGGCCACGAGCGCGTCACTGGTCGTACCGTTCGGCGTGGCCACGACGGTCGTGGTGAGCCAGTCCGGCACCGACGCCGGCACGCGTTTCTGGAACCACGATTTCCCGCTCGCGCCGTTGGGGTAGCGCTCCATCAGCAGCGGTCTGCCGCCGAGCGTGGCCAGCAGCGGCTCCGCGACCGACTCGTAGTAGTGCACCAGGTCGAGTTTCGTCTCGCCGCGTTCGGCGAAGAACACCTTTCCCGGACTGGAGATCGTGACCGGCGTGGCCCGCCCGTCCGGCCCCGGGACCTCGACGGTGACGGAGTCCTTCGCCGCCGGGCTCATGCCGGAGCCGCCTCGTCGAACAGGGCCGTCAGTTCGGCGGGCGGCACTTCCTCCAGCTGGGCGTACGTGCAGGAGGCGGGCTCGCGGTCGGGCCGGAACCGCACCAGCCTGCCGCCGTGGCGGAACCGGCCCGCCTGCAGGTGCTCGTACCGCACCTCGGCGACCCGTTCGATCCGCAGCGGCTCCCACGACAGGTCCTTGCCCGCGCTCCACCGGCTCTGCCCACCCGGCATCCGTCCGCCGTGGGCGGCCTGCGCCGCGGGGTCGGCCCAGTCGCGCCACGGATGCCCGTCCAGCGCGCCGGACCGGAGCGGCTCCAGCTCGGCGGCCAGTTCGCGCCTGCGTGCCGCGGTGAAGCTGCTGGCCACACCGACGTGGTGCAGCGTGCCCGCCTCGTCGTAGAGGCCCAACAGCAACGAGCCGACGCCCTCGCCGTCCTTGTGCCGGCGGAATCCGGCCACGACACAGTCGGCCGTGCGTTCGTGCTTGACCTTGCGCATGGTGCGCTTGTCCTGCCGGTACGGGTCGTCGGCCGCCTTGACCATGACACCGTCGAAGCCGGCTCCCTCGAACCGGGTGAACCAGTCCTCCGCGACGCCGGCGTCGCCGGTCAGCGGCGTCAGATGCACGCGCGCCCGCGCGGTGTCGAGGATGTCCTCCAATCGCGCGCGACGTGCGGAGAACGGCTCCTCGGTGAGGTCCTCGTCGCCGAGGGCCAGCAGGTCGAACGCCACGAAACCGGCCGGCGTCTCCGTCGCGAGCTTGCGCACCCGGGACGCCGCCGGGTGGAGGCGTTGCTGGAGGGCGTCGAAGTCCAACCCGTCCTCGCCGACGATCACGATCTCGCCGTCGACGACACAGCGCGGCGGCAGCGCCTCGGCGAGCAGGTCGACCAGCTCGGGGAAGTACCGTGTCAACGGCCGGTCGTTGCGGGAACCGAGCTCGACCTCGCCGCCGTCGCGGAACACGATGCACCGGAACCCGTCCCACTTGGGTTCGTAGTACAGGCCGGGTTCGCGGGGGAGCTCACGCACCAGCGTGGCGAGCATCGGCCGGACCGGCGGCATCACGGGCAGCTGCACGCACCGATCGTAGGCCCGCAGGGCCTGTCCGGCACGGTGATTCGCCGTTCGGCTTGCGGGACCGTCGATCGCCCGGAGGTGTTCGCCGGGCTCGTGGTGCTCGACCCGGTGCGCGCGGGCCCGGGGCCGCCGCCTCCGGCGCGGGGTGGACGCCGGAGGCGGGCCGCGGTGAATCGCTCGTCAGCCGGCCCAGGCCAGCAGCGACCCGTGGCTGTCCGAGCGGAGCTGGGACAGGCCGCGCTCCTCGAGCGAGCGGACCCGTTTGCGCGTCAGTCCCAGCCTGCGGGCGATGTCCGGCACGGTGTGCGGATCGCCGTCGGTGAGGCCGTACCGCAGTGCCAGCACCGTCGCCTCCTGGGCGGGCAGTGTCTCGAGTGCGGCGTTGAGCTCGCCGACCATCGACGAGTGCTCGAGCGACTCGCTCACGCCGGGCACCGAGCCCGCCGTGACCAGGTCGCCGAGGGTCAGCTCACCGTCGTCGTCCACCGGGACGTCGAGACTGGCCGTGCTCTGTCCCGCCTGCCTCAGCGCCAGGACGCGCTCGACCGACATGTCAGCGGCCTGCGCCAGTTCCTCCACCGACAGGTTGTGCCGCCCCTGTGCCTCCAGGGTGCGTTGCAACCGGTCGAGCTTGGCGATCTGCTCGGCCGTGTGCATGGGCAGCCGGATGGTGCCGCTGAAGAACGCGTTGCCGCGCTGGATCGCCTGCCGGATCCACCACATGGCGTAGGTGGAGAACTTGAAGCCCTTGGCGTAGTCGAACTTCTCGACCGCGTGGATCAGGCCGAGATTGCCCTCCTGCACGGCGTCGAGGAGGGAGAGGTTGGAGTTGCGGTTCTTGCGCGCAGCCGTGACCACCAGTCGCAGGTTCGCCTGCACCATGTGGTCCTTCGCCGCCTCGCCGTCCCGCACGATCTGCTCCAGGTCACGCCGGTCGGCGGGCAACTCCGTCGACCCGGGCGGCTCCGTGGATCCGGACGGCGTCGTCGGGGTGGCGGCGCCGTGCCGGCTCGTCGAGGTGGCGGCGGTGCCGTCGTGGTCCTCGTGACCGCGGTCGGCCCGGCGGAGCAGTTCCGCGGCGTAGACGCCTGCCTCGATGCGCTTGGCCAGATCGATCTCCTGCTCGGCGGTCAGCAGCGGCGTCCTACCGATCTCGTCGAGGTAGACACGGACCAGGTCGGCGTCTGCCTCGCCGCTGCCCGTTGCGCGCGTGCGGCGGGTCGGGGTCTTGGTGGCTTCTGCCAATCGTTGTCACCTCTTTCCGTTATGACAACGCTTGTCAGTCCTGTGGCATTCCGCCCCGGAACGTGGCGCGGTACACGCCGGGGGAGACGCCGACCACATCACGGAAGTGCGCCCGCAGCGAGGCGCCCGTGCCGAAGCCCACGTCCCCGGCGATCACGTCGACCGGCCGGTCCGTCTCCTCGAGCAGCACCCGGACGCGTTCGACGCGTTGCCGGGTCAGCCACCGGCCGGGGGAGCACCCGGCCTCGGCGCGGAAGCGGCGGGTGAACGTGCGCACGCTCATCGACGAGCGGTCCGCCAGCTCGCGTAACGACACGGGCCGCTCGAGATGTTCCAGCGCCCATTCCCGCGCCGCCGCGGTGGAGGTGCCGCCCGCCTCGGGCACCGGTTGCGCCACGTACTGAGCCTGTCCTCCCTCGCGGTGCGGCGGCACGACCGTCCGCCGGGCCACGTCGGCCGCGACCGCCGCGCCGTGGTCGCGTCGGATCAGATGGAGGCACAGGTCGATACCCGCGGCCTCGCCTGCGGAGGTCAGGACGTCCCCGCCGTCGGTGAACAGCACGTCGGGGTCCAGGTCGAGGTGCGGGAACCGGCTGCGGAAGGCCTCGGCGGACCGCCAATGGGTCGTGGCGCGGCGGCCGTCGAGCAGCCCCGCTGCGGCGAGCACGAACGCGCCGGTGCAGATCGAGGCGATACGGGTGCCGGGCCCGATCCGGGCGAGCGCGGCCGCCAGTGCCGGGCTCAGCGGACCGCCCGTCTCCGGCTGCCCCGGACCCTCCGACGCGGGGACCACCACCGTGCCCGCACCGTCGATCACCTCGGATCCGTGGGAGACGTGGATGGGGAAATCGGCGTCGGTCGGAACCAGGCCCGGTTCGGTCGCGCAGGTCACGACGTCGTACAGCGGGGAACCCGCGCCGGGGCCGGACGGTCGGCGGGCCGAACCGAACAACTGGTGAACGAGGCCGAGTTCGAGCGGCATGACCCCGGGGCGCACGAGCACGGCGACGCGGTGCGGCCGGTCTCGGCGCAGTCCTGCCTCGGGTGACCGGTTCGTCTCGGGTGGCGATTCCGCCTGTCCTGTCATGGCCGGATTCTTTCACATAGTGGCCTTCCGGTCACTTACTTCGATGCTCGATCCGGCGCACCCTGACTCGGGACAGCTACCCGGCGACGATCCGTGAGGAGACACGCGGTGATCACACTTCTGTTCGTGACGAGCCTGGTCCTGGTGTTGGAGGGATCGGGCGGGCGGTGCGCCACCCGGGACTTCCGTTCGACGTGGAGCCGACGTTCGCCCGTCACGTCGTGACCGGCGTGGCGGTCCTCTGGCGCATCGGGTCGGCCGGCGCCGAGGTCCACGACCGGGTCGGCGGCACGGCGACGCGGCGTCCCGGTGTTCCCGGCGATGTGGCCTGATTCTTACGAAGACTGGCTTTCAGCCACTGGACTGCAAAAGTGGACCGGTCGAGGCTGGTGGGCATGAACGTACTGTGGATTCACGCTCATCCCGAACCGCGGTCGCTCGGCGGCATGCTCGCCACCGAGGGCAGGCGTGCGCTGGTGGAGTCCGGCCACGCCGTGACCGTGTCCGACCTGTACGCGATGCGGTGGAACCCCGTGGTGAGCGCGGCCGACTTCGGACACGACCCGGCCTGCCGACTACGGGTGGGACCGGCGTCCCGGCGCGCCTACGACGCGGGTGAACTCAGCGCCGACATCGCGGCCGAACAGGAGAAGCTCCGCTGGGCGGACGCGGTGGTGCTGCAGTTCCCGCTGTGGTGGCTCGGCCCGCCCGCGATCCTCAAGGGCTGGCTGGACCGCGTGCTGGTGCACGGCTTCGGATTCGGGGTCACCGATCCGGCGACGGGCCGTGTCCGCCGCTACGGCGACGGCGAGCTGGCGGGCAAACGTGGTCTCGTGGTGACGACGATCGGCGCCAGGGAGAGCTCGTTCGGTCCCCGCGGCATTCACGGCGATCTCCACGATGTGCTGTTCCCCCTGCACCACGGGGTGTTCTGGTACATGGGCATGGCGGCACTGCCGCCCCTGGCGATCCACGGCGCCGACCGCGCCGACGAGGCCGCCGCGACTCGCGCCGTGGCGCGGCTTCGGCACCGGCTGTCCGGACTCGCCTGTGACGAGCCGCTGCCGTACCGGAGCGAACACGACGGCGGCTACGACGAGAACCTGGTGCTCCGGCCCGAACTCGGCCCCGGCAGGTCCGGACTCGCGGTCCATTACCGGTGAACGCGTCGGGGCGTGCCCGTGGCAGGCCGGATCCCGGGCGGGTCGGCCTGCCACGTCGGGCGACGGCGGAGGTCAGTGCGCGATCGGAGTGCGGTCGGCGCTTCCGGCCGTCCGGTCCATTCGGTCCAGTCGGTCCGCGTTGGCCTGGCCGATGTGCCAGAGGATCACCACGCCGTTCACGACGTGGCGGGCGAACGCCGGCTCCACGTCGAACGGCAGTCCCGGGTAGCGCACCGTCCGCCCGATCCCTGCCAGAACCAGGACCAGGCCCAGTATGAACAGGAGTGTGGTCACCATTGCGTCTCATCTCCTCGCGGGTCGTACTCGATGTGTGTGTCGTGGACTAGAATGCTCCGGATACTGGACTGGAGTAAGTACCAATGGCACGAGAATTGGACCGTTTTTCCCGCGGCGGTGAGCTGGTCGCCGTGCTCGGCGACTGGACTGCCGGTGACGGGCCGCTGTACCGCAAACTCGCGGACGCGGTGGCCCACGCCGTCGACGAGGGTGCGCTGGCGGCCGGACACCGGCTGCCGTCGGAGCGCGAACTGGCCAAACTGCTGGCCGTCAGCCGGGCCACGGTCGTCGCCGCCTACGAGGACCTCGAGGTCCGCGAGCTGCTGGAACGCAAGCAGGGGAGCGGCACGCGGATCAGCGCCGCGGCTCGTGCGGTCCCGGCCGACGGCCGCGTGAGCGGCGGCCGGGCGGCGGCGACGTTCCAGCGGCTCATCGACGGTCCCGGTTCGGTCATCTCGCTCGCCTGCGCCGCCGACGCCGGCGTGCCCGAGGTCGCCGAGGCGCTCGAGGAGGTCGCCCGTTACGACCTGCCCTCGCTGCTCGGCGACCCGGGCTACCAGGTGCGCGGCCTGCCGGCTCTGCGCGAAGCCGTCGCCGACTACTACACCGGCCAGGGGCTGCCCACGGCACCCGACGAAGTGATGATCACGACCGGGGCTCACCAGGCGCTCGTGCTCCTCTCGGAGGTGTACCTGCGCGGCGCGGCGACCGTCGCGGTGGAGGCGCCCAGCTGGCAGCCGTGCCTCGACGTGTTCCGCGACGCGGGCGCCGGCGTCGTGCCGGTCCCGCTCGACGACGAAGGCATCGACGAGCGTCGCCTCGCCGCGGTACTGGCCGAGCACAGGCCGTCGGTGCTGTACGTGATGCCGACCTTCCACAATCCCGCCGGCGTTCTCATGTCGGACCGCAGGCGCCGCCGCGTCGCCGAGCTCGCCGCGCGGTACGACGTCGCCGTCATCGAGGACAACGCCTACGCGGGCTGCGCCCTCGCCCGCGACGACGCGCCCGAGATCCCGGCGCCGCTGTCGGCGTACCTGCCCGCGGGTGCCGAATCGGTCGTCGTGGAGTCGCTGAAGGCGGTGTGGGGCGGCCTGCGGATCGGCTGGATCCGCGGACCGCGTGGCCTGCTGCAGCGATGCGCCCGCCGAAAGGCGCTCGCCGACCTGGGCGGCCCGCTCATCGAACAGGCCGTCGCGGCCCGTCTCTTCCCGCGGCTGCCCGAGATCGTCAAGACCGGGTCGGTCGAACGTGCCGAGCGGTGCGACCAGGCGGAACGGCTGATTGCCGAGCACCTGCCCGGCTGGACCTGGCGCACGCCGGACGGCGGGTCGTCGCTGTGGCTCGCGCTACCGGAACGCGACGCCGACGTGTTCGCCCAGATCGCTCTCCGCCACGGCGTCGAGGTCATCCCGGGGTCGACGATGGACCCCACCGGTGCGCACGACAACTACCTGCGACTGCCGTTCATGCAGGAGCCGCAGGTGCTCGACGAGCTCGTGCGCCGCCTCGCCGACGCGTGGGGCGACCTGGTGCGCCACGGCCCGGGCGAGGAGGAACCCCGCGCCCGCACCATCGTGTGAGCCCGGACGCCGCCGCAGTTCGGACGCTGCCGCCGTTCGGACGCTGCGACAGGGTGCGACGGGCCCGTGTCGGGCGGCCGCCGGGGACGCAGGGAACTGCGGGGCGAGCCGCGACGTTGCACGGGAGCATCGGCCGGGCACCCTCGTCCCGGCCGGTGCTCCGAACGCGCCTGCCGCCCCGACAGCCGCCCGCCGCCTCCGAGGAGCCGCCCGGTGCCGAGAATCGCCCGTCCGATGGTGTCCGCACTCGCCGCCGGTCTGACCGCCGTCGCCGCCGACGTCCTCGTCGCGGTCGGCGGTAGGCCCGGTCGCTATCCCGGGTCGCCGCAGTTCCGCGACGGTGCGTTCCGCAACCCCGAACCGGTGCAGTGGGTGCCGCAGGGCAGCGTGCGTGAGGCGGTCGGGGACATGATCCGCGGCCGCGGGAGGCGGCGCCCCGCGGGAGCCGTGCCGCGGAACCGGCTCTCCGGTCCCGCACCGGAGGACGGGCTCCACGTGACGTGGTTCGGCCACGCCTCGACGCTCGTCGAACTCGACGGCGCGCGCGTGCTCGTCGATCCCATGTGGAGCGACCGGGCCTCGCCGTCGCGGTGGTTCGGCCCGCGGAGGCTGTTCGCACCGCCGCAGCCGCTGGCCGAGCTGCCCGAGCCCGACGTGGTTCTCATCTCGCACGACCACTACGACCACCTCGACATGCGCACCGTCGGCGAGCTCGCGCGACGGACCACCGCGCTGTTCGTCGTGCCGCTCGGCGTCGGGGCCCACCTGCGCCGCTGGGGTGTGCCGGCCCACCGGATCACCGAACTCGACTGGCACGACGAGACGCGCTCGGCGGGCCTGCGGATCATTGCCACACCCGGCCTGCACTTCTCGGGACGCGCCTTCTCCCGCAACAACACCCTGTGGGCGTCGTGGGTGCTCGCGGGGAAACGGCACAGGGTGTTCTACAGCGGCGACACCGGTTACTTCGACGGGTTCGGCCGGATCGGCGCGGACCACGGCCCGTTCGACCTGACCCTCGTGCAGCTGGGCGCCTACGCGCCGAGCTGGCCGGACATCCACATGACGCCCGAGCAGGCGGTGGCCGCGCACGTCGACGTCGGCGGCGGACTTCTCGTGCCCGTGCACTGGGGCACGTTCGAACTCGCCCCGCACGGCTGGGCCGAACCCGTCGACTGTGCCCGCAAGGAGGCCGCGGCACGCGGCGTCGCGCTGGTCGTGCCGAAACCGGGGGAGCGCGTCGACGTCGCGTCCCCGCCCGAGCTCGACCCGTGGTGGGAACACCTCGCCTGACCGACGCGCGGGACGTCGTGTTGCGGTTCTGGGGGACCGTGTTGCCGTTCGGGGAGACCGTGTTGCGGTTCTGGGGGACGGTGTTGCGGTTACCGGGGCGGCGTGCGCGAGCAGGACGCGCGGGTGGGGCGATGCTGCTAGCGTCCGGCTCGACAGGCTGTCCAGGGTGTGGAGGCGGGCGATCGTGGGGAATTCCGGCAGCGAGCCGGGGTACGGCGAGCCGGGAGACAGCGAGCCGGGAGACAGCGGGCAGGGAGGCAGCGGGCCGCGAGACAGCGGGCCGGGGCAGCTGCGGTTGCGGCCACCGGTACACCGGGTGCACCGCACGGCCGTGACGTGGTGGCGTGCCCGGATCCTGCTCGCCGGTGCGGCGGCCGTCGCGGTGCCCGCCGTGACGGCATTGCTGCTTCCCGACGTGGTGCGCCCGTGGCTGGTGGTGCCCGCGGTCGGGCTCGCCGTCGTGACCGTGGTGGCCGCCGTGGGAATGCCGCCGTGGTGGTACCGCGTGCATCGCTGGGAGGTCACCGGCGATGCGGTTTACACCCGGACGGGCGCGCTGTGGCAGGAGTGGCGCGTCGCGCCGATGTCGCGCATCCAGACGGTCGACAGCGACCGTGGGCCGCTCGAGCAGTTCTTCGGCCTGGCCACGGTCACCGTGACGACCGCGTCGGCGCGAGGGGCGCTGCGGATCCCCGGTCTGGACCACGCCCTCGCCGCCGAGCTCGTGCACGAGCTCACGGAGACGACCCAGGCGACCCCGGGCGACGCGACGTGACGCTGCGCGCTGCCGGTGGGCTCAGGAGGCCGGCGTGTTCGGTGGCGTGCCGGGGCGGCGCCGTGCGCGCAGTCGATGCACGGAGAGGACGCCGAGGCCCGCACCGACGAGCGCGGTCGCGCCGCCGGCGAATTGCCACTGCGGGGCGGGTGCCTGGACGGGCCGGCAGTCGCCGGTGCACAGGATCGGGTCCACGGTGACGAGGCCGATTCCCTGGGCGAACCAGAAGAGGCCGAGCGCGGTGAGCAGTGCCGCCACCGCGGTAACGATGCGCCATACGACGGTCATGAGGTGCTCCCTTCCTCGCCGATGATCGCGGCGAGCAGTGTCCGGGTGGAGTCGAGCCGGTCGTCGCCGACGGCCGCGGCCCAACGGCGCTCCGTCGACGCGTAGTGCTCCTCGAGCGCAGCGCCGGCGCGCAGGCCCCGTTCGGCCCAGAACACCCGCCGTGACCGTTGATCGGCCGGGTCGGGTTCGCGCCGGACGTATCCCATGTCCTCCAGCTCGGCCAGGGTCTGGCCGATCGCCTGCGGGGTCACGCCCGCCAGCCGGGCGAGGTCGGCGGGCCGGTCCCCGTGGCCGGTCAGGTGGCGCAGGACCTGCAGGAAGTGCGTCGGGCGCAGGTCGTCGAACCCGGCCTCGTGGAGACCGCGCATGATGCCGGCCGTCACGGTCTCGAAGGCGAGGCAGATGAGCGCTGGTGCGGGACGGGTGGGCGTGCAACGGTCGTCGGCCATATATGAAAGCTACTTGAGAAAGTTGCTTTATGTCTAGGTCGGGTCGACAGTGCGGCCGTCGTTCGCGACGATCACGCGTGACCGTGACCGACCGCGGCGACACGAAGGGAGCATCGTGCCGACAGCCGATTCCGAGCAGGGGTGGCGCCGACTCGACGCGCGCACCGTCCGGGCGAGCGTGGTCACCGTCGCCGGGATCTGCGTGGCCGCGGGCATGCCGACCGCTCTCGGGATCGCCTCGTCGTCGGTGTTCTGGGCGCTCGTCACGGTGCTGCCCGCCTCGGTCGCCGCCCTGGTCGCCGCGGTGGTCGTCGAGCACGTGCGGCTGCGCAGGACCCGCTATCGCGTGACGGCCGACCGCGTCGAACTCGTCCAGGGCATCGTGGTGCGCAGCCGCAGGTCCGTGTCGCGGGACCGCATCCGCACCGTGGACCTCACCGCGGGGCCACAGGTGCGGATCTTCGGCATCGTCACCGTGAAGATCGACACCGGCGAGGGCGGATCGGCGGGCGGTTCGGTGTCGCTCTACGCCGTGGCACGCGAGGAGGGGGAGCGGTTGCGCGCCGAGCTTCTCGACCGCGGGGGCGGCGCCGGGGAACCCGTCACCGACGGACGGCTCGCCACGTTCGATCCCGGTTGCGTGCGGTACGCACCGTTGTCGATCCTCACGCCCGCGCTCGGTGCGGGCGCCTACGGGGCGGTACTGCAGGTCGCGCAATGGTTCGACCTGCAGGCGGGGGTGATCGGCTGGACGGTCGGCCTGCTGGGCGGACTCGGTCTCGTGGGTGCCCTCGCCGTGGTCGTGGCCGCCGGCGTGGCGATCGGGGTGGTCGGTTCGCTCGCGCTGTTCGTCGAGATGTGGTGGAACTTCCGGCTCGATCGCGAACCCGGCGGCACGCTGCGGGTCCGCCGTGGCCTGGTGACGGTCCGGTCGATCTCGCTCGAGGAGCAGCGCCTCCGTGGGGTCGAGCTCGTCGAACCACTCGGGGTGCGCACGGCGGGCGCGGCGCGGGTCGACGCCGTCGCGACCGGTCTGCGGTCCGGGGGTGACGACAAGGCCGACCGGAAGACCCTGCTCCCCGCCGCACCCCGTGGCGAGGCGCATCGGGTGGCCGCGGCCGTGCTGCGGGAGCGAACCGGCCCGATGCCGGCCGCGCTGACGCCGCATCCGCGGGCCGCACGCGGCAGGCGCATCCGCTGGGCGCTGGCCGGCGCTGCGGTCCCGGTGCTGACGCTGACGGCGCTCGGCGGGCTGCTGTCGTCGGCGGTCCTGCTCCACCTGGCGTGGATCGGCGCGGCGCTCGGCGTGCCGATCGCCCTCGCGCTCGCCGTCGACGCGTACCGCAACCTCGGCCACGGCCTGAGCGGTGACCACCTGGTGGCGCGCCACGGCAGCGTGCGCCGCAGCACCGTCGCCCTCCAACGCCGTGGGGTGATCGGCCTGAACGCCCGTCAGTCGCTCTTCCAGCGCCGCCGCGGGTTGATGACGATCACCGCCACGACCGCAGCGGGGTCCGGTGCGTACTCCGTCCACGACGTCGGCGCCGCCGAGGGCCTCGCCTTCGCGGACGAGGCCGTCCCGGGGCTGTTCGGACCGCTGCTCGAACGCGGGTGACCCGATCGCCGCGACGGGGCCGGGCGCGCGCTCAGTGGGGCGGGGCGCCCGGCGGGAGTAGCGTGCCGATCATGAGCGCTTCCCGCCGACACGCTTTCGGTGCCGCGTTCGACGTTCCCCTGGGATACGTCAACACGCCGAGCATCGGCATCCCGCCCGTCACCGTCGCCGACACCGTCGCGACCGCCGTCGACCGCTGGCGCACGGGCGCGGACGATCCGCCGGACTTCACCGCCGCCGTCGACGCCTCGCGGGTGTCGTTCGCCGACCTGGTGGGCGTTCCGGCCGAACGGGTCGCCGTCGGCGCCACCGTTGCGGGGCTGCTCGCCCCGGTCGCGGCGGGCCTGCCCGACGGTGCGCGGGTTCTCGCCGCGACCGCGGAGTTCACCAGTGTGACGTTCCCGTTCGCCGCGCACGAACACCGCGGCGTGACCGTCGAGACGGTGCCGGTTGCCGAGCTCGCCTCGGCGGTCGACGGGCACGACCTCGTGGTGGTCGCCGTGGTCCAGTCCGCCGACGGCGCGGTCGCCGACCTCGCCGCACTCCGGGCCGCCACCGCCGAGGCCGGGATCCCGGTGGCGCTCGACGTCACGCAGGCGGCCGGGTGGTTGCCGCTCGCACTGGACTGGGCCGACTGGGTCGTCTGCGCGGGCTACAAGTGGCTGTTGAGCCCGCGCGGTGCGGCGTGGCTCGCCGTGCATCCGCGGGCGCTCGACCGCGGCAGGCCCGTGGGCGCGAACTGGTACGCGGGGGAGAATCCGTGGGACACGGTGTACGGCCTGCCGCTGCGGCTGGCCGCCGGGGCGCGGCGATTCGACGCCTCACCGGCGTGGCTGGCGTTCATCGGGGCCGCCGCGGCGCTCGACCACCTCGCCGCGCTCGACCGGGGAGCCGTGCATGCGCACTGCACCGGGCTCGCCGACGCGCTGCGCGGCGAGTTCGGCCTGCCGCCCGCGGGCAGTGCGATCGTGGCCCTCGACACCCGAGCCGACCCGGAACGGCTCGCTCGCGCGGGCCTGCGCGGAAGTATGCGTGCGGGCCGGTTCCGCCTGGGATTCCACCTGTACAACACGTGGCAGGACGTCGATCTGGCGGTTGCGGCCCTCCGCTGACACCGGATCGACTACCGTCACGGGCCGTGCCAGGACAGCAGTCGCAGTTCCCCGGATCGAGTGGACGACAGCCCGGACCGGCGTACGGGCATCACGGACCGCATCCACCGTGGTCCGGGCAGCCGGCCGCGCCCGCAGGCCCTTCGACGCCGTCCGGCCCGGCCGCGCCCGCAGGCCATGCGGGTCCCGCCGGTCGGGTTCCGCACGGCACGCCCGCGCCGGCAGGACAGTCGCCCGCACCCGGACGGCCCGCGATGCAGGGAGGCCCCGCAGCGGCAGCAGGAAGCCCCGCAGCAGGAAGCCCCGCAGCAGGAGGCCCGGCAGTAGGCCCCGTGGCAGGACGCCCCGCAGGGCCAGGAGGCCCGGCGCCGCAGGCGGGAGCAGGACCGTCGGGGCCGCCGTCGTCACCGCCGCCGGGGTCGCCCGACGGCTCCGCCGGTTCCGGGAGGTCGCCGCGGCTGAGGAAGGCGCTGCGCGGGGGCGGTCTCGTCGTGATCGCGCTCGTCTCCGGGCTCGTGTGGTGGCTGATCCGGTACGAGCCCGCCGGTGACGACCCGCCGCCCAGCGCGCAGCAGGAGAATCCGCTGACCAGTGGCGAGTTCGACTACACGCGAGTGGCGGGGCCGGAGATCTCGGCGGGCTGCGCGGCCAACTCCTACGGCGACGTCGTCGGCTGGTTCCGGCAGCACCCCTGCGAACAGGTGCACCGTTCGTTGTACGAAACGCGCTCGCAGGACGCCCGTGCGCTCGTGTCGGTCGTCGTCGTGACGATGCCGGGGCAGACCGGCGCCAAGCAGTTGAAGGTCACGACCGACACCGACGGCACCGGAAACGTCAACGACCTCGTCCGCGACGGCACCGCGAACCTGCCGGGTGCACCGAACGTCGCCACGGGCGAATACGCCTCCCGGGTCGTCGGGAACCGTCTGACGATCGTCGAGACACAGTTCTTCGCCGACACGCCCGGTTCGTCCGACCTGCTGGGCGAGATCGCCCACGACGCGCTGCGCCTGTCAGCCGCGGCCCGGTAGTGGGATGACCGCGGGATTCTCGTCCGCGTCGAGCCGCCAGCTGGTGCCGCGGGTCGCCGAGCCGACGAGGGCCTGCGTGGCGACGTCCCGCAGCCCGGCCACGTCGGTCCGCTCGAGCACGCCGTGCCAGGCGTGGGCCGCGTCGGTCTCGGCGGTGATCACGAGGTGCGTCGCCGAATCCTGATCGGACACCGTCTCCCCGTCGCGGGTGCGGTAGGCGACCTGGGCGTCGCGCGGGGTGGCGCCCGCCCTGCGGAGCAGGGTCTCGCACGCCAGTCTGCGGTCCCGGTGCGCCTCGCGCCCCTCGGTCAGGCCGTTGTCGTAGCTTCCGGGCAGGAAGGCCGTCACGGTGGTGTACACCCACTCCGCGGCGTGTTCCGCCGCGAGGGCCTGCTGGAGCGCCTCGACGGCGGAATCGTCCAGCGGTCCCGCCGACACCCGCCGAAGCGGTCCCGGCTGGCCCCTGCCGAACGCGTCGCCCAACTGCTGTGCGGCGGCGCAGCCCGCGGTCACCGCACCGACCAGGCCCGCGCGGTGGGCGGGCAGCTCGGGCACCAGGCGGGCGGCCTGCTCCCGCGCGTCACCGAGCCGCTGCCCGAGTGCCTCCGCGCTCGCGACCGTGGCGGGTGGGGCCGACGTGGCCGTCGGCCGCGGCCGGTTGAGCCGGTTCACTTCGCGGCGCAGCGCCCCGGCGTGCGTCGAACGGACGGTGGCGACCTGCTCGGCCTCGGGGCCGCCCAGGGCACGGGCGGCGGAGGCGTCGGCCTCCGCGGTCTCGAGCAGCGGTAGGAGCGGGTCCGGGCTGTCGTCGTAGTCCGTACAGCCCGCGACCGCCCCGAGGCCCACTGCCGCCGGGACGGCCAGTGCGGCCGCACGGAGGACGGCACGACGGTTCGGCGGGGTCACGGGTCGACGGAAGGTCACGGAACGTCATCCTGCCAGGCGCTTCGTCCCGGCGGCTCGCGCGTACCCCGCTGGTCGGCGGGCGGCGGCCCCGACACGATAAGCTGGACCACCCCTGTCCGGAGGAGCGTACGGGCGCCGGCACCCGTACATTCGGACGACCTCGAGAACCGACGACCTCGGGACACCGGGACACCACACGACACCGAGACCGCAGGACCGAGAGACCACAGGACACCGACCACGACTCCGTCCCCGACGACAACCGCGTCCCCGACCACAACCCTGTACCGACAACCGCATACCGACAAGACGCATAGACAACAGCAACTCACGGGAGCATCACGGTGCCCAACGAACTCGCCAGCCGGCTGGAGCCCATCGTGGCCGAGGCCGTCACGGCCGCGGGTTTCGATCTCGACGCGCTCGACGTGCAGCAGGCCGGACGGCGCAAGCTCGTCAAGGTCGTCGTCGACAGCGACGACGGTGTCGGCCTGGACGAGGTCGCCGAGGTCAGCCGCGTCCTGTCCGAGGAACTCGACCAGCACGAGCACCTCATTGCGGGCGCCTACACCCTGGAAGTCACCTCGCCGGGCGTCGACCGGCCCCTGACCACGCAGCGGCACTGGCGCCGCGCGAAGTTCCGCCAGGTGCGGGTGACCCCGACCGAGGGAGCCGAGTTCACCGGCCGGGTGGGCCGGGCCGACGAGACCGCGGTGCGACTGCTCGTCGGCGGCACCATCCGCGACGTGCGCTACGCCGACGTCGCGAAGGCCGTGCTCGAGGTCGAATTCAAGCAACCGCCCGCAGGCGAGCTGAAGCTCCTGGAAGAGGACGCGGGCGAGGCCGCGGGCGACAACCACAACAGCGAGGGTGCCGCGGCGGCAGCACCGGAGGAGGAGCCGAGGTGAACGTCGACATCGCCGCGCTGCGGGCCATCGAGGCGGACAAGGACATTCCGTTCGAAGCGGTGCTCGAGGCGATCGAGTCCGCACTGCTCACGGCCTACAAGCACACCGAGGGCCACCAGCCCCGGGCAAAGATCGACATCGACCGCAAGACCGGTTACGTGCGGGTACTGGCGCACACGCTCGACGAGCACGGCGAGATCGCCGAGGAGTGGGACGACACGCCCGAGGGCTTCGGGCGGATCGCCGCGACGACCGCACGCCAGGTCATCCTGCAGCGCCTGCGGGACGCCGAGCAGGAGAAGACCTACGGCGAGTTCTCCGCGAAGGAGGGCGAGATCGTCGCCGGTGTGATCCAGCGCGATGCCCGCGCCAACGCGCGGGGCATGGTCGTCGTCGACATCGGCGGGGACACCGAGGGAGTGCTGCCCGCCGCCGAGCAGGTGCCGGGGGAGGACTACCCGCACGGCGGGCGGATCAAGGCATACGTGTGGCAGGTCGCCCGCAGCGCCCGTGGGCCGCAGATCACGCTCTCGCGCACGCACCCGAACCTGGTGCGCAAGCTGTTCTCGCTCGAGGTGCCCGAGATCGCCGACGGCACGGTGGAGATCACGGCCGTGGCCAGGGAACCCGGTCACCGGTCCAAGATCTCCGTTCGCTCGACGGTGCCCGGCGTGAACGCCAAGGGCGCCTGCATCGGACCGGTGGGCGCGCGGGTGCGCAACGTCATGAGCGAGCTCGGTGGTGAGAAGATCGACATCATCGACTACTCGGACGATCCCGCCCAGTTCGTGGGCAACGCCCTGTCTCCCGCGAAGGCCGTGTCGGTCACGGTCGTCGACGAGCGGACGAAGACCGCACGCGTGGTCGTGCCGGACTTCCAGCTGTCGCTGGCGATCGGCAAGGAGGGGCAGAACGCCCGGCTCGCGGCCCGGCTGACCGGCTGGCGGATCGACATCCGCAGCGACGCCGCACCCGATGCCGGACCCCAGCAGGAGGCCTCTCCGGACCCCCAGCCGGAGGACTCACCGCACACTGCGGTAACCGGTTCCGCCGAGTGACAGACCAGGGGCTAAACTGGGATCGGTGCAACGCCCGACGTCGATGACCGGCCCGATGCGTACGTGCGTCGGTTGTCGTCGACGGGCGTGCAGCGACGAGCTGCTTCGGCTGGTCGTGTCAGGTGGGGAACTCGTCGCCGACGAACGGCGGCGGCTTCCCGGCCGCGGTGCCTGGGTGCACCGCGACCCGGCCTGCCTGGCCACGGCCGAACGGAAACGAGCGTTTCCCCGTGCGCTGCGCGTGTCCGGTCCGTTGGACACCTCCGGCGTGCGGAGTGTCGTGGAGCGGTTCGCCACCGAGGAATGAGGGCCCGGGATCTCCCCGGGCCCTGGTCGGAAACAAGGAAGCAGGTCGACCCGTCATGAGTCAGCCGTGAAGCTGAAGCCATGAACGCGCGACGATAAGACGAGGTCAGCGGGTGCTCTGCCTGCCTGGCCTCAGTTGAGGAGAGCAGTGGCAGGCAAGGCCCGCGTGCACGAGCTCGCGAAAGAGCTCGGTGTCACGAGCAAGGAAGTACTCGCCAAGCTCAAGGAGCAGGGTGAGTTCGTGAAGTCCGCGTCGTCCACCGTGGAGGCACCGGTCGCCCGGCGCCTCCGCGACGCCTACGGCGGCGCGGCCGG
This sequence comes from Prauserella aidingensis, assembly GCF_024171865.1. Taxonomy (GTDB): domain Bacteria; phylum Actinomycetota; class Actinomycetes; order Mycobacteriales; family Pseudonocardiaceae; genus Prauserella; species Prauserella aidingensis. Next base: position 105,365 of record NZ_JAMTCN010000004.1, on the reverse strand, counting down.
AGACAAGAGTGGCGGTAAGGGTGGCGGCAAGTCCGCGTCCAAGCCCGCCGCAAGCAGCGGTGCGGCCGAGTCGCAGGCACCGCAGGCGCAGCCCGCCGCGTCGGCGCAGTCCGCGCCGCAGCAGGCGGACAAGCAGGACGCGGCGCCGTCGGCAGCGCCGAAGCCCGGTCCCAAGCCGGGGCCGAAGCCGGGCCCCAAGCCCGGTCCGAAACCGGCTCAGCCGGCCGAACCGGCCGAGCAGGTGCCGGCAGCGAAGGCGAGCCCCGAGCAGGAGGCGCCCAAGCAGGACGACTCCGGCGGTTCGGTGGTTCCGCCGAAGCCGCAGGGTCCCAAGCCCGGTCCCAAGCCCGGTCCGAAGCAGCCGCGGGTCGGCAACAACCCGTTCGGCGTCGGTGCGGGCGCGCCCACGCCGCGTCCGGCCCCGCCTCGTTCCGGTGGCGGCCAGCAGGGCGGTGGCCAGGGCGGCCAGAAGCAGGGCGGTCAACAACAGGGCGGCCAGCAGCAAGGCGGCGGCCAGCAGCAGGGTGGCCAGCAGCAGGGCGGCGGTAACCGGCCGAGCCCCGGCAACATGCCGCCCCGCCCCAACCCGGGCATGATGCCGTCGCGTCCGGCCCGCCCGAGCGGACCCGGTGGCGGCCGTGGTGGACCCGGCGGTGGTCGCGGTGGACCCGGCGGCGGCCGTGGTGGACCCGGCGGTGGTCGCGGTGGACCCGGCGGCGGTCGCGGTGGACCCGGCGGTCCCCCCGCAGGCGGCGGTCCCGGTGGCGGCCGTGGCGGTCCCGGTGGTCCCCCCGCAGGCGGCGGCGGTGGTTTCCGCGGCCGCGGTGGTGGTGGCCGCGGTGGCACGGCCGGTGCCTTCGGGCGTCCCGGTGGCCCCTCGCGCAAGGGTCGCAAGTCGAAGCGGCAGAAGCGCCAGGAGTACATGGAGAACATGCAGGCGCCGTCCGTGGGTGGCGTGCGTCTGCCGAAGGGCGGCGGCGAGACGATCCGCCTGCCGCGCGGTTCGTCGCTGACCGACTTCGCCGAGAAGATCGACGCCAACCCGGCGTCGCTGGTGCAGGTGCTGTTCCACCTCGGCGAGATGGTCACCGCGACGCAGTCGGTCTCCGAGGACGTGCTCGAGCTGCTCGGCACCGAGATGAACTACAACGTCCAGGTCGTCAGCCCGGAGGAAGAGGACCGCGAGCTCCTCGAGGCCTTCGACATCACCTACGGCGAGGACGCGGGCACCGACGAGGACCTGCAGGTGCGGCCGCCGGTCGTGACCGTCATGGGTCACGTCGACCACGGTAAGACCCGACTGCTGGACACCGTCCGGAAGTCGAAGGTCGCCGAGGGCGAGGCCGGTGGTATCACCCAGCACATCGGTGCCTACCAGGTCGAGACCGAACTCGAAGGTGACGAGCGGACCATCACGTTCATCGACACCCCGGGTCACGAGGCGTTCACCGCCATGCGTGCCCGTGGTGCGCAGGCCACGGACATCGCGGTGATCGTGGTCGCGGCCGACGACGGCGTGATGCCGCAGACGATCGAGGCGATCAACCACGCGCAGGCGGCCAAGTCGCCGATCGTGGTGGCGGTCAACAAGATCGACAAGGAAGGCGCCAACCCGCAGAAGATCCGCCAGCAGCTCACCGAGTACGGGCTGGTGGCCGAGGAGTACGGCGGCGAGACGATGTTCGTCGACATCTCCGCGCGGGAGAACGTCAACATCGACGGGCTGCTCGAGGCGATCCTGCTGACCGCGGACGCGGCGCTGGATCTGCGGGCCAACCCGCGGATGGAGGCGCAGGGCGTCGCGATCGAGGCGCACCTCGACCGTGGCCGTGGTCCCGTGGCGACCGTGCTGGTGCAGCGCGGCACGCTCCGGGTCGGCGACTCCGTCGTGGCGGGCGACGCCTACGGGCGCGTGCGCCGCATGGTCGACGAGCACAACCGCGACGTCACCGAGGCCGACCCGTCGCGTCCGGTGCAGGTCATCGGCTTCACGTCGGTGCCGCGTGCCGGTGACACGTTCCTGGTCGTGGACGAGGACCGGGTGGCACGGCAGATCGCCGAGCGCCGCCAGGCCCGCATCCGCAACGCCGAGAACGCGGCGAAGCGCAAGCGCGTCAGCCTCGAGGATCTGGACTCCGCGCTGAAGGAGACCAACAGCCTCAACCTGATCATCAAGGGTGACAACTCGGGTACCGTCGAGGCGCTCGAGAGCTCGCTCAACCAGATCGACGTGGGCGACGAGGTCGAGCTCAGCATCGTGCACCGCGGTGTCGGTGGCGTGACCGAGAGCGACATCGATCTGGCGACGGCGTCCGACGCCGTGGTGATCGGCTTCAACGTGCGGGCGCAGGGCAAGGCGACCGAGCGGGCGAGCCGCGAGGGTGTCGACGTCCGGTACTACACGGTGATCTACCAGGCCATCGAGGAGATCGAGCAGGCCCTGAAGGGCATGCTCAAGCCGGTGTACGAAGAGGTCGAGCTCGGCAAGGCGGAGGTGCGCGAGGTCTTCAAGTCCTCGAAGATCGGCACCATCGCCGGTTGCCTCGTCACCTCGGGTCTCATCCGGCGCAACGCCAAGGCGCGGGTGCTACGCGATGGGGTCGTGGTCAGGGAGGAACTGCCGGTGTCGTCGCTGCGGCGGTTCAAGGACGACGCGACCGAGGTCCGCGACGGTTACGAATGCGGTATGACTCTCGGCAAGTTCTCCGACATCAAGGTCGGCGACATCGTCGAGACGTACGAGCAGCGCGAGAAGCCGCGCGTGTGAGTTCGCGGTGCCGGTGGGGCGGGAACGTTCCCGCCCCACCGGCACTCCCTTCCCCGGTGAGCCCGGAGTGGAGCCGGTGGCAGTGTCGAGTCCGTGCCGACGCGGTGCCGCCGGCCTCGTGGCAGGTGCCGGCTGACAGGACGGTGCGACGGTGTTCGTGGGTTCGCTGGAACTGGACGTGCTGCTCGGGGACGTCCGTTCACTGAAGCAGAAGCGTTCCGTGGTGCGGCCCATCGTGGCCGAGCTGCGCAGACGTTTCGACGTCGCGGTCGCCGAGGCCGGGCAGCGCGAGCTCTACCGCCGCGTCACCATCGGTGTCGCGGCGGTTGCGGCCGACGCCGCGCACGTGCGTGACGTGCTGGAGGGCTGCGAACGGTTCGTCGCCGAGCGTCCGGAGGTCGAGTTGCTGTCGGCCGGACGGCGGCTGCACGGCACGGACGACGAATAGCGGTCGGGTCGCCGACGCCGGGCGGCCGGGCCGGAACATCATGGTGGTACGCCGGGTCGTGAGGTGCCGGCGTTCGAACGAGTGAGGGGATGGCCGTGGCTGACAAGGCTCGGGCACGCAGGCTGGCCAAGCGGATCGCACAGATCGTCGCGTCCGCGATCGAACACGAGATCAAGGACCCGCGACTGGGCAACGTGACGATCACGGACGCCCGCGTCACCGGTGACCTGCGCGACGCCACCGTGTATTACACCGTGCTCGGCGAAACCCTCGACGCGGCGCCGGACTTCGCCGGTGCCGCCGCAGCGCTCGAATCCGCCCGCGGCGTGTTGCGGACCAAGGTCGGACAGGGCACGGGCGTGCGGTACACGCCCACGCTGGCGTTCGTCGCGGACAACATCCCCTCCGAGGCGCGCAACATCGACGATCTCCTCGCCAAGGCGCGCGAGGCCGACGCCGAGGTCGCCCGGCAGGCCACGACCGCGGAGCCGGCGGGCGAACCCGACCCGTACAAGCCCGCCAAGGACGCCGACGAGGAGTAACCGTTCCGGGCGGTCGGTGTCCACTGAGGACGTCTGCATCCCGCGGCGGCCGCTATCGGGCGGCGAGGGCGTCGGTGAGGGCGTCGGTGAGGGCGTCGGTGAGGCGATCCGCCCACGGATCCGAGGTCTCCACGAACGCCGCGGGGGTGCCGATCGGCGCCGGGACGGTCCGTGTCGCGGCGCCGTCGTAGACCTTCCCGGTCAGCAGGTGCCGCCACCGGCCGGGCGGCAACGTCACCTCGACCTCGCGGGCACCCTCGGCGAGCACGGGAGCGACGAGGACGGACGGTCCGAGGAAGAACTGGTCGTCGGCCTCGGCGGCCGCAGTGCCCGGGACGTTCAACCAGCCGTGCCGGATCGCCGGGACACCGGTCGCCGTGGCGTGGGCGACGACCTCGCGCCGATAGTCGGCCAGCGCCGCGTAGATCCGGGTCGTCCTGGCGAAGTGCTTGCGCACCCGTACGTCCTCGACCTGCACGTTCGCCGCGGGGCGGTTGCCCTCGTGGGTGCGCATCATGACCCCGAACGCGGACAACTCGGCCCAGCGGGCGAGTAGTTCCGGTGAGCGCACGTAGTCCTTCACGACCGCGTCGATCGAGGTGTACCCGCCGACGTCGGAGTGCACCAACGGCCAGCCGGACACTCCCGCCGAGAACGTGCCGCGCAGCACCGACGCCAGCCCGTCGTGAGCGCTGAACGAGGTCAGTTGGTCGCCGTTCCAGAACATCGGGGCGTCGGCGGCCATCCCGAGCGAGCCGGCGCGGAACCAGGTGACGCAGTCCGGTTTCCCCGCGCGCGTGCAGGCGTCGCGGACCGTCTCCGCCCAGAGCGCGGGCCACCGGTTGTGGGCCGTGACGGCGTCACCGTCGGTCAGCGCCGCGTCCAGCGGCAGGCCCTCGCCGAAGTCGGCCATGGCACCGCGGACGCCGTCGGTCAGGACCTCGGTGGCGATGACGTCGGCGTACCAGTCGCGAGCCGCCTCGTCGGTGAGGTCGACCAGGTAGGCGTCGAAGTCGCCCTGGTCGATCGGGTACGGCCGGCCGTCTGCCGTCGTGACCAGGTATGCCCGTGCCGCTGCCTCGGCGTACAGGTTCCGGTCGGGCGCCGGGTGCTGCTGCGCGGGGTCGACGAGGAACGGGTTGACGTACGTCGTCACGGTGATGTCGTCGGCGGCGAGGTCGGAGACGAGCCGCTCCCAACCGGGGTAACGCTCGCGGTCGAGCTGCCAGGTCCACCACAGCCGGTCGCCGAAGGACGTGGTGCGCTGTCCCGTCCAGTCCTGCAGCCAGACGCCGCTGATGCGGGTTCCGGCGCTCCGGAGCGTATCGACCGTTCGCCGCACCGCCGCCGTACCGCCCTGGATGCCGACGACGGCACCGTCGGAGGTCCAGTCCGCCAGTGCGGGGCGGTCGGTCCCGGACTGCTGCCGGGCGACGAGGTCGAGCGGCGTGTCGGCGGTGACCAGCTCGGCGCGCAACCGCGTGGCCCGGATCTCCAGGCCGACCCGCCCCTCGGCGGTCGTGTCGGCCACCGCGGGTGCGTGCGAGGCGCGCAGCGTCGGGTCGAGCCGGACGCCGCGCAGGTCCTCGGTCGCCCAGGAGGCCCACGTCGCATAGGTCATCTCCTCGGTGCCGCCCGCGCCGTGGTTGGTGACGTCGGCCAGCGCCGTGATCGGCTGCTCCCCGCGGCCGACGCCCTGTTCCCGGATCACGATCGGCAGGATGCGCCCGTCGAGGTTGAACGCGGTGAACTGCTCGCCGAACCCGTGCACCGCGCTCCGGCCCTTGCGGGCGCTCCAGAACCCGAGCGAGGTGGGGCCGCCGCCATCGCCGAGCCGGGCGTCCAGCATCACGCCGCGCTCGGTGGCCGTGAACTCGGCGCGCCAGGTCGGCCCCGGCGTGCCCGCCAGGTCCTCCAGCTGTCCAGTGAGGACGACGCCGCGGTCGTGCGTGGTCACCCGGTCGAGGGTCTGGCTGGTCCAGCGGCGGTCGTGGCCGGTGCGGAGCCAGAGGTGTCCGCGGTCCTCGTCGGACTCGAGGGTGCCGCGGCCGGCCCCGAGGAACGCGCGGCCGGGATCGCTGCTCCAGACCGTGCCGCGGGCGGTCTCGACGACGACGCGTGCTCCGGCTCCGGAGCGGCCGCCGGAGTCGGCGGTCACCGTCACGCCGCCCGCGGTGGTGTGACCGGGGTGCCCGGCGCGACCCGCAGCCCGCCGGGGTCGAGGACCTCCAGGTCGTCCCGCGGTACGCGCGCCCACGTGACGATCGCGGCCGCGACGAGGACGGCGACGACGGTGAGCACCGCCGGGGTCCGGATCCGGCGCAGGCGGGAACGGGAGGCCGGCATGCTCGCATCGTGTCAGAGGCGAGCTCGGGGCGGCGGCGTTTCGCCGGACGCGGTCAGTGGTCCTTCGTCGCGACGAGGACGTCCCGCACGATGGCCTGGTCGACGCGGTGCGCCAGCGACGCGTACGGACCGTCGTCGCGAACGGTCAGCCCGGCACCGGCCAGAATGCCGACGAGTTCGTCCCGCGCCACGACGTGCGTGTTCCACGACAGGCCGAGCGCGCCCCCGCGCCGCAGCACCCGGGTCCATCCCGGCACCGCCGCGGCGAGCAGGTCGCGCGGGCTCCGCGCGGGCACGCGGTCCGGTGTGCGGCTCCCGTGCTGCACCCCGTAGGGCGCGTCGGTGACGACGAGGTCGGCCGACCCGGGACGCAGCAGCTCGTCCGTGTGGAGCGTGTCGCAGTTGAGGTAGGAGAGCGTCCGCGTCTCGCCCGCCTTGTACCGCTCCTTCGACGCGGCGTACTCGATGTCCAGCCTGCGTCCGAGCCGCGCCTTCCGGTGGCGCAGCATCCCCGCCTCGGCCTTGTGCTTGACGCGTTTGGTGCGCAGCCACGTCTTGATGAACTGCTGGTAGGCCTCGAAATCCTTGCCGTCGGTTTCGAGACCGGTGGCGTCGAAGCCGTACATCATCGCCTGATTGAGCGTCGTGCCCCTGCCGCACAACGGATCCACCACGCGCAGGCCGCCCTCGACCACGCCACGCGGCCGGTCGGAGGCCAGCACGGTGAGATTCAGCAGCAGCTTGGTGAACAGTTCGTTGGTCTTGCCGCTGTACTTCTGGATCGTCAGCAGGTCCGAGTCGAACACGTCGGCGGGCGAGAGCGGCAGCGGCCGGAGCAGCTCGCCGGTGAGCTCGAACAGCACGTAGGCCGACGACAGATTCGACAGCAGCGCGATGTCGTCGCCGGTCAGCGGGTCCGGGGTGGTGAACGTGACGTAGGACGCGCCGCCGATCGACCGTGTGCCCGGCTCGTGCACCTCCGTGGACAGCACCGCGTCGCCGAACGCGGTCAGTTCGGCCTGCAGCAGGCGGGGCGAGGTGTCGGTGTAGACCCGGTTGGCCGACGGCAGGATCAGAATCGCGTACTCGGACATCGGCGTAAGACTAGGCGAGCCCGCCCTGCTGCCGGCGCTGCGGGCAGGGCGAGCGGGGCCGGTCCGGCCGTGACGACACCGCCCGGGCGGGGCACCACAGCGGGCGGGGCGCCACAGCGGAAGGGGCACCGCAGCACGCCGACAGCGGTGCACGGGAGCGTGCCTGCCGCGGCTCAGCCGGCGGGCGGACCGTAGAGGGTGCGGTACGGCACGAATCGCTGGAAACCCATCGGTTCGAGTCCCGCGGTCCGTTCCACCAGTTGTGGGACGTCGTCGTCGGCCTGGAGCCGGTCCGCGACGACGCGCTCGTGCGCCTCGACGGTCGCGAACTCGGCCCAGTTGAGCATCCTGCTGCCGTCGACCGCGATGTGGAAGTGGTTGCCTGCCATCCCCTCGGGCGATTCCTCGCCGGTGGTCGCGGGGTGCCGGCGCAACAGCTCGTCGACGAACCGTTCGCCGGTGTCGGCGGAGTCGGTCCGGAACGACACGAGCACCACGGCGCCCGGTTCGAAAGGCCGCTCGGGCAGCGCCTCGCGGTACAACCGGTAGCCGACGGCGTCCAGCCGCTCGATGCCGCCGACCGCCTCGTCGAGCGCGGCATTGCGGGCGGCGCGACCGGTGCGGCGGAAGTCCTCGAGCGCCGCCTCCTCGGTCCACTGTGAATAGTGCACGAGCGTGTGGCCGTCGGTGCCGAGCAGCACGGAGTGGGCGAGCAGCCCCGCGGGCCACGGGCGGTCGCGCCAGTCGTCGACGGCGGCCGCCGCGGCCGCTCGTTGGGAACCGGCGTCGGCGACCCGCCAGGTCGCGACCAGCACGTGGCCGGCGTCCGTCCGCGACACCGGCGGCAGCGGGCCGGTGAGGTCGTGGGTGTGGGCCGCGACCCATTCCCGGTACGTGTGCGCGCGCTCGCCGGTCACCCACGCGACCGTGTCGGTGCGGACCCCCGGGTGATCGGTCACCCCGGCCACGATGCCGGCCACGACCTCGTCCGCAGCGTCCCGGCCGAGGAGCGTGCGCGCCCACTCCTCGGCAGGCCGCTCCCGCCACGCGATGTCCCGGCCGGTGACCTCGCCGACGATCGCCAGCTGCCGCGCCGGGGTGAGCAGTTCCGGTCCGGTGAGCTCGTAGCGCGCCCCGTCGTGGCCGTCCTCGGTGAGCGCGCGGACGGCGACGGCGGCGATGTCCCGTTCGTCGACCGGTGCCGAGGGCACCTCGGGTCGCACCAGTTCGACGGGACGGCGGGAGCGGATCGCCTCCGCCCACTCCAGCGTGTTGACCGCGAATCCGTAGGGCCGCAGGAACGTCCACGAGACGCCGGTCGCGCGGATCGCCTCCTCGACGACCGCGTGGGCGTGGGCGATGGTGCCGGGTTGGTCGGCCGCGGGCAGGCCGTCGCGGACCGCGCCGGAGGACAGCAGCACCACGCGCTCGACGTGCTCGCCGACGACCCGCACGCTCTCGGTGAGGGCGTCGGTGTCGAAACCGGGCAGCATGACGAAGGCCGCCGACACCCCGTCGAGGTGCCGTCGCAGACCGGGCGGGTCGAGCTGGCTGCCCGCCACCACCTCGACGTCCCCGGGCAGCTCGGCCGTCGCCGGATCGCGCGTCAGGGCCCGCACCCGAACCCCCGCGCGCCGCAGCCCGGCCACCACGTGCCTGCCGACGTGTCCCGTCGCGCCTGTCACCAGCACCGTTCCGTGCGTCTCAGCCATGACGGCGACGCTAGGCCGGTTGTGACGATCACGGCATCCGTCAGGTGACCGGGTTGTCGGCGGGTCCCTTTAGGCTCGCGTGCGTGGTCGAGGTGATGGAGGAACGCGTCCCGGCGCGCAAGGTCTTCGGGCTCGCGGTCCCGGCGCTCGGCGTGCTCGCGGCGGAGCCGCTGTACGTGCTCGTCGACACCGCGGTGGTGGGGCATCTCGGGGCGCTGCCGCTCGCGGGGCTGGCGCTGGGCGGCACGCTGTTGTCGCTCGTGTCGACGCAGCTGACGTTCCTGTCCTACGGCACGACCTCGCGCACGGCACGCCTGCACGGCGCGGGGAGGAGGCGGGAGGCCGTCGAGGAGGGTGTGCAGGCGACCTGGCTGGCACTCGCCGTGGGACTCGTCATCGTGGGGCTCGGACAGCTGCTGGCCCGGCCCGTGGCAGGGCTGATGTCGGGTGACGACGGGATCACCGACGCGACCGTGTCCTGGCTGCGGATCGCGCTGTGCGGCACGCCGATGATCCTCGTGACGATGGCGGGCAACGGCTGGATGCGCGGCGTGCAGGATGCCGTGCGCCCGTTGCGCTACGTGCTGGCCGGGAACGGACTCTCGGCCGTGCTGTGCCCGGTCTTCGTCTACCCGTTCGGCTGGGGCCTCGAGGGGTCGGCGATCGCGAACGTCGTCGCCCAGACGGTGGCGGGCGGGCTGTTCCTGCGCGCACTGGCGACGGAACGCGCGCGGCTGCGGCCCCGGCCGAGCGTGATGTGGGCCCAGCTGATCCTCGGCCGCGACCTGGTGCTGCGCAGCCTCGGGTTCCAGGCGTGCTTCCTGTCGGCGACGGCGGTCGCCGCGCGGACCTCCACCGAGGCGGTCGGTGCCCACCAGGTGGTGTGGCAGCTGTGGACGTTCCTGTCGCTCGTGCTCGACTCGGTGGCGATCGCCGCGCAGTCACTGATCGGAGCCGCGTTGGGTGCCGAGTCGAAACGGCGGGCGCAGGGGATCGCGGGTCAGATCGTCGGCTACGGCCTGACCCTGGGCTGCGGTCTCGGCGTCGTGTTCGCGGCCGTGTCGCAGGTGCTGCCGTTGGCGTTCACCGCCGACGCGGGTGTGCTCGGCCAGATTCCGCACGCCTGGTGGTTCTTCGTCGCGCTGCAGCCCGTGGCCGGCGTGGTCTTCGCACTCGACGGTGTGCTGCTCGGCGCGGGCGACGCCGCCTACCTGCGCAACGCCACCCTCGGCAGCGCGCTGCTCGGGTTCCTGCCGCTGATCTGGGCCTCGCTCGGCTTCGGCTGGGGACTGGCCGGCATCTGGACCGGCCTCACGGTGTTCATGCTGCTGCGCCTGGTGTTCGTCCTGGTGCGCTGGCGAGGCGGCCGGTGGGCGGTGACCGGCGCGGTGCGGGGCTGACGTCCCGTCCGATCCGCTCCGGCCGCCGACGGTGCGGCGCGTGCGGAACCGCGCCACGGACGCCTGCCGATGCGCGTGTGGGCAACTCCACTGCTGCGCCGGGGCCGGTGCGGGTACCGGCCCGGAGGACGATGCACTAGAACGAACAGCGGACGGCCGCCGACGTCTGTCCACCCACTCGATGTGATGAGGAGGACAGGTGCTGTCCAGCCGACCGGTGAATGCGTCCGCGCCCGCACGGGCGTGGGTGATCTGGGGCGCCGGTGGGTTCGTCTACCTGCTCGCGCTGTTCCACCGGGCCTCGTTCGGCGTCGCCGGGCTGGACGCGGCCGAACGGTTCGGTGTCGGCGCGGCGGCACTGGGCACGTTCACGGTCCTGCAGGTGGGCGTCTACGCCGCGATGCAGATCCCGACCGGGTTGCTCGTCGACCGGTTCGGCCCGCGGGCCGTGCTGATCGCCGCCGCGGTCATGCTCGGCTCCGGGCAGGTGCTGCTCGCGCTCGTCGACACCTACGCGCTCGGCCTGCTCGCCCGCGCCGTCCTGGGCGTCGGCGACGCGCTGGCGTTCGTGTCGGTGCTGCGGCTCGCGGCCAATCACTTCCCGGGACGGCAGTACGTCCTGGTCACGACCCTGACGGGGTCGCTCGGCTTCGTCGGCAACCTCGCGGCGACCCTGCCGTTGGCGCTGTTGCTGTCCGGTCCGGGCTGGACGCCGACGTTCCTCGTCGCGGGCCTGGTCACGCTGGCCTACGCGGTCGTGGTGGTGGCGGCGGTGCGTGACACCCCCGAGCGGCGGACGGCGTCCGCGGCGGCCAAACCCCTCTCCGAGGTCGGTGGCGACCTGCGCGAGGCGTGGCGGGTGCCGGGCACGCGACTCGGTTTCTGGACGCACTTCTCGATGCCGTTCAGTCTCAACGTGATGACCCTGCTGTGGGGCGTGCCCTACATGGTCGAGGAGCTGGGCTACACCGAGACGACCGCGAGTTCGCTGCTGATGGTCTTCGTCGTCGGTGCGATGCTGTCCAACCCGCTGGCGGGCGGCTTCTTCAGCCGCAGGCCCGACCTGCGCATGCCGACCGTGCTCGGCTACGGCGCGCTGCTGGCCGTGACCTGGGCGGCGTTGCTCGCCTGGCCGAATCAGGTGCCGATCGCGGTACTGATCGTCGCCTTCGTCCTGATGTCGCTGGGCGCGCCCGTCTCGTCCGTCGGCTTCGCCCTGGTGCGCGACTACAACCCGTTGCCGCGCGTCGGCACCGCGACCGGCGCGGTCAACGTGGGCGGGTTCTGCGCCACCACCGCGGCCTCGTTGCTGGTCGGCGTGCTCCTGGAACTGACCGGCGGCGACTACCGGATCGCGCTGCTGGCGATCGTGGCGGTGTTGCTGTTCGGCACCTCGCGCGTGGTGGTGTGGTTCCGGAGGGCCCGGGCGGCGGTGCTGGCCGCCCAGGAACGCGGCGAGGACGTGCCCGTGCCGGTCACCCGTACGCGCTGGGACCTGGCCTCCACGGTGTGACGGGCTCTCGTTACAGTCGTCGGCCGTGTCGAAATCGCCCGCCCCGCCTCCCGGTCTGCTGATCGTCGACAAACCCGCAGGCATGACGTCCCACGACGTCGTCGCCAAGACCCGCCGCTTCCTCGGCACCCGCAAGATCGGCCACGCGGGCACGCTCGACCCGATGGCCACGGGCGTGCTGGTGCTCGGCGTGGAACGTGCCACGAAACTGCTCGGCCACCTCGCGCTCGACCGCAAGACCTACCTCGCCACGATCACCCTCGGCGCCGCCACGACGACCGACGACGCCGAGGGCGAGATCCTCACCGAGACGGACGCGAGCGCGGTCACCGACGGCGTGGTCGCCGCGGGCATCGTCGACCTGACCGGCGAACTGCAGCAGGTGCCGAGCGCTGTCAGCGCGGTGAAGGTCGACGGCAAACGGGCCTACGCGCGGGTGCGTGACGGCGAGGAGGTCGACCTGCCGCCGCGGCCGGTCACCGTGCACCGGTTCGACCTGCTCTACACCCGCAGGGAGGACGGCCGCATCCTGCTGGACGTGATGGTCGACTGCTCGTCGGGCACGTACGTGCGCGCTCTCGCCCGTGACCTCGGTGCCGCGCTCGGTGTGGGCGGGCACCTGACGCAGCTGCGGCGCACGACGGTCGGGCCGTTCACGCTGGCCGCCGCACGCACGCTCGAGGCCGTGGAGGCCGAGCCGGGACTGTCGCTGAACCTGAGCGAGGCCGTGGCGGCGGCGTTCCCACGCCGGGACGCCGACGCCGCCGAGACACGCGCCGTCCGGCACGGGCAGCGCCTGCCCGCGGCCGGCATCGCGGGCACGTACGGCGTCTTCGGCCCGGACGGCGAGGTGCTGGCGCTGGCGGAGGACCGCGGCGGCGTCGCCAAGCCCGTGGTCGTCCTGTTGCCCGCCTGACGGCTGCGGGCGGGCACGCGCCCGGATCGGGTGCTCCCTCCCGCCCGGCCGATCCGGTCCTCGCGGACGGTCGTTACGCTGCTGCACTGTGCAGCGTTGGCGCGGTTTGACAGATCTTCCCGGTGGCTGGGGGCGGTGCGTCGTCACCATCGGCGTGTTCGACGGGGTGCACCGGGGACACCAGGTGCTCATCGACCGGACGGTGGCGACGGCGGCCGAGCTCGGCGTGCCGTCGGTGGTGCTGACGTTCGACCCGCATCCCTCGGAGGTGCTGCGGCCGGGGTCGCACCCCGCCCAGCTCACGACGTTGCGGCGCAAGGCCGACCTGGTCGAACAACGCGGCGTCGACGTGTTCTGCGTGCTGCCGTTCACCCCGGAGCTGTCCCGGCTCGAACCGGACGAGTTCGTGCACGAGATCCTCGTCGACAAGCTGCACGCCGCGGCGGTGATCGTGGGGGAGAACTTCACGTTCGGCCGTAAGGCGGCGGGCGACGTCGAGACGCTGGAGCGGCTCGGCAAGCGGTTCGGCTTCACCGCGCAGGGCGCCACGTTGCAGGGCACGGCACTCCCGGGTGGCGCACGGGAGGCCGAGGAGATCACCTACTCGTCGACGTACGTGCGGTCCTGTATCGACGCGGGTGACGTGGTGGCCGCGGCGGACGCCCTCGGCAGGCCGCACCGGCTCGACGGCATCGTCGTACGCGGCGACGGCAGGGGCCACGACCTCGGCTATCCGACGGCGAACCTGTCGCCGCCCCGGTTCGCGGCGATCCCGGCCGACGGGGTGTACGCGTGCTGGTTCGTCCGAGCGGGCGGCGGGCGGCTGCCCGCCGCCGTGTCGGTGGGCACCAACCCGACGTTCTCCGGCCGCGAGCGCACCGTCGAGGCCTTCGTCCTCGACGTCGACGAGGACTTCTACGGCCAGCAGGTCTCGCTCGACTTCGTCGGGCGGATCCGCGGGCAGATCACGTTCGACGGCCCGGACGCGCTCGTCGAGCAGATCGCCGACGACGTCGAGCGGACCCGGCGGCTGCTCGGGACGGCCTGACGCCGCAGCCGGCCGCGGCCGGTGGCCGCGCCCGCGGCGCACGCCGTGCGGTGGTGGCCGCGCCCGCGCGGGTGCAATAGTGAACGGCCGGTCCGTTCCGGCCCGGATGTCGGGCGCGACCTGGCAGGATGCCGGGCAGGGGTCGCCGGGGCGTCCGGTGGCCGGACATGCGAGGGGAGCAGGGGCTGACGTGGAGGACCACAAGATCGTCCAGCGCAACGTCTCGTTGCAGCGCGAGTGGTACGGGGAACCGCTCGGCGACCGCGTGCGCAGGCTCGTCGTGGCCTTCGACGTGTCGCAGGCGTACCTGGCCGAGGTACTGGGGATCAGCGCGCCGATGCTCAGCCAGGTGATGAGCGGCAGGCGCGCCAAGATCGGCAACCCGGTCGTGCTGGCGCGACTCATCATGCTGGAGCGCAAGGTGCTGCTGCCCGAGGTGGCCGGTGGCAGCAAGGAGGCCATCCAGGCGGCGCTCGAGGACGTCAAGGAGTCCCGGCCGACGGTGAGCCGGGACAGCATGCCGCTCGCCGGCGGGCCCGACGACCAGCCCGTGCTCGCCGCGCTGCGCGAGGTCGCCGAGGGGGAGAACCTGATCGCCGCCGCGGAACGTCTCGATCCCGATTTCCCCGCGATCGCCGACCTGTTGCGGCGGGCGGGCAAGGACCCCCGGTGACGGCGGGCCGCCGCGGGCGGTAGGCGTGGGCGTGCGGCTGTTCAGCGCACTGCCGGTGCCGTCGGAGGCTGCGGCACCGCTGCGGGCGCGCCTGTCCTCGTCGGACGCGGCTCGGGACGAGGGGCTGCGCTGGACCGATCCCGAGGGCTGGCACATCACGTTGGGTTTCTACGGCGACGACGAGCCCGCCGCCCGGGTCGACTGGCTGGCCCGGCGGCTCGACGGCCTGCCTGCGCCCGTGCTGCGCTTGGCCGGTGCCGGGGTCTTCCCGGGGGTGCTGTGGGCGGGGGTGACGGTCGAGTCCGGCGAGCTCGGCCCGATCGCCGAGGCGGCGCGGCCGCCGGGGGAACGCCGCGGGTTCCGCGCGCACGTGACGGTGGCCCGCGGCGGCCCGACCGCGGAGCTCGACGTCCTGGCCCGGGAACTGGCGGACCACCGCGGGCCCGCCTGGCGGCCACCCGCCGTCGTCCTGCTGCGCAGCGACCGCGGGCGGGCCGGTCCGGTGTACACGCCGGTGTCGCGGTTCGCCCTCGGCCGTGCGCTGCGGTGACCGCGACCGCTGATAGGCTGGACAGTCGAGTCCGGCTGCAGTCCGTGGCGGCCGGTACTGACATGACGAACACGGCACCGAACACAAGGAGTGACGCGTGGCGCTGTCCACCGACGAGAAGAAGGCGATCCTCACCGAGTACGGCTTGCACGAGTCGGACACCGGTTCGCCCGAGGCTCAGGTTGCCCTGCTGACCAAGCGGATCACCGGGCTCACCGAGCACCTCAAGACCCACAAGCACGACCACCACTCGCGTCGTGGTCTGCTGCTGCTGGTCGGCCGTCGCCGTCGGCTGCTCAACTACGTGATGAGGGTCGACATCGCGCGGTACCGTTCGCTGATCCAGCGACTCGGCCTCCGCCGATGACATCGTGACGAAGGGGAGTGGCCCGCGGGTCGCTCCCCTTCGCTCCATCGGAGCCGGAATAGGCTCCACCACGGACGCGCGAACGGGCCCGGCCCGGCCCGCGGTCCGGAGACAACCCCAGAGAGTTCCGCAGGCAGACATTTCGCAGGCGACGCGCGCCGCGTGCGGGGACGCCGCAGCCGGTCCTCGGTAGTGGCTCCCGGGAGTTCCTCCCGTGGGCTTCGATCGATGGCCGGCCTCGTACCCCGGACGTGCCCCGAAGGGCGGGGAAGTGCGTGTCGCGTGCGGCAGTACGAGGAGTAATCACTTTCATGACAGACGCAGACACCGTGCACGAAACCGAAGCCGTACTGGACAACGGCCGGTTCGGCACGCGCACGGTGCGCTTCGAAACGGGCAGGCTCGCCAAGCAGGCAGCCGGTTCCGTCGTGGCGTACCTGGACGACGAGACCATGCTGCTCTCGGCCACCACGGCCTCGAAGCAGCCCAAGGAGCACTTCGACTTCTTCCCGCTGACGGTGGACGTCGAGGAGCGTATGTACGCCGCGGGTCGTATCCCCGGCGCGTTCTTCCGCCGCGAGGGTCGTCCGTCGACCGACGCGGTGCTGACCTGCCGGCTGATCGACCGGCCGTTGCGCCCGTCGTTCGCCGACGGCCTGCGCAACGAGATCCAGGTCGTCATCACGGTGCAGAGCCTCAGCCCCGAGGACCCGTACGACGTGCTGGCGATCAACGCCGCGTCGGCCTCCACCCAGATCGGCGGCCTGCCGTTCTCCGGTCCGGTCGGCGGCGTGCGCGTCGCGCTGATCGAGGACCAGTGGGTCGCCTTCCCGACCTGGTCGCAGCTCGAGAAGGCGACGTTCAACATGGTCGTCGCGGGCCGGGTCGTCGGTGACGACGTCGCCATCATGATGGTCGAGGCCGAGGGCACCGAGAACACGCTCGACCTGGTGGCCGACGGTGCGACCGCGCCGACCGAGACGACGGTCGCGCAGGGCCTGGACGCCGCGAAGCCGTTCATCCGCGCGCTGTGCGAGGCCCAGCAGCGGCTGGCCGACGCGGCGGCGAAGCCGACCGGTGAGTACCCGCTGTTCCCGGCGTACCAGCAGGACGCCTACGACGCCGTCGCCGCCATCGCGACCGACGACCTCACCAAGGCGCTCGCGATCGGGGGCAAGCAGGACCGCGACGACGCGACCGACGAGGTCAAGGCCGCGGTGCTCGAGAAGATCGGCATCGGTGAGGGCGAGGCCTTCGAAGGCCGCGAGAAGGAGATCGGCGCGGCGTTCAAGTCGCTGACCAAGCACCTGGTGCGCCAGCGCATCCTGCGCGACAAGGTGCGCATCGACGGTCGTGGCCTCACCGACATCCGCGATCTCGGTGCCGAGGTCGCGGTCATCCCGCGGGCCCACGGTTCGGCGCTGTTCGAGCGCGGCGAGACGCAGATCCTGGGCGTCACCACGCTGAACATGCTGCGCATGGAGCAGACGCTCGACACGCTCTCCCCGGAGACGTCGAAACGCTACCTGCACCACTACAACTTCCCGCCGTTCTCCACCGGTGAGACGGGCCGCGTCGGCACGCCGAAGCGGCGCGAGATCGGCCACGGCATGCTGGCCGAGCGTGCGCTGGTGCCGGTGCTGCCGAAGCGGGACGAGTTCCCGTACGCGATCCGCCAGGTCTCGGAGGCGCTGGGCTCGAACGGCTCGACGTCGATGGGCTCGGTCTGCGCGTCCACGATGAGCCTGTACAACGCCGGTGTGCCGCTGAAGGCGCCGGTGGCGGGCATCGCGATGGGCCTCGTGTCCGACGAGGTCGACGGCGAGACCCGCTACGTCGCGCTGACCGACATCCTGGGCGCCGAGGACGCGTTCGGTGACATGGACTTCAAGGTCGCGGGCACCAAGGACGTCATCACGGCGCTGCAGCTGGACACCAAGCTCGACGGCATCCCGTCCGACGTGCTGGGCGCCGCGCTGAACCAGGCGCGGGACGCGCGGCTGACGATCATGGACGTCATGTCCGAGGCGATCGACGAGCCGGACGAGATGAGCCCGTACGCGCCGCGCGTGACGACCGTGAAGGTCCCGGTCGACAAGATCGGCGAGGTCATCGGCCCGAAGGGCAAGATGATCAACACGATCACCGAGGAGACCGGCGCCGACATCTCGATCGAGGACGACGGCACCATCTACGTCGGTGCCGCCGACGGTCCGTCCGCCGAGGCCGCGATCGACAAGATCAACGCCATCGCCAACCCGCAGCTGCCGAAGGTCGGCGAGCGCTTCCTCGGCACGGTCGTCAAGACGGCCGCGTTCGGTGCGTTCGTCTCGCTGCTGCCCGGCAAGGACGGTCTCGTCCACATCTCGAAGCTGGGCAACGGCAAGCGCATCGGCAAGGTCGAGGACGTCGTCAACGTCGGCGACAAGCTGCGCGTCGAGATCGCCGACATCGACCAGCGCGGCAAGATCAGCCTGGTCGTCGTGGACGAGGACGGCGAGACCGACACCGACACCGACGGCGCCGCGTCCGAGGAGGCCGAGCCGGCCGACGCCTGATCGGCAGCGGCTCCTCCCGGACCAACGGACACCACGGCGACCCGCCGACGGCAGTGCTGCCGCGGCGGGTCGCCGTGTGACATCGGCGAAAAGCAGGTTGATGGCACGGCAGATTCCCGGGCACGAGCAGCCCGTCGGCACGACCCGCACTCTGGACCCGGGCTCCGCGGGCGGGCCGGTCAAGCGCACCGTCCTGCCCGGTGGGCTGCGGGTGATCACCGAACAGGTCCCGGGCGTGCGATCGGCGACGGTCGGCCTGTGGGTCGGCGTCGGGTCCCGCGACGAACGGCCCGCGGTCGCGGGCGCGGCGCACTACCTCGAGCACCTGCTGTTCAAAGGCACCGGCCGCCGTGACGCGACGGCCATCGCCGAGGAGGTCGACGCCGTCGGCGGGGAGCTCAACGCGTTCACGGCGAAGGAACACACCTGCTACTACGCACAGGTCATCGACGAGGACCTGCCCGTGGCGATCGACCTGGTGACCGACGTCGTGTTCGACGCACGGTGCACCGACGCCGACGTCGAGACCGAGCGCAGCGTCGTCCTCGAAGAGATCGCCATGCGGGACGACGACCCGGAGGACCTGCTCCACGAGACGTTCGTGGAAACGGTCATGGGCGGACATGCGCTCGGCAGGCCGGTGCTCGGGAACCAGGAGTCCATCCGGCACATGTCGGGCCGGGCTCTGCGCGGGTTCTACCGCACGCGGTACGTGCCGCACCGGATGGTCCTGGCGGTCGCGGGCAACGTCACGCACGGCGCGGTGCTGCGGCTGGTGCGGAAGGCTCTCGGCGGCAGACTCGACGGCGACACCGCTCCGACGGCGCCGCGTGCGGGCCGCGCCCGGCCCCGCCGGACCCGGAGCCTCCAACTGCGCAGTGACGACACCGAGCAGGCGCATCTCATGCTCGGCATGCCGGCGCCGGGCAGGCACGACGAGCGGCGGTACGCGCTCGGGGTGCTCAATGCCGCGCTGGGCGGTGGGATGAGTTCGCGGTTGTTCCAGGAGGTGCGCGAGCGCCGTGGGCTGGCATACCAGGTCTACTCGTCGGTGGCCGCCTACGCCGACAGCGGGCACCTGTCGGTCTACGCGGGGTGTCAGCCCGACCGGCTCGGCGAGGTGACCGACGTCGTGGCCGGGGTGCTGGCCGACGTGGCCGCCGACGGGCTCGGCGACGCCGAGCTGGCGCGCGCGAAAGGCCAGCTGCGCGGCGCGCTGGTGCTGGGCATGGAGGAGACGGCCGCGCGGATGACCCGGCTGGGCAAGAACGAACTGAACCACGGCCGGTATCTGAGCGTCGACGACAACGTCGCGCGCATCGACGCCGTCACCGGTGAGGACGTCGCCGCGCTCGCGCGGACGCTCCTGCGCAGGCCGGGAGGTGTGACGAGCGGCGTGGTCGTCGGGCCGTACGCTCACGACGAGGACCTTCCCGACGAGTTGCACGAGGTGATCGCATGACCAGCAGCCCGATTCGCGTCGGCGTTCTCGGCCACACGGGCCGGATGGGCGCGGAGACCGTGCGGGCGGTCGAGGGCGCGCCGGACATGGACCTGGTCGCGACCGTCGGCTCATCCGACGACCCCGCGGCGCTGGTCGAGGCGAAGGTCGACGTGGTCGTCGACTTCACCCGGCCCGACACGGTGATGGGCAACCTCGAGTTCGCGGTGTCGCACGGCATGCACGCCGTGGTCGGCACGACCGGATTCACCGACGAACGCCTGGCGCAGCTGCGTTCGTGGCTCGCCGACCGGCCCGAGCTGGGCGTGCTCATCGCGCCGAACTTCGCGCTTGGGGCCGTGCTCGCGATGCGGTTCGCGCAGCAGGCCGCGCGGTTCTACGACTCGGCCGAGGTCGTCGAACTGCACCACAACCGCAAGGCCGACGCGCCGTCGGGCACGGCGGCGCACACCGCGCGGATGATCTCCCAGGCGCGTGCCGAGGCCGGGATCGAACCCGGCAGCGACGCGACCGTCTCCGAAATGGACGGGGCGCGCGGTGCCGACCTGGGCGACGTCCGCGTGCACTCGGTGCGGCTGCCCGGCCTCGTGGCCCACGAGGAGATCATGTTCGGTGCGGCGGGGGAGACGCTGACCATCCGGCACGATTCCATGGACCGGACGTCGTTCATGCCCGGCGTGCTGCTGGGCATCCGCGAGATGCCGAAGCGCCCCGGCCTGACCGTCGGCCTGGAGAAGGTGCTCGACCTGTGAAGGCCCGCAACGTCGCCATCGTGGTCACGGCCGCGGTGGCCCTGTACCTCGTCCTGCTGGCGGGTCGTGCCGTCGCCCTGCTGAAGACCGGCGAGCCGGTGGCGGTGCTGCTCGGGGCGGGCGTGCTCGTCCTGCCGTTGCTGGGTGCCTGGATGTTGTGGACGACGTGGCGCTCCGGGAACCGGATCCAGCGGCTGGCCCGCCGCCTCGAGGCCGAAGGCGGACTGCCGGACGTGTCGGACCTGCCGCGCCGGCCGTCGGGACGGGTGGACCGGGAGGCCGCCGACGCATGGTTCGACGAGCGCCGCGCCGAGCTCGAACAGGAGCCCGACGACTGGCGCCGCTGGTACCGACTGGCCTACGCCTACGACATCGCGGGCGACCGCAAACGCGCCCGCGCCACGATGCACAAGGCCGTCGAACTCGAAGCCCGCGAGGCCGGCGCCGCCGACGGCGCGAGCTGAGGCGGGCGCGGGCCGGGCAGTGGCGCCGGCCTGCAGCCGCCGTTCCTCGGCGGCAGCACCGTTCCTACAGCGGAATGCCGAGCCAGCCGGCTGCGACGGCGGGGGAGGCGGCGAGCAGGCTGAAGCGGACGAACCGGCCCGCCAGCCCCGCTCCCACGAACAGCGACGGGCGCATGTTGACGAAGCCGGCCAGCACGACGGTGGCCATGTACGGCGGCAGACCGAGCACGGAGCTGACGCCGTAGGTGCTGGCCATCCAGTGCGGGTGCCGGTGACACCGCTCGCGCAGCGCCTCCAGCCAGCCGCGGATCCGTTTCGTGCGCCGGCGCCAGCGTTCCCGGCGGGGCGTCGGCGGCCGCTCCTCGCGGTGGCGGTGCAGCCGGTCGTGCAGGAACCGCGGCAGGTGGATCGACCCGCGTGCGGCGAGGTAGTACGGCAGCTTGCCGATGATCTGGCCGACCGCGACGACCGCGCCGACGAGCAGCCAGGGGATCGTCTCGCTCTCACTGGTCATCAGCGTGATGAGGAAGAGCTCGATGCTGACCACCGGCAGCAGCGCCGACCCGACGGCGACCCCGAAGGCGACGCACAACCAGGTCAGCACAGTGTCTCCGAAACGGTCGGGGGCGGTCGGACGGGAACCGGCGGGCGGCGAGGGCCGTGGCACGGGCGACGACGGTGACGCCGGGACGTCACCACCATCGTCGCCGCGGTGGCCGCAGCATCGCAGGCTCGGTGTGTCGGGCGGGTGAACGAGTCACCGGATCGGCGGCGGGGACGGTCCGACTATGACAGACATCGCGCTCGCCGTGTGACGGGTCGCACCGATCGGCCGCCGGTTTTCGTGGGTGGGGCGCGGTCGCGCGGGGCACGGACATCGCCGAGATCGGGCGTCAGTGGTCGAACTGGACGTCGAGGCCGCCGGTGAGGCGGAGTTCGCGCACCGTTCGCTGTCCCGTGTCGAGCGTGCGCACGGTGCCGTCCGGATTCCAGCCTATGCCGCGGAAGAACGACAGTGCCGCGGAATCGGATTGCGAGACCCAGGTCACGCCACGGGTGAGGCCCATCGCCCGCAGGTCGGTGGCCGCGGTGCCGAACAGCCGCCCGCCGTGCCCGCGCCTGCCCCAGCGCGGTTCGACGAGCACCGTGGCGATCAACGCGACCTCGGCGGCGTCGGCCGGAGGGGAGCCGTCGGCGGCCGCCGTGTCGTCGGCGGGAGCCGGCCCGGCTGCGCAGAACCCCACCGTCGTCGCGCCTTCGCGGGCCACGTAGACCGTCGACGCGGGGTGGTCGACGGCGCGGGTCCATTCGTCGGTGAGCGCGGCCTCCTCGAGCGCGTCGACGGTGTCCTGGCCCAGGGTCTCCGCGTACGCGACGCGCCACGTGCGCACCTGGATGGCGGCGAGGTCGGCGGCGTCGTCGGGTCCGGCGACGCGAACCGTGGCGTCCGTCATACGGGCACCCTACTGGCCGGTCGTGGCGGAAACGTCGGGGGCGGCTGGCAGCATGCGACGGGTGAGGACCATGAGCCTGCCCGTCGCACGCCGCACCGCTCTCGCCGCACAGGGGTTCACCGATCCTCGGCCCTCGGCCACGCCGACGCGGCGGCACCTGCGCCGCGTGCTGTCGCGGACGAAGCTGCTGCAGCTCGACTCGGTGAACGTCGCGATGCGCGCGCACTACGCGCCGCTGTTGGCCCGGCTCGGCCCGTACGACCCCGCGCTCGTCGACGACGCCGCGTGGCGCGACACGGCGCGTCGGCCGAGGCTGCTCGTCGAGGCGTGGGCGCACGAGGCCAGCTTGATCCCCGTGGCGGACTGGCCGCTGCTGATGTCCGGTGCGAAACGACCCGGCTGGTGGCGTGGCTACGCGCGGCTCGCCGACGAGTCACCCGGCCTGGTCGACGACGTGCTGGCGGTCGTCAAGGAGCTCGGACCGGTCGGCGCGGGCACCGTGGAGAAGGAACTGACCGGCGGCGAGCGCCGCACCCCGGGGTCCTGGTGGGAGCGCTCGGAGGTGAAGAAGATCTGCGAGTGGCTGTTCGGGACCGGCGAGCTGACCACGGGCACGCGCCGCGGTTTCGAACGGTGTTACGACCTGACCGAACGGGTGCTGCCCGCCGACGTCCGGCAGCGGCGCGTCGACCCCGAGGACGCGGCGCGCCGACTCGTCGCCTCCTCGGCCGAGGCGCTCGGCGTGGCGACCGAGTCGGACCTGCGCGACTACTACCGCCTCGGACCGCCGGAGACCCGCGCCGCCGTGGCCGACCTCGTGGAGGCGGGCACGCTCGAGCCGGTGCGGGTCGAGGGGTGGCGGCAGCAGGCGTACCGCCACACCGCGGCCACCACGCCGCGGCGGGTCACCGGCAGTGCGCTGCTGTGCCCGTTCGACCCGCTCATCTGGGAGCGCGACCGCACCGAGCGGTTGTTCGGGTTCCGCTACCGCATCGAGATCTACGTGCCGGCTCCGCAACGGGAGTACGGGTACTACGTCTTCCCGTTCCTCTGCGACGGGGAACTGGTCGGCCGGGTCGACCTGAAGGCCGACCGCCGCGCGTCGGTGCTGCGCGTGCCCGGAGCGTTCGCCGAACCCGGCGTCGACCGCGCCCACGTCACCGCCGAACTCGCCCACCGGCTGCGGGAGACGGCCGACTGGCTCGCACTCGACGGCGTCGACGTGGGCGAACGCGGCGATCTCGCCGGAGCCCTGCGCCGGGAGGTCGCCGCGCACCACTGATCCCGGCTCGCGCGGCGGACCCGCGGCCCTTCGGCCGGTCGGGCCGGCTCGGCGCACAGGCAGGCCGGGTTCAGCCGCCGGAGCCGACGCGAGCGCTGCCGACGACGACGTCGCCCGCGCCCGTGCGCGCCCGCACCGCGAGGGGAACGTCCCGGTCCGGCGCCATGTCGGCCACGTCGAGCTCGCTGCTGACCCGGCCCGAACCGGACGAGAGGTCGATCTCCGCGGCCACGCCGGACCGGACGCCGATGCGGATCGTGCCGGACCCGGTGGTCGTCTCGAGCGAGCCGGCCGCCGCGTCGGCGACCGTCACATTGCCGCTGCTCGTGCGGATCAGCACGTCGCCGCCGACCTCGCCGAGGCGGACGGCGCCCGCGGCGGTCGTTACGCTGCCGGTCGCGGGCAGTGCGGCCACCGACACGTCGCCGCGGCTCGCACGCAGCTGCACCCCACCACGCAGGGCTCCCGCCGTGACGTCGCCGCCGCCCGCCCGGATCGTCGCCGGGCCGTCGGCGTCACCCACCCGCACCTCGCCGGATCCGGTGGTCACCTCCAACCGGTGTGCCGTGCCGCTCACCGTCACCGCGCCCGCCGCCGCGCGGACCCGCACCGCCGACCCTTCGGGGGCGCGTACCGTCACCGCGAGCGGTACGCCGTGCAGCGGCAGCGCCTGCGGACCGCGTACCACGAGCGTTCGGGACTCGTGTTCGATGCGGCACTGCGCGATCGCCTCCTCGGGGGAGCCGGCCAGGTCGCCGGTACCGAACCGGTCACCGACCCAGCTGAGGACGCCCGCGACACTCTCCGTCCACGGCAGGTGTGCACCGGGGTCGTGTCGGATGTCCACCGAGCACGCGTCGCCGCCCAGGTGCACGGCGACGCGCCCGAACGGGATGTCGACGTCGACGTCCACCGGTCCGGTCGTGTCGAACGCCTCGGTGCGGGCCGGTTCGGACTGCTGCTCGCTCATGGTCACCCTTCCACCCAGCCGTGCAGGTGCGACCGGCTCGTGCGCTCGGAACGGGGGCCCGGGCCGCAGTCGTCCCGCCCGCCCGCGTGCCCGCGGCCGGACGGCTCGGCCGCGCCACGCGGACCTCTCGCGTTCCCGTGCCCCTGCAACCCGCCACGGACGGCCTGCTGCACGGCCTGGGCGACGAACGCGTTCAGCGACTGGCCCTGTGCGGCCGCCGCCTGTTCGGCCTGGGCCTTGATCTGCTCGACGATGCGCAACGTGATGCGGCTGATGTCGCCGCCCGCGCCGGCCATGTCACCGAAGCCGCCGGCGCCCGGTCCGCCCGCACCGGTGCCGCGGCCGTCGGCCCCGTCGCGGTCCCGGTCGGCATCACGCGTGGCGTCGTTTCCGATGTCGTCGCCTCCGCGGGTGGCGTCACCGGCGGCGGCCGACGCCGATCCCGCCGCGCCGGCCGGCCGCTCCGGTCCGGTCACGACGACGCGCAGGTCTCGCCCCTCGAGCCGGACGTCCACCACCTGGTCGTGCAGGTGGGCGGTCACTTCCGCGGCCATGTCGGCGAGCGCGTTCATCAGGGTCAGGCGGGCGGCAGGCTCGAGTGCCGCCGAGAGCACCGCGACGGCACGTGTCATGTCCTGATCGCCCGCCGAGGCACTCGTGGCGAGGTCCTCGCGGAGCCGGTCGAGGTAGGGCGTGAGATCCATGACACCATGGTGACGCCGAAGGTGACGTCACGCAACCCGGACGTGGTGTCACTCGGTGCACCGGGTGGTGTCGATCGGCGTGCGTGCGGTGTCGGCGGGCGCGCGTCGTCCGGTCGCGGCCACGTCGGCAGCCGGGACAGGATCGTCGGCCCCGGGCAGTACGCTGCCGGGGAGTCGTCGGCAGAGGGAGTCGGACGTGGCCGAAACGGTCTCACCGCAGGTACGCGTGATCGCGAAGACGGAGTTCTACCCGCCCGAGGACGTGCCGTGGAGCACCGACGCCGACGGCGGACAGGCGCTCGCCGAGTTCGCGGGCCGAGCCTGCTACCAGTCGTGGCAGAAGCCCAACCCGACGACGGCGACGAACGCCGGCTATCTCGACCACATCATCGAGGTCGGCCACCTGTCGGTCCTCGAACACGGGTCGGTGACCTTCTACATCACGGGCATCTCGCGCTCCCTGACCCACGAACTGATCCGGCACCGCCACTTCTCGTTCTCCCAGCTCTCGCAGCGGTACGTGCCCGAGAGCGGCGCCGCGGTCGTCGAGCCGGACGTCATCGCGGGCGACCCCGAGCTGCACGAGAAGTTCCTCGCCGCGGCGCAGGCAGGCGTGGACGCCTACCGCGAGCTGCTGGCCGGCCTCGAGGCGAAGTTCGCCGACGCGCCGAACGCCACGCTGCGCCGGAAGCAGGCGCGTCAGGCCGCGCGTGCGGTGCTGCCGAACGCCACCGAGACGCGGATCGTCGTCACCGGCAACTACCGCGCCTGGCGGCACTTCGTGGGGGTGCGTGCCACCGAGCACGCGGACGTCGAGATCCGCGAACTGGCCGTGGCCTGTCTGCGGGAGCTGCAGAAGGCGGCACCGAACGTGTTCGACGATTTCACGATCTCCGAGCTGCCGGACGGCACCGAGGTCGCGACCAGTCCCCGCGTTGCGGAAGGGTGAGGGGATCCATGCGCCGGCTTGCCATCGACGTCCAGCCGGGGGAGTACACGGTCGCCCGGTTCGACGCGGCCGCACCCGTGCCCGCCCGGCTGCTCGACCCGCCGGGCGGGGAGTTCGTGTCCGTGGTCCGCACCGCCGAGGAGCTGTCGGTGGTCGGGCCGATCGAGCGCGTGCCCGCCGCCGACCGTGCGGAACCGGGCTGGCGGTTGCTGACCGTGCGCGGCCCGCTCGCGTTCAGCCTCACCGGCATCGTCGCGGCGCTGTCGAGCGAGCTCGCGGCCGCCGGGGTGGCACTGTTCGCGGTCTCGACCTTCGACACCGACCACTTCCTGGTCACGGGCGGCGACCTGGACCGGGCGATCGACGCGTTGCGAGCCGGAGGGCACGAGGTGCACCGCGCCGACGTCTGACCGGGTGATACGCCGCTAGGATGCGGCACGCACCGTGAGGACGAAGTGAGGGCGTGTGACCGAGAACCCCGAGCAGCAGACCGATTCGAGTACGCGGGCGCACGCGCCGTTGCGCACGGTGGCCGGGCGGTACGCCCTGTTGGAGGAGCTGGGCCGCGGCGGCATGGGTGTCGTCTGGCGCGGCGAGGACACCGTGATCGGCAGGCACGTCGCGGTGAAGGAACTCCGGCTGCCGGACGGCGCCGAGGACGCGGGCGTGTTCTCCGAGCGCATCCTGCGGGAGGTCCGCACCGGAGGGCGGCTCAACGACCCGGCCGTGGTGACGGTGTTCGACGTCGTCGCCGACGGTGACGCGACGTTCATCGTCATGGAGCTGGTCGAGGCTCCGACCCTGTCCGACCTGGTCGACCGGCGTGGCCCGCTGCCGGCACACGAGGTGGCGCGGATCGGTGAGCAGGTCCTGTCGGCGCTCGAGGCCGCGCACCGGGCCGGGATCGTCCATCGCGACGTCAAACCCGGCAACATCATGGTCGCACCGAACGGTCGGGTGAAGCTGACCGACTTCGGCATCGCACAGGCCGTCGACGACCCGAGGATCACCACGAGCGGGATGCTCGTCGGCTCCCCGGCATTCATGGCGCCCGAGCGCGTCGCGGGGCAGGAGGCGCTCGCGGCCTCCGACCTGTGGTCCCTCGGCGCGACGCTGTACTTCGCGGCGGAGGGTGCGCTGCCGTTCCAACGGTCGACCACCGCGGCGACGCTGCACGCGATCATGCACGAGATGCCGCCGCTCGCGCGGGCCCACGGCCCGCTGGCCTCGGCGATCATGGGCATGCTGACCACGGCGCCGGAAGCTCGGATCCCGGCGGGTCAGGCGCGGGGTCTGCTGACCGCCGCGGCGCAGCCCGGCGTCGCGCAGCCGGGGCCGCAGACCCCGCCCGGAGGCGACGTCGGGGCCACGGCCGTGCACCACGGCGGGGCGCCGACGCAGGCCACGCCGTCCGGCGCGGGCCGCGCGCCGGTGAGCAGGATCCGGCGCAGGCTGCTGACCGTCGGCGGTGCGGTCGCGGCGGTGGCGCTGCTGGTCGGCGGCTTCTTCGCGGGCAAACCGTTCTGGGGCCCGGCCACCGACGACGCGATGGCCGAGACGCTCACCTACGGCCGCGGCGGCGACATCGCCAACTACGAGTTCGACGGCAGCTCGTACTACTGCGTCAACACCCCGCTCGCGGCGGGACGTGCGCTCGCGTCGAGCAACTGGGTCGACTGCGAGGACGAGGCGCACGACGCGCAGCTGTACGACGTCTCGGCGGCGGTGCCGGAGTCGAGCGATTCGGACGCCGCGGCGGCGACGTACCCGGGCGAGCAGCGGCTTCGGACGTTCGCCGAGGCCCAGTGCGCGGCGACGTTCCACACCAACCGCGTGCGCGACGACGCCCGGCCGAACCTCCGGTTCCTGGCTCTCGTCCCGACCGAGGCCGAATGGGATCGCAGGCCCTCCGACGACTACGCCTCGCCGGTCCGCTCCGTGCTGTGCTTCCTGGTCCCCGCCGAGGGCGGCAGGCTCGAAGGGTCGGCCACGCGCGGCGTCGTCTGACCGTGACGCCGGGCCGGCCCGGCGCCGGGCGGGCACAAGAACTTCCGGTGGTGACGGGGTGGCGCCGGTGATCGTCCGGCGTGCGGCGTGACGCCCACGGAGCCGTGCCCGCGGGGCATGGTCGACGCGCCGACCCGGCCTCGCGGGAGGTACCGTCAGCGGCATGTCGACCGCTTTGCCTACCGCGCCCACCGCCGCGCCGGGCCGTCCCTTCGGCCGCGTGCTGACCGCCATGATCACCCCGTTCGACGACCAGGGCGAACTGGACGTGACGCGGGCGCAGGAGATCGCCGAACACCTGGTGGACCTGGGCAACGACGGCCTCGTCGTCAACGGCACCACCGGTGAGAGCCCCACGACGACCGACGACGAGAAGGCCCGCCTGCTGCGCGCGGTCGTCGAGGCGGTGGGGGACCGGGCCGCCGTCGTCGCCGGCGCGGGCACCTACGACACGCGGCACAGCATCGAGCTGGCCCAGCAGGCGGAGAAGGCGGGAGCCCACGGCCTGCTCGTCGTGACGCCGTACTACTCGCGGCCCACGCAGGCGGGCGTGCAGGCGCACTTCACGGCGGTCGCCGATGCCACCGAACTGCCGGTGATGCTCTACGACATCCCGCCGCGCTCGATCGTGCCCATCGAGGTCGACACGCTGCGCAGGCTCGCCGAGCACCCGCGCATCGTCGCCGTCAAGGACGCCAAGGGCGACCTGCTGGCGGGCAGCGAGGTCATCGCCAACACGCACCTGGCCTACTACTCCGGTGACGACGCGCTGAACCTGCCGTGGCTGTCGGTCGGCGCGGCCGGTGTGGTCAGCGTGATCGGTCACGTCGTCGCAGGTCGGATCCGCGCGATGATCGAGGCCTACGAGGACGGCGACACGTCCACCGCACGCACCAACCA
Organism: Prauserella aidingensis; assembly: GCF_024171865.1. GTDB lineage: Bacteria > Actinomycetota > Actinomycetes > Mycobacteriales > Pseudonocardiaceae > Prauserella > Prauserella aidingensis. The sequence continues at coordinate 76,487 of NZ_JAMTCN010000004.1, read as the reverse complement.
CCGCGGCATGCTCGCGGTGTATCGTGCGTTCTCCCGCGTCGGCGGTGTCGTGTTCTCGAAGACCGCTCTGCGCCTGCGTGGCTTCGACGTCGGTGGTCCGCGACTGCCGATCGTCCCTGCCACCGACGATCAGGTGGAGGCGATCGCCGCGGACCTGACCCAGGCCGGCGTGCCGCTCGACGCCTACCGAGCGGAGGACTGGGCCGGTTCTCGTGCGCGCCGCGCGGACGAGGCCGCGGCCTACGTCACGCCCACCACCCACACCAGCGTTGGGACACTGCATCAGTGAGTGAACTCGCGGTCGGCCCCGGACCGACCTCCGCACCACCCGCACTGCCGGAAGGCGCGCTGCGTGCCGTCGCACTGGGCGGTATCAGCGAGGTCGGCAGGAACATGACCGTCTTCGAACACGGCGGCAGGCTGCTGATCGTCGACTGCGGCGTGCTGTTCCCCGAGGATCCGCACCCCGGCGTCGACCTGATCCTGCCGGACTTCCGCGCCATCGAGGACCGGCTGGACGAGGTCGACGGCCTCGTGCTCACGCACGGCCACGAGGACCACATCGGCGCGGTGCCGTTCCTGCTGCGGTTGCGGCCGGACCTGCCGGTCTACGGCTCGAACTTCACCCTGGCGTTGCTCGCGGCGAAGTGCCGGGAGCACAAGCAGAAGCCGGTGCTCGTGGAGGTGTCCGAGGGCGAGCGGCGGAACGTGGGAGCGTTCGACCTCGAGTTCTTCGCCGTCAACCACTCGATCCCCGATGCGCTGGCCGTCGCGATCCGCACCCCCGCGGGCGTCGTGCTGCACACCGGCGACATCAAGCTCGACCAGCTGCCGCTCGACGGCAGGCTCACCGACCTGGCCGGGTTCGCCCGCCTCGGCGACGAGGGGGTGGACCTGCTGTGCGTCGACTCCACCAACGCCGAGGTGCCCGGCTTCGTCACGCCGGAGCGCGAGATCGGCCCCGTGCTCGACGACGTGATCGCGAAGGTGCGCCAGCGGGTGATCGTCGCGTGTTTCGCGAGCCACGTGCACCGCGTGCAGCAGGTGCTGGACGCGGCCGTGCGGCACGGCAGGCGGGTGGCGCTGGTGGGCCGGTCGATGGTGCGGAACATGAACATCGCGGCCGAACTGGGACTGCTGAACGTGCCCGAGGGGTTGCTGATCGACCTCGACGAGGCCGTGAACCTGCCCGAGTCGCACGTGCTGTTCGTCTCGACCGGTTCGCAGGGCGAACCACTGTCGGCGCTGTCGCGCATGGCGCGCGGGGAGCACCGCCAGATCTCCATCCGCGCGGGCGACACGGTGGTGCTGGCGAGCTCGCTGATCCCCGGCAACGAGAACGCGGTGTTCGGGGTCATCAACGGGCTCGTCCGGCTGGGCGCCGACGTGGTGCACCAGAGCAACGCCAAGGTGCACGTGTCCGGTCACGCCTCGGCGGGCGAGCTGCTGTTCCTGTACAACGCGATCCGGCCGAGCAACGTCATGCCGGTGCACGGCGAGTGGCGGCACCTGCGGGCCTGCGGTGAACTGGCGGTCCGGACCGGAGTGTCACCGGAGAACGTGGTCCTGGCCGAGAACGGCGTGGTCGTCGACCTGGTCGACGGCAAGGCACAGGCCACGGGCCGGGTCGAGATCGGCGAGGTCTACGTCGACGGGCTCTCGGTCGGCGACGTCGGTGAGTCGACGCTGTCGGACCGCTTGATCCTCGGCGAGGGCGGCTTCATCGCGATCACCGTCGCGGTGGACTCCGCGACCGGGCGGGCCATGAGCGAACCCACCGTGTCAGGCCGCGGCTTCTCCGACGACCCGAAGGCGCTCGACGAGGCGGCCTCGCTGGTCGAGATGGAACTCTCGCGGACCGAGGCCGAGGGGATCACCGAAACGCACCGCATCGCGCAGGCCATCCGCCGCGCGGTCGGCCGCTGGGTCGCGGAGACCTACCGGCGGCGGCCGATGATCATCCCGACGGTCATCCCGGTGTAGACGCTCCCGCACCCGGGTGCCCTGCCCGCGGGTGCCCGGGGCCGGGGCGCCCGCGGGGCGCGCCTGCGGGTGGAAGCGCGGACCACGCGTGCGGGGCCGCAGGACATGCCGGTCGGGGTGCAGGACACACGCTGGTGGAGTGCGTGTGGTCGGCGCTAGTCGGCCACCGGGAGGGGTTCACCCACGGGCTGCTTCTTCGGTGACGTCAGCTGGACGAGCGCGGCGCCGCCGAGCAGGATCGCCGCGCCGAGCACCTGCGTCCAGGTGAGCGCCTCACCGAGCAGCAGCCAGGCCAGCCCGGTGGCGATCAGCGGCTCCATGAGGGCGAGCACGCTCGCCGCGGCCGCGGGAAGGTGGCGCAGCGAGGCGGTGCCCGCACTGTAGGCCAGCACCGTCGACAGCAGGGCCACCGCGATGAGCAGCACCCACACCGGCGGCTGCCACGGTCCGAGTTCGGCCTGCGCCGTCACGACGTCGCCGGGCCACGTCCACGGCGGCGCGACGACGCACATGGCGACGCCGCCGACCGTCATGCCCCACGTGACCATCCCGAGCGGGTGTTGCTCGGCGACACCGCGTTCGCCGAGCAGGAAGTACGCCGCCGAGCACACGGCCGCGCCGGCTCCGGCGAGCAGGCCGACCGCGTCGAGCGTGATCCCGCCGCCGATCCGCGCCACCATGGCCAGCCCGGTGAGAGCGCAGGCGATGCCCAGCCACATCGGCCACGGCAGCCGCACCCGCCGGACGAAGCGGACCCACAGGGCCACGAGCACCGGCGAGGTGAACTCCAGCAGGATCGCCACGCCGACGGGGATGCGGGACGCGGCCACGAAGTACAGCAGTTGCACACCCGCGACGCCCAGCAGGCCGTAGGCCACCAGCAGCCGCCACTGTGCCCGCCGCACCCGCAGCAGCGAGGGGCGCAGCAGCGCGACGCACGCGAGCATGACCACCGCCGCGATCCCGATCCGCGCGGCCGCGACCTGTTCCGGGCCGAGGCCCGCCGTCATCGCGGGTTTGCCGATCACGCCGGAACTGCCGAAGCACAGCGACGCCACCAGCAGCAACAGCACCCCGCGGCCGGCGTGCGGGCGAAGGGGACCGGGTGGGGCGGGGGCGGCGTCGCCGCCGGTCTGGCCGGCGGGGCGAGTCGTGGTCATGCAGGTGTCCTCGCGGGATCGAACGGAGGGGGACGCCGATGACGGTAGCCGCAACCGACGTGCGGCCGATTGAAAATCGTCCCGGCCGCGCGCAATATTGTTGCGTGAGCGATCTGCGGCTGGACGACCTCGACCACGACCTGCTCGCCCTGCTGCAGCGCGACGCGTCCCGCACGCTGCGGGACCTGGGTGACGAGGTGGGGCTGTCCCCGAGCGCGGTGTTGCGCCGGGTGCAGCGTTATCGCACGGGCGGCCTGCTCAGCCACAACGTGGCGGTGCTGGACCCGCGCCACGTACCGGAGGTCATCCTGGCCGTGTGCCTGGTGACGATCGAGGACGACACTCCCGAGGAGGGACGCCGGTACCGGGCCAGGCTGCTCGACACCCCGGAGGTCCAGCAGGCCTACGAGGTCTCGGGCGACTACGACTACGTCGTGGTGCTGGCCTGCGTCGGCATGCGGCACAAGAACGAGGTCGCCAAACGGTTGTTCCAGCAGGACCCGAACGTCAAGCGCTACACGACGCTGTTCGTCCTCGACCCGGTGCGCACCGGGGCGGCGCTCCCGACGCGGGGACCGGACGGGGTCGACGAGGTCACGGGCGCCAGGGACTGACCGTGTCCGTCGGCCTGGTCGGATCCCGGAACCTCGGGACGTCGGGTTCGTCGCGGCGCAGCGGGACGAGCCCCTCGGTGATCGTCCGCATGATCTTGGCGTGTGCCTTCACCGCGTGGCCGGGTGTGCCCGCGTCGAACTCGGAGAGGTCCACGGGTTCGCCGAAGTGGACCCGGAAGGTCGGCCTGCGCAGCGGCGCGGTGAAGCCGGACCGTGCCAGCGGGACGAGGTCGCCGAACCCGCTGACGGTCGGCGTGCCCCAGTAGACGGCCTCGTGCGCGCCCCACTGGCTGATCGGCACGACCGGTACGCCTGATCCCAGGGCGAGCCGGGCGAGGCCCGTCTTGCCGCGCTCGGGCCACAAGCCGCGGTCGTGGCTGATCCGTCCCTCGGGGTAGACGATGATCGGCACCCGCGTCGATCTGAGTTCGTCGACGGCGTCGGCGAACTGCTGCACGGCCGAGGCCGAACCCCGGTCGACCCGCAGGTGGCCGCTGGCCTTCAGTGCGGAGCCGAGCACCGGCGCGTCGAGGAGGCCGCCCGCGAGCATGAACCGGGGAGCCAGCCCGATCGACCGGCACGCGGCCATGAGCACGAACGGGTCGAAGTTGCCGATGTGGTTCGCCGCGATGAGCAGCGGCCTGCCGCGCAGTCGCCGCGCGACGGATCCGGTGACCCGCAACCTGCCCGCGACACGGACGAGGTTGTGGTCCGCGGCGAGCATCGCGCGCCAGATCGCCGGAGTCCCGCCGCCCCGTGACGGACTGTGATCGTCGGTGTGACTGCCGGTGGTACCGCTCAGCATGCCCAGAAGGATGTCACGCGCACGGATGAGCGCAGCCTCCCGGGCGGCGGTGCGGACGGGCCGCAGTGTGACCTCGTCGTTCGTGACGCGCGGGCCGCGTGTGGCGGCTGGGACGCAGGTGATGATCCGGTTACCGTGGGGCCATGGCGAGTGGGTCGGTGACGAAAGGCCGGGGCGGCGCGGCGCGGGGATCGGGAGGTTCCGGCGCCACGTCCGGCGGTTCCCGTGGCTCGGGCGGTGCCCGGGGTTCCGGTGCGCGCACCTCCGCCGCCAAGAAGGGCGGCGCCGCAAAGGGCAGTGCGGCGAAGGGCAGTGCGGCGAAGGGCAGTGCGGCGAAGGGCAGTGCGGCGAAGGGCAGTGCGGCGAAGGGCAGTGCGGCGAAGGGTGCCAAGGGGTCCGGTGCCAAGGGAGCGTCGTCGGCGCGCACCCGGACGGCGTCGTCCTCGCGCACGCCGGCCAGGAAACCCGCCACGGGCGGCAAGGGCGCCGGGGCGACGTCGGGCGCGAAACGCAGCTCGGGATCGGCCGTACGCGGCGGCTGGAACCTCGCGGCGAAGGTCGTCGGCGGGCTGGCCCGCACGGTCGGCCGCACCCGTGAACTCGAGCCCGAGCACCGCAGGGACGGTCTCGCGCTCGGGTTGATCGCCCTGTCGCTCGTCACGGCCGTCGGCGTGCTGTGGGAGAGCGCCGGGCCGATCGGGGAGATCGTCACGATCGCCATGCGCACGGTGTTTGGTGCGGGCTCGGTGGCGATCCCGCTGGTCCTGCTCGTGCTCGCCGTCGCGTTGATGCGCTCGGAGCCGAATCCGGACACGCGCCCACGACGGGTCATCGGCCTGCTGTTGCTGGGCCTGGCGGTGCTCGGCCTGCTGCACCTGATCAACGCGCGGCCGCAGGGGCACGAGGGCCTGATGTACGCGGGCGGCGGACTCGGCTGGTTCTCGGGCGACCTGCTCGCCCGCGGGGTCACCGTGTGGGTCGCCGCCCCGCTGCTGGTGCTGGCGCTCGTGTTCGGGGTGCTCGTGTTCACCGGAACGCCGGTGCGCGACATCCCCCGGCGGCTCAGCGAATGGGGCACCGAGCCCGCCGACGACGCGTTCGAGTCCGACGACGAGGCCTCGCGCGGGCGTCGGGATGCCGATCCCGTGGCCGAGGGGGATCCGTCCGCCGTGCGGTTGCGCAAGCCGTCGCGGCGCCGGCAGTCCGCGTCCGGGTCGTCGACGCTCGACGAGATGCTCGACGGCGAGGACGCCGCGAGCGGTGCGGCGGAGCAGGCCGTGGCCCGGCCGAAGGCGACCGACACGGCCGTCGACGGAGCGGCCGCGAAGGCCGCGGCGAAACCCGCCGCGAAGGCAGCGGAGAAGGCGGAGGCGAAGACCGAGACCGCGCAGGCCGAGCCTGCCCTGGCGATCACGCGGACCGTCGACGGCGACTACACCCTGCCGCCACCCGACCTGCTCACGCTCGGCGACCCGCCGAAGGCCCGGAGCAAGGTCAACGACGCCATGATCGAGTCGATCACGGGCGTGCTGGAACAGTTCAACATCGACGCCCAGGTCACCGGGTTCGTCCGCGGTCCGACGGTGACTCGCTACGAGGTGGAACTCGGCCCCGGTGTGAAGGTCGAGAAGATCACGGCGCTGACGAAGAACATCGCCTACGCCGTCGCCACGGACAATGTCCGGCTGCTGGCGCCGATCCCCGGCAAGTCGGCCGTCGGCATCGAGGTGCCCAACTCCGACCGCGAGATGGTGCGGCTCGGCGACGTCCTGCGGTCGGCGAAGGCCGCGAAGGACGCGCACCCGATGGTGATCGGCCTGGGCAAGGACATCGAGGGCGAATTCGTGACGGCGAACCTCACGAAGATGCCGCACCTGCTCGTCGCCGGGTCCACCGGTTCCGGTAAGTCGAGCTTCGTCAACTCGATGCTCGTCTCGCTGCTGGCACGGTCGACGCCCGACGAGTGCCGCATGATCCTCATCGACCCGAAGATGGTCGAGCTGACGCCGTACGAAGGCATCCCGCACCTGATCACCCCCATCATCACCCAGCCGAAGAAGGCGGCCGCGGCGCTGGCGTGGCTGGTGGAGGAGATGGAACAGCGGTACCAGGACATGCAGGCCAACCGGGTGCGCCACATCGACGACTTCAACGAGAAGGTGCGCTCCGGCGAGATCACCGCGCCGCCCGGCAGCGAGCGCGAGTACCGGCCCTACCCGTACATCCTCGCCATCGTCGACGAGCTCGCCGACCTGATGATGACCGCGCCGCGGGACGTCGAGGACGCGATCGTCCGCATCACCCAGAAGGCGCGTGCGGCAGGCATCCACCTGATCCTGGCGACGCAACGGCCGTCGGTCGACGTCGTCACCGGCCTGATCAAGACGAACGTGCCCTCGCGACTGGCGTTCGCCACGTCGTCGCTGACCGACTCGCGCGTCATCCTCGACCAGCCGGGCGCCGAGAAGCTGATCGGCATGGGTGACGGGCTGTACCTGCCGATGGGCGCGGGCAAGACGATCCGCATCCAGGGTTCGTTCATCGGCGACGACGAGATCCAGTCGGTCGTCGACTTCACCAAACAGCAGGGCGAGCCCGACTACACCGAGGGCGTCACCCAGGCGAAGGCCGACGAGAAGAAGCAGATCGACGAGGACATCGGCGACGACCTCGACGTGCTGCTGCAGGCCACCGAGCTCGTCGTCACCTCGCAGTTCGGCTCGACGTCGATGCTGCAGCGCAAGCTCCGTGTCGGCTTCGCCAAGGCCGGGCGGCTGATGGACCTGCTGGAGAGCAGGGGCGTCGTCGGCCCCTCGGAGGGGTCGAAGGCCCGCGACGTGCTGGTCAAACCGGACGACCTGCCTGCGACGCTGGCGTTCATCCGCGGCGACGACCCGCCGCCGACCACCGACGACCAGCCCGATCCCGAGGAGTGACACCCCGGACCGTTCGAAGCCGGCAGGGCGCGTCGGTCGGCGTCGAACCGGCGGATCGCCTGGGTGGTCGGTCCGGGCCGCTCAGAGCTCGAGGAGCATGCGCGTGTTGCCGAGGGTGTTGGGCTTGACGAACGGCAGGTCGAGGAACTCGGCGACACCGGTGTCGGGGGAGCGGCGCATCTCGTCGTAGACCTCCTGCGGGACGGGCGCTCCGTCGATGGCACGGAAACCGTGCCTGCTGAAGAAGTCCGTCTCGAACGTCAACACGAACAGCCGGGGCAGGCCGAGCCTGCGCGCGAGGTCGATCAGCGCCGACACCAGGGCGTGCCCGATGCCGTGGCCACGGGCCGCGCGGTCGACCGCCACGGTGCGGATCTCGGCGAGGTCCTCCCACAGCACGTGCAGAGCCCCGCAGCCGACGATCTCGCCGTCGAGTTCGGCGACCCAGAACTCCTGGACGGCCTCGTAGAGCGTGACGAGGTCCTTCTCGAGGAGCACCCTGCCGGCATCGGCGTCGACGAGGCGTTTGATGGTGCGGACGTCGGCGATGCGGGCGCGGCGAATGATCGGTGACTCCACCGCTCAAACGCTAGCGGCCGGGTTGCGCGGACATGCCGATGGCCTGGTCGTTACTCTTGTCGGGATGTCTTCCGCAGATTCCTCGCCCGGCCGCAGGGTGTCCCTGCTGACCCTGGGCTGTTCCCGTAACGAGGTCGACTCCGAGGAACTCGCGGGGCGACTCGCCGCGGGGGGCTGGGAGCTGGAGAGCGATCCCGCGGGCAGCGACGTCGTGGTCGTCAACACGTGCGGGTTCGTCGAGTCGGCGAAGAAGGACTCGGTGGACACGCTGCTGGCGGCGTCCGACACGGGGGCGAAGGTCGTCGCCGTCGGCTGTATGGCCGAGCGCTACGGTGAGCAGCTCGCCGCGAACCTGCCCGAGGCCGACGCCGTGCTGGGCTTCGACCACTACGCGCAGCTGGCCGAACGGCTCGACGACGTCGCCGCGGGCAGGCGGATCAGCTCGCACACGCCCGCGGACCGCAGGACACTGCTGCCGATCAGCCCCGTCGAGCGACAGGACGCCGCCGAGGACGTCGCGGTGCCCGGTCACGCGGGCTGGGGACCGCGCGTGCTGCGCACGCGGCTCGACGACGCGCCGGTCGCGTCGCTGAAGATCGCCTCCGGCTGCGATCGGCGTTGCTCGTTCTGCGCCATCCCGTCGTTCCGTGGCTCCTTCGTGTCCCGGCATCCGGACGAGATCGTGGCCGAGGCGCAGTGGCTGGCCACGCAGGGCGCGCGGGAGCTGTTCCTGGTCAGCGAGAACTCGACGTCCTACGGCAAGGACCTCGGCCGGGAGCTGGGCGGCACGCGGGCGCTGGAGGCGCTGCTGCCGCGGCTGGCGGAGGTCGACGGCGTCGAGCGCGTGCGCGTGTCGTACCTGCAACCCGCCGAGACCCGCCCCGACCTGGTGAAGGCGATCGCCACGACCCCGGGCGTGGCCGACTACTTCGACCTGTCGTTCCAGCACTCCAGCGAGGCGGTGCTGCGGCGGATGCGGCGGTTCGGGTCGACCGACTCGTTCCTCGCGCTCGTCGACCAGATCCGGGAGTACGCGCCCGAGGCGGGCATCCGCACCAACGTGATCGTGGGTTTCCCCGGCGAGACCGAGGACGACGTGGCCGAGCTGGAGCGGTTCCTGACCGGCGCGCGGCTCGACGCCGTGGGCGTGTTCGGGTACTCCGACGAGGACGGCACCGAGGCCGAAGGGTACGAGGGCAAGCTCGACGAGGACGTGATCGCCGAGCGGGTCGCTCGGATTTCCGCGCTGGTCGAGGAGTTGACGGCGCAGCGGGCGGAGGAGCGCATCGGCACCGTCGTCGACGTGCTCGTCGAGCAGGCGGGCTCCGACGTCGAGAACGACGGGGAGGCCGAGGTCACGGGCCGCGCCGCGCACCAGGCGCCGGAGGTCGACGGCGAATGCGTCGTGCTCGACGCGCCCGGGGTCGAGCGGGGGCAGGTGATCCGCTGCGAGGTGGTCGACAGCGAGGGCGTCGACCTGATCGTGCGCCCGGCGGGGCCCGCCACCGGTGAGGACGCCGCGCGGTGACCGGCGCACCCGGAGGCGACGGCGCGGCGGGCGGCGCAGGCGGTTCCGCGGACGGAACCGGCAGGCCGGTGGTGTCGGTGCCGACGCTGAACATCGCGAATCTGCTGACGATCTCGCGGCTGGTGCTGGTGCCGCTGTTCGTGATCGCCCTGTTCGCGGGCGGTACCGGCGAGGAGGACGACGGCGACGTCGTTCTGTGGCGGTACGTCGCGGCGGCACTGTTCGCCATCGCGGCGCTGACCGACAACGTCGACGGCTGGGTGGCCCGCAAGTACGACCTCATCACCGACTTCGGCAAGATCGCCGATCCGATCGCCGACAAGGCGCTCATCGGGGCCGCGCTGGTCGGGCTCAGTGTGCTGGGCGAACTGCCGTGGTGGGTGACGATCGTGATCGCCGTCCGCGAACTGGGGATCACGCTGCTGCGGTTCTGGGTGATCCGCCACGGCGTGATCCCGGCGAGCCGGGGCGGCAAGGCCAAAACGCTCGCCCAGGTCGTCGCGATCGGACTGTTCCTGTTGCCGCTGCCCGCGGCACTGGACGTCGTGAGCTGGACCGTGATGATCGCGGCGCTGGTGCTCACGGTGGCGACCGGGCTCGACTACGTCGTCCGCGCGCTGCGGTTGCGGGCGACCTCGGCGGGCACGACGGCGTCGTGATCGGCAGAATGCTGTCGTGAGCGAGCAGGGCACGTTGCCACGGCGGGTCGTCGAACTGCTGACCGCCGCCGGGCAGACGGTGGCTGCGGCGGAGTCGCTGACTGCGGGCCTGGTGTGCGCGAGCCTGGCCGAGGTGCCGGGGTCGAGCGTGGTGCTGCGGGGCGGCCTGGTCGTGTATGCCACGGAGCTGAAGCACGAACTGGCGGGTGTGTCGGCGGCGCTACTGGAGGCCGAGGGCGCGGTGCACCCGGAGGTGGCGGCACAGCTGGCGGCCGGGGTCCGGGAGCGGTGCCGGTCCGACTGGGGGCTCGGACTGACCGGTGTCGCGGGTCCGGCACCGCAGGACGGGGTGGCGCCGGGGACGGTGCACGTCGCGGCGTGCGGTCCGGACGGTCGCCACGCCCGGACACTGGAGATTTCCGGCGACCGGGACGCGGTGCGCACCGGGGCGGTCCGGGGTGCGCTCGTGCTGCTCGCGGAACAACTCGGCTGACCTGGGCGTTGTACCGGGACACAGCCCGCCCGGACCTCCCGGGTGGGTACCGCCGGTGAGCGTGGCCGGGCCCCGTGGCGGGCCCGGTTCGTTCGCCGATGGCGGACGGGCCGCGCTCATGACTGTGCGGTGTCGGTCCCGGTCGGTACCGTGGGCGGTGGTTGAAGGGAGGCGCGTGATGACCGTGCTGCTACGTGAGGCGATCGGTGACCGGCTCCGCCATGCCCGGACCACGAGGCGGCGGACGCTGCGTGACATCTCGCGCGTCGCGAGGGTGAGCCTGGGATACCTGTCCGAAGTCGAACGCGGGCAGAAGGAGGCTTCCAGCGAACTGCTGGCCTCGATCTGCGAGGCCCTGGATCTTCCCCTGTCGGATCTGCTGGTCAGCGTTGCCGGTGACGTCTCCGCGCTGGACAGCGTGGACGCGGTCGGGAGCGTGGACGGGCCTGTGGAGCCCGGCGTCGACGGGGCCGACGCGAGCGCGGAGCGCTCGGTCGACGTCGGTGAGGCGCCCGCGAGCGCCGGGGGCGACCGCGAGGGCTTCGAAGGCGGTTCGCTCGTGACGGGCCCGGTCGGCGACGAACTGACCGACCTGCAGCTGTCGCCGGTGCTGCGCACGACCATTCATCAGCCGGAGGCGAAGGCCGCGCTCGTGGCGTGAGTGCGGCCACGAACCGAGATCATCCGCTTGTCCGGGAAACCCGGTGAAATCCCCCGAAATCCTCCGGGGTCTTGTGGAACGACCGCTGCCGACCTGACACGATGGAACCCGACACCGGGGGTTGCACGTTGCCAGGTCGACGGCCAGCGGTGACAACACCGGACCAGTAAGCCCGTGGGACGTGGAGAAGGCAGGCGGAAAGATGGCCAACCCTTTCGTGAAGGCATGGAAGTACCTGATGGCGGCGTTTTCGGCGAAGGTCGACGAGAACGCCGATCCGAAGGTGCAGATCCAGCAGGCCATCGAGGAGGCGCAGCGCAACCATCAGCAGCTGTCGCAGCAGGCCGCCTCGGTGATCGGTAACCAGCGGCAGCTGGAGATGAAGCTGAACCGCCAGCTCGGCGAGGTGGAGAAGCTGCAGTCGTCGACGCGGCAGGCGCTGACGCTGGCCGAGGAGGCCCGCGCCCGCGGCGACGAGCAGAAGGCTCAGGAGTACGAGACGGCCGCGGAGGGCTTCGCCGCCCAGCTCGTCACCGCCGAGCAGAGCATCGAGGACCTCAAGACGCTGCACGACCAGGCGCTGCAGGCCGCCGACCAGGCCAAGCAGGCGGTCGAGCGCAACGCGAGCATGCTGCAGCAGAAGCTGGCCGAGCGGACCAAGCTGATGTCGCAGCTCGAGCAGGCCAAGATGCAGGAGCAGGTCTCCAACTCGCTGAACCAGATGACCGAGCTGGCCGCTCCGGGCAACACCCCGTCGCTGGAAGAGGTCCGCGACAAGATCGAGAAGCGCTACACCACGGCCGTGGGATCCGCGGAGCTGGCGCAGAACTCGGTGCAGGGCCGCATGATGGAGGTCCAGCACTCGACCACGCAGCTCGCCGGGCACAGCAGGCTCGAGCAGATCCGCGCCTCGATGTCGGGCGGTTCGGTGGCAGGCGAGGTGACCGACGGCTCGGCCGCGTCCGGCACCTCGGCCGCGTCCGGCACCTCGTCCGCGGGCGCCACGCAGCCTGCCGCCTCGCCGGACATCCAGCAGGAGATCCAGCAGCGCGTGCAGGCCGAACAGCAGAAGAACCAGGCCTGACACGGCCGGATCGGGCCGGTTCACGAACGTCCGGGAGGCGGTCATGGCGGGGAAGCCGGGCAGGCGGGATTTCAGCGAGCTGACGGCGAAGCTCGGTAAGCACGTCGAACGTCTGCCCGACTACGCGCAGAAGGCCCAGGAGAAGGTCCAGAAGTACCTGCCGCCCGAGGACCAGCGGGCTGCCGACGGTCGGGACCGGACGTCGGAATCCAGCGGGGAGACGACCGCCGGGTCCGACGGCACCCGCGCCGGTGGCCGTCCGGCGCCGCGGCCCAAGGTGGACCTCACGGTCGTCACCGACGTCCGTGACAAGCTCGCCGCGTGGAACTCACCCGAGGCGAAACACGCGCGGCGGGTGCGCTGGACCCGCCGCGCCTTCACCCTGTGGGCGGTTCTGACGCTTCTGGCGGTGCTGTGGGCGGTCGCCGGGTACTTCGGCGTGGTCGGCGTGTACGACGGGGTCGAAGGCGCGCTGACCGGAGCGGCGGGCACCGTCGTGTTCGGTGCGCTGGCGGTGTCGTCCGGCACGAAGCTGCGACGACTGGGGCGGGCCGCGCCGCCGAAGCCCGATCCCTCGGCCACGTTGCCGCCCGCGAACTCGGCAGCCCGGGAGCCGATGGAGAAGCTCGTCGACAGTGAACGCACGCTGACCGACCTGCTCGACCAGCTGGCCGCACCGCAGCACGGGGCGCCGTCGGGGGCGACCGGGTTCGACGTCGAGGACGCCAGGGCGACGGCGATGGACGCCTCGGCGGCCCTGCGCGGGCTCGCGGCGCGGCTCGAATCGATCGAGCGGGCCCGCGACGCCGCCCCCGCGCGCGAACGCGGCGGACTGGACTCGGCCGTCACCGCACTGCGGGAGCAGCTCGACGAGGGACTCGAAGGTTACGGCACGCTCGTCGCCGCGGCGGGCCGCGCGGTCGCCGCGAGCAGCGACGGCGCGACCCCGGCGAAGGACGCGCTCACCGACGCCACCGACCGGCTCGCCGGACTGGCCGTCGCGCTGCGCGAACTGTCCTGAGGCGGGCGCCGTCGCAGGCCGCCCGCCGTGGTGACGTCGTCGTGGTGACGCCGTCCTGAGCCGGGGCGGTAGTTCAGTATTCGGCGGGCCAGCGTGCCCGCTCGGCGGCGAGGCGGCGGTTGATCGCGCGCACTACCGACGGTCCGTGCAGCGCGAACGCGGTGTACAGCTGCACCAGGGCTGCGCCGGCGTCCAGCATCGCCTCGGCGTCGGCGGCCCCGCCGACCCCGCCGACCCCGATGATCGGCAGCGCGCCCGCGGTGCGGGTGTGCACGAACCGCACCACGTCCCGGGCACGCCGGGTGAGCGGCCTGCCCGAGAGACCGCCGGTCTCGGCCGCCGCGGCGGCGTCGGCCGTCGCCAGACCGTCACGGGCGAGCGTGGTGTTGGTGGCGATGATCCCGGCGACACCGTGGTCGGTGCACACCTGCAGCAGCTCGCCGAGTGCGTCGTCGGTAAGGTCGGGGGCCACCTTCACCAGCAACGGCGTCGTCGGTGCGAGGTCGCGCAGCGCGGTGAGGATCTCGGTGAGGGAGTCGCGGTCCTGCAGCGTGCGCAGTCCCGGAGTGTTGGGGGAGCTGACGTTGATCGCGACGTAGTCGGCGAACGGGTGCAGGGCGCGCAGGGACGCCTCGTAGTCGGCGACGGCCTCGTCGATCGGCGTGACCTTCGACTTGCCGATACTGATGCCCAGCGGAACGTCCGGCGTGCCGTCGCGGGTCAGCCGGGCCGCGAGGGCGTCGGCGCCGGCGTTGTTGAAGCCCATGCGGTTGATCACCGCGTCACTGTCGGGCAGGGCGAACAGCCGGGGACGGAGATTCCCGGGCTGCTGCCGGGCGGTGACCGTGCCGACCTCGACGAACGAGAATCCGAGGGCGGGCCATGCGTGCAGGGCCCAGCCGTCCTTGTCCATGCCCGCGGCCAGGCCGACCCGGCCCGGGAACCGGACGCCGAACGCGGTGACGGGGTCCTCGGCGGCGCAGGTGCGCCGCAGCGCGGCCCGCACCGGTCCTGGCGCGGCGCTCAGCAGACCGAGCGCGCGGACGGTGCGTTCGTGGACCCGTTCGGCGTCGCCGCCGTGCAGCCGGTACAACGCGGGGCGGAGCAGACTGTCGAAGAGCACGGCTGCCTATGGTGCCGTACGGGCGCTCCGGCTGCCGGTACCGGCCCGCCGGGGCCGTGCCTGCGCCGCGGGAGCACCGGAATCGCGAGAAAACCGGAGTCGAGAGGGCGCCGGAATCACAGGGAGCACCGGCGCCGAGGGAGGCGGAGCCGGTGGCCGAGCGAGGCGCGACCGGTGAATGAGGGAAACCCCCGATGCGACTCCCGGACGTCGTCAGCCGTCCGGGCCCGTGGTGGACCGGTCCTCGGGAGCATCGGGGGCCGGTGACCGCCTGGTATTCGCCGGGCGGCACGCGGTGGTCCGCATACCGTCCTAGCGGACGGCCACCTCACGAGTCCTGTAGCTGTTCACTGCTGGACCACCTCCTTTCTCGTGTACCCGCCACGCTAGGCGCGGCCGGCAGCCTCCGGCAACGTGTTTTTCCCGCCGGCGGTGTGTCCCGTCTCGCACGTGCGGGGACGGCGCGCTGAGACGGCGGGCACCGGGGCACCGTCGGCCCCCGGCGGTCAGCGTTCCGGCGCCGGGCCGTGTTGGCATCGCGGGCAGAACCACGTCGGCCTGCTCTCGGTGCCCGGTCCCTGCGTTGCCACGCGGACCGGGCCGCCGCAGCGGAAGCAGCCCAGCCGGGTGCGCTCGTACACCCAGGTGCGCCGGCCGCGGCCGAGGTGGCCCGTGGTGCTCTGTTCCCAGCGGTGGGCGTTGGTGCGCAGCAATCTCCGTGCGAGGTCGACCACGCTCGAGGTGTCCACGTCGGACACCGGCGTCCACGGGGTGACGCCGGTGAGGAAACAGAGCTCCACCTTGTACAGGTTCCCGACGCCCGCCAGTGCGGTCTGGTCGAGCAGCGCGGTGCCGAGTTCGCGGCCCGGATCGGCCGACAACGCCGCGGCGGCACGTGCCGCGTGGGCATTCGTCCACTCCGGATCGAGCAGATCCGGCCCCAGGTGGCCGACCCGCCGGTGTTCGTCGGATGTGGACAGCAGCGCCAGGTCGTGCACGCGGACACCGACGGCCGTCGCATCCCCGGCGGTCAGCACGACGCGCACCTGATGGGCGGGCGCTCCCCAGCGGTCGCCGGTTCGCAGCGTGCGCCAGGCGCCGTCCATCCGCAGGTGGCTGTGCAGGCTCAGCGCGCGGTCCTGGTCACCGGTCCCGCCGCGGCGAGGTGATCCGTCACCACCGCCGCGGAACCGGAAGAACAGATGCTTGCCCACCGTGCGCACGCCGGTGAACTCGGCTCCGGTGAGGTCGACGGTCGCCAGCGACGGCACGCGGAAGTCCGTCGCCGTCAACGTCCGCCCGCTCAGCGCCCGGTCGACGAGCCTGCCGGTGAGGAAGACGGTGTCGCCCTCGGGCACGGGTCACGCCGAGTCGGGCTGCGCGGACGGGTCGTCGGGCTCGCCGGGCAGGCGATGCCGTCCGGCGCGGCTGGACCGCAGGATCTTGGCGAGCACCATGTTGAACGTCAGCCCGATCTCGTGCGCCCCGGGCGACTTCCACTCGTGGATCGGCAGGCACGCGCCCTGTGCCTGCTGGATGGCGAGCCGGTCGGGGATGGCCGTGGGCATGACCGCCCTGCCGAACGTCTGCCGCAGCTCCTCGACCCGGTAGTGGTGTTCGTACGAGCGCGGGCGCATCCGGTTGACCAGCACGCCCGCCGACTGCAGCCGCGGATTGGGTCCCTGCCGGACCGTCTCGATCGCCTCGAACGCGCGCTCGGCCCCGGACACGGCGTACATCGTCGGTTCGGTGACGAGCAACGCGGTGTCGGCGGCGAGCAGTGCCGACCGCGTCAGCCTGCCCAGCGACGGTGGGCAGTCCAGGATCGCCACCTCGTACGGGCGGTCGCCCTGTCCTCGCGCGCCGTGGCCGCGTGCGCGCAGTGCCTCGAGCGCGCGGGCGAGGTTGTCGAGCCGCCGGCTGTCCGGGCCGGGCTCGTTGAGCAGTTCCAGGTCCTCGGAACTGACGAGGACGTCCAGCTCGGGGCTCCAGCCGCTGGGGGCGAGCGCGTCGGCGACGACCGCCTCGCGCGGGGTGTCCAGCACGGCGGTGAGCGAGGACGTCGTCATCGGCGGATTGAGTGTGGCCGTGGCGTTGCCCTGCGGGTCCAGGTCGGCGACCAGCGTGCGGGCGCCCCGGCGCAGCGCGGCGGAGGCCAGCCCGAGGGCGACCGTCGTCTTGCCCACGCCTCCCTTGAGACTCAGTACCGCGACCGTATGCACGCCGCACAGCGTATCGGCTCGCGGAGTGTCACGGGGTGGTGCCGCGTGCACAGGGGAGATCCCTCACTCGGGTGGCGGCGTGATCCGCGACGTCGCCCTCGGCGTGTCCCGGTGCCGGGGCGCGCGGGCGCGGGGCGGCGTGACTACGCTGGGCGCCCATGCGAACGGAGTACGCGGCCGGCCACGGGTCCCCGGCCGTACGGCGAGTGCTGTCGGACGAGCTGGCGCAGGCCCGCGAGCGCAGGTCCGGCAGGCCGCGGGTGATCGACGTCGGTGGCGGCACCGGCGGCTGGGCGGTCCCACTGGCGGGCCAGGGATGCGACGTGACGGTCGTCGAGCCGAGCCCGGACGCCGTCGCCACGCTCCGTCGCCGCGCCCGTGAGGTGGGTGCGGACGACCGGATCACGGTGGTGGCCGACGACGTCGACGCGCTCGCCGGCCACGTCCCGGAGGGCTCGGCCGACCTGGTGCTGGCCCACGGACTGCTCGAGGTCGTCGACGACCCGGCCGCCGCGGTGCGGGCGTTCGCCGCTGTGACCGCGCCCGGTGGCGCGGTGTCGGTGCTCGTCGCGAACCGGCACGCCGCGGTGTTGCAGCGCGCTCTGGCCGGCAGGTTGTCCGAGGCCACGGCGCTGCTGTCGGCCCCGGAGGGCGTGCTGTCCGGGGACTCGGAGACGGTGCTGCGCCGGTTCGACACCTCCGGTCTGGAACTGCTGCTCGGTGGTGCGGGACTGGCGGTGGCGCTGATGCAGGGCGACGGCGTGGTCGCGGACGTGGTCCACCAGCTCGACGCGGGAGCCGACGGTGCGGACGCCGCCTGGGAACGCGAGGTCACCGAGTTCGAGGACCGGGCCGCCGTGACGCCGCCGCTGCGGGACATCGCGAGCAGGCTGCACGTGCTGGCGCGCCGCCCCGCCTGAGGGCAGGACGCGCGGTCGCGGCGCACCGTGATCGTCGGTGGTGGCCGCTAGTCTGGCGCCGTGGGACGTAATGCGCAGCTGCCCGACGGGTACGAGCGGTTCCTGGTGCGTACCGGCGCCCCGCGGGCGGCCGTGCCCGACGACACCGGGTGCGGTGTGCTGCACGTCGACATGGACGCCTTCTACGCGGCCGTCGAGTTGCGCACCCGCCCGGAGCTCGTCGGCAGGCCGGTCGTCGTGGCGGGCGCGGGGCCGCGGTCGGTGGTGCTGTCGGCGACCTACGAGGCGCGGCGCTACGGTGTGCGATCGGCGATGCCCGCGGCGACCGCACGGAAGCTGTGCCCCGACGCGGTGTGGCTGCCGCCCAGCCGAGACGCCTACCGGGAGGTCTCCGACGGGGTCATGGCGCTGTTCCGCGACATCACACCGCTGGTGGAACCACTCAGCCTCGACGAGGCGTTCCTGGACGTGAACGGGGCGCTGCGCAGGCTGTCCGCGACGCCCGCCGACATCGGCGCACGGATCCGTGAGCGGGTGGCCGCCGAGCACGGCATCACCTGCTCGGTCGGCGTCGGCAGGGCGAAGTTCGTCGCCAAGCTCGCCTCCGGAATGGCCAAGCCGGACGGCATGGTCGTCGTCCCGGCCCCCGAGACGCTGTCGTTCCTGCACCCGTTGCCGGTGTCGGCGCTGTGGGGCGTGGGCACGCGCACGGAGGACGCACTCCGCAGTCACGGCTACGCGACGATCGCGGACGTCGCCGCGGCCCCGGTCGACCGCCTTCGCCGCAGTGTCGGCGCGGCGGCGGGGGAGCACCTGCACGCGTTGGCCCACGGCCACGACGATCGCGACGTCGTTCCGGAGTCGGAGGAGAAGTCGGTGGGGGCCGAGCACACCTTCGACGCCGACGTCCGGGACCGCGGGGCGTGCGAGCGCGAGCTGCTGCGGTTGGCGCAGCGCGTCGCCGCGACCCTGCGCCGGAAAGACCTGAAAGGCAGGACCGTGTCGATCAAGGTCCGGTTCTCCGACTTCCGGACCATCACCCGAGCCCGCACCCTGCCCGCCGCCACCGACGTGGCCCACGAGGTCCACGCCACGGCGACCGAGCTGTTCCGGGAGGCGACCTCCGGCGCGGCCGTGCGCCTCGTGGGAGTGCGTGTGGAAGGTCTGACGGCCGGGGACGCCGCGGAACAGCTCACGTTCGACGCACCCGAACCCCGCTGGCGGGACGCGGAGGTGGCCGCCGACGACGCGCGTTCCCGATTCGGTGCCGCCGCCGTGCGTCCGGCGTCGTTGTTGTCACCCGATGAGAGGTGACGTCCGTCGCGTTCCGTGCCCGCCCGTACACCGCCGGACGTCGCCGCAGGAAACACTGCCGCCGGAAGGGGAGATCGGGTAGTCGCCGACGCGCGGTGCTCGTATCCTGGAGTCCGACACCCCGACCGGGGCTGTCAGGGTCCACGATGAAATGCGGTCCGGTGCCGCCAGGTGGCGCCGGGAAGCGCTGTGCCGGAGGAGGAAAGATGCCACTCTCCGAGCATGAGCAGCGGCTGCTCGACCAGATCGAGCGCGAGCTCTATGCCGAGGACCCCAAGTTCGCATCGTCGGTACGCGGCGCGAAGGTACGTCGCCCGAAGCGTGGCAGGCGCCTGCAGGGTGCCGCGCTGTTCGTGCTGGGCATCGGCCTGCTCGTGCTCGGCGTCGTCGTGCCGGTGCGGGTCGCCGAGATCCCGCTGATCAGCGTGTTCGGCTTCCTGGCGATGTTCTTGGGGGTGGTGCTCGTCGTCACTGCCATGCGAGCAGGTGGGGAGCCGGAGGAGGAATCCGGCAGCGGTTCCGGGGACTCCGGCGGCGGCTCGTCCGGCGGCGCCGGACAGCGCCGGCGCAGTTCGTTCTCCCAGCGGATGGAGGACCGGCTCCGCCAGAGGTTCGACGACAGATGACGACGTCCGGCCGGTCCGCGCCGTCGCACCGGACCCCGTGACCCCGGATCCCGCGGCACGGTTCTCCGCAGCGGCGTGACCCGGCCGCAGCCGGCGTCAGCGGTCATCGCACAGGTCTGCTCGAGCAGGGCTCTCGCATGCGGAGCCCTGCTCGAGTCGTGTCCGATCCCCGTCACCCGAGGCCGGGTGTCGCCGGGTGCGGGTGACGCCGGGTGCGGACGTCGGGTGCGGGTGTCGCCGGGTGCCGGTGTCGCCGGGACCCTCCGTGTCGCCTCGCCGAGGTCTCGTGTGCACGGGCCCGGGCGCCGGTGCCCGCGTCGCGGGACCGGGCCCGCGCGGGAATCAGCGTTCGCGGCGGCGCAGCAGTGACCGCGGCAGGATGCGTCGCCGCCACGACAACGGCGCGCAGCGGGCGACGCTCTCGCGCAGTCCCGCGAGCGCGCGGTGCAGTTCCGGCTCGGGAGACGCGGCCTGCGGCGAGGGCGCGCCGGTCGGGCTGTACCACGCCCGCTCCACGACGGTGACGATCGTCTGCAGCTCGCGGCGGCCCTCCTCGTCGAGGTCGAGCCGGTCGCCGATGGTCTCCGCGGACTGCCTGAGGGTCGCCGTCGACGGTAGGTCGACGCCCCGGTCGGCGCATTCGGCGAGCACTTCGCGCCATGCGGCATCCGGCGACGCGTCGGTCAGTCGGGACACCTCGGCGATCCGGCGTTCGCGGATCAGTTCCCGGGCACATGCGGGCCCGACGAGGCAGGCGACGAGCAGGAACACGCCGAGGGCGACGGCCCAGTGCACGAGCCAGGCGGCCAGTGCCACCGTGACGAGCCAGCTGCCGACGACGGCGGCGATGCCCGCGCCGGGGGTGGCGCGGCCGGTGGTGATGCGCCTGCCGAGTGCCAGGACGCCCACGGTCGTCAGCGCCAGCAGCGCGCCCGCCAGCAGGCCCGGCCATTGCGGCGGTGGCCCGGACCGCTCGTCGTTCTGCGCCTGCTGATCGGGTCCGTCGGCGGGCTGGGACGGTTCCGGGGACGCGGACGAGCTCTCCGGGGACTGCGACGAGCCGGTCGGCTCGTCGGGTGCCGAGCTCTCCTCGGTGTCCAGGTAGTCGGGCGTGTACCCGCGGCCGTTGGTGAGCGGGGTCGGATCGAACGTGACCCAGCCGAGGTCGTCGCCGAAATACACCTCGACCCACGCGTGCGCGTCCTCGGACGTCAGTACCCGCGTGCCGCGGGCGTCGGTGGTGCCCCGCGTGAAGCCGACGGCCACGCGGGACGGCACGTCGAGCGAGCGGAGCATGACCGCCATGGCGGAGGCGTACTGCTCGCAGAATCCGCGCTTGCCGTTCAGGACGAAGTCGGCGAGCGCGTCGGGGTCGGAGGCCGGTGCGGTCTCGGTGTCGTAGACGAATCCGTTGGCCGGGTCGGTGAAGTACCGCCAGACGGCCCTGGCCTTGCCGAACGTCGTCGGCGCGTCGGCGGTGAGGTCGCGCGCGAGCGCACGCACACGCGGATCGACCCGGGGCGTCTCCTGGTACCGCGGGTCGGGGCCGGTGACGGTTCCCGCCGCACGGAGCTGGTCGCGTGTCGGTTCGGCCAGCGACGTGGTCATCGTGTAGGCGCGCGGCCTGCGCCGGTCCTCGCTGTACACCGCCCCGCTGGTGCGGTCGTAGTACCAGTCGCCGGGAGGCGGGTCGATGCTGCGGATCTTGCCGTAGGTCGGCAGCCAGACGTCGGTCCAGTTGACGGGTGTCACGCGGACGGTGCGGGACTCTCCTGCGACCGTGTCGCCCGGTGCGGTCGGCAGGGGACCGTCGGCGGGGCGCCCCGCGGGCATCCGGCGGCCGTCGGGCAGCCCCCAGCCCTGGCCGGGGATGTAGCGGGACAGGGTGAAGGCGCGCATCAGGGGCGCGTCGTCGCCGAGGCCGTCGACCTCGAACATCCGGGTGGGGGAGCGGTCACCGAGCATGCCGCGCAGCGACGTGAACGGTTCCACGCCGAGTCCGCCGGGCGCCGCCTGTTCCTCGGAGTCCGATCCGGGCAGGCTGCCCTCCGTCCCGACGACGGTCAGCGTCGCGCCCGCGACCAGGCCCGCGACGACGGCCGTGACGACCAGCGCCGACGGGGCGGTCATCGCGCCCACACCGGCGCCCGACCCGCGCGCCGGCGCGCGGGTGCGCCACACGCGGTGCCGGTGGCTGCCGTCCACGGCGAGCAGTGCCGCGTAGGCCACGACCCCGAGCGCGAACGTCCACCACGGCAGCAGTTCCGCGGTGAGCGCCGACGGCACGGCGTGGACACACAGCAGGAGCAGACCGGTCGCCGCCGGTGCGGCGGCGGTCACGGCCAGCAGGTCCACCACGAGCGCCACCAGCCCGACGCTGATCATGATCAGGCAGCGGATGCCGTCACTGGCGGCGACCGGGGGAAGTCCGGTGCGGATGTCGGAGAACCCGGCGGTGAGCACCTGATGCAGTTCGCCGAACGCCTGGGGCCCCGGCAGCAGCCCGAGGACCCCGCCGGTGGTGAACGATCCGGTGACGAGCACGAGCAGCGCCAGCAGCTGTGCGGCACCGACGAGGAACGGGTGCAGCCGCACGGCGCGCGCGGCGATGCCGGTGCCCGCGATGAGCAGCGCCGCCGCCGCGATGTCGCCGAACCAGGACCAGCCCTGCACGACTCCGGTGAGCGCGGTGGAGACGGCGATCGTCGCGAGTGCGGCCGTGAGCGGGCCGACGACCCCGTGCAGCGTGAGCCGTGGCCGCCTGCGCGGCGGTGCGGGGGGAGCCGGGGCGGGCGGCGGTGGAGCAGGGGGTGCGGGCGCGTTCACCGGACACCACCCGCCTGCAGCGGGCCTGCCGTGGTGGCACGGCACAGCTCCGCCCAGGTGTCGGCGACCCCCGCGGTCCTGCCCGCGACGACGACCCGCCAGCCCGCGGCCCGGAGCAGCGCCGCCGTGTCGGTGACCGTCGCGGCCGGTTCGTACCCCGGCGCGTCCTGCCACGACGCGGTGTCGAGCAGCACCGCGAGGCTGGGCGCGCCGCGGGGGCGGCTGTGGGTCAGCTCCGCGACGCCCCTGGCGCCGACGGTGCCCAGCACGGCGATCAGCTCGTGGCCCTGGGCGTGCGCCGGTCCCGACGACACGGCCAGGTCCCGTTCGTGCGCGGGTTGCAGCGCGGCGAGCGCGTCGAGGGCGACCCCGCCGCCCGCGTGCCCGGCGCCGTCGGCGATGTCGGCCAGGACGTGGCCGCGTTCGTCGGCCAGTCGCACCGGACTGCCGGAACCGCTCAGGTGCACGCACACGCTGGCGGCGAACTCGACCGCCCACTCCAGACTGCCGTCGGGACGGCCGACGCCGTGGTGCGCGGCGGCGCGCCGGTCGAGCAGCACCGTCGTCCCTCCCCGCCAGGGGCGTTCCTCGACGCGGACCATGATCTCGTCGCGGCGCGCCGTCGAACGCCAGTGGACCTTCCGCATGTCGTCGCCGGTTCGGTACTGGCGCACCATCACGTCCGGATCGCCCTGGCCCGCGTGGTGACGGACGGTGCCGCTGTCGACCCCGCCGGTGCCCGCGCCGCCGGGACGTCCGCGCAGCGGGGTCACGCGCGGCACGACGACGACCCCCGACGGCGGGACGAGGTCGCGGTCGACCTCGCAGAGCCCGAACGGGTCGGTGATCGTCGCGCGCAGCGTGCCGATGCGGTGGACGCCGCGCATGCCGGGCCGGATCGGGTAGCGCAGCGTGACGGGGTGGTGGGGAAGCCGCTCCACCACGAAGCGGGGCCGCGGGCCGAGGGGGTGTGGCAGCCGGTCCTCGAGCAGGATCTCCCCCGCGGGGAGTCTGCCGGTGCGCCACAGGTCCAGGCGGACGTCGCCGTCACCGCCCGCAGGCACCCGTTCGGGGGTGATGGTGCGGCGGGCGCCGATGCGGACCTTCGACACCGTCGCGAGCGCCGCGGCCAGCAGGGGCAGTGCCACGACGAAAGCCGCGATCCGCAGGAGGCCGCGTTCGTCGAGTACGACGGCGCAGGCCGCGGCGGCGACACCCGCGGCGAGCAGGCACCGGCCCCGGGTGGTCAGACCCGACAGGGCCCGCAGGAGTGCCGGTCGGCGGCGTGGCCCCGCCGGAGGACGGGTCTGCTCGGGCGCCGCCTGCGGTGCCGGGGCACCGGCCGCGTAGCTGGTCATGGTCGATCCGCGCTCAGTAGCCGTACGGGCCGCCGTGGCCGTCCGGAACGCCGGGACGCCCCGCACCGCCGGGGTGACCGGGCCGGCCCGGGTGGCCCGCGTGGCCGTTGCCGGTGTGGGGCGGCGAGGGGTGGCCGCCTGCGGTGGGCGCCGGTGTGCCGGCGCCCGCACCGCCGGTGGGTGCGGCGCGCTGCGGAACCGGCACCCGCTGCAGGACGGAGTGGACGACGTCCGAGGCCGAGCGGCGGGCGGCGAGCGCCTCCGTGGTCAGCACGAGGCGGTGCGCCAGCACCGGCACGGCGACCGCGTGCAGGTCGTCGGGCACGACGAACTCACGCCCGGAGAGTGCGGCCTGGGCGCGGGCGGTGCGGATCAGCTGCAACGTCGCGCGGGGCGAGGCGCCGAGCCGCAGTTCGGGCAGCTGGCGCGTGGCCGACACCAGGTCGACGGCGTACTGCCGGACCTCGTGCGCCACGTGCAGCTGCTGGACGGCGCGGGCGAGCCGGTGCACGGTCTCGCCGTCCGACACCGGGGTGAGGTCGTCGAGCGGGTTGTGTCCCGCGTGCTCGTCGACCATCGCCAGTTCGGCCTGCGGGTCCGGGTAGCCGACCGAGACCCGTGCGGTGAAGCGGTCGCGCTGGGCCTCCGGCAGGGCGTAGGTGCCCTCCATCTCGACCGGGTTCTGGGTGGCGATCACCATGAACGGCGAGTCGAGCGGGTACGTCGTGGTGTCGACGGTGACTTGCCGTTCCTCCATGCACTCCAGCAGCGCGGACTGCGTCTTGGGGGAGGCGCGGTTGATCTCGTCGCCGACCACGATGTTCGCGAACACCGGGCCGGGCCGGAACTCGAACGAGGCCTGCTGGCGGTTGTAGATCGACACGCCCGTGACGTCGCTGGGCATGAGGTCGGGGGTGAACTGGATGCGGCTCACGGTGCAGTCGATCGACCGGCCCAGTGCCTTGGCGAGCGAGGTCTTGCCGACCCCGGGCACGTCCTCGACGAGCAGATGTCCCTCGGACAGCAGCGTGACGAGTGCGATGCGGACGACCTCGGGCTTGCCGACCAGCACGCGCTCCACGTTGGCCGCGATGCGCTGCGCCGTGTCGTGCAGGTCGCCGAGCCCGGACTGCCCGCCCGGACCGACCGGCGGCGGGTACGCGGGGCGTTCACCGACGTCCTCGGTGGTTGCGGCAGAGTGCCCTCTCGACGTCACGCGACCTCCACATTCCGTGCATGCGCCCTGCTCCAGGGTCCCACGAAGTGTGTCAAACACGGGCGAAACGCGGAGATTCACCCCGCGTAGTGCGGTGGTGACGACGAGCACACGTCGCACCGGGCCGTACGCCGCGAACGAGGGCTGGACAGCGGCGCACGGTCGCCTAGGATTGCGGGCTGGAATCGTCCGGTCACGGAGAGGCATGCGCGATGACGAGTGGTACGCCTGCGCCCGTGACGGGCCCGGTCGACCTTCCCGCGGGCGCCTTCGCCGTCGCGCCCGATCTGGCCGAGGACGCGCTGCAGCGGATCGGCGAGCTGCAGGACGTGGTCGGCAGGCTCGTCAGGGAGGCGAAGGTCCTCGGCCGGTCGGTGCCGCTGGGCGACGGTTACGCCGGGGAGATCGGCGAATTCATGGCCCGCTACGGCATCGACCCGGCCGGCGGCGGTGAGCCGTCCTCGGGCGCCGCGTCGGATGCGCTCGTGGCGTTCGGCAGGGAGCTCGCCGAGCTGCGCAGCCGGATCACCGACGCGCTCGAGCAGTACCGGCAGCAGGACGAACAGGCAGAGGGCGAGCTGAAGGGCGTCGATTGTCAGGGCGGGTGAACGGCCGGGTCCCGCGGTCGCGCGGCACGGCTACCGCTGCCGGGTCGCGTGGGGCCGGGTCGCGAGGGACAGGGTCGCGTGGGCCGGGATCGCTGCTGCGTGCGGCGCTCGTGCCGGCGCTGTCGGTGGCGTGCCTGGTCGGGGTCTCCGCCTGCGGCGCGGCGGGCGGGGACGCCGCCGTGGGCGCAGGTGGTGCGTCCCCGGCCCCGTCGGCGGAGACGGCGTCGTCGGAGAGCGTGTCGTCGAGTGCGGACCCGGCGGAGACCGATCCGTGTGCGTGGCTGACACCGGCCGAACGGTCGACCGCGGGGCTGGCCGTGCCGGGCGAACGGCGAACCGTCGGTTCGGCCGCGGCGTGCGACTACACGGAACCGGGTGCGGGCGGCGTCACCGTCACGTTCGACACGGCCTCCGCGCTGGCCGACCTCCGGCCGGACGGGGAGGCGACCTCGATGCGGATCGCGGGCCGCGAGGCGCAGCAGGTGGCCGATACGGCGGCCGACGACGGCACCTGCACGGTGTTGCTCGCCGCCGGACCCTCCTCGTCGGTCCACATCGATGTGTCCACGGCGGACTTCCGCGGCACCCGTGAGTCCTGCGAGCGAGCGTCCACCGTGGCGGAGCTGATCGCACCCGAGCTGCCGGGGAGGGCCGGATGAGCGCATCCCGACACGACGAAACCCGACACGACGAAACCCGACACGACGAAACCCGACAGGACGAACCGGCGCAGGGGGACGGGGCAGGCGGAGGCGCCGCGGGCGAGTCCTCTGTTCCCCAGCCGGACGTGCGGTACGAGTGGTACAGCCACGACCAGCTCAAGGCCATGGTCGACGCCGGCAACGATCCGGAGTCCGCGGGTGAGCTCGGTGCGAGCTGGCGGAGTCTCGGCCGGACGTTGCAGCAGGCGAGCGAGCAGCTGGGCGCGTCGTCGGCGGCGTCCGAGGAGGCGTGGCAGGGCGAGGCGGGCCGGGCGTTACGGGCGGCGCTGGGCCGGGCCACGGAGTGGGCGGGCCGGGCGGCCGCGACCGCCGACGCGCTGGGTGGCGCCGTCGCGGCGCAGGCGGGTGCGGCGGCGCACGCGCGGTCGGCCATGCCGGATCCGGTCTCGTACGACCCGGGCGGGATGATCCGCGACGCCATGGGTGCCGGCGATCTCGCGGCCCTCGCGGGACTGCCCGATGCGATGGCCGAGCGCCGCGCCGAGGCGGAGGAGGCGCGGCGCAGGGCCGTCGACGTGCTCCACGCGCGTGACCTCGCGCTGCGCGACGCCGCGGGCGTGCGATCGTTCACCGTGCCGCCGCGGCTGGCAGGGCCGGCATGATCCGGCTGTCGGCGTCGGCGTTCGACGTCCTCTGGTCGGACCTCGACCTCGGCGCGCCGCCTGCGGTGCTGGCCGTGCCGAGCGTGGGACGCACCGCGGAGGAACGCGCGCGGATCCGGCAGGAGGTCTATGCCAATCTCGCCGACCGCGGCCTGTATCCCGGTGAACTGGACGAGACGCTGCGGGCCCGGCTGACCGGGATCGCCCGCGCCGCCGTCCTGATCGACTGCGAAGTGCTGTTCGACGCCGCCGATCCCGAACCGTTGCGCGGCCTCGTCGCGGAGTCGGAGGGCGGCAGGGGAGTGCTGGCCGTGCAGCCGAACCGGACCATCGGCCTCGACACGGTGGGCGACGGCCGGGCGTGCGCCGAGGCGGCCGCCATCCTGCCCGAGGTCGACGCGGGCCCGGGGCGCGGCGTGAGCCTGCCCTCGACCGCGCTCGAGGCGGCGGCCGACCCCGTGTACGACGGCGGCAGCGGCTCGCGAGCACGCGACGACCAGGTCAGGGAGGTGCTGGCCGTCCAGGCGCGACCGGTGCTGGCCGCGGGGCAGTTCTCCGTGTACCGCCGGGAGACCACCCGGCTCGTCCGGCAGGGCGGCCTGAGCTGGTTCCTCACCGACGTCGGTGCCTACACCGCCACCGTCGCGCCGCGTTCCGGCGACGATTCCTGGCTGACGGTCGCTCCCGCCGACCGCGAACGGGTGGCCACTCGGCTCGCCGACCTCGTCGCGGAACAGTCCTCTCCTGCCGGGACCGCGGCGACCACAGGCCTCCGCTGACGGTCGGGGCGGCGGCGCACCCCATCGACGCCGCCCGCCACCGACGCCGCCCGCCACCGACTCCGCCCGCCACCGACGCCGCCCCCACCGTGCCCCACGGCCCGGACCACCCCTCCCCACGGCGTTCCCCACCTTCACCCACCGGGCGTCCCGGACGCCGGTTTCTCCCGCAGAATCGGGTAAAACCGGCGCTCGGTGCTCCTCCCGGTCGTGGCGACATCCCCCGGGGCGGCGATCTTCCCCCACTCCTCCCCACGGTTGAACCACTGCCGTGACCTGCGTGAACTCGTCGCAAACCCGGCTGTTCCCGCCGTTTTCACGTTGACTGTGGGGAGAAGTGGGGTACGGTGGTGACAAGTGGGGCGGAAGGGAGCTCCGTGGTCGATGCCGGCAGGTCCGACGGGAAGGACTGCGGGCTCGGCAGGGGAGGTGGAGGCCGGTGTTCCTCGGCACTCACACCCCGAAGCTGGACGACAAGGGGCGGCTCACACTGCCCTCGAAGTTCCGGGAAGCGTTGGCTGGGGGCCTGATGATCACCAAAGGTCAGGACCACTGCCTCTACGTTTTCCCGCGAGCGGAGTTCGAGCAGTTGGCCAGGAAGGTCGCGGAGGCCCCGTTCACGAACGAATCGGTGCGGGCCTACCAGCGGTACCTGTTCGCGGGGACCGATGAGCAGCGGCCGGACAGTCAGGGCCGGATTCCGATCGCACCCGAGCTGCGGCGCTACGCCGGGCTCAACAAGGAATGCGTGGTGATCGGGGCGATCACCAGGCTGGAGATCTGGGATTCCGAGGCGTGGCAGTCCTATCTGGACGAGAACGAGGACAACTACGCCAAGGCGCAGGAGGAGATCCTGCCCGGTGTCTTCTGACACGGAATCCGCGACATCCGGTCGCGGGGTGTTTCCCGGGTCGTCGGGGACACGGGAAACAACGAACAGGCGACGTGGGCGCGGATGCCCTCAGGCTGCGGCCCTGATGCACCTTCCCCGGTATCAGGCCCGCAACCTGTAGGCATCCGCCCCGCGTCGGGGAGAGAAGTCCCGGTGGGGCGGGGCGGAAGGGGGCGCAGTGAGCAGCGATTCCGCGCACCTGCCCGTGCTGCTCGACCGCGTGACCGCACTGCTGGCCCCCGCGCTGAGCGACCACGACGCGGTGCTCGTCGACACCACGCTCGGCCTCGGCGGTCACGCCGACGCGCTGCTGGCGGACCACCCGCGGTTGCGGCTCGTCGGTCTGGACCGGGATCCGAACGCGCTCGACCGTGCCCGGCAGCGGCTGTCGCGCCACGGCGACCGGGTCGACTACGTCCACGCGGTCTACGACGAGTTGCCCGACGTGCTGGACGAACTCGGGCTGTCGCATGTGGACGGCGTGCTGATGGACCTCGGTGTCTCGTCGATGCAGCTGGACGTCGCCGACCGCGGGTTCGCCTACGCGCAGGACGCGCCGCTGGATATGCGGATGGACCAGACCACCGGCCCGCGGGCGGCCGACGTGCTCAACACCTACTCGGTCGCCGAACTGGCCCGCATCCTGCGCGAGTACGGCGAGGAGCGGTTCGCCCACAAGATCGCGAAGGCCGTCGTCGCGGCTCGGGAGTCCGAGCCCTTCGACCGCAGCGACCGGCTGGTGCGGCTGCTCTACGACGTCGTGCCCGCGGCGAGCAGGCGTACCGGCGGGCATCCCGCGAAACGGACGTTCCAGGCGTTGCGCATCGAGGTCAACCGGGAGCTGGACGTGCTGCGGGCCGCGGTGCCGGCCGCGCTCGACGCGCTGCGTGAGGGCGGCCGGATCGTCGTCGAGGCCTACCACTCGCTCGAGGACCGCATCGTCAAACGTGCCCTCGCCGACCGTGCCAGCTCCCGGACCCCGGAAGGGTTGCCGGTCGAGCTTCCCGGGCACGGCCCCGAGTTCCGCCTGCTCACCCGCGGTGCCGAGAAGGCGGGCGAGCAGGAGATCGAGCACAACCCGCGCGCGGCGTCGGTACGGCTGCGCGCGGCCGAGCGGATTGGAGCGGCTGCCTCATGACTGCACCCGCACGTCCTCGTACCCAGCCGGTCGAGCGGCCGCGGCAGACTCCGCGCCGCTCCGCGAGGCAGGCGCCGACGTCCGCTCCCGAGACCGGATCGCCGCGGCGCCGCAGTTCCGCGGCCGAGCGCGCCTATGCCCGGCGGGCCCAGCGCGCCGAGACGCTGCAGCGGCAGACCGAGCGCCGGGAGACACCGGAGCCGCGCAGGCTGCGGATCCGGATCGGCTGGCCGACGTCGCGCGCCTCGTTCGTGCTGATGCTCATGGCTCTGATGGCCGTGGGGGTGGCGACGACGTTGTGGCTCTCGACCCAGGCGATCTCCGACTCGTACCGCCTCGAACAACTCCGGCAGAACAACGCCGCCCTGCTCGAGAGGTCCGAGGAGCTGCAACGGGCGGTCGCCTCGGGCGAGGCGCCTGCGCGGCTTGCGGAGCGTGCGCGGGACCTCGGGATGGTGCCGGGCGGCAACCCGGCCCGACTCGTCGTGGGTGACGACGGCACGGTGCGCGTGGTCGGTGAGTCGGAGCGGGCGAGCGCGCCCGCACCGCAGCAGTCGTCGACCGGGCGGCCCGGCGGCGCGCAGGGTGACGGCGCGCAGGGTGACCGTGCGCAGAGTGACGGCGCCCAGGGTGACGGCGCGGAGAGTCGTGACCGGCAGGCGGGCGATGCGCAGGAGGACCGGGCTCAGCAGCGTGACAGCCAGGCCGGCGACGACACGCGCGGCGACCGCGGGAACGACGGCGACGGCGGCCGGGGCGGTGACACTGGAACCACCGGCGACGGCGACCGGCCCGCGGACTCGGCCGCGGCGGAGACGGCCGACTGACCCCCCCGGGTCCGCCGCCGGTGCGGGCAGGGAGAACGTGAGCGAACCGGAGGGGACCGATGCCACCGACACGACCGGGCAGACCGGACGGCGCGAACGGGCCGGCGCCGTCGCGGGGTCGCGGCCCGGCGGGCCGGACGTACTCGGCGAAGGCGCGCCGCTCCGGTGCCTCGGGCGACCGTGGCACGCGGAGCCGGTTCGTCATCGGCCGGATCGTGCTCGCCGTGGTGCTCGTGGCCACCGGTCTCAAACTCGGCTACGTGCAGGGGTTCCAGGCCGAGGCGCTGTCGGCCCGCGCCGAGCGGCAGCGTACGACCACGATCGACATCCCGGCCCAGCGTGGATCCATTGTGGACCGCAACGGGGCGAAGCTCGCCTTCAGCGTGGAGACGCGGACACTGTGGGCGAACCTGCGGTTGATGCGGAAGAACTGGGCCGAGCACGAGAGGAAGAACCCGAAGTCCGGTGAGACCTTCGACACGCGGGTCGCGGAGATCGCGAAGTACATCGCGAAGAAGGTGCCGGACAAGACGTCCGAGTCCGAGTTGCTCGAGGCCTTCCATGACGAGGATTCGAGCTTCACCTATCTCGTCGACGACGTGCAGCCGTCCGTGGCCGAGGAGATCAAGGAGAAGTTCCCCGAGATCGGCTACGAGAAGCGCGCCCGCCGCGAGTACCCGGCCGGGAAGGTCGGGTCGAACATCGTGGGCTTCGCCAACTGGCGGATGGAGGAACCGGACCAGTCCAAGCACAACATCGAGGGCCTGGCCGGGTTGGAGAGTGCGCGCAACGGCGTACTGACGGGCGAACCCGGACGGCAGGTGGTCAACACCGAGCAGGGCAGCGACGTCGTGATCCCCGGTACCGAGCGGGAGGTGCAGCAGGCGACCCCCGGCTCCGACCTGGAACTGACGATCGACTCCGACGTCCAGTACAACGTGCAGCGGATGCTGTCCGACTACGTCGAGAAGTCGCGCGCGGACGGCGGCAGCGCGGTCGTGCTGGATTCGGAAACGGGCGAGATCTACGGTCTGACCAGCGAGAAGACGCTGGACCCGAAGAACCTCGACCCGGATCTCATGACGGAGAAGGCCGTCACGCAGCCGTTCGAACCGGGGTCGGTGAACAAGGTCATCACCGCGGCGGGTGCGATCGAGGACGGCATCACGGGCCCGAAGGATGTCCACCGGGTGCCCGGCTCGATGAAGGTCGCCGACCACACGGTGCGGGACGCGTGGGACCACGGCACGCAGCCGTTCACCACCACCGGCATCTTCGCCAAGTCGTCGAACGTCGGCACCCTGATGCTCGCCCAGGAGCTCGGTCCCGACCGGTACATGGACCTGCTGAAGAAGTTCGGACTCGGGCAGCGGACCGGTGCGGGCCTGCCGGGCGAGAGCCCCGGGTACGTTCCGCCGCGCAACCAATGGTCGGGCACGACGTTCGGCAACCTGCCGATCGGTCAGGGACTGTCGATGACGGTGCTGCAGATGGCAGGCATGTACCAGGCCATCGCCAACGACGGCGTGCGCGTCGAGCCCCGTGTCGTCGCCGCGACCCGCACGCCCGACGGCAGGCGGGTACCCGAGCCGAAGCCCGACCGCACCCGGGTCGTGAGCCCGAAGACGGCCGAGACCGTGCGCAACATGCTGCGCGCGACGACGCAGGGCGGCGACATGTACGAGAGCGGCACCGCCCCGCAGGCCGCCATCGAGGGGTACCAGATCTCGGGCAAGACCGGCACGGGTCAGCAGGTCGATCCCGAGACCGGTGCGTACAGCAACGAGCTCTACAACATCACCTTCGCCGGGATGCTGCCCGCCGACGATCCGCGCTTCGTCGTCGGCATCCGGCTCGACGCCCCGGACACCACCCTGCCCGCGGGCAGCTCGGCGGCACCGTTGTTCAAGCAGATCTCGTCGTACCTGGCGCAGCGCTACGAGATCCCGCTCTCGGACAAGAAGGCACCCGTCGTGCCACTGATCCGGCGGCAGTGACGGCCCATCGTCACCGCCCGGCCACGGAGGACACGCCGACACGGACGAGGGGGTGCCCACCCGGCGGTGAGCACCCCCTCGACGTGTCGCGTTCTCCGCGGGCCTACTTGGCGTACAGCGAGTCGATGTCGCCCGCGTAGTTCTTGCTCACCACGCCCCGCTTGAGCTTCATGCTCGGCGTGACCTCACCACCGGCCTCGGTGAAGTCCTGGGGCAGGATGCTGAACTTCTTGATCGCCTCGGCGTTCGAGACGAGCTTGTTCGCGTCGTCCACGGCGGACTGCACGTCGGCCCGCAGCTTCTCGTCCGAGGCCAGGTCGGCGACCGTGGCGTCGGCCGGCTTGCCGTGCTGTTCCTTCCAGGTGGGGAAGAACTCCTCGTCGATCGTCACCAGCGCGCCGATGAACGGCCGCTGGTCGCCGACGACCATCGCCTGACTGATCAGCGGGTGCGCCTTGAGCGCGTCCTCGAGTGTCGACGGGGCGACGTTCTTGCCGCCCGCCGTCACGATGATCTCCTTCTTGCGGCCGGTGATCTTGACGAAGCCCTCGTCGTCGACCTCGCCCAGGTCGCCGGTGTGGAACCAGCCGTCCTCGAGGGACTCGGCCGTGGCCTGCTCGTTGCGCCAGTACTCGCCGAACACCACGCCACCGGAGAGCATCAGCTCACCGTCCTCGGCGACCTTGACCGACGTGCCCGCGACGGGCCTGCCGACGGTGCCGACCTTGAAGGCGTCGCGGGTGTTCACGCAGGCGGCCGCGGTGGTCTCGGTCAGGCCGTAGCCCTCGAACACCGGCACGCCGATGCCGCGGAAGAAGTGCGCCAGGCGGGTGCCGAGCGGCGCTCCGCCGGAGACGGCGGCGATGCACCGGCCCCCGAGGGCGGCGTGCAGCTTGCTGTAGACCAGCTTGGCGAACACCGCGTGCTTGAGTTTGAGGCCGAGGCCGACCTTGCCGGCGTCGGTGGCCTGGCTGTAGGCGATCGCGGTCGCCTCGGCCGCGTCGAAGATCTTGCCCTTGCCTTCGGAGTGGGCCTTGAGCTTGGCCGAGTTGTAGACCTTCTCGAACACGCGCGGCACGGCGACGACGAACGTCGGCCGGAAGGCGCCCAGGTCGGCGACCAGATCCGTGGTGTCGGTGTGGCCGAGCGTCACGCGGGAGGAGAACGCCGTGATGGCGATGGCGCGCGCGAGGATGTGGGCCAGGGGCAGGAACAGCAGCAGCGAGTTGCCGGACTCCATCAGGTCCGGGAACGCGTCGATGTCGGCGCGCACCTCGGAGAGCAGGTTCCGGTGGGTCAGCGTCACGCCCTTCGGCCTGCCCGTCGTGCCGGACGTGTAGCAGATCGTCGCGACGTCGTCGGCCCCCACCGAGCGGCGGCGGGTGTGGACGTCGTCGTCGGCGCGGTCGGCGCCGAGCGCGGTCAGGGTGTCGACGGCGGGGGCGTCGCCGTCGATCTGCCAGGCGTGGGCCAGCTCGGGCAGCCGGTCCCGCACCTCGTCGAGGGCGGCGGTGTGCTCGGCGGTCTCGACGATGACGGCCTTGGCCCCCGAGTCGGACAGGATCCAGTGGACCTGCTCGGCCGACGACGTCTCGTAGATCGGCACGGTGACGCCGCCCGCGGCCCAGATCGCGAAGTCGAACAGGGTCCACTCGTAGCGGGTCTTCGACATCAGCCCGACCCGGTCGCCGTGTTCGATGCCCGCGGCGATGAGGCCCTTGGCGGCGGAGAGCACTTCGGCGGCGAAGGTGCGCGCGGTGACGTCGCGCCACGAACCGTCGATCAGCCGACGGAAGCTCACGGTGTCGCCGAACCGCTCGGCGTTGGCCCAGACGACGTCGGAGGCGTTCTCGTCGTCGGCGATGGGCCGTAGTGCTGGGGCGCTGTACTCGCGCACGTCAACCTCCGCAGTGGGGATTCCAAACAACGTTGTTACTCGCCGGTCAACCTAGCCGGTGTCGGCACCGCTGGCCACGGGTGGGTGCGGGCATGTTGTGAGGCGCATACCATCCCGCAACCGTGACCGGATCCGAATCCCAGCCTGCGCTCGACATCGTCGACGAGACCTTCCTGACCGTGCCTCCGAGCACACTCGCCGCGGTCTTCGCGGACCCGGCGGCGTGGCGGAGGTACTGGCCCGACCTGGTGCTCGAAGTCTATACCGACCGCGGTGACCAGGGCCTGCGCTGGACCGTACGGGGGGCGCTGGTCGGCACGATGGAGGTGTGGCTCGAGCCCGTGCTGGACGGCACCCTGCTGCACTACTTCCTCCGCGCCACCCCGGAGGTCCCCGAGGGCACCCGGCTGTCGGGCGCGCGGTTGCGGCGGGAGTTCGACCGCCGGGCACGCGCGGCCAAGGCGATCGCGCTGGACCTGAAGGTCACGCTGGAGGACGGTCGCGCCGCCGGGCTGCCGCCCCGCTCGACGGTAGAATGATCACGTGCGGGTTCATGTGGTCTCCGACGTGCACGGCAACGCCGAGGCGCTGGCGCGTGCCGGCGACGGCGCGGACGCGCTGGTCGTGCTCGGTGACCTGATCGACTTCGTCGACTACCACGAGCACGACGGCGGCATCCTCGGCGCGCTGTTCGGTGCCGAGAACGTCGCGACGTTCGCCCGGCTGCGCCGCGAGGGCCGCCGCGGGGAGATGGTGGAGCTGTCGAAACGGCTGTGGGGCAGTCTGGACGACCCGCGGGCCGCGGTGGACGAGGCCGTGCGCGAGCAGTACACCCGCCTGTTCGCCGCGCTGCCCGCGCCGACCTACGCGATCCCCGGCAACGTCGACGCGCCCGCGCTCTGGCCCGAGTTCGAGGCGCCCGGCCTGCACTTCGTCGACGGCGAGGTCCGTGACATCGGCGGCCTGCGGTTCGGGTTCGTCGGGGGAGCGGTCCTGCCCGAGGGTGCGACACCGCGGCGTGACCAGGCGTGGCGGCCGTACCTGCGTACGCGGGAGGAGTTCGACAAGGCCGTCGCCGGGCTGACCGGTGTCGACGTGCTGGGCAGTCACATCCCGCCCGCGGTGCCGGAACTGACCTACGACGTCGTCGCGCGGCGGGGTGAGCTCGGTTCGGAGGCACTCGCCGACCTGATCGTGCGCGAGCGGCCGCGGTGGTCGTTGTTCGGCCACGTGCATCAGCCGTTGTCGGCCGCGAAGCGGGTCGGGGTGACCGAGTGCCGCAACGTCGGGCATTTCCAGCGCGACCCGCGGCCCTACGTGCTGCGATGGTGAAACACCGGACCGCTACGCTCTAGCGCCATGGCCGACCAGTCCACGCAGTCCATCGAGGTCGATGCCCCTCCGGAGCAGATCATGGCCGTGATCGCCGATCTGCCCGCCTACCCGGAGTGGGCCAAGGCGGTGCAGCAGACGGAAGTGCTGGGCACCGACGAACGGGGTCGGGCCACGCAGGTGCGGTTCACGCTCGACTCGGGCCCGGTCAAGGACGTCTACACGCTCGAGTACGACTGGGCCGACGACGGGTTGTCGGTGAGCTGGCACCTCGTGAAGGGGCAGATGCAGAAGGCCCAGAACGGCCGGTACGAGCTCGAGCCGCTCGGCGGCGACCGGACGAAGGTGACCTACACGCTGGCCGTCGAACTGGCGCTGCCCATGATCGGGATGCTGCGCCGCAAGGCCGAGAAGATGATCATGGACACCGCACTGAAGGAACTGAAGAAGCGCGTCGAGGCCGAAAGCTGAGGCCCGTGCGACTGCTGCTGCTGACCGGGAAGGGCGGTGTCGGCAAGACGACGCTGGCCGCCGCGACCGGTGCCGCGCTGGCGGACCGGGGTGCCGCGACGCTGGTCGTGTCGACCGACCCGGCGCATTCCCTGGCCGACGCCGTCGCCATGCCGGTCGGCCGCGACCCCGTCCTGGTGGCCGACCGGCTGTACGGCGCACAGCTCGACATCCGTGCGCTGGCCGACGACGCGTGGGACGGCGTGCGGGAGCAGCTGCGAGCGGCGCTGGTGCGCGGCGGCGGACTGGACGGGCTCGCGGCCGAGGAGCTGAGCGTCGTTCCGGGCGTCGACGAACTGCTGGCTCTCGGGGAGGTGCAGCGGCTCGCCGGAACCGGGCGCTGGGACGTCGTCGTCGTCGACTGCGGTCCGACGGCGGAGACGCTGCGGCTCCTGGCGTTGCCGGACGCCGTGTCCGGGTACCTGACACACATGGCCGGTCCCGTGGCGAAGCGTTCCGCTCTGGCGCGGTCGCTGGCGCGGCTGGCCGAGTACACCGGGTCGCTGCGTGACCTCCTGACCGATCCCGCCCGCACGAGCGTGCGCCTGGTGTTCACTCCCGAGCGCGTCGTCGTGGCCGAAACCCGGCGGACCCTGACCGCGCTCGCCTTGCGCGGCATCCGGGTCGACGGCATGATCGCGAACCGCGTCATGCCCTCGCCCGGCTGGTGGCGCGGTGCGGCGGCCGCGTGGGTGCGGCAGCGGCGCAGGCAGCAGGAGGAGGTCCTGGCGGAGCTGGCACGCTCCGGGGTCGGCGACGCGGCCGACCGGCTGCGCTCGGTCGAGTACCGGGCCGACGAGCCGGTCGGGGTGAGCGCGCTCCGTGAGATCGCCGCGGAGCTGTACGGCACCGCCGACCCGCTGGACGACAGTCCCCGGGCCGGCGACGCTGCCACGCCGGGCGACACCGGTGCGCGGGGCGACGACGCGGCCACGGGCGGCGACGGTTCCGAGCGGGCCGGTGCGGGCGGACGTGCACCGTTGTTGCAGATGTTCGAGGTCGACGGCGGCTATCGGCTCCGGGTGGCACTGCCGCTCGCCCGGGACAGCGTCGTCGATCTGGCGCGGGTCGACGACGACCTCGCGATCACCGTCGACGGGGTCCGCAGGCTGATCGCGTTGCCGGAACCACTGCGCGCCTGCCGGATCACGGATGCCGAATCCGATCCCCGTGGCGTGCTCGTGCACCTGGAGGGAACCGAATGAGCGGCACCGACGGCCCCGCGGGCCGCGCCGATGGGCCGGCGGCGGGCGACGGCCCCGCGGCCGACAGTGCGCGGCTGGCCGAGGAGATCCGGCTGCTGGTCGACCTCGTCACGGAGCGGGCCGAGCCGTGGCTGCGGAGCGTGTTCGCCGCGGGACACGGCGGCGGCGACCCGGAGTCGTGCGACGCCTCCGGTCCCGGAGGGCCCGGTCCGGCCGGGGCCACGGCGGGAGGCGCCGGAGCGGACGGAAGCGGAGCCACGCAGCGCGGGGCGCACGAGGGCACGTCGTCCCCGGACGGCTCCGGTACGGCTCCGTCCGGTGCCGCGGCGGGCGGCGAGGCTGGCCGCGCCTCGGCGTGCTCGTGGTGCCCGTTCTGCGCCGTCGTCGCGGTCGTGCGGGGTGACACGCCGGAGATCGCGGCGCGGGTGCTGGACCAGGCCGCCGCGCTGATCGCGTTGCTGCGGGCCGTGCTCGCCGACCGGTGGCAGCCGGACGAGGGCGTGCACATGCCCGGGTACCGCCCGTCGTCGCGACCGGGCCCGCCGCCTGCCGGCCCGGACCCGTCGGGGGCGTCGGTGTTCGCTGAACGGCCCGGCAGGGGCTCGGCGGCAGGCGGATCGGGCGGTGCGGCCCGACGGGTGCAACGGGTGCAGGTGCGCCCGCGGGAGCGTTGGGAACCGGGGGAGTAGCCGGTGGCCGCGATCGGAATCGACGTCGGCGGCACGAGCATCCGCGCGGGCGTCGTCGACGAGACCGGCGACGTGCTCGACACCGCGCGCACGGGCACGCCGCACGAGGAGGCGGCGCTCGAGGACGCCATCGCGGGCGTGGTCGCCGAACTGCGGAGCAGGCACGAGGTCGCCGCCGTCGGACTGGCGGTCGCCGGGTTCGTCGGACGGGACCGCACGTCCGTGATGTTCGCCCCGCACCTGCCGTGGCGGACCGCGACGGTGGCCGACCGGATGAGCGAGCGACTCGGCCTGCCCGTGACCCTGGAACACGACGCCAACGCGGCCACGTTCGCCGAGTACCGGTTCGGTGCCGCGCGGGCCACGTCGGTCGGCGTGTTCGTCGCGCTCGGCACCGGTATCGGGGCCGGTCTCCTGCTCGGAGGGGAGTTGTTCCGTGGCGCACACGGCGTCGCGCCGGAGCTCGGGCACCTGTGTCTCGTGCCGGGAGGGCGGCAGTGCCCGTGCGGCAAGTCCGGGTGCTGGGAGCGCTACTGCAGCGGCACGGCGCTGGCCGCGACGGCGATCGAACTGCTGGCCACGCGGCCGCAGCACTCCACGGTGCTGGCCAGGGAGGCGGCGGGTGACCCGGGCGCGGTCACGGGCCGCCGCGTCGCCGGGGCTGCACGGGACGGCGACCCACTCGCGCGCAAGGCGATGGCGGAGCTGGCCCGGTGGCTCGGCGAGGGGCTGGCGCTCGTCGCCGACGTGTACGACCCGGAGGTCGTCGTCATCGGCGGGGGCGTGTCGGCGTCGGCGCCACTGTTCCTCGACGACGCGCGGGAGACGTACCTGCGCGCCGTGACGGGCGGCAAGCACCGCCCGCACGCGCGGATCCGGACGGCCCAGCTGGGCGACGAGGCCGCGATCGTCGGGTCCGCCACGCTCGCGGCCGAGAGCGGCCGCCGAGTGGTCTGATCCTCGGCGAACACGGGCGTGTCGCGGGCCGGGCACGCTAGATTCGAACGATGCTGGTCGGCAACGGAGACGGGTTCGTCAGCTGCGACTGCGGACGGCGGCACTGGGGATTGTTCGGTGCCGCCGGACTGCTGTTGAGCGACCCCCGGCGTGGCGTGCTGTTGCAGCACCGCGCGGGCTGGACGCACGAGGGCGGCTCGTGGGCGCTGCCGGGCGGCGCGGTGCAGCCCGACGAGACGTCGGCGCAGGCGGCGGCGCGGGAGACCGAGGAGGAGACGGCGGTGCCCGGCGAGGCGTTCCGGGTCCTGGCCCAGCGCGCCGACGAGCACGGCACCTGGCGGTACACGACGGTCCTGGCGACCGTGCTGGGCGATGCGGCACGACCCCGCGTGACCAACGCCGAGAGCACGGCGCTGCGCTGGGTGTCACCCGCCGACGTCGCCGACTATCCGTTGCACAGCGGCTTCGCCGCGGCCTGGCCGGAGCTGCGCGGCCAGCTCGACCGGAGACTCGTGCTGCTGGTCGACGCCGCCTCCGTGGTCGGCCCGCGCGCCGGCGACGGAACGAACGACCCGGCCGGTGCGGTGGCGCGGCTGCGGGACCGGCTGGCCGTGCTGGCCGGAGTGGGCGTCGTCGCGGGGGACCTGGACCTCGACGGTGTGGCAGGGGCCGCGCACTGGACGTGGTGGCCGCACGTGGTGCTGGTCGCGGGCGGCCCGCCCGGAGAGGCAGGTGCGGGGATCGAGCCGGCGGCGGGCATCGAGACCGTGGCAGGCGGCGACGGCGGAATCGGAGCGGCCGTCCGTGCCGCGCGGGCGGCCGGGCCCGGCGATCACCTCGTCGTGGTCACGGCCGCCGATCGGCGCCGCGAACCCGTTGCGGAGGAGGCGACGGCCGTCGTCGACCCGGCCGTGCTGCGGCGGCTGCTCGACGCCTGCACGCCCGTGTGAGTGGGCCGCAGGCGGTCAGACCTGGGCGCCGTTGGTCGGGTCGGCACCGTCCGGCGGGCCCTGCCTGACCCGCAACAGCAGCAGGGCGATTCCCGCCGCGAGTGAGAGCATGCCCAGCGGCGTGGCGACCGCCCCGGACAGGCCGACGAGCGACGGCGCGATCAACAGCAACAGGCCCAGGACCACCAGGACGAGAACGAGTACGGCGCCCTTGCGCGGTTTCGGCAGCGGCGGCGGTTCGGGCGGGACGAAGTGGTTGTCGGGGTCATCGGGATCGTCGTCGGGCGCCGGGCCGAACAGTGTCTCGTCCCACGCGATCGGGCTGTCCCGCCAGCCCTCGCCGCGCGAACCGGACTCGCCGGTGGTCCTGCCCGCGTCGGCGTCGCGGTCGCCGGACGGATCGGGACCGGGCCGTTCCAGCAACGCGCCGCCGCCCCGGTCGCCACCGGAACCGCCCCGGTCGCCGTGGTCGTCGCCGCCGTGGTCGTCGGCGGGCTGCTGATCGGCCGCGTGCTCGTCGCGATCCTGCTCGCCGAATCC
The DNA here is from genome assembly GCF_024171865.1 of Prauserella aidingensis. Lineage (GTDB taxonomy): Bacteria > Actinomycetota > Actinomycetes > Mycobacteriales > Pseudonocardiaceae > Prauserella > Prauserella aidingensis. The sequence goes on along the minus strand of NZ_JAMTCN010000004.1, from coordinate 35,714 downwards.
TTGGTCGTCGAATCCCTGCGCGCGCAGGTCGGCGACGATCTCCTCGAACGCGGCGTCGACGTTCTCCGGCCCGTCGGAGCCTGGTCTGCTCACTTGGTCCCCACCTGCCTGCCGGCTGCTGCGAACTCGCTGCTGCGCGCGAAAAGAAGCGGCACGTCGCCATCGAGGGTGGCGACGTGACAGCTGTCGTGCAAGACGACCTCGGTGACCCGTGCCGGATCGGTATCGACGCCGTCGAGCACCGCCCGGTGCCCGTCGGACGCCGGGGGTCGTCCCCACGGGCGCATACTCGCCGGGGTTCCCGTGAACCCGTGACACAACAGCACGCCGGTTCCGCTGGGCCCGGTGTACTGGAACGGCTCGGCGCCGGCGAGCACGGGCATGCCGTCGGTCCCTTCCTCTCCACGGGTGATCGGGTGCCATCGTCGCACGGCGGCCCCACCCACGGGCGGGAAGCGCCCGCACTCCCCGCCTGCGGGGACCTGTGGGGTTCCGGAATGGGCGGCCGGTGTGAGATAGACGGTGGTTACGACCCCGCGGTTGTGGCGGTGAACACGACGTTCGTAGTGTGATCGCCTCGGTTGGGTGAACGAGACGAGGAGGCGCGGCCCGGTGGTGTATCGGCTGCTCAAATACGTGGTCCTGGGGCCGCTGCTGCGGCTGCTGTGGCCGACCACGGTCACCGGCACGGAGAACATCCCCGCCGAGGGTGGTGCGATCATCGCCAGCAACCACCTCGCCGTGGCCGACTCCTTCTTCATGCCCCTGTACGTGCCGCGGCGGGTGACGTTCCCCGCCAAGCAGGAGTACTTCACCGCGCCCGGCCTCAAGGGTCGGCTCCAGAAGTGGTTCTTCACCGCCTCCGGCCAGTTCCCGATCGACCGGTCCGGGGCCTCGGCGGCCCAGGCCGCACTCGACACCGGCGTCCGGTTGCTGGCAGAGGGGCGGCTGCTGGGGATCTATCCGGAGGGCACCCGCTCGCCCGACGGACGGCTCTACAAGGGCAAGACCGGTGTCGCCCGCATCGCGCTCGAGGCACAGGTCCCGGTGATCCCGGTGGCGATGATCGGCACCGAGAAGGTCAACCCCATCGGTTCGAAGATGTGGTGGCCGCGACGGTTGGAGATCCGGTTCGGGAAGCCGCTCGACTTCTCCCGCTACGAAGGTCTCGCGGGCGACCGGTTCGTCGAACGGTCCATCGCCGACGAGATCATGTACGCCCTCATGGAACTGTCCGGCCAGGAGTACGTCGACGTCTACGCCGCGAAGGCCAAGGAGGAGCTCGGCGAGGCGGTGCCGTTGCACGGCAGGCCGGGCGAGGTCGGTGCGGCGGGCGCGGCCCGGGCGAGCACCGGGTCGTCACGGGTTCCGGAGAGCCGCGCGGGCTGAGTCGGCGGGCACACCACACCTCCACCTCGCTCCCACAGGCCGCCGGAACGCGGGTCTCGGCGAGCGGCCCGCGGCGGTACGGACCGGCTCGTCCGACGCGGTGGGGCGCCCGTTACGGTGCTGCGGTGCGATTCTTCTACGACACCGAATTCATCGAGGACGGCGTGACCATCGACCTGGTGTCGATCGGTGTGGTGGACGAATCCGGACGCAGCTTCTACGCGGTCTCCACCGAGTTCGACCCGGACAAGGCGGGCAAGTGGGTGCGGGAGAACGTGCTCGACAAGCTGCCGTCGCCGGCGGACAAGTCGTGGCGCAGCCGCGAGAGCATTCGCGAGGGTCTGCTCGAGTTCTTCGGCAAGCCGTCCGACGGCATCGAGCTGTGGGCCTGGTACGCCGCCTACGACCACGTCGCCCTGGCGCAGCTGTGGGGCTCGATGCCGAAGCTGCCGCGCCAGTTGCCCCGGTTCACCCGGGACCTGCGGCAGCGCTGGGAGGACGTCGGCAAGCCCGCGTTGCCCAAACAGCCCCCGGACGCCCACGACGCGCTCGCCGACGCGCGGCACAACCTGGAGCGGTGGAAGGTCATCGAGCAGCTGCGCCTGCGAGACGGCTTCGCGCGCTGACGGGCGGGACCTCGCGGCCCGGACGACCGCACTCGCGGGCGGCCCCGGTCCGCGGGCAGGCGGGGCGCGGCCGTGGGCACCGCCTGCCCCGCCTGCCCGCGGAGTGTGAGCAGGCCGCTCAGCCCCGGCGGGTGCGGACGGCCGCGGCGAGGTCGTCGAGCAGCGACGCCGTCGTCGGCCAGTCCAGGCACGCGTCGGTGATGCTGCGGCCGTAGTCGAGATCGGCCGCGCGCCCGAGGGTGAGGTCCTGCCTGCCGTCGGCGAGGAAGCTCTCGACCATCAGACCGGAGATGCCGGGCTCGCCCGCGCCGATGCGCTCGGCCAGCTCGGCCACGACACCGGCCTGGCGCACGTGGTCCTTACCGCTGTTGCCGTGGCTGGCGTCGACGACGAGGCGTTCGGGCAGCCCCGCCTTGCGCAGCCGTGCGAGCGTGTCCGCGACCGTGTCGGCGTCGTGGTTCGGGCCCGCGCTGCCGCCGCGGAGGATGACGTGGCAGTCCTCGTTCCCGGCCGTGGTCAGCAGCGCGGACACGCCGTCCGTGGTGATACCGGGGAAGACGTGGCTCGCCGCCGCCGCGCGTGTGGCGTCGACGGCGACCTGCACGTCGCCGTCGGTGGAGTTCTTGATGCCGACCGGCATCGACAGGCCGCTGCACAGCTGGCGGTGCACCTGGCTGGCCGCGGTGCGCGCGCCGATGGAGCCCCACGTCACGACGTCGGCGATGTACTGCGGAATGATCGGGTCGAGGAACTCGCAGCCGACCGGCAGGCCGAGCGCGGAGACGTCGAGCAGCAACTGGCGCGCGAGCCGTAGGCCCTTGTTGACCGCGAAGCCGCCGTCGAGATCGGGGTCGTTGATGAGGCCCTTCCACCCGAGCGTGGTGCGGGGTTTCTCGAAGTACACGCGCATCACGATGTGCAGTTCGCCGCGGACCTTCTCGGCGTGGGCGGCCAGTTTCCGGGCGTAGTCGAGCGCGGCCTCGGGGTCGTGGACCGAGCAGGGCCCGGCGACGACCAGCAGCCGGTCGTCCCGGCCCGCGAGGATGTCGACGGCGGAGTCCCGGCCCGCGGTGACCGTCCGGGCGACGGTGTCGTCGACGGGATGTTCCTGGCGGAGCAGGGCGGGCGACATCAACGGGCTCACGTGGGTGATGCGGTGGTCGTCCAGCGGGATCCCGGTGTGCGCGGCCGCTCCTGGCGCCGCGGACTCGGGGGATGCCGTGGTCGGCAGAGTGCTCATCGGGGTGACTTCCTTTCCGCAAGCCGCCCCGGGCGTCACCGAGCCGGCTTGACGTCCGGCTCGAAGTGGATGGTGGTCAGCGCAGGTTCACGCCGACCGGCCCACTCCGGGCCGGCCAGGTAAACCAGTAATAGCGCTGCACGCCCTGGACCGTAGCAGAGGCTAACCTAGCTTTACCGGTGCAGTGACCTATGTCTACGTCGAAGTGGTCGCCGCGGCCCTCCCGGTGGGTCCTCATCGGACGAGCACGGCCACCGTGTCCACCACGACGGCGGCGGCGACACCGGCACACGACAGCATGCCGCGGTGGCGCCACCGCGGAGGCAGCCGCCCCGTGCGCATTCCCGCCCGGACGGCGATGCCCAGGCAGGCGAGCATCGCGAGGGCGACGGCGACGATCAGCGGGACGTTCGGTCCGGTGCAGGACACGGAGTCGGCGGTGCAGGCGCGGAACGGGCCGCCCTGCCCGCTCGCGTCGGACGATCCCGCGCTCAGCAGCGCGAGCACGAGTCCGAACCCGTGCACCGGCGTGAGCAGCACCATCACGCCTGCCGTTGCGGCTCCGCCCGCCGCGGGACGCTCAGTGGGGCCGCCGGTCGGGTCGAGTGGACGGACGGGCGACGGGGAATCCGGCATACCGAAAAGATCGACTCGGGACCGGGCGTCGTTAACCGCTGCGTCGGACGTCGCGGTGTCGCGCTGCGCCGAACCGGTGACGCGAGGCTATCCTGAGTGCGCAGAGTGATGTCACGGCCACGAAGGGTGGATCGGAATGCGCGTGGGGGTCCTGACCGGCGGCGGCGACTGTCCCGGGCTCAACGCGGTGATCCGCGCGGTGACGCTGAAGGGCACCGGTGAGCACGGCTGGGACGTCGTCGGGTTCCGCGACGGCTGGCGCGGCCCGCTCACCGGGTCGCTGCACCCGCTCGGCCCCGGCGACGTCGAGTCGATCCTCGCCCGCGGCGGCACGATCCTCGGCACCTCGCGCACCAACCCGTACGCCGACGGCGGAGGGGCCGAACGGGTCGCGGAGGTACTGGCCGAGGAAGGCGTCGACGCGCTGGTCGCCATCGGCGGCGAGGACACGCTCGGCGTCGCGGAGCGACTGTGGCGGGACGGCGTGAACGTCGTCGGTGTGCCGAAGACGATCGACAACGACCTCGGCGCCACCGACTACACGTTCGGCTTCGACACCGCGGTGCACATCGCCACCGAGGCGATCGACCGGCTCCACACCACGGCCGAATCCCACCATCGTGCCCTCGTCGTCGAGGTGATGGGGAGGCACGCCGGATGGCTCGCGCTCCACTCCGGCCTCGCGGGCGGGGCGAGCGTGATCCTCGTGCCCGAGCAGCCGTTCTCGGTGGAGCGGGTGGCCTGTTGGGTGCAGGCCCGGTTCGACCGCGAGCACGCGCCGATCGTGGTCGTGGCCGAGGGCGCGCAGCCCGACGACGGCGGTGAGATGCTGCAGACCGGCGAGAAGGACGCGTTCGGGCACGTGCGGCTGGGCGGTGTGGGCCAGTGGCTGGCCGACGAGCTCGCCCGGCGCACCGGCGAGGAGTCCCGTGCGGTCGTGCTCGGTCACACCCAGCGTGGCGGCACGCCGACCGCCTACGACCGCGTGCTGGCCACCCGGTTCGGCCTGCACGCCGTGGACGCGGTCGCCGACGGCGACTTCGGCACGATGACGGCCCTGCGCGGCACCGACATCGTCCGGGTTCCCCTGGCCGAGGCGACCGCCGCGCTGAAGACGGTGCCGCCCGAGCGCTACGCCGAGGCGGCGGTCCTCTTCGGCTGAGTGGGGGACGGCCACGCACGGGCCGGGTATCGCGGCGGCCGGTCAGGTCAGGAGCTCGGCCGCCGCGCCGGTCGCTTCGTAGGTAGCGGTCGCACGACGGTCGAGACTGAGCAGTGTGGCGTCGTGTTCGGCTGCCGTGAATGCGATCAGGGCGTCGTAGGCCGGGCCGCCGAGAACCTGTCCTGCCGCCACCGTTGCCAGTAGCTCCTGGTAGCCGGTCTCCGACAACGTCAGAAACGGTTCGGTGAACCGTTGCGTGATGAAGGCGTGCACGAGCGACGGTTGGGCGCGATGAGGGGGTGGCAGGCGTGTCAGCACCGAGTACGTCTCGACGGCCGCGTGCGCGATGAGGCGTGGGCGTGCGGCCAGTGCTTTGCGCGCGGCCTCATGGTGCTCGTGCCAGGTGGCGAACGCGGCGATCACGACGCTCGAATCGACGGCGTGCATCGTGGCAGTGCTGTTCATCGGCGGTTGCGCTCCAGTGCGGCGCGAACCTCGTCGGCCGTGAGCGCGGGCATGTCGGCATCGGCCACGGCGACGACACCGTCGCCGTCGTCGACCAGCTGCATGGGTGTCGGTGCAGGTGTGATCTCGAGGCTGCCGTCCCGCTCCGTGATGTCGAGGGGCTGGCCTGCCGCGATACCGAGAGCGTCACGTAACGCCTTGGGAATGACGATGCGTCCGGCACTGTCGATGGCAGTCTGCATGGCACCAGATTACCATTGTCACGGGTGGCGTCGGTCCTCGACGGCACCGCCGTCAGCCGTGCGCCGCCGTGCCGGTTAGCGTGGCTCGCCGTGGGGTTCACGGGATTCGGCGAGTACGCGATCGACTTCTACGACGGCCTGGTGGCGGACAACTCGAAGCCGTACTGGAACGCCAACGTCGAGACCTACCGTCGCGACGTGCGCGGTCCGATGGAGGCGTTGCTGGCCGAACTGGCCGACGAGTTCTCCGACCTGGGCGAGCCGAAGGTGTTCCGCCCGTACCGTGACGTGCGGTTCGCCAAGGACAAGACGCCCTACAAGGCCCACTGCGGCGGGGTGATCGAGGCCGGCCGTGGCGGCGGCGCGTGCTACGTGGAGGTGGGACCCGCCGGGCTGCGTGCGGGCGGAGGGTGTTTCCACCTCGCCGCCGATCAGCTGGCCCGGTTCCGGCAGGCCGTCGACACCGACGTCCACGGCCGCGCCCTCGAACGCATCCTCGCCGACCTGCGCGGCCAGGGCTGGGAGATCGCGGGGGAGACGCTCAAGACGCGCCCGCGTGGCGTGCCCGCCGACCATCCCCGGCTGGAACTGCTGCGTCACCGCAGGCTGTACGCGATCCACACGTGGGAGCCCGACGACACGCTGCACGAACCGGAATGCCTCGACCGGGTGCGCCGCGCCTGGCGGCAGGTGCGGGCGCTGAACGAGTGGGCCCGCGACCACGTCGGGGTGAGCGAACGGCCACGGCGCTGACCGGCGCCGCCGCGGGTACACCACGCGACGCGGCACGCGGAGACCGGATCGGTCAAGACGAGACGGCGCCGACGGTCTACGCTGTGCAGGTGTGAGCCGACGAGCGAAGATCGTATGCACCATGGGCCCCGCGACGGCGACGAAGGAGAAGGTCCACGACCTCGTCGAATCGGGCATGGACGTGGCCCGGATGAACTTCAGCCACGGTGACCACGACGACCACAGGCAGGTGTACGACCTCGTCCGCGCCGCCGCGGCCGAGACGGGCCGGGCCGTCGGCATCCTCGCCGACCTGCAGGGCCCGAAGATCCGGCTCGGCACGTTCGCCAGCGGTCCCGTCGAGTGGCGTACCGGGGACACGGTGCGCATCACCGTCGAGGACGTGGTCGGCACCCACGACCGCGTGTCCACCACGTACAAGGGGCTGGCCGAGGACGCCAAGCAGGGTGACCGGCTGCTGGTCGACGACGGCAAGGTCGGGCTGACGGTCGACGAGGTCGACGGGCCGGACGTGGTATGCACCGTCACCGAAGGCGGCACGGTCAGCAACAACAAGGGCGTGTCGTTGCCGGGCATGGACGTGTCGGTGCCCGCGCTGTCCGACAAGGACGTCGAGGACCTCGAATTCGCGCTGGAACTCGGCGTCGACTTCGTCGCGCTGTCGTTCGTGCGCTCGCCCGCCGACATCGACGTCGTCCACCAGGTGATGGACCGCGTCGGCAAGGGCCGCGTGCCGGTGATCGCCAAGCTGGAGAAGCCCGAGGCCGTCTACAACCTCGAAGCCGTCGTGTTGGCCTTCGACGGCCTGATGGTCGCCCGCGGCGACCTCGGCGTCGAACTGCCGCTCGAGCAGGTTCCGCTGGTGCAGAAGCGGGCCATTCAGATCGCGCGGGAGAACGCCAAGCCGGTCATCGTCGCCACGCAGATGCTCGACTCCATGATCGGCAACTCCCGGCCGACCCGCGCCGAGGCCTCCGACGTCGCGAACGCGGTGCTCGACGGCGCGGACGCGGTGATGCTGTCGGGCGAGACGAGCGTGGGCCGCTACCCGATCGAGACGGTGCAGACGATGTCGCGGATCGTCGAGGCCGTCGAGTCGGATCTGCCGGCGGTGCCGCCGCTGTCGCACGTGCCGCGCACCAAGCGGGGCGTCATCTCGTACGCGGCGCGCGACATCGGCGAGCGGCTCAACGCGAAGGCGCTGGTGGCGTTCACGCAGTCCGGCGACACGATGCGCAGGCTGGCTCGGTTGCACACCCGGTTGCCGCTGCTGGCGTTCACGCCGTTGGAGAGTGTGCGCAGCCAGCTCGCGCTGACGTGGGGCACCCACACCCAGCTCGTGCCGAAGGCCGACTCGACCGACCGGATGATCCAGCAGTGCGACCGCGCCATGATCGAGACGGGTCGGTACCAGCAGGGCGACCTGGTGGTGATCGTCGCGGGCTCGCCCCCGGGCACCGTCGGGTCGACCAACCTGATCAGGGTCCACCGGCTCGGTGAGGACGACCACGCCTGACGGTGCCTGACCCGCCGCGGCGCCTCCGGCGGTGCCAGAATCGGGTCATGACGGAACTGGCGCGTGCGGCGGCATCGGACCCCGGCGACGACTCGGATGGTGGTCAGCCGGTGCTGGACCGGCTGGTGAATCTCCTCGACCTCGAGAAGATCGAGGAAAACATCTTCCGCGGGGTCAGTCCGCCGAACTCGCCGACGCGCGTGTTCGGCGGTCAGGTCGCCGGGCAGGCGCTCGTCGCCGCGGGCCGCACGGTGCCGCCGGATCGTCACGTGCATTCGCTGCACGCCTACTTCATCCGGGGCGGCGACCCGGCCGTGCCGATCGTGTACCAGGTAGACCGTGTCCGCGACGGCCGGTCGTTCACGACGCGGCGGGTCACGGCGGTGCAGCACGGCAAGGCGATCTTCGCGCTGTCGGCGTCGTTCCAGCTGGCCGAGGACGGCGTGGAGCACGCGGGCGACATGCCGGACGTGCCCGATCCGGAGTCGTTGCCGACGCTGGCCGACCGGATCGCGCCGTACGCCGACACGCTCGCCACGCGGGTGGGACCGCGGCCGTTGGACATGCGCTACGTCAACGAGCCGCCGTGGGTGACCCGCGAGACCGGCGGCTGGGAGAGCCGGAACCGGGTGTGGATGAAGGCCGACGGCGAGCTCCCGGACGATCCGCTGTTGCACGTGTGCGTCCTGACCTACGCCTCGGATCTGACGTTGCTGGACTCGGTGCTCGCCGAGCACGGCGTGTACTGGGAGTTCGACACGGTGCTCGGGGCCAGCCTCGACCACGCGTTGTGGTTCCACCGGCCGTTCCGCGCCGACGAGTGGTTCCTCTACGACAGCACCTCACCCACCGCCTCCGGCGCGCGGGGCCTGGCGACGGGCCGCTTCTTCGCCCACGACGGCAGCCACATCGCGACCGTCGTCCAGGAGGGCCTGGTCCGGGTCCTCTAGGCGGCGGTGCCCGTACCGCGCCGTTCCCGGAGCCATTCGCAGAAATGCAATTTGCAGTTCTGCGAATGCCGTGATCCTGCGTCGCCGATGTGATTCCCCGGCACCTACTTTTTCGCGCGCTCGGTGGTTAGATGGGGCGCGCGACGAGGTGGAGGTGAGTGATGACGCGTGGTCAGGGACCGACCGTGCGCCGCCGCAGGCTGGCCGGGGAATTGCGCAGACTGCGGGAGGCCGCGGACCTGACGATCGACGACGTGGCCGAGCGGTTGGAATGCTCGGCGTCGAAGGTGAGCCGGGTCGAGACCGGCAACGTCGGTGTGACGCCGCGGGACGCGCGGGACATGCTGAGCGTGTACGGCGTCACGGGTGAGGAGGCCGACGCGCTCGTCCAGCTGGCCAGGGAGGCACGGAAACGAGGCTGGTGGCACGCCTACAACGAGGTCTTCACCGGCACGTTCGTCGGTCTCGAGGCGGATGCCTCGTCACTGCGGGCGTACCAGGCGCTGCTCGTTCCCGGCCTGCTGCAGACACGCCGGTACGCCCGTGCTGTGATCCGGGCGATGCGGCCCGACGCCACCGAGAGCGAGATCGACCGCCGGGTCGAGGCGCGGATGGAACGGCAGGCGCTGCTGCAGGACGCGCATCCGCCCGAGTACTGGGCCGTGATGGACGAGGCCGTGCTGCAGCGCGCCGTGGGCGGCCCGGAGGTGATGGCGGAGCAGCTGTGGCGCATGCTCGACATCGCGGCGCTGCCGCACGCGACGATTCAGGTCGTCCCGTTCGGCGGCGGTGCCCACCCGGGAATGGAGGGCCCGTTTCTCATTCTCGGATTTCCGGAACAGGCGGATCAGGACGTGGTGTACGTCGACAGTACGAATGGTGGGCTGTATCTCGAGGACGCCGCCGAAGTTCACCGCTACGCGCTCATGTTCGATCATTTGCGCGCCGCGGCCGCCAAACCGGATGATTCGCTCGACCTGATCGAGGCCGCCGCGCGGCGGTTCGAGAAGCACGACAACTGAACCGGATCGACAAGGAGAACACATGGCCAACGCCCCGTCCCACCGTGCCGCGCCGGGTGGTTCGAACCGGGTCCACCCCGGAGAGCTCGCGTGGCGCAAGAGCAGTTACAGCGGTGGCGGCAACGATTGCGTCGAGGTGGCGTTCCTGCCGGGCGGCACGGCCGTCCGGGATTCGAAGAACCCCGGCGGCGGCATGCTGCGCATGACGGCGTCCGAGTGGGACGTGCTTTTGACGGCTGCGCGCAGCGGCGCACTCGACCGGCCCTGACCCCTGCCCCGCCTCCTCGCCCGCTGTGGTCCGGGCGCGGAGGCGGGGCAGGGGCCTGCCGGGCCGCTGGCTCGGCAGGGTCCGCGCGCTCAGCGGCGGGGGAGCCGTCGCAGCGCCGCGATGCCGACCGACATGGCCTTCGCCCAGAGCCGCGGCGGCATGCCTCGGAACGGGCGCAGCCGCAGTCCGCGCTGCACGGCGACCGCCTGGGCCTCGGTGTACTTGAGCAGCCCCTCGGCGCTGTTGCGCCTGCCGACGCCGGACTCCTTCATCCCGCCCATCGGCACCCCGACCGTGCCGAACGTGGCGGCGTAGCCCTCGTTGACGTTCACGGTGCCCGCCTTGATCCGGCGGGCGGCCTCCTCGCCCCGGCGGGCGTCGCGGGTCCACACGCTCGCGTTGAGACCGAACTCGGTGTCGTTGGCGCGTGCGACCGCCTCGTCGACGTCCGAGTAGGAGTACACCGCCACGACCGGGCCGAACGTCTCCTCGCGGAACAGTGTCGCCCGTTCGGTGACGCCGGTGAGTACGGTCGGCTCGTAGAACAGCGGGCCCAGGTCCGGCCGCGGCCTGCCGCCCGCGACGACGGTCGCACCGGCCGCACGTGCGTCGTCCACGTGGGACGACACCGTGGTCAGCTGGTCCTGCGAGGTCAGCGAGCCCATGCCGGCGTGGTAGTCGAGCCCCGCCCCGAGCGTGAGCGCCTCGGTCCGTTCGGCCAGCGCGCGGACGAACTCGTCGTGGATGCTCTCGTGCACGTAGATCCGCTCGACCGACACGCACAGCTGGCCCGCCGACGAGAAGCAGGCGGTGACGGCTCCGGCGGCCGCCTTCCGGACGTCGGCGTCCGGCAGCACGACCATCGGGTTCTTGCCGCCGAGTTCGAGCGAGTAGCCGGTGAGCCGCTCCGCGATCTGCCCGGCCAGCCGCTTGCCCGTGGGCGTGGAGCCGGTGAAGCAGACGTAGTCGGACTCCTCGACGATCGCGTCGCCGATGGCCGAGCCGCGGCCCAGCACGACCTGCCACGCGTCGGCGGGCAGGCCCGCCTGCTCGGCGAGTTCGTGCAGCCACAGCGCCGACAACGCCGTCTGGTTGTCCGGCTTCTGCACGACCGTGTTGCCCGCGGCGAGGGCGGGCAGCACGTCCATGGCCGTCAGCGCGAGCGGGTAGTTCCAGGGTGAGACGACGCCGACGACGCCCTTCGGGTGCCGGACCTCCGAGGCCTTCGTCAACAGCGGCAGCGCGCCCGCGGCCCGGCGTTCGGCCAGCAGCCGCGCACTGTGCTTGCCGTAGTACGAGGCCACCAGCGCCGTCGCACTCACCTCGTCGAAGGCGTCGATCCGCGCCTTGCCCGCTTCGACCTGCACCAGGTCGAGGACCTCGTCCTGGTGGGCGAGCACCAGGTCGGCCAGCCGCAGCAGCACGCGCTGGCGCTCGCGCGCGGGCCATGCGGCCCACGACCGTTGCACCTCACGTGCCCGCGTGAACACGCGGCGCACCTCGGCGTCGCCCGCCTGCGGCAGTGTGGCGATCGGCAGCCCGGTGAACGGCGCGGGCATCGTCACCGGCGCCCCGTCCAGGCCGGTGGCGACGCGGCGGGTGAGCTGCTCGGCGCGCCGCGTCGCGGGCGCACCGGGAACGCCGCCGACGGGATCGGCGGGGCCTGCCGTGGTGGCGGGCTGACTGGGCGCGGGCGGCACGGTGCTGGTCACGGGAGCCTCCGGGGGAGCCGAAACTGTTACTCGCGGGTAATACCTTACCGATGGTCGCAACCCTCGCATCCCGGCGGGCGGAATCGTCGCCAGACTCACTCTCCGCGCCTCCGGCACTGTCCGGCCGGTGCACGGCCGCCCCGTCACGTCCTCGATGGGCGGCCGTCCGTCACTCGCCGCAGTACAGGGTCACTCCCCGAAATACAGCGTCGCGATGTGCTTCCACTCGGCGAGCAGTTGCTCGCGGCGGCGCGGGTCCCCGCCGAGTTCGGCGTCCAGGGCCAGGCCCCGGGTCAGGTTCACCGTCAACCAGAACAGCGTCTCCATCCGCTCCTCGGACAGGTCGCCGGACAGTCCCGTCAACAGTTCCAGGGTCGACCGGCCCAGCGCGCGGTCGACCGGGCGGATCGCGCGGCGCAGTTCCGCGTCCGTGCGAGCGGCGATCCAGAGCTCCATCGCGGCGGTGGCGAGCGTGCCGGAGTAGGAGTTCCAGAGCAGGTCGATCGCCGCGGCGATGCGGTCGGGCCCGTCGGGCAGGTCCCGTGCCTCGGGTGCGCGCCTGCGCTGCAGCCGGGTCGTCAGGTGCTCCACCGCGGAGGCCATGAGCTCCGACTTCGACGAGAAATGGTGCTGGAACGCTCCCTTCGACACGCCGGCGCGGGCGCAGATCTCCTGCATCGACGTGCGCGGGTAACCCAGTTCCACCAGGCATTCGATGGTCGCGTCGAGCAGGGCCGCGCGCGTCTGCGCCCGGCGCTCGGCCTGGGTGCGGTGCGTGCGCGCGGACGAGGGCGGCGTGGGTGGTGTCGGCGGCGTCGGTGGGGTGGTCATGAGCGCGTCACCTGCGACCCCTTTACCTGCTGGGACGGTGGTTGTAGATTCCGATCGGAACTTACATTCCAGGCGGAATGTTTTCCACTCCAGTGTCAGGTGATCGAGGAGGCCGCCGTGCCGCTGCAACTGCCCAGGAGTCCGTGGCTGACCGAGGAGCTCGACGACTTCCGCGAGATGGCGCGGTCGTTCTGCCAGAAGGAACTCACGCCGCACCAGGACCGCTGGATCGAGAACAAGCAGATCGATCGCGAGGTCTGGACCAAGGCGGGCGAGGTCGGCCTGCTGTGCCTGTCCGTCCCGGAGGAGTACGGCGGCGGTGGCGGCACCTTCGCGCACGAGACCGTGCTGTACGAGGAGCAGGCACGCAGCGGCGACAGCGCGTGGGGCGTGTCCGTGCACAACGGGATCGTGGCCCACTACCTCCTCGCGTACGCGGCGGAGGAGAAGAAGCGCGAGTGGCTGCCCAAGCTCGCGAGCGGCGAGTGGATCGGCGCGATCGCCATGACCGAACCGGGCACCGGATCGGACCTGCAGGGCATCAAGACCCGCGCGGTGCGGGACGGCGACGAGTACGTCATCAACGGCGCCAAGACGTTCATCACCAACGGCGCCATGGCCGACTTCGTCGTCGTCGCGTGCAAGACCGACCCGGACCCCGACGCGGGGGCGAAGGGGATGTCACTGATCGCCGTGCCGACGTCGACGGCCGGGTTCCGCCGCGGCCGCGTGCTCGACAAGGTCGGCATGAAGGGCCAGGACACGGCCGAGCTGTTCTTCGACGACGTCCGCGTGCCCGCGGCCAACCTGCTCGGCGACCAGGAGGGACTGGGCTTCTTCCAGCTGATGCAGCAACTGCCGCAGGAGCGGCTGCTGATCGCCGTCACCTCGGTCGCGGGCATGGAGGCGGCGGTGGACCAGACGATCGCCTACACCCACGAGCGCGAGGCGTTCGGCAGGCCGCTGTCGAAGTTCCAGAACACCAAGTTCACCCTCGCCGAGGCCGCCACCGAGGTGGCCGTCTCCCGTGCGTTCCTCGACCAGTGCATCGAGCGGCACCTCAAGGGCGAACTCGACGTCCAGGGTGCGGCGATGGCCAAGCTGTGGACCACCGAGCGGGCCAACCGCGTCATCGACGACTGCGTGCAGCTGTTCGGCGGCTACGGCTACATGATGGAGTACCCCGTCGCACGGGCCTGGGCGGACATGCGGATCTCGCGGATCTTCGGCGGTACCAGCGAGATCATGAAGGACATCATCTCCCGGTCCCTGTGATCCGGGGCGGCGGAAAGGTGGCGACCATGAACGCCGGACCCCTCGGCGGTCTCAGGGTGATCGAACTGGCAGGACTGGCGCCGGCCCCGTTCGCGGGCACGATGCTCGCCGATCTCGGGGCCGACGTCGTGCGGGTGGATCGGGCGCGGCCGGGAGCGGACGTCCTGGGCATCCCGAACGACCCGCTCACGCGGAGCAGGCGCACCATCGGCGTCGACACCAAGACGCCCGAGGGCGTCGAGGTGGTGCTGTCGCTGGCGCAGCGGGCCGACGTCCTCATCGAGGGTTTCCGGCCCGGTGTCGCCGAACGCATGGGGCTGGGCCCGGACCAGGCGCACGCGCGGAACCCGCGGCTGGTGTACGGCCGCGTCACCGGCTGGGGCCAGGACGGTCCGCTCGCGCCGGTGGCCGGACACGACATCAACTACATCGGGCTCTCCGGGGCGCTGGCGACGATCGGCAGGGCAGGGGAGAAGCCGGTGGCTCCGGTGAACTACCTCGGTGACTTCGGCGGTGGCGGGCTGTACCTGGCGATGGGCGTGCTCGCGGCGCTCTACGAACGCATGTCCTCCGGTCAGGGGCAGGTCGTTGACGCGTCGATGGTGGACGGGTCCGCGCTGCTGACCACGCAGCTCTACGGCATGAAGGCCGCCGGAGCGTGGGGCGGGGAGCGGGGCGAGAACCTCCTCGACGGAGGCGCGCCGTTCTACGACACCTACGCGTGCGCCGACGGGCGTTACGTGGCCGTGGGTGCGATCGAGATGCGGTTCTGGACCGCGCTGGTGGAGGTGCTCGAGCTGGACGCCGAGTCGCTGCCGGTGCACCTGGACCGGTCCCGGTGGCCCGAGCTCCGCGAGATCCTCACCGAGGCGATCGGGAAGTACTCGCGCGACGAGCTGGTCGCCAAGGCCGAGGGCACGGACGCGTGCCTGACACCGGTGCTCACACCGGACGAGGCCGCCCAGCATCCGCACAACGTCGCTCGCGGGACGTTCACCGACGTCGGAGGGACCGTGCAGCCCGCGCCGGGACCGAAGTTCGACCGTACTCCCGCACCCGAGCCGCAGGCTTCGCACGAGCAGGGCGCCGACACGGCCGAGGTGCTGGCGGAGTTCGGCTACGACGGTGCGGCCATCGGCGCGTTGCGGGACGGCGGGGCGATCGCCTGACACGGGGCCGCCCAGAGCCGGGGCCTGCCTTGGGACAGGGGCCTGCCTTGGGACAGGGGCTTCCTCGAGCCGGGCCCTGCCCGTGACGCCGGGCCGGCCTGGTGTCGGCCCGGCGTCACGGCGTGCCTCGCTCGTCGGCGGAGAGTGCGGGGAACCGGCCGGGACGCGCGGCGTGTCGTTCCGGCGGTCCCCCGTCTCACTCTTCTAGGGTGCACCCGGACGTGGCGCCCAGGGATACGTTCCGTGACCGGATTCCGCCGTTCGTGTGGGACTCGGTCGGGCAGCCCACGGCCCGGTGACGATGCTGTTGAATGAGCCGCGTGAGCAGGCGGGCTCACCGGTGTTCATCGGGCCGTCACCGCGTACGGTCTCCGGCGCGGCGGAACCGGTACGCGGCCGGGCCGGCCGCCGATGTGAAGAATTGAGTGGAGCGATGTCACCGGGACTCAAGAAATTCCTCATCTTCGGCGTCGTCGCTCTCGTCCTGTTTCTGTTGATCAGCAAGCCCACCGAGTCGGCCGATGCCGTGCAGACGGCTTTGAGCTGGCTCGGAGACGGTGCCCAGGCGCTCGTGACGTTCGTGGAGCGGCTCTTTTCCTGACGGTTACACCGCAGTATCGACCATATGGACAGCGCGTCGTCCGGTGCCGGAAATCCGGTACCGGCGAAACGTCGTGTCAAGGGAAAGAATGCGATTACGCAGCGTGCATCAGCGCCCTTTTCCGGTCGCGGACTGGACCATCCGGGTGGATTCCGGAGCCTGAAGCGCAGGTCAACGGATTCATCGCCGAGAGGGTCTGGCGTGGAGCCGAGTTGCTCTCCTACGGTGCTCACATTGCGTGATCGGGCTGATGCGACATCGCCCGGCGGCAGTGCCCGACAGCGAACAGTTCGACAGCGAACTTCGTCGCCCCGGAGGCGACGTTGCTCTCGACAGTCTTTCCGCAAGCGACTCCGATGTGCGTTGCAGAAGGAGGCAGGGATGCACGATCCCGGCGTTGACGCGGTGATCCAGCAGTGGACCTCTGAGCGTGAGCAGAGCGCCGAGGAGGCCGAGGCGCACCGCATCGCCACGTCCTGGCTCGCAGAGGCCCCGCAGGCTCCACAGAACTCGCCGCAGCCGCCCGGGATCCCGGGGCAGCGGGGAGCGGCGGGCGCCGGTACGTGGGCCGCGCTCGACAGCGCCGACACCACCTACCTGGACGCCATGCGGCAGCGGCTTCCGGACGCGCCCGACGAGTTGCTCGTCGCCGCTGCCGGGTGGTGGCAGATGATCGGTGACGTGCGCGAGGCCGAGGCCTGGTGGGACGCGGGCATCAGCCCGCTGGACCAGCGTGCGCTCGACTACCGTGCCGCCGGATTGGCTCCCGACGACCTCGCCAAGTGGCTCGGACCGCTCACGGTCCTCGAGCACCTCCGCAGGGGCAGCGCCCCCGCGTGGTGCGTGGCACGCCTGACGCGCCAGCGCCGCGACGCCGCGAGCTGAGCGCCGCCTGCGTTCCGCGCCACCGGCCGTCCGGCCCGCGCGGATCACCGGCGCCGCCCGGTTCGGCGTGCCGTCCCCGTCACAGGACGGGCGTAACGTTACGGTGCCTCCGTTCGTTAGCCCCACGGGTGGATCGGTGCACGGAAAGGCCAGGCGGTGCGCACAACGGGAACCGGGGACGGTGGGCAGGACCGTGCCGGCACGAATGCGGCACCGAGAGCCGTGGCGGCGGGACTGCTGACGACGTTGCGGCCCGTGGCGGCCAGGCTGGTCATCGTCGCCGCCGTGCTCACCGTCGGCGCCGGCGGGATCTGGCTCGTGGCGGGCGCCGCCACACCGCAGGCGAGTCCCACGACGACGGACGTGCCGGCGCGGGACATCGAACCGGCACACGTGACGCCCGGTGCCGAAGCCCCCGGTGAGGACCCGTCGGCGGCGCCGGACCCGGGCGGTGACTCGCCGTCCGATCCGGGTGCGAGCACCGGCGGCGGGGCACAGCGGCCCCCGGACTCGCTCGACGCCTGGGCCGAGCGCACCGCGACGGCCACCGGCGTGCCCGCCCGCGCGCTGCGGGCCTACGGCCACGCCGAACTCGCGATGCGGGAACACCAGCCGGCATGCCGTGTCTCCTGGGCGACCCTGGCCGGTATCGGCCGGGTCGAATCCGATCACGGCCGCTACGGCGGTGTGACCCTTCGGCGGGACGGCAGGCCGTCGTCCCCGATCATCGGCGTGCCGCTGAACGGTTCACCCGGCGTGCGCAGCATCACCGACACCGACGGCGGCCGCCTCGACGGGGACCCCCGGCACGACCGCGCCGTCGGCCCGATGCAGTTCATCCCCAGTACCTGGATGCGCCATGCCAGCGACGGCAACGGCGACGGACGGGCCGATCCGCAACAGATCGACGACGCCGCCGTCACCGCCGCGCGATACCTCTGCGCGGGTGGACGTGACATGTCCGGCGCCGACGGCTGGTGGGCCGGGATCATGTCCTACAACAACTCGGTGGAGTACGCGCAGAAGGTGTTCGGCCTCGCCGACGGCTACGCCGCACAGGCCGCGGGCTCCCGGGACTGATCCGCCGCGGCGGCCGGGGATCCGGGGTCTCCCACGTCAGGGTGTGTGACCACGGCCTCGACCACGTGGGTGCTAGCGTCGAAGACGTGAATCCCCGCTCCATCACCGGCCGCACCGTGGGTATCGCGCTGCTGTGCGTCGCGGCCATGGTGGTGTGCTTCGGCCTGGCCTGGTGGCAGTGGGACCGGTTCTCGTCCGCGGGCGGCACGTTCCAGAATCTCGGCTACGTCCTGCAGTGGCCGCTGTTCGGACTCTTCCCCGCGTTCATGGTGTGGCGGTGGCGGGTACTCAGCCGCCGCCGGGCCGAGGAGGCCGTCGGCGACTCCGGTGACGCATCCGGCGGGACGGCGGCGGCCGAGTCCGGTGGACGGGCCGCGGTACCGGCGACGGGGACGGGAGGGTCCGCCCGAACGCGTCCGCCCGAAGCCGTCGGCCGCTCCGGCGGTGCACCCGAGGACACCGCCGATTCCGAAGACCCTGCCGATGCCGAGCTGGCCGCGTACAACCGGTATCTGGCCGAGCTCAACGCACGCGATCAAGAGGTGAAGTGACGACATGGTGACCACCGACCACGACGCCGACGGCCCCGCCGCGGCCACGACCGCGGCGGGCGATCGGGCTCCGGCACCGTTGCGCGGCCCGCTGGCCCGATTCCGCGTCGCCGCCTTCGCCACCGGTATCGGCCTGCTGGGACTGGTGGTGGTGATGGTGATCCGCTACGGCTTCGACAACGCGGGGCCGTCGGCGGTGTACTCGCCCATCCACGGTGTCATCTACATGATCTACCTGGTGCTGGCGGTGGACCTCGCGCTCAAGGCCCGCTGGTCGGTGAAGGGCACCGTCGGCGTGCTGCTCGCCGGGTGCGTACCGCTGCTGTCGTTCTGGGTCGAGCGCAAGGTCCACCAGCGCGTCACGGCAGGGAAGAAGCTCTGACCGACGCCCGCACCGCGTGCGGGGGAACGGTATTGCCCCGCAGTGCCTCGGCGTCGATCGACTCGGGCCGGTAGCCCTCGCCGCGCGCGGTGACGGCCGCGAGTCGCTGCTGCATCGTCGTCACCGGGTCGTCCAGGTGGTCGAGCCTGCCCGACAGGAACGCCCACTCGTGCTCGTCCGAGCCGTAGTAGACGGCGGTGCCGAACACCTCGGTGAACCGCCGCCACGCGGCGACGAGCGTGCGGTTGCGCCACATCGTCGGACAGCCGCCCTGGCAGGTCACCACGCCGCCGGGTGCGAGCAGCCTGCTGCACCGGCGGAGGAAGTCGGCCTCGTAGAGGCGGTTGTGCTGCGCCTCGGCGTCCTCGCTCTCGTCGGGCAGGTCGATCAGCACGACGTCGTAGCGGGTGCCGTCGGCCTCGGCGGCGTCGAGGAAGTCGAAGCCGTCGCGGTAGTGCATCCGCACCGGACCCTCGTGGGCCTCGGCCGCGGCGAGTTCGTCGGGCGTGTAGCCGTACGGCAGGTGGTGCGCGCACAGGCGCACGGTCTCGGCGTCGATGTCGACGTGGTCGACCCGCCTCGCGCCGTGGGTCACCGCCATCGCGCTCGCGACGCCCTCGCTCGAACCGATGATCAACACGGAGCGGACCCGGTCGGCCAGCAGCAGCGGTGGCACGGTGAGCGCCTCGTGGTAGACGAGCTGGGTGGCGTCGGCGCTCTGCCGTTCGTCGTCGCAGAAGAGGGTGAGGCCGTGGGCGGTGCGGCCGATCAGGACGTGCTGGAACGCGGTCGTCGTGTCGACCACCACGTCGTCGACCCGCCAGGTGCGGGTCATGCCGTCGGCGAGCGGTTCGACGATCTCGGTGGCGGAATCGGTGCTGACGGGGGACACGGGTCACCCTCCTGTCATGGTCGTCTGCCGGGCGGGGTCGCCGCGCCGGACGGTGGACATGGTCACGGGCCTGCTGCCCAGGGCGTCGCCGAGCAGGCGGACGGCATGAGCGGGGTCGGCGCGGTCACCGCACGTGAACACGTCCACGAACGCGGCTCCGACCTCCGGATAGGTGTGCACCGAGGCGTGGGACTCGGCGAGCATCGCCAGCACGGTCACGCCCTGCGGCTCGAACCGGTGGGCGATGACGTCGCAGACGGTCGCCCCGGCCTCGGTGAGCGTGTGCGCCAGCGTGCTGCGCAGGAACGTCTCGTCGTCGAGCAACCGTGGATCGACACCGTCGAGCTCGGCGAGCACGTGCGTTCCCGAGAACACACCGACGTCGCTGCGGTCAGTCGGCACCGGTTGGCCTCCCTTCACGAATGCAGTAGGTACGGAGTGGCGGAATGCCGTTGAACGCCACCGACGAGTAACTCGCCGTGTACGCGCCGGCGGCAAGGATGTCGACCCGGTCCCCGGCGCGCAAGGACTCGGGTAGCCGGTACGGCGTGTGCTGATACAGGACGTCGTCGCCGTCGCACGTGGGGCCCGCCAGGATCACCGGACCGTCCGGCCCGCCGCGGCCGTCGACGGGTTCCACGGGGTAGGTGATCGCCTCGTTCTCCGTTTCGGCGAGGCCGTTGTACCGGCCGACGTCGAGGTACAGCCATCGGTGGTCGTCGCCGGGGCTCTTACGGCTGACCAGCACCACCTCGGCGCGGATCAGACCGGCGTCGGCGACGATCGCGCGGCCCGGTTCGACGACCAGTTCCGGCTCGCCGGAGGGGAACCGCGTGCGCAGTGCCGAGGTGATCGCCGCGGCGTAGTCGGCAGGTGCCGGCGCGGTCTCCCGGTAGCTCGTCGCCAGGCCGCCCCCGACGTTGAGCCTGCGCAGGTGCACGCCGCGTTCGGCGGCCGCCGCGAACACGGACGCCGCCGTGGCGACCGCGCCGTCCCAGGCTCCCGGATCGCACTGCTGGGAACCGACGTGCAGGCTGACGCCGACCGGGTCCAGCCCCAGCGCGGTGGCCTCGACGACGAGCTCGGTCGCGACCGTGGGGCTGCAGCCGAACTTGCGGCCGAACGGGGTGGCCGAATCCGGCGCGTCGACGAGGAGGCGCACCGAGACCTGGGCACCCGGGGCCTGCGCGGCGATGGCCCGCAGATCGCCGGACGCCTCGCACGTGTACTCGGTGACACCGGCGGCGTGGGCGTGGGCGATGTCGGCGGGTTTCTTGATCGTGTTGCCGTAGGACAGCTTCTCCCCGTCGGATCCCGCGGCCAGGCACAGGTCGATCTCGGCCGGGCTCGCGACGTCGAACCGGGCGCCCGCGTCGGCCAGTGCGCGGAGGAGCTCGGGGGCGGGGTTGGCCTTCACCGCGTACTGGATCCGGGCCTGGGGAAACGCGGCCGTGAGGGCCCGGTAGCGCGCGACGGCGGTGTCCACGTCGACGACCAGACACGGGGTCGGCGGGTCGTGCTCGCCCAGGAACCGGCGTAGGGCCGGGGGCGGTGTCGGGGGGTGGTCACGGTGGTTCACGAGGCGAGGTTCGCAGGTCCGGACCTCGGCGCGTGTCGCGGGCCGGACCGGTGTGCGACGTGCAACTTGAGCACCCGTCCGGGTGGTGCCCATTCGCCCAGGGTGGACATCGCGCGCCGAATGGCGGCGGTCGGTGAATTTCCGCGACCGAAACCGGCGGTCGATCGGTGATTTCTGTCCGCATTGCGGTGTTGCGGGCGGAACGCCGAGGAATTGTGCACTCGGTCGTATTCCGAACGTCGAAGCCCGCTGGATCGGGTGACACATCTGAGGGTTGACTTCCCGATTTCGATCGCGCTCCGTAGTGGTCGGGCCGAGGTGGCGCAGTCGACCGCCGTGTGGGACGGGCTCCACGGCGGGTCCGGCGGATGGGTGAGGAAGTCTGTCTCCCCTGGGCGGGTGAGAGGGCTGGACCACCGGGTCGAGGGACACCGGCCGGTCGGGTGCATCGGCGGGCGCCACAAGATCGGGGACTCTTCGAACTCGTTGCGTAGTCGCACGAGGTGGAGTGGTGGTCTGTTCGGGCGATCCCTACGGGGTGTCTGAGCCATGTGGGTGAGCCTTGACCGTGATCCCGCTGCCATTTCGGTAACCGCATTCCGGCGCGGTGTTTCCGGTGGCGGGGAAACGGCGCGCCGCCGGGTCGGGTGAATGGCGATTTCCGCTGGTCATGCTCCGGTCGGCGAGATCATTTGGTGACAACCCGATTGGCTGTACGATTTCTGGCGCCCCGACCAAGCGAATTGAGTGCCACGGCACGGATCTGCGGTTTCAACCTGCAGATCGCAACTCGCCGGCCGGTGTCCTGGGGGAGGACGGCCGTGGCCGGGGCGGACGGAAACGACAGCGGCCGTCCCGCCTGCCGGGTGGGTGGCGACAGCGTCGGCGGCGCCTGTCGCGTGCCCGGCCGTGCCGGCCGGGTCGCGGCGCCGCGGTGGTGTCCGGTACATGCCGGACGGTGCCGGCGCCCGTCCCGGAGACGCCGGATACGGAGGAACGACCAGACATGCGGTACAGCGCGCGGTGCACCGCCCGGGCCCTCCCGGGTTCGTCCCGGCACGAGGCCGGAGTCGGCGTGCCGCGCGGTACCGGGCCGGAGATCGTCGTGGCCGTGAGCGAGCCGGAGAGGGAGTCACGTACGTGACCGTTGCAGGAGAAGGCCGAGTGCCTGTGGGACAGCTGCTCGGCGAGGACGCCCCGAAGCCGTCCCCGTGGAAGGCTCTGGCGCGCTGGCGGGACTGGAAACTGCCCGCCAAGCTCGGAGCCGTCACGCTGATTCCCATCGTCATCGCGCTGGTGCTGGGCGGCTTGACGCTCGCGACACAGCTCGACCGTGCGGACCGGTACGACCGGGTGGCGGAGCTGGCGCAGCTCAACTCCGCATCACGCACGCTGCTCGACGCCCTGCAGCGGGAGCGGACCGCCACCGCGGCGGCGCTGACGCGCGGCAACGGGGCCGATTCGGAGCAGCTGAACGCCCTGCGCGACGAGGTCGACCGCGCGGTGGGCCCGGTGCGTGCCGCGCTGGCCACGGAGGGGGCCGACCTCGAAGCGCTGGCCGAACCCCGTGCGGGGCTGAACGAACAACTCGACCGCCTCTCCGCACTGAGGGAACGGGTGAGCACCGGCCAGCTGGGCGCGATCCAGGCAACCCAGTCCTACTCGGTGATCACGTCGGCGCTGCTGACCGTGGACGTCGCCGCGGTGTCCGGGATGGGCGACCGTGCCGTCGGCGGCACACCCACGACGCTGCACGACATCCTCGTCGCCCGCGAGGAGGTGTCGATCCAGCAGGCGCTCGTGGCTCACGGCATCGATCGGGGCGGACTCGCCCCCAGCGAGTTCGACCAGCTCCGCACCTCGGCCGTGCGGCTGGACGACCGGCTCACCGAGTTCCGGAGCACCGCGACCGTCGGCCAGCGCGCCGCTTTCAACGAGACCGTGCGGGGCGAGGCGTTCGACAGCCGCGAACGGATCATGCGCGGACTGCTCGCGGGCCAGGACGGTGACGCGGCCTTCGGCGACATCCGCCCGGCACAGTGGCGCGACGCCTCCGACGGGGTGTTCACCTCCACGGGGCAGTTCTCCGACCGGCTCGGTACCGAGGTGACGACCGACGCCGACGACGCCGCGGGCGGTGCCCACGCGGCCGTGCTGTGGCTGGCGGTGCTGTTCGTGCTGGCACTGGCGTTGGCCGCGGTGGTCGTGTTCGTCATCACCCGGCAGCTGTTGCGCTCGCTGAACGTGCTGCGCACCGCGGCGCTCGATGTGGCGGACCGGGCGCTGCCCGAGGCCGTCCGGTCGATCCAGGACGGTCAGTCGCAGAACCCGGTCGTGCGGCCGGTCCCCGTGTCCACCGACGACGAGATCGGCCAGGTCGCGCGTGCGTTCGACGCCGTGCACAACCAGGCGCTCCGGCTCGCGGTGGAACAGGCGGGCATGCGGGCCGGGTTCGCGGCTGTGTTCGTCAACCTGTCGCGGCGGAGCCAGAGCCTCGTGCAGCGGCAGCTGCAGCTCATCGAACGGCTCGAGCGTGACGAGGAGGACGCCGACCAGCTGGCGACCCTGTTCCAGCTCGACCACCTCGCCACGCGGATGCGCCGCAACAACGAGAACCTGATGGTGCTGTCCGGCGACGAGCCGGGCAGGCGGTCGGGCAGGCCGGTGTCGGCGACCGACGTGCTCCGTGCCGCGGTGTCGGAGATCGAGCAGTACCAGCGGGTCGTGGTGAACACCCCGCCGTCCGCGCGGGTCGTCGGCTACGCCGCGGGCGACCTCGTCCGGCTCGTCGCCGAGCTGCTCGACAACGCGACCGCGTTCTCCGCCCCGGAGACCCGCGTGACGCTCTCGAGCAGGCTGCTCGACGACGGATCGCTGCAGGTCGACATCTCCGACCGCGGCATCGGGATGAACGACGCCGAACTGGAGGAGGCCAACGGTCGGCTGCGCGACGTCGGCCCCGTCGACATCGCCACGTCCCGGCGGATGGGCCTGTTCGTCGTGGGCAGGCTCGCCGAGCGGCACGGCTTCGGCGTCGCGCTGCAGTCCGGCCCGGCCTCGACCGGAGTCACGGCGGTCGTCACGGTCCCGTCCGAGGTCGTCATCGTCGAACAGCACGCACCGACCGAGGTGCTCGCGCAGGCGGGTCCGGCAACCCTGCCGGGGAGCGCCGCGCGGCCCACGGGCGCCCCGGGTGCGGCGGGCGCCACGGCGACCTCCGGCACTGCTGCCTCCGGAACCGCGGCCGTGAACGGCACCGCAGGCGCTGTGAACGGAACGGGCGCCGCGAACGGAACGGGCGCCGTGAACGGCAGTGCCGCGGGGACCGCGCCGGCCGCCGGTGGCGGATCCGCCACCACGAGCAGTGGCCTGCCGCAGCGGCGGGCGTCCGGATCCGCGGCGGCGGGGTCGTTCGCTCCGCTGACGCGTGGCGGCGACGCTCCGTCGGAGACCGAGGTCTCGGGTACGGCCCTGTTCAACCCGGTCACCGGCGGCGACCAGGGGAGCGGCGGCACGAACGGCACCGGTGCGGCCGGCACCGGCGATGGCGACGCGACCGGTTCCACGCCCGCGGGCGGTGGTCGCAACGGCGGATCGGGTGCCGACGGCGGCCTGCCGATCCCGCACCAGGGCGGACCGGCCGACGATCCCGGTACACAGAACGGCGACGCCGCTGCCTCGGAGGGCACGGACAGCGACACCGAGTCCGATGCCCGGAGCGCGAAGCCGGAACTCCCACGGCGCAAGCCGGGTGCGAGCCGCACGTCCCGCGACGGCGCCTCGCGAGCCGACGGTTCCGCCGGTGGTGCTGCGGATGCCGACGGAGCGTCGAACCGCGACGGCGTGTCGAACGGCGACGGTGACGCGAACGCGGCACCCGCGCAGAGCTCGGACCTCGGTGGATCCGCGCTGTTCGCCGTGCCGGACACCGAGGTCACCGACTGGTGGAACGCCGCGACGTCCGCGAAGGAACCACCGGCCCCCGAGCCGACACCGCAGCGGCAGGACGGCTCCGAAGGCACGCCGATCTTCAACGACATGCTGTCGGCCTGGTTCCGCGCCTCCGACGCCGACGAGGATCAGGGCTGGGGTTCGTCGGCCAACCCGCACCGCTCGGCGGCCGGAAACGCAGGCGGAGGCGAACCGGCGGGCTATACGCCGGCGGGCCTGCCCCGGCGGGAGCGGGGCCGGAAACTGATGCCGGGTAGCGCGTCGGACGGCGCCGCGGGCCGGGGCGTGAACGGCGTGTCGCACGAACAGGCTGCACCGGCGAAGCCGCCGCAGCGGGACCCCTCCGACGTGCGTAGCCGGTTGAGCAGCTTCCAGCACGGCGTCAGTCGAGGCAAGCGCCGTCAGAACCCGGAGGACGAGTCCGACGCCACCGCGGTCGCCGGCGGCGCGACGTCCGCGACCCCCGCGACCGGGGTGGCCGGTGCGGCCTCGCCCGATGCGGCTGCCGCTCCGGGCGGGGAGTCGTCGGGCGCCGGCGCGTCAGGCGGCGAGGCTCCGGGCGGCGAGACTGCGCCCGCGGAGACTGCGGGCGTGGAGACTGCGCGGACCGAGTCTCCCGGCGCGGGGCCGTCCGGTACCGCGGAGCCCGAGGCGGCCCCGACATCCGAGGGCAGCCCGGCCCAGGAGACGCCGGCCCAGGAGACCCCGGTACAGGACAGCCCGGCAGCCGAGACCCCGGGGCAGGACAGCCCGGTACAGGGGGCCTCGGCGCGGGACACGGACCGGACGGCGTCTGGTGGCCGCGGCCCCCAGCCCCGCCGTTCCGGTGCCGACGCGCCGACGACCGCGGCAGGCCTGCCGCAGCGGCAGCGGAAACCACGCCCGGCCCCGGCGCCGAGCCCGCAACCACGGGTCAACGGCACGGCGGTGCACGGCTCGTCGCCCGGCGGCGAACGCACCGATGCGGCGGCACCCGCTCCGGAGCAGGCGGCGGCCGACACCGCGACCGCGGAACCGGCGACGACCGGTGACGCGACCGGCGAGACGTCCTCCGCCCCGGCGGGCTCGGGAGTCGCGCAGTCCGCAGCGGCGGAGGCGGGCGTCGCCGAGGCGGCGACTGCCGAGGTGCAGGAGGAGTCGGCGAGCGGTACGTCCGAGTGGATGTTCGCCACCGACGACAGCGGGCAGGTCGGGGAGGCGTCGCCGACCGGTTACACCCCGGCAGGGTTGCCGCGCCGCCAACGCGGTGAGCAGCTCATGCCGGGCAGTGCGACGTCGACGGGACCGGCCGGCGGCCGGCCGCGGCGCGAGCGTGACCCCGCCGACGTGCAGGGCAGGCTCAGCAGTTTCCAGCAGGGAATTCGCCGAGGCCGGCATCGGACCGCTCGGGCGAGCGACAGCAGTGAACAGAAAGTGGAGGGTGAATGACCGCGCCGGATCGGGCTCAGCCCCAACAGAACCAGTTCGGATGGCTGGTGAACGACTTCGCGGAGCGAGTGCCGGGCGTCGCGCATGCCGTCGTCGTGTCGGCGGATGGGCTGTTGCTCACCGCGTCGAACCGGCTGCCACTCGACCGCGCCGACCAGCTCGCCGCCGTCGCCTCCGGGCTGATCAGCCTGACCCAGGGTGCCGCCCGCTGCTTCGAGGCGGGGGCCGTCAACGAGACGGTCGTCGAGATGGAGCTCGGCATCATGGTGCTGATGTCCATCAGTGACGGTTCGTGCCTGGCCGTGCTGGCGGCGCCGAACTGCGACATCGGTCAGGTGGCGTACGAGATGACGCTCCTCGTCGACCGGGTCGGGCAGATCCTGACGCCCGAGCTGCGCGCGCAGCTGCAGGGCGCGGGTGGCCCGCTGGTCGGCGGATCGGTGGGATGACCGTAACGATGAACACGGACTCCGGATTCGGGAGCGGGAACGAGGAGGGCGCGATCGCTGACGTGCTCAACGGCTTCGCGCTCACGTCCGGACTGCGCCGCCGGAAACGCGGCGAGCGTAGGGACGACCCCGACGACGGTCGGGAAGCAACCGGCGAGCAGGAGAGCCGGGAAGCAGCGTCGTCCTCACCGGCCGAACCCACCGACGTGGTGTGGCCGGGTGAGGAGGACCACGACCGGTCATGGACCGGAGAGGAGCAGTTTGTGTCGGCCGAACCCATCCCCGTCGAGCCGGTGGCGCCGCCGCCGGCGGCTGAGGAAACCGGTTTCGTCCGTCCTTACGCCATCACCGGCGGCCGGACGAAAGCGAACTACCCGCTGGAACTCGAGACGTTGATCTCGACCCGCGATGCGGCGGTCCTCCCGGTCCCCGATCAGGTCGAGCATCAGGTCATCATGGAAGAATGCCGGACTCCGCGTTCGGTGGCCGAGATCGCAGCGGTCCTCCAGGTGCCGCTCGGGGTGGCGCGAGTGCTGATCAGCGACGCGGCGGACACGGGGTTGGTGACCGTGCACCGCACCGTGGCGGGCAGCGAGAACGCCGAAGCGCATTTTATGTTGATGGAAAGGGTGTTGAGTGGACTCCGTCGGCTTTAAGGCACCGCGCCAGGCAGCGCCGAAGACGATGACCTCGGCGAAGATCGTCGTGGCAGGCGGATTCGGCGCGGGCAAGACAACGTTCGTCGGTTCGGTGTCCGAGATCGTGCCGTTGACGACCGAGGCGATGATGACGGACGCGAGCACCGGCATCGACGACACGGCGGCGACGCCGAACAAGTCCACCACCACGGTGGCGATGGACTTCGGCCGTGTCTCCCTCGACGAGGACCTGATCCTCTACCTGTTCGGCACGCCCGGCCAGGAGCGTTTCTGGTTCATGTGGGACGACCTGGTGCGCGGCGCGATCGGCGCGGTCGTGCTGGCGGACACCCGGCGCCTCGCCGACTCGTTCGCCCCGATCGACTTCTTCGAGGACAGGGGCCTGCCCTACATCGTCGGTGTGAACACGTTCGACGGCGTGCTGCAGCACGATCTGAACGACGTGCGCGAGGCGCTGTCGATCGACGAGAGTATCCCGCTGGTGCGGTGTGACGCCCGCCAACGGGAGTCGACGAAGCAGACGCTGATCACGATGGTCGAGTACGCCATGCAGCAGTGGCTGGCGGTCCGCGGCGCCGCGACCCCGAACCCGGTCGGGTGACGGGGTCGCCGCCCCGGCGGTAGCTCCTCGCCGATGGAGTCGGGAGAGACCGTCGTCACGGTGGAGGCCGTCTTTGAATTAGTAGGAAGTCCAAGTATTTTGGTGGCATGACCACCGAGCTGCACCAGCCTGTGCACCCCGTCCGGTTCGTCACGGCGGCGAGCCTGTTCGACGGACACGACGCCTCGATCAACATCATGCGGCGCATCCTGCAGGCGCAGGGTGCCGAGGTGATCCATCTCGGGCACAACCGGTCCGTCGACGAGGTCGTGACCGCGGCCATCGCGGAGGACGCACAGGGCGTGGCCATCAGTGCCTACCAGGGCGGCCACGTCGAGTACTTCTCCTACCTGGTCGAACTGCTCCGGGAGCGCGGGGCGGGGCACGTGAAGGTGTTCGGCGGTGGGGGCGGCGTCATCGTCCAGGACGAGATCGACCTGCTGCACTCACGGGGTGTGGCGCGGATCTTTTCCCCGGAGGACGGGCTGGAACTCGGCCTGCCCGGCATGATCAACCACATGATCCGGGAATGCGACGTCGACCTGGCCCGTGAGCAGGCCGGCGACCTGGACCAGCTGCTGGCGGGGGACACACGGACGCTGTCGCGGACGATCTCGCAACTCCAGCAGGGTGTCCTGCCCGACGAGTGGCTCACCGCCGTTCGTGAGGCCGCAGGCACTCGGACGGTGCCCGTGCTCGGTATCACCGGTACCGGCGGTTCCGGCAAGTCGTCGCTCACGGACGAGCTCGTGCGCCGCTTCCGCAACGACCAGGAGGACAAGCTCCGGATCGCGGTGCTGGCCGTCGACCCGACACGGCGCCGCGGTGGCGGTGCGCTGCTCGGTGACCGCATCCGGATGAACTGCCTCGACGGCGACCGCGTGTACTTCCGGTCGATGGCGACCCGCACGACCAGCGGGGAGATCCCGCAGGGGCTCGACGAGGCCGTACTCGCCTGCAAGGCTGCCGGGTTCGACCTGGTCGTCGTCGAGACGCCGGGCATCGGCCAGGGCGACGCGGGCATCATCGACCACGTCGACCACTCGCTGTACGTGATGACACCCGAGTTCGGTGCGGCCTCGCAGCTCGAGAAGATCGACATGCTCGACTTCGCCGACGTCGTGGCGATCAACAAGTTCGAACGCCGCGGTGCGGAGGACGCCCGGCGCGACGTCGCACGGCAGTTGGTGCGCAATCGGGAGGCCTTCGGTTCCGATCCCGAGGACATGCCGGTCTACGGGACGAGTGCGGCGACGTTCAACGACGACGGCGTGACCGCGCTGTACCAGGGGCTGCGCGACATGCTGGCCGACGCCGGACTGTCGGTGTCGGCGGGGACGCTCGCACCGGTCGAGGGCAAGGTCTCGACGCAGACGGCGACGATCATTCCGCAGCACCGCGTCCGGTATCTGGCGGAGATCGCCGAGACCGTGCGCGGCTACCACGCCGAGACCGAACGGCAGGCCGATGCGGTGCGCACCCGGGAGCACCTCGCCGTGGCCAGGGATGCGCTCGCCGCCGACGGCGGGGACGCCGCGGCACTCGACCGGCTCCTCGAACGCGCCGAGTCCGATGTCGACGGCAGGACGACCGAGCTGCTCGGCCGGTGGGAGGGGCTGGCCGAGTCGTACCGCGGCGAGGAGCTCTCGTTCACGGTGCGCGGCAACGAGATCCGCACCGAGCTGTGGCGCGACACGTTGTCCGGCAGCAGGATTCCGCGCGTGGCCCTGCCCCGGTACAAGGACAAGGGCGAGCTCGTGTCGTTCCTGCGGCGCGAGAACCTGCCCGGCTACTTCCCGTACACCGCGGGCGTCTTCCCGTTCAAACGCGACGGTGAGGATCCGGCCCGCATGTTCGCCGGCGAGGGCGACGCGTTCCGGACCAACCGCCGGTTCAAGTACCTGTCGGCCGATTCGGAGGCCAAGCGCCTGTCGACGGCGTTCGACTCGGTGACGCTGTACGGCTTCGACCCGGACACGCGGCCGGACATCTACGGCAAGGTGGGCACCTCGGGCGTCTCGATCGCGACGCTGGACGACATGAAGGCGCTCTACGACGGGTTCGACCTCACCGCGCCGTCGACGTCGGTGTCGATGACCATCAACGGCCCCGCCCCGACGATCCTGGCGTTCTTCCTCAACACGGCGATCGACCAGCGCATCGACGCGTTCCGCTCCGAGCACGGACGGGAGCCGAACGCCGACGAGGCCGCGGAGATTCGCGAGTGGACGCTGCGGCAGGTCCGCGGCACGGTGCAGGCCGACATCCTCAAGGAGGACCAGGGCCAGAACACCTGCATCTTCTCCACGGAGTTCAGCCTCCGGATGATGTCCGACATCCAGGAGTGGTTCATCGAACACGGGGTCCGGAACTTCTACTCGGTGTCCATTTCGGGCTATCACATCGCCGAGGCCGGAGCGAACCCGATCTCGCAGCTGGCCTTCACGCTCGCCAACGGGTTCACCTACGTCGAGTCCTACCTGGCCCGCGGTATGGACATCGACGAGTTCGCGCCGAGCCTGTCGTTCTTCTTCTCCAACGGCATGGACGCCGAGTACTCGGTGCTGGGCCGGGTGGCGCGGCGGATCTGGGCGGTGGCGATGCGCGAGCGCTACGGCGCTGGGGAGCGGTCGCAGAAGCTCAAGTATCACGTCCAGACCTCGGGGCGGTCGCTGCACGCGCAGGAGATGAACTTCAACGACATCCGCACGACGTTGCAGGCACTGTGTGCGCTGTACGACAACGCGAACTCGTTGCACACCAACGCCTACGACGAGGCGATCACGACGCCGTCCGAGAGCTCGGTGCGCCGCGCGATGGCGATCCAGATGATCATCAACAAGGAGTGGGGCCTGTCGAAGAACGAGAACCCGTTGCAGGGCTCGTTCATCATCGACGAGCTGACCGACCTCGTGGAGGAGGCCGTACTCACCGAGTTCGAGCGCATCTCGGAACGCGGGGGCGTGCTCGGCGCGATGGAGACCGGCTACCAGCGCGGCAAGATCCAGGACGAGTCGATCACCTACGAGCGGCTCAAGCACAACGGTGAGCTGCCGATCGTCGGGGTGAACACCTTCCGCAATCCGGACGACGACGAGGCCGGCGGGGAGGTCGAGCTGGCCCGCGCCACGGAGGACGAGAAGCGTTCGCAGCTGCGGAGGCTCGAGGAGTTCCAGACGAGGAACCACGGCGAGGCGCAGGTGCAGCTGGCGCGGCTGCGGGACGCGGCGTCGCGGGGCGAGAACGTGTTCGCCGTGCTCATGGACGCCGCGCGGGTGTGCTCGCTCGGTCAGATCACCGAGGCGTTCTTCGAGGTGGGCGGCCAGTACCGGCGCAACGTCTGAGGCCCGCCCGCGACGGCCGCAGGGCGCCCGACCGTGGGCGGGCGCCCGCGGTCGGGAGGGCGCGATCGTCACGGGCTGTCCGGTCCGGGAATGCACGCCGCTGCCGGCGGGTTGGTCGTGGATATGAAGTTCGGTGTTTCGACGTTCGTGACCGATGAGGGAGTCCGTCCGGGGCCGTTGGGTGCGGCGCTGGAGCAGCGGGGCCTGAGCTCGCTGTTCCTCGCCGAGCACTCCCACATCCCGGCCAGCAGGGAGACGCCGTATCCCGACGGTGGTGACCTGCCGCGCAAGTACTACCGCACGCTCGACCCGTTCGTGGCGCTGACAGCTGCCGCCGCGGCGACGCGGGAGTTGACCGTGGGCACCGGGATCGCGTTGCTGCCGCAGCGTGACCTGATCCACACCGCGAACGAGTCGGCGAGTCTGGACCTGGTGTCCGGCGGCCGGTTCGTCCTCGGTGTCGGGGTCGGGTGGAACCGCGAGGAGATGCGCAACCACGGGGTGGACCCGGCGACGCGCGGCGCGCTGATGAACGAGCAGCTGGAGGCGTTGCGGCGACTGTGGACGGAGGAGCAGGCCGAGTTCCACGGCAGGTTCGTGGACTTCGACCCCGTGTACGCGTGGCCGAAGGCCGCCGCGACGCCGCACCCGCCGATCTACGTGGGCGGGGAGAGCCCGGCGGCACTGCGCCGGACCGTCGCCTTCGGTGACGGCTGGTTGCCGCGGCCGCACACCACACCGGACCAGATCCGGCAGGCGCAGGCGTGGTTCGCCGACCACGGCAAGCCGGACGTGCCGATGGCGATCTTCGGGGCGCCCGCCGACGAGAAGACCATCGCGGGGTGGGCCGAGGCCGGGGTCGACCACGTGACGTTCATGCTCGAGACCGCGCCGGAGTCCGACACGTTGCGGGAACTCGACGAGTTCGCCGCGTTCGCCGAGCGCTACGCGGGCTGACGCCACCGCGCACACGACACACGCGTGCCCCGGGCCCGGCGAAGGGTCCGGGGCACGCGCGGGCGGGTGTGTCGCCGGGATGCTCAGTCGAGGAGCAGGTGGACGGACAGTTCGAGGCGTTTGGCGACGTCGGCGGCGGAGGCGCGGCGGGTGACCCAGGCGACGAGGTTGGCCATCCAGACGTCGGCGATCACGTGGAAGACGTCGCGGTCGTGGTCGGTGGGCTCGTCGATGCCCATCGCCTTGGCGAACATGTTCTCCATCATGGCGCCGACCTGTTCGACCTCGGCCGCGGCGGTGGTGTCGGCGAACATGAACGCCCGCACCATCGCCTCGGTGAGGTGCGGATCGCGCTGCATCATCCGGGTGTTGCGGCCCAGGACCACGAGCAGTCGCTCGGTGGACGTCTCGCCCGGGATGCTGCCCCGGTCGAGCTTCTCCTGTGCGCGTTCGAACTCGCGCGCGAGACCGGACACGAGCAGATGGATCTTGGAAGGGAAGTAGCGGTAGAGGGTGCCGAGGGCGACGTCGGCGCGTTCGGCGACGGTGCGCATCTGCACGGCGTCGTAGCCGCCCTTCGCCGCGAGGGCGAGGGTCGCGTCGAGGATGCGCTTGCGCCGGTCGCGCTGGGCTGCCGTCCCGGGTTCGTCCCCGCCCATCGGGCCGAGAGCGGTGGAGCTCCGGGACGCCGTCTTCGACGAGGCCGGCGCCTTGGGCTTGCTTGCCATCGGCATCTCTCCTGGTTGAAGAACCTGTTCCAGTCCTGAGTGGCAGTCTACCCAACTTCTGCTGAAAGCGATCCTCGGGTTACACCCGGTTAAGTGAAACATGTTCTACAATCGGCGTCGTGGGTATCGCGATGACGGACGAGCAACGAGCACTGGCCGACGCCGTGAGCGCCGCGGCGCGCTCCGCCGACCCGGCACCGGCGATCGCCGGGATCGGCCTGCCTGCGATCGCACTGCCGGAGGTGCTGGGCGGTGCGGGTGGCGGCGTCACGGACCTGGTCACCGGGGTCGCGGCCGGAGCGGGTGAACTGGCGGACGTCGGCTTCGGCACGATCCTGGCCGGGCTGGCGTGGTCACGACGGCCGGAGGCGGTCGTGACCAAGGAACACGCGCCGATGGTGGCCGCGGGCTCGGCGCGGGCCGCCGTGGTAATCGACGCGGGGGAGCTCGTCGCCCGCCCGGACCGGGACGGGGGCTTCGTCGTCGACGGGACCACGCCGGTGTTGCCCGACGGGCCGGAGGCCGACGTGCTGCTGCTCGCCGCCCGGACCGGTGCCGACGCCACGGGCGGGTCCGTCGCGAGTGCGAGCGCCACGGACACGGTGTGGTTCGCGGTCGACGCCGGACGGACGGGGCGGACCGAGCACGAGGCCTTCGACCCGAGTCGCCGGGTCGCGACGGCGCGACTCGACGGGGTGGCCGTGCCGGCCACGGACGTGCTCGGCCGCGTCGCGGTACCGGAACTGGCGGCGACCCTGGCGGCCGCGGAGGCTGCCGGGGTCGCGGAGTGGTGCGTGCGGACCGCGAGCGAGTACGCACGGGTGCGCGAACAGTTCGGCGGTCCGATCGGCGCGTTCCAGGCGGTGCAGCACCTGTGTGCGGAGATGCTGTGCCGGTCGGAGACGGCGGCCGCGCTGGCGTGGGACGCCGCGCGGGCCGCCGACACGGCCGACGGCGACCAGTTCGCCGTGGCCGCGGCGGTCGCGGCGGCGGGCGCACTCGATGCCGCGGTCGACACCGCGAAGGACTGCATCCAGGTGCTCGGCGGAATCGGCTTCACGTGGGAACACGACGCGCACCGGTATCTGCGCCGCGCGGTGTCGCTGCGTCAGCTGCTCGGCGGCAGCGAGCCGTGGCGCCGCAGGGCGGGCGAGCTGACCCGGGTCGGCATGCGGCGTGGCGTCGAGGTCGACGTCGACGCCCACGCCGGTGGAGATCTGGCGGTGACGCGCCACGCGGCGGCTGCGGTCGCGGCCGAGGTGGCCGGCCTGGACGAGCGCGCCGCCCGGGTGCGGCTGGCCGAGAGCGGTCACCTCGCACCGCACTGGCCGCGGCCGTACGGTCTCGACGCCACGCCCGCCGAGCAGGTGGCGATCGACGCCGAGTTCGGCCGTGCCGGCGTGACGCGGCCCGATCTGGTGGTCGGCGCGTGGGCGCTGCCGACGATCCTGGAGCACGGCTCCGAGGAGCAGCGTGAGCGGTTCGTCCTGCCGACGTTGCGCGGCGACGTGACGTGGTGCCAGCTGTTCAGCGAGCCCGGCGCCGGGTCGGATCTCGCGTCCCTGCGCACCTCGGCGGAGCGGACCGACCGCGACGGCGTCCCCGGATGGCGGCTGACCGGGCAGAAGGTCTGGACCTCACTCGCACACGAGGCGGACCGGGCCATCTGCCTGGCCCGCACGGACCCGGACGCCCCGAAACACCGGGGCATCACGTACTTCCTCGTCGACATGCGCTCGCCCGGCATCGAGGTACGGCCGCTGCGTGAGATCACCGGGGAGGTCCGGTTCAACGAGGTGTTCCTCGACGGCGTGTTCGTGCCGGATGCCGACGTCGTGGGGGAGGTGAACGGCGGGTGGGCGCTCGCGCGCACGACGCTGGCCAACGAGCGGGTTGCACTCGGCGGCGGGTCGGCGGTCGGCGAGGCGGTGGAGCAGCTCCTGGCCGCGGAACCGGACATCGACGCACAGCGGCTCGGAGGTCTCGTCGTCGGCGGATCGGCCGTGTCGGTGCTCGGTGTCCGCGACACGGTGCGCAGGCTCGGCGGTGGTCAGTCGGGCGCCGAGTCGAGCGTGCAGAAGCTGCTCGGCGTGCGGCACCGGCAGGAGGTCGCCGAGACGGCCCTGGACGTCCTCGGGTCGCGGGGTGTCGTGGCCGACGAGGAGACGGGGTCCGCGCAGCACGAGTTCCTGCTGTCCCGGTGCCTGAGTATCGCGGGCGGGACCACGCAGGTGCTGCTCACCGTGGTGGCGCAGCGGTTGCTGGGTCTCCCTCGCCGCTAGCTGTGCTGTTCGGGCACGTTGGTGACGGTTCGGCACGCGGTGGATGATCTTGATATGGGTGAGGGCCTCCGGGTTCGGTGTGGATCACC
>NZ_JAMTCN010000003.1:200237-384643 GCF_024171865.1 Prauserella aidingensis | reverse complement strand
ACGCCATCGGCGTCCCAGGCGTAGAAGTTCAGCAGCCGCTGCATGCCCTGCGGACCGGTCTCACCGACCATCTCCGCCAGGGTCCAGCCGTTCTTGCGCTCGACTTCGGCCAGCAGTCCCCGCAGGTAGGACACCATCTGCTGCCGCGGCTCCACCCGCGAAAACCGCTCCGCGAACCGCCCCGCGAACGCGGCGAAACGCGCCGACCAGCCTGTCACCATCTCCAACACACAAGATCAACTACAGGACCGCCGAAACAGGGCCTCAGCGACACGCCCAGTCAAGATATAACGAAGTGTCGTTGCAGTACTAGCCGCCTTCCGGCCCGCGCGCTGACCTCCACCAGGTCGAACGCGGTGGGGTCGGCCCGTAGCTCCGAGCGGAGGGCGTCGACGAAAGCCTCGGCGACTTCCTCAGGTTTGCCTTCGCGCTGCCACTTCCGTACTGCTGTCCGAATGGCGGTGTCCACGTCCTGGCGCGGAGGCCTGGCGGCGGACTGCGTGGTCGAGCCGGCTTGGCGGAGCGGCGTGATCGACCTTGTCAGGCTGCCTCGTGGGCGTATCCATGGTCCGCCACGCGGTCCCGGGTACCTCGTCGATGTGCCCATCGCACCTCCCCAGCGGCTGCTGCTTCCACAGAAGGACACGATCCGTTGTCGTTCAACCACATGGCGTTATTCCACTCGTCTGGAGCAGTGAGGAGTTGTCGATATCTGGGCCCGGATCCCTGATCCGTCCACAATGCGCCGTCATTTGCTAGCATTGACTGCAATGCCAGTGGGAGGTGGGTTATGGCGACGTTGACGATCCGTGATTTCGATGACGACCTGAAAGCCGAGTTGCGAGTCCGGGCGGCTGAGCACGGTCGCTCGATGGAATCCGAGGTGCGGGCGATCCTCGCTTCGGCGCTGGCCGAGCCCGTGGCGGCCGAGGGGGTCGGCACCCAGTTGCGGCGGCTCTTCGGCGATGTTCCCGAAGGGTCGCTCGAGCTGCCCTCCCGTGACGACCACGGCAGGACCGTGGACCTGCCCGAATGATCGTTCTGGACACCAACGTCGTCTCAGAGTTCATGACTTCGGCGCCGGACGAGAGGGTCGCCGACTGGCTGGACCGTCGTCCGGCCGACGAGCTGTTCCTGACCGCTGTGACGGTCGGTGAACTAACCTACGGAGTGCGGCGGCTGTCTGCCGGGCACCGGAGGGACGCACTCCTGACCAAAACAGCGGAACTGTTGAACGGGCCGTTCCACGGTCGCCTGCTCGCCTTCGATCCACACGCGGCTACGCACTACGGGGCCATCAAAGCCGAGCGGGAGGCGATAGGGCGGCCGATCAGCGACGCCGACGCGCAGATCGCTGCGATCTGCCGTCGGCACGCCGGCTGCTTGGCGACCCGGAACACCAAGGATTTCGTTGATACCGGTATCGAGGTCGTCGACCCGTGGACCGCTCAATGACGACTTCCGCCGGCAACCGGACCCGTGCCCGATTCGACGTAGAACACATGTGCCGAGTGCGATGTGGGCCGGAGCGCAGCGTGGGCCGGACCGCTGAGCCAGGGCGCTGGAGCTGCGGTCGGGCGACGAGGCGCAGGACGCGCGCCTCTCGCCGGGGCTCGGGCCGGCGACGGGGGAGTGGTTCGGACTGCGCCGGTTCGTGCCCGGTCCGCTCCTGCGCCGGACCTCAGTTGCGGCGCCAGGCCGTGCGGCGGCGCTTGAGGTCGTAGACCAGGCCCGCGGCCACGGGGATGGCGATACCGACGAGCCAGATGTTCTCGGTGTTGCTCTCGTGGTTGCCGATCAGCATGATCAGCAGTGCGAACACGGTGAACCAGCCTGCGCCCTGCGTGGCCTTGGGGAACCCGCCGTGCCAGCCCCACTCGGCGGACGGCTCCTCGTGGGGGTCGACCCCGTTCGAGTAACTCACCTCGGTGCCGGTGCGCTTCTCGACCGCGTTGCCAGCCACGTTCACTCCTCCTGCGCTCGGACTCGGTGCTCGCAGAGGATGATCCCACATGCCTGCCGTCGGGCCGCAGTCAGGAGTCCGAGACAATGGCCACGTGAACACTCCACGCAGCGTCCTCGTCCTGGGTTCGACCGGGTCGATCGGCACCCAGGCGCTCGACATCGCCGCGCGCAATCCGGAGCTGTTCCGGGTGGCCGGCATCGCCGCGGGCGGCTCCGATCCGAAGGTGCTGGCCGCGCAGGCCATCGAGCACGGCGTGGCATCGGTGGCGATCACGCGGGCAACGTCCGTCGAGGACCTGCAGCTCGCGCTGTACGCCGAGGCGCAACGCCGCGGCTACGCCCGCGGCGAGTTCGCGCTGCCGCGGATCTTCGCGGGCGCCGACGCCGTGACCGAGCTCATCGACGCCGAGCGGGTCGACGTCGTGCTCAACGGCCTGCCCGGTTCGCAGGGGCTGCGGCCGACGCTCGCCGCCATCGGGACGGGCGCCTCGCTCGCTCTGGCCAACAAGGAGTCGCTGATCGCGGGCGGCCCGCTGGTGCTCGGCGCCGCCGCCCCGGGGCAGCTCGTGCCCGTGGACTCCGAGCACTCGGCACTCGCCCAGGCCCTGCGCAGCGGTCGGGACGCTGAGGTCGACCGGCTCGTGCTCACCGCGTCCGGCGGTCCGTTCCGCGGCCGCACCAGGGCGGAGATGGCCGACGTCACGGTCGACGACGCCATGGCGCATCCCACCTGGGCGATGGGCCCGCTCGTCACGATCAACTCGGCGACGCTCGTCAACAAGGGACTCGAACTGATCGAGGCGCACCTGCTGTTCGACATCCCGTGCCACCGGATCGACGTCACGGTGCATCCGCAGTCGATCGTGCACTCGATGGTCACCTTCACCGACGGTTCGACGATCGCGCAGGCCAGCCCGCCCGACATGCGCCTGCCCATCGCGCTGGCGCTGCACTGGCCGGACCGGGTTCCCGGCGCCGCCGGGCCCTGCCGATGGGACACCGCCGCGCAGTGGACCTTCGAACCGCTGGACGGCGAGGCGTTCCCCGCGGTGGAGCTGGCCCGCGAGGTCGGTGCGGCCGGTGGCTGCCTGCCTGCCGTGTTCAACGCCGCAAACGAGGAACTGGTGGGAGCCTTCCTGGCCGGCAACGCCGGTTTCACGTCCATCGTGGACACTGTGAGTGCGGTGGTCGCCGCCGCCGACGAATGGCGCCGCGAACCCGCGGGCGTCGACGACGTCTTCGCCGCAGAGGAGTGGGCACGCGCGCGTGCCCGCGAGGTCGGGGGACCGATGATCGGTAACGGAGGAAAGTAGCGGGTGCTCGTCTACATCCTGGGGGTCGCGGCCTTCGCGCTCGGCATCTGTATCTCGGTGGCGTTGCACGAGGCCGGCCACATGGTCGCCGCCAAGTCCTTCGGGATGAAGGTGCGGCGCTACTTCGTCGGCTTCGGCCCGACGGTGTTCTCGTTCCGCCGCGGCGAGACCGAGTACGGCCTCAAGTGGCTGCCCTTCGGCGGCTTCTGCGACATCGCGGGCATGACCGCGCTCGACGAGGTCACCGACGACGAGCGGCCACGCGCGATGTACCGCTTCAAGACGTGGAAGCGCACGGTCGTCATGGCGGCCGGGTCGTTCACCCACTTCGTCCTGGGCTTCGTCGTGCTGTACCTGATGGCGGCCACGATGGGGCTGCCGAACCTCTTCGGCACCCCCGAGATCTCTCAGGTGTCGCCCTGTGTGCAGGACGCGCGCACGAACCAGCAGTACACGAACCCGAACTGCGAGCCCGGCGCGCCCGCGCCCGCCCGCGACGGCGGGATCCGCCAGGGCGACGTGATCGTCTCGGTCAACGGGGAGGAGACCCCGACCTACACCGACGTCGTCGCCGAGGTGCAGAACCTGTCCGGGCCGACGGACTTCCGGGTCGAACGAGGCGGCGAGGTCATCCCGCTGACCGTCGACGTGGAGAAGGTCACACGGCCCGTCACCGACCCGGACAACCCCGAGACGCGGAAGCTCGTCGACATCGGGTCGATCGGCGTCACGTTCACGAACCGCTGGGAGTACGACGCCGTCGGGGCGATCGGCGGCACGGCCGCGTTCACCGGCGACCTGGTGGTGGAGACGTGGAACCGGCTGCTCGAGCTGCCCGAACGGGTGCCCGCCGTCGTCGAGTCGATCTTCGGTGCGGAACGGGATCCGAACACGCCGATCAGCGTGGTCGGCGCGAGCCGGATCGGTGGTGAGGCCGCGCAGGAAGGCCTGTGGGAACTGTTCTTCTTCCTGCTGGCCAGCCTCAACTTCTTCGTCGGCATCTTCAACCTGTTGCCGTTGCTGCCGCTCGACGGCGGTCACATCGCCGTGACCTGGTACGAACGGGTCCGCGACTGGCTGCGCAAACTGCGCGGCAAATCGGCGGCCGGGCCGGTGGACTACACGAAACTCAACGCCGTGACGATGGTCATCATCGTGGTCGGCGGCGCGTTCGTGCTGCTGACCATCACCGCGGACATCGTCAACCCGATCACCATCACCGATTAGCCGGTCCCCGCGACGCCCGCGTGGGTGCTGCGGGGACGCCGGCCCGCGGTGCCCACGCGGGTACGGGCCCGCGGCGGGGCGAGCCCGACGAGCACACGGGTATCGTGGGAGCGAACGCGTTCGCCGACTTTGCAGAGGAATCGATGACCGTCGACCTTGGTCTGCCCGGCACACCACCCCCCGTACTGGCCGAACGGCGTAAGACCCGGCAACTGCAGGTCGGAGCCGTCGGCGTCGGCAGCGACCACCCGATCTCGGTGCAGTCGATGACCACGACGAACACCGCGGATATCAACTCCACGCTGCAGCAGATCGCCGAGCTGACCGCGTCGGGTTGCGACATCGTGCGCGTGGCGTGCCCGAGCGCCGACGACGCCGAGGCGCTGCCCGCGATCGCCCAGAAATCGAAGATCCCCGTGATCGCCGACATCCACTTCCAGCCGAAGTACGTGTTCGCCGCGATCGAGGCCGGCTGCGCGGGCGTGCGCGTCAACCCGGGCAACATCCGCAAGTTCGACGACCAGGTCAAGGAGATCGCCCACGCGGCGAAGGACCACGGCACGCCGATCCGTATCGGCGTCAACGCCGGGTCGCTCGACAAGCGGCTGATGGAGAAGCACGGCAAGGCCACGCCCGAAGCGCTCGCCGAGTCGGCGCTGTGGGAGGCCTCGCTGTTCGCCGAGCACGACTTCCACGACCTGAAAATCTCCGTCAAGCACAACGACCCGGTCGTGATGGTGCGGGCCTACGAGATCCTCGCCGAACAGTGCGACTACCCGCTGCACCTGGGTGTCACCGAGGCCGGTCCGGCGTTCCAGGGCACGATCAAGTCGGCCGTCGCGTTCGGCGCACTGCTGCGGCAGGGCATCGGCGACACGATCCGCGTCTCGCTGTCGGCGCCGCCGGTCGAGGAGATCAAGGTCGGCACGCAGATCCTGCAGTCGCTCAACCTGCGTCCCCGCAAGCTCGAGATCGTCTCGTGCCCGTCCTGCGGGCGGGCGCAGGTCGACGTCTACAAGCTCGCCGACGAGGTCACCGCTGGCCTGGAGGGCATGGAGGTGCCGCTGCGCGTGGCCGTCATGGGCTGCGTCGTCAACGGTCCCGGCGAGGCGCGGGAGGCCGACCTCGGCGTCGCGTCCGGTAACGGCAAGGGCCAGATCTTCGTCAAGGGC
The DNA here is from genome assembly GCF_024171865.1 of Prauserella aidingensis. Lineage (GTDB taxonomy): Bacteria > Actinomycetota > Actinomycetes > Mycobacteriales > Pseudonocardiaceae > Prauserella > Prauserella aidingensis. Next base: position 378,966 of record NZ_JAMTCN010000003.1, on the reverse strand, counting down.
GAGGTCATCAAGACCGTGCCCGAGGCGCAGATCGTGGAGACCCTCATCGAGGAGGCCATGCGCATCGCCGAGGAGAACGGCGACGTCGACGAGTCCGGGGAGCCGGTCGTCACCGTGGGCTGACCTCACGCGACCCGTTCGTGGGACGGTCTGCTCGTGGGCGGGCCGGCCGATGGCGCTGGTGACGGTCGCCCGCTTCTGCCACGCTCGGTGAGGTGGGAGACGGATGGGCCGTTGCGCGACCGCGGCCGCGGCTTCGGCCGTGGGTGGCGCGGTACATCGGGTACCGGTCCGCCGCGTCGGAGTCCGCGACCGCGGGCGACGTGGGCGCGCGTGCGGCGCCGGACGGTGCCGGTGCGGCCGTCGACGAGGTGGCCGCAGGCGAGGTGGCTGTCGGAGAGGCCGTCCACCGGGGCCTGCCGAGCGGGCACCTGACGCTCAACATCAGCCTCGGCGAGCCGGTCCGCATCGTGGGCATGCCGCGCGGCGACCAGGCGCCCGGCGAGTTCCGGGCACTGCTCGGCGGACTGCACACCTCGCCGGTGCTCATCGCGCGCGCCGGCACCGAGTACGGGATGGAACTCGCGCTCGAACCCGCGGGTGCGGCTGCGATGGTGGGCGTGCCCGCCTCCGAACTCACCGGCCACGTCCTCGACCTGGCGGACCTGCACGGTGATCTCGCCGTGCTGCCGGAACGGCTCGCCGAGGCGCCCGACTGGCGGAGCCGGTTCGCGATCCTCGACGACGTGCTCAGCGCCCGGATGGGCGACGACCCGACCGGGTCCGCGGAGGACGTCGCGTGGGCGTGGCATCGGATCCGCCGCTCGGGCGGGACCGTCCGGGTGGAGGCGCTCGCCCGCGAAACGGGCTGGAGCAGGCGCCACTTCGGCGAGCGGTTCCGGCGTGAGATCGGGCTGACCCCCAAGCAGGCGGCCAGGGTCGTCCGATTCGAACGTGCCGTGGGGTTGCTGAAGGCCGGTGGCGGCCTCGCCGAGACGGCGTCCAGGTGCGGCTTCGTCGACCAGCCGCACCTGACCGCGGAATGGCGGGCGCTCGCAGGGTGCGCACCGGCGGCGTGGCTGGCCGAGGAGCTCCCGTTTCTCCAAGACCCGCTCACCGCTCCGATACCAGACTCGGAGCCATGACGAACACGACGACCGACACCACGACGAACGCGACGCCCGGTCGCACCACGCCGAAGCCCGGCGTCTGGCCGGGCGTGCTCTACGACGACATCGCCGCCGCTCGCGCGTTCCTCACCGACGTACTCGGCTTCACCGAGGCGCTGATCGTCCCCGACGAGAGCGGCGGTGTCGTACACGGCGAACTCCGCTGGCCCGAGGGCGGCGGGGTCATGGTCGGGTCCCGCAGGCCCGAGGCGCACGGCGGAACGGGGGCGCTCGAACGGGCACCGCAGTGGATCTACGTCGTGACCGCCGACCCCGACGCCGTGCACGAGCGCGCACGGGCCGCGGGCGCGACCGTGGAACAGGAACCGCACGACACCGACTACGGATCCCGCAACGCCGCGATCGCCGACCCCGAGGGCACCGTCTGGGTGTTCGGCACCTACCCGGGAGCCTGACCACCGGCGCCAACCGCGTGCCGGACGGTGATCGGGCTCGCCGCCGGTACGCCCACCGGGGTGGTCGTTCCCCGTTACGAGGTGTTCTCTGGCAGTCTGGACGATGTGTTGCGGGTTGCTGGCGCGCGGCTCCTCGATGACAGGGACTATCCGGCCGTCCGGGCCGCGCTGGGCGTGAACCCGGTGGCGAACTGCATGGTGTCCGCGCGCGTCGAGATCGCGGGCGTGGACCCGTGGCGCCTCGGCGGTGAGCTGTGGGGCTCCGACGGGCGCGAGGCCAACGGCGCGCTCGACGGGTTGTGCTTCGCCGGGCCGAACATGGTGCCGCTGTCCGGCGGCCACGCCGCGATCCGCTCGTTCGCGGATCGAGCGTTGCGCCGGTCGCGCAGGTGTTCCTCCGTGGTCGGACCGTCCGAGCAGGTGCTGGGCCTGTGGGACGAACTGGCCGTCGACTGGGGTCCGGCCCGCGAGGTCCGCGCGGAGCAGCCGCTGATGGCGCTCGAACGCCAACCGGACGTCCTGCCCGACCGGCTCGTGCGGCCTGTGCGGCCCGACGAACTGGAACGCTACCTGCCCGCCGCCGTCGCGATGTTCACCGAGGAGGTCGGCGTCGACCCGCGAGCCGGCGACGGCGGTGCCGGGTACCGCGCCCGAGTCGCGGAACTGATCGCCGGCGGGCGCGCGTTCGCGCGTTTCGAGGACGGCGAGGTCGTGTTCAAGGCCGAGATCGGAGCGCTGTCGCAGCACGTCGGACAGATCCAGGGCGTGTGGGTGCATCCGGACCGCCGCGGCGAAGGTCTCGGCGCGGCGGGCACGGCCGCGATCGCGTCGCGACTGGTGAAAGGAATGGGCAGAGTGGCCAGCCTGTACGTCAACTCGTTCAACACGCCGGCGCTCGCGTCGTATCGCAAGATCGGCTTCCGCCAGGTGGGCAGCTTCGCGACGGTGTTGTTCTGAACCATGGCGAGACCCACTACCGCGACCGCCCTCGCACTGACGGCCGTGCTGGCGCTGTCCGGCTGCAGCGTGTTCGGAGGCAACGGGGCCGAGAACGCCCTCGACGAGTTCCTCACCGCATGGCAGGAGAACAAACCCGGTGAAGCGGCCGCGCTGACCGACACGCCCGGCACCGCCGAGGAGATGCTGCGGAGGACCGGGAAGTCGCTCGGAGCCGAGTCGATGTCGGCCGAAACGGGCGAGGTCACCGAAACCGCCGAGGGCGAACGCGCCGACGGCCGCTACTCCCTCACCTGGAAACTCGGCGACAGGCGTACCTGGCGGTACGACGCCCAGGCCGAACTGCGCTCCACCGACGACGGCTGGAAGGTGCACTTCGCGCCGACGGTCGTGCACCCGGACCTCGGGGCGCAGCAGAGCCTGTCGCTCGTGACCGCGACGCCCCCACCGGCGCCCGTGCTCGACCGCAACGGCGCGGCGCTGCTCAAGACCGACACCGTCATCGGCGTCACACTCGACAGGAAAGCCGCCGCAAACCGGCTCGACGAGGTCGCCGGCACCCTGGCCGGCGCCGTGTCCCGGTTCGACGACAGCATCACGAAGCGCTCGATCCTCAAGGGCGCCCGAGAGACCGAGGACGGCAGCCCCTACCTCGTGGTCAGCCTCAGGTCGGCCGACTACCAGTCCGTCAAACCGCAGATCTACGAGCTCCCGGGCGTGCGGTTCACCAGCCAGCAGCGACTGCTGTCGGCCGAACGAGGCCTCGGCGCCAAGATCCTCCCGATGATCCGCAACCACGTGTCCGAACGGGTGGCGGGGAAGGACGGCTGGAGGGTCGTCGTCAACGACAGCGCAGGCGCCGAGGTGCGCGAACTGCACGCCGTGGACGCCCGGCCGGCAGCGGCCGTGCACTCGACGATGAGCCTGCCCGTCCAACAAGCCGCCGAACGCGCGCTGCAGAACGTCGACGGGCCCGCGGCGATCGTGGCCATCCGGCCGTCGAACGGCGACCTGCTGGCGGTGGCCCAGAACGACGCCGCCGACCAACAGGGCGCGATCGCACTGACCGGGCGCTACCCACCCGGGTCGACCCTGAAAATGGCCACGGCCGCCGCCGCCCTTGACGCGGGCGAGACCCGGCCGAACGCGACGGTGGCGTGCCCGGCCACGACCACGATCGGCCACCGGCGCATCCCCAACGAGAACAACTTCGACCTGGGCAGAGTGCCGCTCCACACCGCGTTCGCCGAATCGTGCAACACGACGTTCTCCCAGCTGTCGGCGAAGCTACCGGCCGACGCGCTCACCGAGTCCGCGCGGTCGCTGGGGATCGGCGCCGACTTCGTCATCCCCGGAATCACCACGATCACCGGCTCCGTACCCGAATCCGACGACCGGGTGCAGCGCGCGGAGAACGGCATCGGCCAGGGCAAGACACTTGCGAGCCCGTTCGGGATGGCGCTCGCCGCCGCGACCGTCGACGCCGGCGAAATGCCCACCCCGGGGCTCATCCGCGGAGACCGCACCAAGGCGAGCAAGACCGGCGAACCGTTGCCCGGCGACGTGCTGCGACCGCTGCGGCGAATGATGCGCGAGGTCGTCACCGACGGCACCGCGACCGCACTGCGGGACCTGTCTGCCGTGCACGGGAAGACCGGGACCGCCCAGTACGGCGACGGCAGCGACTCCCACGGCTGGTTCGCCGGGTACGGCGACGCCGGGCCGCTCGACGACGTGGCGTTCGCGACCCTGCTCACCGGCGCGGGTTCGTCGAAACCCGCCGTCGACGTCACCCGCGACTTCCTGGCCGGCCTGCGGTAAACCGGCACCCGTCGGAACTGCCGCCCGGCCTCGGAACGCGCTACCGCGTGATTATGCTCGGGGTATGCCCGTTCGTGCTCCGTTGAAGCCCGGCGTTCAGACGCCCCGCCGTGAGGTCCCGTCGTCGATCGCCCGCCCCGAATACGTCGACAAGCCCGCTCCGAAGCGGGACACCAGTGGTGCGGTGCGCACACCCGAGACCATCGAGGCGATGCGGGTGGCGAGCAAGATCGCGGCGCAGGCTCTGCAGGAGGGCGGCAAGGCGGTCAAGCCCGGCAACACGACGGACGACGTCGACAAGGTCGTGCACGAGTACCTGATGGATCACGGCGCCTACCCGTCGACTCTCGGTTACCGCGGCTTCCCCAAGTCGTGCTGCACGTCGATGAACGAGGTCATCTGCCACGGCATCCCGGACTCGACGGTCATCGAGGACGGCGACATCTGCAACATCGACGTCACGGCGTACATCGGTGGTGTCCACGGTGACACCAACGCCACGTTCCTGGCCGGCGACGTCGACGAGGAGGCGCGGCTGCTGGTGGAGCGGACCGAGGAGGCGTTGAAGCGCGCGATCAAGGCCGTCAGGCCGGGTAGGCAGCTGAATGTCATCGGCCGGGTCATCGAGGCCTACGCCAAGCGGTTCGACTACGGCGTCGTTCGCGATTTCACCGGCCACGGCGTCGGCCCCGCCTTCCACACCGAGCCGACGGTGCTGCACTACGAGGAGCCGAACGTCACCACGCTCATCGAGGAAGGCATGACGTTCACGATCGAGCCGATGATCACGCTCGGCACGATCGACTACGACGTGTGGGACGACGACTGGACGGTCACCACCAAGGACAAGAAGTGGACCGCCCAGTTCGAACACACCCTGGTGGTGAACGCCGACGGCGCGGAGATCCTCACGCTGCCCTGAGGTCCCGCGCCGTGGCTGTTGTCCGGCTCCGGACGCCGTGCTGTGGACGGGCGACGGTCCCGCTGACGACGGCCGGTGCGGGGCGTTCACGTCGTCCAGCCGGCCCATTCACCGGCCGATCGGCCTTCGGGTTCGCCGTGTTCCGGCGGTGACGTCGGCGGCCGCACCGCTGCCGTCTCTGCGGCACCCGCCCCGGGCTCGTTCCGTGGATGACGTCGTTTCAGGACGGCCCGTGGAGCTCGTCGTTCCCCTCCGCTCCGCAGGGGGCGTCGCCGGGTGGGGTGGTGGATCGGTTCGGTGGCCGTGGTGTGCACGGCACCGTTGGGCGTGGTCACCGTGGTGACGCCGGTGTCCGCGTCGTGCCGCATACGCCAGCCGGGATGGTCCTTGCGAGCGTGGTGGTGGTCGCATTTGGGGCTGCCGTTGACCGCCGACGTGTTGCCACCCTCGGCCCACGGCGTATCGTGGTCGAAGTCGCAATGCCGGGCGGGGCGGTGGCACCACGGGATGCAGCATTCGCGGTCCCGCACGGCGACCAGCTCCCGAACGGTGGCGGTGGGACGGCGTCGGGTGCGTCCGAGGTCGACGGGCCGGCCGCTGCCGGGGTCGCACAGCACCGCGCGCCAGGTGCTGTGCGGGTTGGTCATGATCTCCCGGGCGAGCGCGCCCGGGATGGGGCCGTAGCCGTCGAGTTCGCAGCCGTCGTCGGTGATCGCGAGGGCGGTGTCGACGGGAAGATGTACGTGCACCGTGGCCGCCGCCGTCGGCGCGGTGACGCCGGGATTGCGGCCGAGGAGCAGGTCGGCGGCCACGTCGGCCCGCAGCTGGTCCATCGTCCGCCCGTCGTCACCGCTGGTTTCCCGGCTCCGTCCACGGAGGCGTCGCGCCAGCGCATCGAGGTGGCCCTTGACGGCTGCGCCCACGTCGGCAGGCAGGTCGACGGCGAGCCGGGACATCGCGTGCTCGCGCGGTTGCAACTCCACGCCCCGTTTCTCTCGTGCACTGCGGGCGCGCATCGCCTGCCCGTGCGGGTCGACGTGTTCCACGAGTCGTCGCGCCCGCCGGGCGAGGTTGACCGGCGCCCATGATCCTGTCGGGTCGGCGGCCAGGCGCTGCCCCAGCAGCGCATCCACCCGGCGCGCGTGCGCGTCTCCGAGCGGAGCGGTCACGTCCACGAGTCGCCGCGCGCCGTAGGCCTCCAGCTGTCCGGCGTGCATCCACCCCAGCACTGTCGGCAGGCGCTGCGTCAGCGCCGTGGCCCGTCCGATCCTCCGCGCGGCTTCCGCGGCGGACACTCTCAACTCCGGTGCGACCTCGTCGGCCAGGCTGCGCACGTCGCCGTCGAGGTCGGCGAGTCGCGCCAGCGCGGTCGTCTCGGCCGCGTCGGCGCGGGCGCGTTCCGCCCGCGCTGCACGTAGGTCCCGGATCAGCTCGTCTCGTTCCCCCATGGCGCTCGACGGTATCGAATGTGTGTGCGAATATCCAGTGGTCGATCAGATGAAATGGGAAGGCGTACGGAATATGAAACGATTCATCACGGGGCGGCTCATGAGGGCCCAATGCCGGCTACGTGGCAGCCGTGGGAGTGGAGCGAGGCAGTGCGGCCGATGGGTCGTCACGACGAACGGTGGTCACGCCGGGTGGAGTGTCGACGTCGAGGCTCCGGTGCTGGCGAAGGCGCAAGGGGCGCGATCGGCACCTAGTCGAGCTCCGGCTCGTCTTCACCCGGGGCGTCACCTGGTCCGGTCACTGTGAATGTATTCAGCGGACACTGCATCGTCGCCAGGTGTGTGGTGTGAACACATAGCTGCCGCGCAGGCTTCCGCTTACGGTCGGCACCTGTGACCACGACCACTCCCAGGGCGGCCGGAGAGGCCGCCGCGTCGCCGTTCCCACCGCTGCACGGCCGCAGTGTGCTCGTCACGGGTGGTGCGAGCGGCATCGGGCGTGCCTGTGTGCGCGCGTTCGCCGAGGCGGGCGCGTCGGTGCATCTCGTCGACGTCGACGAACGAGCCGCGACCGCCGCTGCAACCGAGTCCGGGGCCCGCGCACACGTCGCCGATCTCACCGAACCGGAGGCGATCGAGACACTGCCCGGCGATGTCGACATCCTCGTCAACAACGCGGGCATGCAGCACGTGGCGCCGATTCCGGACTTCCCGCCCGCGGTGTTCCGGACCATCCAGAGCCTGATGGTCACGGCGCCCTTCTTGCTGCTGCGTCACGTGTTGCCCGCGATGTACGAACGCGGCTGGGGTCGCGTCGTCAACATCTCGAGCGTGCACGGGCTCCGTGCCAGTCCGCATAAGTCCGCTTACGTCGCCGCCAAACACGCACTCGAAGGGCTGAGCAAGGTCACCGCGCTCGAAGCCGCGTCCCACGGCGTGACCAGCAACTGCGTCGACCCCGGCTACGTGCGCACCCCGTTGGTCACCGGGCAGATCGCCGATCAGGCCCGCACCCGCGGCATCGGAGAGGAAGCCGTCACCGACGACGTCTTCCTCGCGCGCACCGCGGTGAAACGCCTCATCGAACCCGAGGAGGTCGCCGCCGTCGCCGTGTGGCTGTGCGGTGACCACGCGGCCTACCTCACCGGCGCGTCGATCCCGGTCGACGGCGGCTGGACCGCCGCCTGAGGAAATCCGGCAACTCCCCCCCCGTCCCGCACACACAACGAAGTGGTGATCGAGATGACAGACCCGACGCCCGGGCACAGCTCCGGCGCCGCCGAGTCCGCAGAGCAGCCGAAACGGACCAACATCCTCCGTGTCGTCGGCGCGAGCATGATCGGGACCACCGTCGAGTGGTACGACTTCTTTCTGTACGGCTCCGCCGCGGCCCTTGTCTTCAACAAGCTCTTCTTCCCCGACTACGACCCGCTCGTCGGCGTCATGCTGGCGTTCGCCACCTACGCCATCGGGTTCGTGGCGCGGCCGCTCGGTGGGCTCGTGTTCGGCCACTTCGGTGACAAGCTCGGCCGCAAGAAACTGCTCGTGCTGAGTCTGCTGCTCATGGGTGCGGCCACGTTCCTCATGGGCCTGCTGCCCACTTACGCGAGTATCGGCATTGCAGCGCCACTGCTGTTGATCTTCCTACGTCTCGTGCAGGGGTTCGCCGTCGGCGGCGAATGGGGCGGCGCCGTGCTGATCGTGTCCGAACACGGCGACGCGAGGCGGCGCGGATTCTGGGCTTCGTGGCCCCAGGCCGGGGTTCCCGCGGGCAACCTGCTCGCCACGGCGGTACTGGCGGTACTCGCCACGGTGCAGAGCGATGCGGCGTTCGAGGCATGGGGCTGGCGCATCCCGTTCCTGCTGTCCGGTGTCCTGGTCGGCATCGGGCTGTGGATCCGGCTCGCGGTCGAGGAGTCGCCGGTGTTCGTCGAGGCGGTCAAGAAGGCCGGCGACAACCCGGCGCCCGAGAAGGCACCGATCGTGTCCGTGCTCCGGTACAGCTGGCGCGAGGTACTCATCGCGATGGGTGCGCGCTTCGGGGAGAACGCCTCGTACTACGTGATCACCGCGTTCGTGCTCACCTACCTCACGACGCACCTGGAACTGCCGAAGTCCCTCGGCCTCAACGCAGTGCTCGTCGGTTCGGCCGTGCACTTCGCGGTGATCCCGTTCTGGGGCTGGCTGTCCGACATCGTGGGACGGCGTGTGGTGTACCTGTTCGGAGCCGTCGGGATGGGCGTGTGGGCGTTCGCGTTCTTCGAGCTCCTCGACACCGAGTCGTCGTGGGGCACCATCGCGGCCGTCACGGTCGGTCTGGTGCTGCACGGAGCCATGTACAGCCCGCAGGCCGCGTTCTTCTCCGAACTCTTCGGTACGAAGGTGCGCTACTCGGGTGCGTCGATCGGGTACCAGCTCGCGTCCATCGCGGCGGGCGGTCTCGCTCCGCTCATTGCGACGGCTCTGCTCAGCAGCACGGGCGCCAGCGTCGCGATCTCGCTGTACGTCGCCGCGACCTGTGCGATCACGATCGTCGCGGTGTACGTCGCCAAGGAAACCAGGGGACGGTCGCTGGTTGACGCGGGCGGCTCCGACGACGCGGGCGATCCCCGTTCGACGGGCGCCGGTGCGACCATCGAACGGTGACCGACGGCGCCGCCCGACTCCTGCGACAGCTGGCCGACGGCGCTTCGTCGGAGGACCTCGCCCGGACCGACACCGGTGAGACCGACGACGAAGCGCTGCGGCTGGCGCTGACGATCCGGCGCACTCTCGACGCGCACACCCGGCGTGAGGCCGAGCTGGCCGCCCTGTTCGACACGGCCAGCGACCTGGCGCGGCTGCGCGACCTGGACGCCGTGCTGCGGTCGATCGTCCACCGTGCGCGCATGCTGCTGCGGGTCGACGTGTCGTACCTGAGTCTGAACGACGAGGACTCCGACAACACCTACATGCGCGTCACGGACGGTTCGGCGTCGGCGCTGTTCCAACAGGTGCGTCTCGGCATGGGGGAGGGCCTCGGTGGGCTGGTCGCGCAGACGGTGCGGCCGTACGCGACGTCGAACTACCCGGCCGACGACCGGTTCCGCCACACCGGGCCGATCGACAGAGCGGTGCGCGACGAGGGGCTGATCGCCATCCTCGGCGTGCCGCTCGCGCTCGGGGACCGGGTGATCGGCGTGCTCTACGCCTCCGATCGGCGACCACGGACGTTCACCCCCGACGAAGTGGCGCTGCTGTCGTCGCTGGCCGACCACGCCGCCATCGCGATCGACAACGCCCGGCTCATCGAGTCGAGCGCGGTGGCATTGGACGAACTGGGCCAGGCCAACGAGACGATCCGCGCGCACCACGAGTCGCTGGCGCGGGCGCAGGACGCGCACGACCGATTGGCCGAGCTCGTCCTCGGCGGTGCGGACGTGCAGCGTGTCGCGGAGGCCGTCGCCGCGGTGCTCGACGGTGGCATCGTCGTGCACGACCCCGAGGGCGCCGAACTGGCGTGCGCGGGCGCGGAACAGGTGGGCTGCAGCCCGTACGCGCTCGCGGCGTCGCGTGCTTCGGGGCGTGCCGTCGTCGACGGGGACGCCTGGGTGTGTGCCGTCATGGCGGGTCCGCAACTGCTCGGCAGCATCACGCTCACCGGCAGACCCGGCCTCGGCGACGCGGACAGGCGACTGTTCGAACGAGCGGGCCTGGTCACGGCGCTGTTGCTGTTGCTGCGGTCGTCGGCGGCCGAAGCCGAGGACCGGGTGCGCGGGGAGCTGCTCACCGACCTGCTCAGCGCTCCCGAACGGGACCCGTCGGCGCTGCTGGAACGTGGCCGCAGGCTCGGCCTCGACCTGAGCGAGCCGCATGCGGTCCTGCTGTTGCACGCCGACGGCGAGGCGGGACTCACCCGTGGCCGCCTGGCCTCCGCGGCGACACGCTACGGCGTCCTCGCGGGCGTCCACGCCGATCGCGTGGTCGTGCTGACGGCGTCCGACGGGCCGGGTGACGCCGCACGCATCGTTGCGGGTGAGCTCACGCGCCGGCTCGGCGGCCCGGTCACGGTCGGGGCGGCGGGCCCTGCCCGTGGACCTGCACAGATCGCGGAGGCACACGCCGAGGCCGCGCGCTGCCTGCGCGCGTTGCTCGTGCTGGGCAGGCAGGGGGCCGGGGCGGACGCGGCGGACCTCGGATTCATCGGCCTGTTGCTCGGCGATCGAGCGAACGTTCCCGAGTTCGTGCGCAGCACACTCGGACCCGTGCTCGACTACGACGCCGAGCGCGGCACGGATCTCGTGAACACGCTGTCCGCCTACTTCGCCTGCAACGGCAGCCTGACTCGCGCCAAGGACCGGCTGCACGTCCACGTCAACACGGTGTCCCAGCGGCTCGAACGGCTGTCCTCGTTGCTCGGCGACGACTGGCAGCAGCCGGAGCGCGCCCTCGAGCTCCAGCTGGCGCTCCGACTGCACCGGCTCGCCTGACGGCGACGGCCCGGCCCGGTCCGGTCGTCACCACCCTGTGGCACGAGCTCGGGTACGGCCTGGAACTGCAACACGGGCCCTGGAAACTGCAACACGCGCCCCGGAAACTGCAACACGGGCCCCGGAAACTGCAACACGCGCCCCGGAAACTGCAACACGCACGGTCAGCATGGGTCGTTGCGTGCGTGGAGTTCGGCGAAGAAGGCACACACCTCGGTGGCCGCGCGGTCGGCGTCCCGTGCGGTGATCGCGTCGAGGAGGCCGCGGTGGCCGGATTCCTCGGGCTGCGGCACGTCGAGCCGGGTGGTCGCCGCGACGCTGGCGACGACGACCTCGGTGAGGCCTCGGTACAGTTCGGTGAGGACGGAATTGTGTGCCGCCTCGATGGCGGCCTGGTGGAAGGCCGCGTCGATGCGGACGTAGTCGTCGATCCGCCGGTCGGCCCATGCGCGGTCGCGGCCGTCGAGCAGTTCGCGCAGGCGGGTGATGTCGTCGTCGGTGCGTGCCGCGGCTGCGAGGCGGGCACCCTCGACCTCGAGGGGTTTGCGTACCTGGAGGACTTCGCGCAGTTCCGTGCCCGCCAGTTTGCGGATCGCGCCGGACACCTCGCTGGTCGCGCGCACGTACGTTCCGTCGCCCTGCCGGACTTCGAGCAGACCGCTGTGCGCCAGGGCGCGGACCGCCTCGCGCACGGTGTTGCGTCCGACACCGAGATCGCCGGCCAGTGACACCTCGGTGGGGATGCGCTCACCGAGCGGCCATTCGCCGCTGCGGATCGCTCCGCGCAGCTGGCCGATCACCTGGTCGACCAGGCCGGAGCGCTGGGGCGCGGACAGTGGCACGGGCTGCACCTCCTTCGGGGCCGGCCATTCTGCCGAATGCCGACCACCCGGCGAAAGGTTGGTTCGCCCGGTCATCCTACCTTTTGTTAACGTCGTGGGTATGGCGAGCAGTTCGATGGAATCCCGCGCGGCGGAACCGCCCGCCGCGGACCTCGACACTGCGGTGGCACCGGCCGTGGAAGAGGGCGGACGACGTCGGTGGCACGGCGCGGCGGGCGCCGGTGCCGGCCTGCTCGCCGTGGCGGTGGTGCTGGCGGCGATGAATCTCCGGCCGTCGGTGACCTCCGTCGGAGCCATCCTCGACGAGGTCACCCGCACCCTCGGGGCGAGCGGCACGTGGGCGGGCGCGCTGACGACGATGCCCGGACTGTGTTTCGCGCTCGCCGGATTCGGCGCACCGTGGCTGGCTCGGAGGATCGGCGTGTCGGCGGCCGTCGCGACGGCACTGGCGGTGCTGACCGGCGGGTTGGTGCTGCGTGTGGTCGACGGCCCGCTCGTGGTGCTGGCCGGGACGTTCGTGGCCAGCGCGGGCATCGCACTCGCCAACGTGCTCATCCCCGTCGTCATCAAGACCTCGTTCGCCGCCCGGGTCGGCCTGATGACCGGCATCTACACGGCGGCTCTGCAGACCGGCGGCGCGCTGGGATCCTCGATGACCCCGCCGCTGACGGAAGCCACCGGCGGCTGGCGGGGCGGACTCGGCGGCTGGGCCGTGTTGGCCGTGGTGGCGCTCGTGCTGTGGTTCGCGGCGACCCGCGGTGGCGGTCTCAGCGCGTCACACGCGGCCCAGTCGGCAGAACCCCGGCGATCGCTGCTGCGCAACCGGCTCGCCTGGATCGTCACCGGCTTCTTCGGCACCCAGGCGTGCTTCGCCTACATCATGATGGGCTGGATGCCGCAGGTCCTCATCGACGCGGGCGTGAGCCGCACCAGTGCAGGACTGCTGATGGGGCTGGTGTCGCTACTGGGCCTACCTGTGAGCTTCTTCGTGCCGCCGCTCGTCGTGGCGCGTGGAGGTCTCGGGTTCTGGTCCGTCGGGCTCGGACTGCTCGGCATCAGCGGGCTGACCGGCCTGTTGCTGGTGCCCGCCGCCGCGCCGCTGCTCTGGTCCATCCTCATCGGACTCGGCATGGCGGTGTTCTCGCTCGCCATCACCGCGATCACCCTGCGCGGCCGGACCGGCACCGACACGGCGTCGCTGTCCGGCATGGCGCAGGGGCTCGGCTACCTGCTGGGCGCGCTCGGCCCGTTCGCCTTCGGCGTGCTGCACGACCTCACCGGCGGCTGGACCGTGCCGTTGACGATGGTGCTCGTCGTGGTGACCGCCCAGCTCGCCTTCGGCTGGTACGCGGGCAAACCCCGCTACGTCTAGCGAACGCCTCCACACGGGTGGCGAGCCCCGCCCGACTCATGATCAGCGGACGACGGGGCGCTCCCGCCCGCCGGCCGGCCACCACCCCTCACGGGCACGCCGACCCGTGGCTGCGTTCGATGCCACCAAGGTTCGATGCAACCAAGGTGCCCTTGGGGGCATCGCTTGCTGTGCCCCGTCAGTCCAACGGCAGGTTCAGCAGGGCGTTCTCGATCAGTTCCGGCATGGCCGGGTGGATCCAGTACTGGCCGCGCGCCATGCTGCGCGCGTCGAGGTCGAAGCTCATCGCCTGGATCAGGGGCTGGATGAGCGTCGGCGCCTGCGGGCCGATGATGTGCGCGCCGAGCAGCCTGCCGGTCGACGGGTCCGCGAGCAGCTTGGCGAAGTGCGACTCGTCCTCCATCGCCCAGCCGTAGGCGATACCGCCGTAGTCCTGCGTCGCCGTCACGTACTCCACGCCCTGAGCCGCCGCGTCCCGTTCCGTCAGCCCGACCGACGCGATCTGCGGTGAGCCGAACACCGCGTGCGGTACGAACCGGTGGTCGGCCGCCACGGGCGAGTCCTCGACGCCGAGGTCATGCAACAGGTTGTGCTGCACCACCCGCGCCTCGTGGTTGGCGACGTGCTTGAGCTCGGAGGGCGAACTGATGTCGCCCAGCGCGTAGATGCCGTCGACGGCGGTGCGCTGGTACTCGTCGACCTCCACGTGTCCGGACCGTGTCACCGCGACTCCCGTGGCCTCGACGTCGAGCAGGTCCGCGTTCGACCGCCTGCCGGTGGCGACCAGCAACAGGTCACCCTCGACCGTCTCGCCGCCGCCCGGCCCTTCGAGGTGGAGCTCGACGCCGGTCTCGGTGTTGCGGGCCCGCGTCGTGGTGCGGTTCAGGCGCAGATCGATGCGCTGCGCAGCGAGTTCGGTGTAGCGGCGGCTGACGTCCTCGTCCTCGGCGCGCAGCATCGCCCCGGAACGCGCGATCAGCGTGACGTCGACGCCGAACGCCGAGAACACGTGCGCGAACTCGGCCGCGATGAACCCGCTGCCGAGGATCACCAGGCGTCGCGGCAGCTCCTCGATCCGCATGATCGTGTCCGACGTGTGGAAGTCCGTCTCGGCCAGCCCCGGAACGTCGGGAGCGACCGCACGGCCGCCCGCTGCGAGGACGAACCGGTCCGCGGTGATCGTCTCGGTCCCGTCTGCCAGCTCGACGGTCAACTCCTTGTGCCCGGTGAACCGGCCCTGGCCCTCGTAGACGGTGACGTTCGCGTTGTCGTCGTGTTCGATGCGGTACTCGCGGCCGCCCGAGGCGATGGCGTCGATGCGCCCGAAGATGCGGTCGCGGATGTCGCGCCAGCGCACCCCGTCGAGCGTCTCGTCGACACCCAGGCGTGCCGCCGCCGGCGGCGTCGCCGCCAGGTCAGCGGGGTGGACGAACATCTTCGTCGGGATGCAGCCGACGTTCAGGCACGTGCCGCCGAACACGCCCTTCTCGACGATCGCGACCTTCCGGTCGGCGAAGCGCTGGTCGAGGATCGAGTTCCCCGATCCGGTCCCGATGATGACGATGTCGTAGTGCGGCACGTCGGTACCCTCTCAGGCCGTGGGTTTGCCGGTCTGTCCGCCTACCTCAACCCGTCCCGACGTTCGAGTGTTCCCAGGAGGCCGACGTATGGCTGTGAGGCGAGCATGACCGTGAGCACCGGCACGGCCGGCGAGGCGAGCACGGCCGCGAACGATCCGCAGCGGCGAGGCAGGTCCGGGCGCCGCCGCCGGGTGCCGGTCGTGATCCTCGCCGGCTTCCTCGGCGCGGGGAAGACGACGCTGCTCAACCACCTGCTCGCGGGAACCCGCGGCACGCGTATCGGCGTCGTCGTCAACGACTTCGGCAGCGTGAACGTCGACGCGCTCAGCGTGGCGGGCCAGGTCGACTCGATGGTCTCGCTCGAGAACGGCTGCCTCTGCTGCGCGGTCGACGCGAGCGGACTGGACCGGATGCTGTCGACCCTCACCGACCCGTCCGCCGACCTGGACCTCGTCGTCGTGGAGGCCAGCGGGCTGGCCGAGCCGCGCAGCCTCGTCCGGCTCGTGCTCGCCAGCGAGGACCCGTACCTCGAGTACGGCGGCCTGGTCGAACTCGTCGACGCCGCCGAGTTCCCAGCCATGCGCGAACGGCACCCCGAACTGGCCGACCAGGTCGCGATGGCGGACCTTGTCGTGCTCAACAAGGTCGACCGCGCCGCCGACGGTGTGTCCGCGCTGGTCCGTGAACTGGCCGGCGCGACCCCTGTGGTGTCTGCCGAGTTCGGGCGGATCGACCCGGAGCTGCTGTTCGACCGCGTCGACAGGGGACCGGACGCAGGTCCGCGGCAGCTCACGTTCGACGACCTGCGCGTCGACGACGCCGAAGCCGAGGCCGGGGGCGGCCGCGGCGACGACCACGACGATCACGCCGGGCACGCGCACGCCGCCTACGACACCGTGACCGTCGAGACCGGGCCACTGCACCCGCGCCGGTTCGCCGGCTTTCTCGAGACCCGACCCGCAGGCCTGTACCGGATGAAGGGCACCGTCTCGGTCGGTGTGCCCGGCCACGCCGATGCCTACGAGGTGCACACCGTGGGGGCCTACGTCCGCGCGGAGCGGGTCGCACCGCCGAAGGGCCGGACGACGAGACTGGTGCTCATCGGTGCCGGCGTCGACGCCGACGGGCTGCGCGGCGAGGTGGAAGGGTGCGCCACGGCCGTGGCGGGAAACGCGGTCGAGCAGGACCTGCTGCCGTTGTTGCGCTACGTCGCCGACCCGGTCCGCAACGGTGAGGCGGGCGACGTCGATGTCGACGAGGGGACGGACGGCGACGTCGGCGCCGGCTTCGACGACGCAGACCCTGCGGACGTGGCGGAGACCGGGACCGGGGAGCCGACCACCGGGGCATTCGCGGACGGGGAGGTGATGTCCGAAGGGCTCACGGCCGTCGACGACGTGGTTGTCGCCGACCCGGAGGACCTGGTCGCGGTCCCGGAGGACGGGGCCGTGGAGCCTGAGCCGACCGGGTGCGTCGCCCACCCCGAGGCCTTCGACGGGCTGGTCGCCCCGGAGGACGTCGACCCCGAGCGGTAGCGCTGCCCACGAGCGCGGTCGTGTCTCCGGGCACAGTCTCGACGGTCGGCGCGGCACGGTCCCGGGTGCGACGCCGCGACGGCTCCGGGGAGCGGCCGCGGTCCCCGGAGCCGCAACACCTGCCCCCGAGAGCGCAACACGGTCCCCGGAATCCGCAACACAGCCTCCCAGGGGCGCAACACGGTCCCCGGGATCCGCAACACGATCTCCCGAGGGCGCAACACGGTCGTCAGTGCCGGGTGAGTTTCAAGGTCGGCAGGTCGGCGGGGACGCCGTCGGTGATCAGCTTCTCGAGCGCGGCCGTGTCGACGTGCTCGTCGATGGCGTCGGCCAACCCGTCGAGCATCGCCTCGCGTCGTGCGGCGAAACCGGGCGCGTCCGCGGCTGCCCAGTCCACACCGGACTGCCGAGCGGCTTCGGCGAGCCAGGTCCTGCGGAACCCGTCGTTCTCGAACACGCCGTGCCACATCGTGCCCCACACGGCGCCGTCGCGGAGACCGTCGAGGAACGGTTCGGCGGTGTGCCCGCGGTCGTGCTCGGCGACACCGTGGTGGATCTCGTAGCCGTGCACGTCGTGGCCGCGCCACCGCGCGGTCGGCGTGGCGAGCGTCTTGTCGCCGCTGAACGCCACCGACATCGGCAGTAGTCCGAGCCCGGTTGCCTCGTCGGCTGCGGATTCGACACCGTCGGTGATGGCCCTGCCGAGCATCTGGTAACCGCCGCAGATGCCGAGCACCGGCCTGCCCTGCTCGGCACGGTGGCGTACGGCGGCGTCGATGCCGCGCCTGCGCAGCCACGCCAGGTCGTCCACAGTGGACCGTGTGCCGGGGAGGACGGCGACGTCGGCGGCGGCGACGACGTCCGGATCGGCCGTCACGGTCACGTCGACGCCGGGTTCGGCCGCCAGCGGGTCGAGGTCGGTGGCGTTGGACACGCGCGGGAAGCGCACCGCCGCCACGCGCAGGGTCGCACCGGCTCCCGGGCGGTGCCCGTCCCAGCCCGCGATCGCGAGCGCGTCCTCGGAGTCGAGCCACACGTCGGGCAGCCAGGGGAGTACACCCAACACGGGGCGGCCGGTCAGGTCGGCCACCGAGCGCAGTCCCGGTTCGAGCAACGCGGCGTCCCCGCGGAACTTGTTCACCAGAAACGCCGCGAGGTGTGCCTGGTCGGCCTCGTCCACGATGCCGACCGTGCCGGCCAACGCCGCGAGGAGCCCGCCGCGGTCGACGTCGCCGACCACCAGCACGGGCAGGTCCGCCGCGCGGGCGAGGCCCATGTTCACGTAGTCGCCGTCGCGCAGGTTGGTCTCCGCGGGACTGCCCGCGCCCTCACAGATCACGACGTCGAACCGGTCCCGCAGCTCGGCCAGTGCGCCGAAGGCCGCGTCCGCCAGCTCGCGGCGGCCGTGGGCCCAGTCACCCGCGTGGAGGTCGCCCCACGGGGTGCCACGCAGCACGACGTGACTGCGCCTGTCGCCGCCGGGTTTCAGGAGCACGGGGTTCATCGCGGATTCGGGCTCGGCGCCCGCGGCGACCGCCTGGAGCCACTGCGCCCGCCCGATCTCCGCCCCGTCGGAGCAGACCATCGAGTTGTTCGACATGTTCTGCGCCTTGAACGGCGCGACCCGCACGCCGCGGCGCGCGAGCCACCGGCACACGCCGGCGGCCACTGTGGACTTGCCAGCGTCCGATGTCGTTCCTGCGATCAAGAGGCCACCACGCACGCCAGCACGGTAGTCCACCCGATCCAGCGACCCCGGATTCGGGCACGTGGGCCGTAGCCTGGGCGCGACCCGACCAGCAGATCTACGAGGGGATCGCCATGCCCGTGATGCCCGCATCGTCGCGTTCCGGCGGTGTTCGTTCGAGTGGTGTCCGTTCCGGTCGCCCGGCTCGCCGCGCCTCGTCCGTCCTCGCCGCGTTCGCGCTGACGGCGTTGACGGGTGCGTCCCTGGCACCGGCGACGGCCGGCGCCGCGGAACCGTACGTCGTCGGCGGCGACGAGACCTCGGTGGCCGACCACTCCTACGCCGTCTATCTCGTCGACGACGACGGCAGGCAGTTCTGCGGCGGCACGCTCACGTCGTCGCGGAAGGTCGTCACCGCGGCACACTGCGCCGACGCGCTGCCCGCCGAAGACCTGGGTGTCGTCGCGGGCAGGCAGGACACGCGAACCGACCGCGGCATCGAGGCCGGTGTCCGTGACGTGTGGATCGCGCCGAGCTACCAGGACCCGATCTCGGGTGGTGACATCGCGGTGCTCTCGCTCGACCGCGCCGTGCCGTACCGCACCGCGGAGGTCGCCGACGCCTCCGACTCGGCGAAGTACCGCGCGGGCACCGAGGCGACCGTGCTCGGCTGGGGCCGGGTGTCCGAGTCGGGCGAGCGGTCGAACACGCTCCGTTCCGCGCAGGTGCCCGTCGTCGCGGACGACACCTGTTCCCGGGCCTACCACGAGTACGACAGCGAGTCGATGGTCTGCGCCGGCTACCCGGAGGGCGGCGTCGACGCCTGCCAGGGCGACTCGGGTGGTCCGCTCATGGTCGGTGACACGCTCATCGGCGTCGTGTCGTGGGGCGACGGCTGCGCCCAGGCGGGCAAGCCGGGGGTCTACACCCGCGTGTCGACGTTCGAACCGCAGCTCGGCGGCCAGGACGTCGACTCCTGACCGGTCTCGGGTGAGGTCCGGTTCGCCGGCGGGACCGTCCGGCCCGGGTGTGACGACCGTGTTCTGGCACGGCCGTGTCACACTGGCCGGGTGACCGACCTGGTGGCTCGCCGCGGCCCGGATCTCACGGCCGCCGACCTGTACGACCTGCTCCGGCTGCGCGTGGACGTGTTCGTCGTGGAGCAGAACTGCCCCTACGGCGAGATCGACGGACTGGACCTGCTGCCGACGACGTGGCATCTGTGGGCGCCCGGCGGGTCCGGCGAGGCGGGGGCGGCCGGTTGCCTGCGGGTGCTGGCCCAACCGGACGGCGTCGCCCGCGTCAGCCGGGTGGTGACGGCGGCGTCCGCGCGGGGCACGGGCCTCGGAGCCCGCCTGATGGAGGCGGCCGTCGAGCACCTCGGGGAGGCCGAGTCGGTGCTCAACGCGCAGACGTACGCGCAGGGCTTCTACGCACGGTTCGGCTACGAACCCGAGGGCGAGGAGTTCGACGAGGACGGCATTCCCCACATCGTCATGCGCCGGAAGGCTTGCCGATAGGTCATGCGCCGGACGGCTTGCCGACAGGTCCGGCGCCGCAAGGCGTGGTCGTGGATCCGGCACCGGCAGTTGTGCCAGTAGGTCCAGCGCCGGACGGGTCGCCGACGCGCGGGCTGGAGCGCAGGACACGCGGTGGGGCGGAGCAGGCCGACCGGGGTGCTGCGCGGGGTTCGCTACCGTGGATGCATGCCTCGACGCCATCGCCGATCGCGGGACGAGCGCCCGCGTCCCGCCGTGACCGGGTGGGCGCGCTCCGAGTCCGCCGAGGACGGCGACTGGCTCGTGCGCACCGTTCCGGGGGTGCAGGCGACGAAGATGTACCGCTGCCCCGGATGTGATCACGAGATCCGCCCGGGTGTGCCGCACGTCGTGGCGTGGCCCGCCGACGAACTGGGTTCGGTGGCCGACCGCAGGCACTGGCACAACGGTTGCTGGCAGGCGCGCGGTCGTCGCGGTCCGACCCGCCGCCGTTGAGTCGTGGCCCCATCCCTCGCCGCCGAGTCGCGGCGCCGCCGGCCGTCGTGGACGGCGGTCGCAGTCGACCGCCGTGGCGGTGGCATCGCGGGTCGCGCCCCTGGTTCGGCACGGCGGGGAGGGGCCCGGGTCCGGCGGTCGCCACCTCGCCGAGGCGGTGGGTGACCGGGAACAATCGCCGGCATGGCCGATCTCCCGCTCGTTCTCCTGCACGCCTACCCGCTCGACGCGCGCATGTGGAACGCCGTCCGCGGACCGCTGTCGGCCCGTACCCGCGTGATCACACCCGATCAGCGAGGCATGGGCCGCAGCCCGTTCCCGGACTCCGCGTCCTCGGAGAATGCATCCTCGGACAGCGCATCCTCGGACACTCGGTCCTCGGGTAATTCGACCCAGGACACCGCATCCCCGGACTCCGCATCCCAGGACACCGCCAACCCGGGCACGGCATCCCCGGACTCCGCATCCTCGACCGCGACGGCCCCCGGCACCGCATCCCCCGGCACCGCATCCGGCGGAGGGGTCGACCGGGAACCGAGTCTCGACGACGCGGCCCGCGACGTCGTGGCGCTGCTCGACCGGCTCGAACTCGACCGAGTGGTACTCGGCGGCTGTTCGATGGGCGGATACCTGACGATGGCCGTGCTGCGGGCGGCTCCCGAGCGTGTCGGCGGGCTGGTGCTCATCGACACGAAGGCGGAAGCCGACACCGACGAGGCGCGTGCGAACCGGCTGTCGGTGGCCGATCGGGCCGAGTCGGAAGGCGTCTCGGACTGGCTCGCCGACGCCATGCTTCCCAACCTGCTGTCCGAACCCACCCGCGAACGGCAGCCCGAGGTCGAGGCCCTCGTGCGCGAGCTCATCGCATCGCAGCAACCCGCGGGCGTGGCGTGGGCGCAGCGCGCCATGGCCGCGCGGCCCGACTCCACGGAGACCCTCCGCGGTGCCGACGTGCCCGCCCTGGTGATCGTGGGGGAGCGAGACGGGCTGACCCCGCCGGACGCGGCCCGGTCGATGGCCGAGGTGCTGCCCTCCGGGCGGCTCGAGACGATCCCGGACGCGGGACACCTCACGCCACTCGAAGCCCCCGACGCCGTGGCCGCGGCGATCACCGACTGGTACCCCGAAGCCTGAGGTGGGCCCGGACGGGCCACCGCCGGGGCACGCCCGCCGGGAACGAGAGCCCGCCGGGAACTAGAGCCCGACAACGAGAGCCCGCCGACAACGAGAGCCCGGTGATGAACGCCCCGTGACCCGGCGCCTCGCCCGTAGCGGGGTCCCGGCCCAGGGGTGTAGGCCACCTCGGCCGGGGCCGGTACCGCCGACCGACCGTGACGGAGGTAACGCCGGAACGTGACCGTGGTCTCACCGGCATCCGTGCGGACCGCCGGGCGGGTCCGACGGCGGCGCCACGACGGGCGTGCCGGCCACCGCGAGGAAGCCGGCGAGTCGCCCGCCGCCCGCGAGCGCGGTACGCGGCTCGGGCCGCGGCAACGCCGTCACGCCGGGGTGTCCACGCGGCCACGTCCCCTTCTCACCAGCGGGTTCGATCCCGCGGCGAGTGCTTCCGGCGTCGTGGAGGCCGCCCGGACCGGCGGGCCGTGCCGACGACGGCTGCGAGGCGAGAAGGCACCGATCGGGCGCTCATGACGTGATGTTCGCAGCCGCGGGAACCATCGAAACTCGCGACGGCTACGATCTGTCGTAGCCAACGTGGGTCCCCGCCCGTGGCGCAGCAAGGATCGGGGTTCGAAGTGCAGGAGGCAGGAGTGACGGCCGTAGCCCCCCAGCCGATCGCGAAGCGCCCGTACCCGGCGCAGAAGTCGGCAAAGGGTTCGTACCTGCTGAGTATGTTCCGGACGACGGATCACAAGCAGATCGGCATCATGTACATCGTCACCTGCTTCGCCTTCTTCATGATCGGCGGAGCGATGGCGATGCTGATCCGTACCGAGCTCGCTCAGCCGGGTCAGCAGTTCCTGTCCCAGGAGCAGTACAACCAGCTGTTCACCATGCACGGCACGGTGATGCTGCTGTTCTACGCGACGCCGATCGTGTTCGGCTTCGCGAACTTCATCCTGCCGCTGCAGATCGGTTCGCCCGACGTCGCGTTCCCGCGCCTGAACGCCTTCTCGTACTGGCTGTTCTCGTTCGGTGGTCTGATCGCGCTCGCGGGCTTCATGACCCCGGGCGGTGCCGCCGACTTCGGCTGGTTCGCCTACACGCCGCTGTCCGACGCGATCCACTCGCCGGGCGTCGGTGCCGACCTGTGGATCTCCGGCCTGGTCGTCAGTGGTCTGGGCACGATCCTCGGTGCCGTCAACATGATCACCACGGTCGTCTGCCTGCGTGCTCCCGGCATGACGATGTGGCGGATGCCGATCTTCACCTGGAACATCCTGGTCACCAGCATCCTCGTGCTGATCGCCTTCCCGATCCTGACCGCCGCGCTGATGGGCCTGCTGGCCGACCGCGCGATCGGGGCCCACGTGTTCGACCCCGCCAACGGTGGTGTGATCCTGTGGCAGCACCTGTTCTGGTTCTTCGGCCACCCCGAGGTGTACATCGTCGCGTTGCCGTTCTTCGGCATCGTCTCCGAGATCTTCCCGGTGTTCAGCCGTAAGCCGATCTTCGGCTACAAGGGCCTCGTGCTGGCGACGCTGGCGATCGCCGCCCTGTCGGTGGCCGTGTGGGCGCACCACATGTACGCGACGGGCTCGGTGCTGCTGCCGTTCTTCGCCTTCATGACGTTCCTGATCGCGGTGCCGACCGGTGTGAAGTTCTTCAACTGGATCGGCACGATGTGGAAGGGCCGCATCACGTTCGAGTCGCCGATGCTGTTCTCCGTCGGCTTCCTCGTCACGTTCCTCTTCGGCGGCCTGACCGGTGTTCTGCTGGCCGCGCCCGCCATCGACTTCCACGTGTCGGACAGCTAC
Source organism: Prauserella aidingensis (assembly GCF_024171865.1). Classification (GTDB taxonomy): domain Bacteria; phylum Actinomycetota; class Actinomycetes; order Mycobacteriales; family Pseudonocardiaceae; genus Prauserella; species Prauserella aidingensis. The sequence continues at coordinate 355,818 of NZ_JAMTCN010000003.1, read as the reverse complement.
TTCGTCGTCGCGCACTTCCACTATGTGCTCTACGGCACCATCGTGTTCGCCACATTCGCCGGCATCTACTTCTGGTTCCCGAAGATGACCGGCCGGATGATGGACGAGAAGCTGGCCAAGCTGCACTTCTGGCTCACGTTCCTCGGCTTCCACGGCACGTTCCTCGTCCAGCACTGGCTGGGCGCGGAGGGCATGCCGCGGCGCTACGCCGACTACCTCGCCTCCGACGGCTTCACGACGCTCAACTCGATCTCTACGATCGGTGCCTACGTGCTCGGTGCCTCGACGCTGCCGTTCATCTGGAACGTCTTCAAGAGCTACCGGTTCGGTGAGCTCGTCGACGTCGACGACCCGTGGGGTTACGGCAACTCGCTGGAGTGGGCGACGTCCTGCCCGCCGCCGCGGCACAACTTCACCGAGCTGCCGCGGATCCGGTCCGAACGGCCCGCGTTCGAGCTGCACTACCCGCACATGATCGAGCGGCTCCACTCCGAGGGCCACATCTCGTTCACCGGAAGGCAGATCGACAACCCGCATGCCAAGGAGGCGCCCTCGCAGGTGGCCACCAAGGCGGTCATGCCGGGCGACCACGACAAGGACAACGCGAGCGAACAGTGAGTATCAACAGCACCCCAGTCCTGATCACCGCGACCGGACCGGACAAGCCGGGCGTCTCGTCCGTCCTGTTCGCCGCGCTCACCGCGCACGGCGTCGACGTGCACGACGTCGAGCAGGTGGTCATCCGCGGACGATTGGTACTGGGGGTGCTGGTCGCCGTCGACAGCGACCCGGAAGCCCTGCAGGAGGCCGTCGAACAGGCCATGGCGACGGTGGCGATGTCGGTCGACGTGAAGATCGGCGACGAGATCGGCACCGAGCCGTTCGCGCAGGGCAGGCAGGGCTCGACCCACGTCCTGACGCTGCTCGGCCGCCCGCTCACGGCGCAGTCGATCTACGCGGTCGCGGGCAAGCTCGCGTCGGCCGATGCCAACATCGACGCCATCCGGAGCATCGCCGACTATCCGGTGACCGGTCTCGAGGTGGAGCTGTCGGTCGAGAAGGACACGCCCGAGGCCGACGCCGAGCTGCGGTCCATCCTCGCCGACTTCGCCAACCGCGGCGGGCTCGACGTGTCCATCCAGCGGTCCGGCCTGTCGCGGCGGGCGAAGCGGCTGGTCGTGTTCGACGTCGACTCGACCCTCATCCAGGGTGAGGTCATCGAGATGCTCGCCGCGCACGTCGGCGTCGAACCGCAGGTGCGGGAGATCACCGAGGCCGCCATGCGCGGCGAGATCAACTTCACCGAGTCGCTGGAACGCCGCGTCGCCCTGCTCGAAGGGCTGCCGGAGACGGCGATGGACGAGGTGGCCGACGCGATCGAGCTCACCCCCGGCGCCCGCACGACGATCCGCACGCTCAAGCGGCTCGGCTACCAGTGCGGTGTCGTCTCCGGCGGCTTCATGCGGATCATCGACCGGCTCGTGGACGACCTGGGTCTCGACTTCGCCGCGGCGAACGAGCTGGAGGTCGTCGACGGCAAGCTCACCGGCCGCGTCGTCGGCGAGATCGTCGACCGGCCCGGCAAGGCGCGGGCACTGAACCGGTTCGCCGACGAGTTCGGCATCCCGGTGCAGCAGTGCGTCGCCGTCGGTGACGGTGCCAACGACATCGACATGCTGTCGGCGGCGGGCATGGGGATCGCTTTCAACGCCAAGCCCGCACTGCGCGAGGTCGCCGACGCGGCGCTGTCGTACCCGTACCTCGACGCGATCCTGTTCATGCTCGGCGTGACGCGTACCGAGGTCGAGGCCGCCGACGCGGCCGACGGCCTCGCGCTCGTCCGGCCGTGACCGGGCTGCTCGCTCCGCTCGCCGCGCGCTACGCCTCCTGGCTCGACCTGCCCGCGGCCGACACGGCCGTCGTCGAGGCCGAACCCGACGAGGTGCGGGCCATGCCCGTGATCCTGCGGATGGAGAAGGCCTCGCCGCCGGCGCGCACGCCGTTGCTGGAGGCCGCGGCGACGGCGGCGCTGGCCGTGTGCCTCGACGAGCGGTGCGAACCCGGTGGACCCTGGTACGAGCCGATGCGGGACTGGCTCGCAGGCCACATCCGCAAGGTCGCCCGGCGGGCCCGGGGCGCGCACTGGGATGCGGTGCAGGAACTGCCCGGCGTCACGGTGGACATCGACGGGGCACAGGTACGAGCCCTGCTTCCCGGACGCGTCTCCGAGGTGCCCAAAGAGGTGTCGCGCCTGCAGGTGTCCGGCACCGACCTGGCGGCCGACGCCCCGGGGCCCTCCCCGGACGACCGGCCGTTGTTGCTGCTGAACCCGGACGTGCCGATGACGGCGGGCAAATCCGCCGCGCAGGTCGGGCACGCCACGATGCTGCTGGCCGCCGTGCTCGGCGACGCCGCACTGGCACGCTGGCGCGCCGACGGGTTCCGCTGCGCCGTACGCGACGCCACGCCCGCCCAGTGGGCCGAGCTGGCACCGGGCGATCCGGCCGCGACGTGGCGGGACCACGGGGTCATCGCCGTCCGCGACGCCGGATTCACCGAGATCGCGCCCGGCACGATCACCGTGCTCGCGCAGGCACGCGGACTCCGAACCGACAGCGGCCTGACCAGCCGCCTGTGAACGTCAGGCCGAGCCCTCGCCCGCCTTCCACACGACGTAGGCCTGGTCGGCGTCGGTGGTCATCGCCTCGACGAACGTCTCGTGGTCGAACCCCGGCAGGGTCTGCAGCCGCTCGATGAGCGCGTCCGCCGCCGGGTCGCCGCTCGGCACGGCGGTGCCCGTGCCGTCGGCCGCCGCGAGCATCAGGAAGACGTCCTCGTCCGACAACCCCTCGGGGATCACACGGACGACCACGGCGGCGAGGTCGTCCCAGTCGACCCGCTCCTCGGAGCCGTCGGCGAGCTGCCGCCGGACACCGGTGTCGTCGACACTGACGGCGCGGGAATGAGCGGTGGAGGAATCGGGGGACACGAACTCTCCCTTGGGTTCGGGGGTGGCGTTCACCGTAACGCGGTGGACGTGCTCGCCCTTCCCGGGGCGGCGGCGTCGAGCCGCGTGAGCGCATCGCGCGCAACGGCGGGATCCTGCGTTGGCCAGAACGGCGGAATCGACGCGCGCAGAAAGCCGCCGTACCGCGCCGTCGCGAGCCGTGAGTCGAGGACGGCGACGACTCCGCGGTCGCTGGACGAGCGGTGCAGCCTGCCCGCACCCTGCGCCAGCAACAGCGCGGCGTGCGTGGCCGCGACCGTCAGGAAGCCGTTGCCGCCGCGTGCCTCGATCGCCCGCTGCCGGGCCGAGGCCACCGGGTCGTCGGGCCGCGGGAACGGCAGCCGGTCCACGATCACCAGCTGCAGCGACGGCCCCGGCACGTCCACGCCCTGCCACAGCGACAGCGTCCCGAACAGGCACGTGCGCGGCTCGTCGGCGAACTGCGACACGAGTGTCGACGTCGAGTCGTCGCCCTGACACAGGATGTCGTAGGGAAGCCGTTCGCGGAGCTCCTCGGCGGCCCGTTTCGCGGCACGCATCGACGAGAACAGGCCCAGGGTGCGCCCGCCCGCGGCGTCGATGAGCGCGGCGATCTCGTCGAGCGTGGCGTCGCCGAGGCCGTCGCGGCCGGGAGGCGGGAGGTGTTTGGCGACGTAGAGGATGCCGTTGCGGCCGTAGTCGAACGGGGAGCCGACGTCGAGTCCGCTCCACCGCAGGCCGTCGTCGGCGTCGTCGGCGGGCGCGGGCTTGTCGGTGGCGGTGCCGTCGTCGGCGGGCGCGGGCGTCGGTTCCGGCGGCAGTCCCCACTGGCGGGCGAGGGTGTCGAACCGGCCGCCGAGAGCGAGGGTCGCCGACGTGAGGACGGTGGTCGAGCGGGCGAACACACGCTCCCGCAGCAGTCCGCCCACGGCCAGCGGTGCGACGTGCAGCGACGGCGGCCGCGGCGACGACGAGTAGGTGTCGTTGGAGATCCACACGACGTCGGGCCGGTTCGCCTGGTCGGCATCGAACGCGTCGAGCAGCCGTACCGCGGTGTCGTGGATCTCCTCGACGGCCGAGCGCGCCAGTTTGCGTGCGGTGGCCTCCTCGACGTCCTCCTTGCGTTCGCCGCCCAGCGCCGTCAGACAGGCGTGCGCCGCGTCGCGGACGACGGTGACCGCCCCACCGAGGGCCTGCGGCAGCGTGTCCAGCCGCCCCGCGGGCAGGTCGTCGAGCACGAGTGCGAGGCCTTCGCCCGCTTCGAGGAGCCGGTCCGAGGTGTCGGCGTCGATGATGCGTCCGCAGCGTCGGGTGGCCGCCGAGACGGCCGAGGCGGTCAGCTCCGCCGTGGCCGCCGACGTGACCCGGTCGACCAGTTCGTGCGCCTCGTCGATGACGACGAGGTCGTGTTCCGGCAGCACCCGCTGTTCCTGGAGTGCGTCGATCGCCAGCAGCGCGTGGTTGGTGACGATGACGTCGACCCGGCCCGCGTCGGCGCGCGCCTTCTCCGCGAAGCAGTCGTCGCCGACGGGGCAGCGCGCGGCGCCGAGACATTCGCGTGCGCTGACCGAGACCTGCCGCCACGCCTGTTCCGACACACCCGGCACGAGTTCCGTGCGGTCGCCGGTCTCCGTCTCCGAGGACCACTCGTGCAGCCGTTTCACCTCACGGCCGATGCGCGACACGGTGAACGCGTCGAACAACCCGCTGTCCTCGGGTTCCTCGGGGGCGCCGGAATGCACGCGGTGCATGCAGAGGTAGTTACGCCTGCCCTTGAGGATCGCGAACGTCGGCTCGCGGCCCAACGGCTTCTTCAGCGCCTTCGCCAGCCGCGGGAGATCACGGTCGACGAGCTGGTTCTGCAGCGCGATCGTCGCGGTCGACACGACGACCGTGGTGTGCCCTTCGACGGCGTGGCGGATCGCGGGCACGAGGTAGGCCAGCGACTTTCCCGTACCGGTGCCCGCCTGCACGGCGAGGTGCTCACCGGTGCGGATCGCCCGTGCGACGGCCTCGGCCATGTGCACCTGGCCGTCGCGCTCGGTGCCGCCGACCGCCTCGACGGCGTCGGTGAGCAGCTCGCGGACGCCGGGGAGCTTGCGGGGCTTCTGCAGGGTGCTGATCTCGGCGGGCACGGAGCGCCACCTTACCGAGGGGGACCGACACCGAGGGGAACCCACACCGATGGGACTCGCCGCCGATCGTGACCGGTCGCCGGACGCGACGTGGGCGGCTCGCACCGCGCGGTCACACGGCCGGGTGGTGTGCGGTCGGCCGGGTCAGGCTCTCGCCGGTGGCTGCCGATGTCGGGGATGCGCCAGTCACGATTCGGGAGGACGTCACATGACACGCACGCGTACCGCACGCCGAGCCGGTCGACTGTCGGCGGTGGGGCTCGCCTCACTGGCGCTGACCGCGGCGCTGACGGGCTCGGCCCACGCCGGCGCCGACGGGACCGCCGACACCGAGGGCCCGGCCTCGGGGCACGCGGCCCAGACGCAGGCGGTGCACGCGCACGACGACTGGGCGCCGACGGCGACCGGCGACGCGGGCATGGTCGACGTGGTGCAAGCCGGCACGGACGTGCGGGTCGGCCCGATCGCGGCGTGCGACGTCGACGGTGAGGCCGAGGGAAGCACGCCGGGCATCACGGTCGGGCACGACGGTGAGCTCGCCTCCTACGGCCGGGCCGGGACGTCCTGCGAGCGTTCCGACGGACGGGCACGCGCGGAGGTGACGGGGGACCGGTTCTCGACGTCCGTGCTGGAACAGTACGGCGGCCCGAAGATCCGCGTGCGCTCGTACTCGGCGTCCTGCCACACCACCGACAACGGCAGCGCGTCGTCGATGTCGCTGTCCGGCGTGACCGGCTTCGCCGTGCCGGAGGAGATCCCGCCGAACCACGAGGTGCTGATCCCCGGCGCGACCGAGAACGACCCGCCGATGGCGCGTGTCGTGCTCAACGAGTTCACCTCGCCCGAACCGCCGGACGGCAGCATGGCCATGTCCGCCGTGCACATCGAGCTGTTCCCGGAGGGTGGCCCGGTCACCGGCGACATCCGCGTCGGCTCGTCGAGCTGCGCCCCCTACGGCGACTGACGCGCGAGCCGGTGCTGCCGCGGCAGGTCCACGAGGTCGCCGCGCTCCGGGAGGCTGTCGGCGCCGCCGGGCACGGTCATCGCCGCCGCCCGGCACGCCGCGGCCGTGCGCACCCGCCGGTCGGCGGGTTCGCCCGCCAGCAGGTCCGCGAGATACCCCGCTACGAAAGCCTCGTCGGCGGCGTCCGGGTCGATCTCGTGCACCGGATAGGACGGCACGTCGTAGCGGGCACCCGCGATCTCGGCCACCGCGCCCCGCGGGCCCTGCGTGACGATCACGTCGTCGGGGCCGAGTGCGGCCAGCTCGGCCACCAGTGAGTCGGCGTCGCCGTCGAACCCGAGCAGGCGGGCCTCGTCGGTGCGGGCGAACACGATGTCGGCGTGCGAGACGAGGTCCAGCAGCGTGTCGCGGGCGTCCTCGGGCCGCCACAACGCGGGCCGGTGGTCGAGCGCCACGGACACCGGCACGCCCGCCTCGCCCGCGATCTCGGCGGCCGTGAACGTGGCGTCGTCGGCCGTCTCCGACAGCGCGGCGGTGCTGCCCGACAGGTGCAGCACGCCCGCCCCGGCGATCAGGTCCTCGCGCAGGTCCTCCGGTGCGATCCGCGTGCCCGCGCTGCCGGTGCGGTAGAACGCCGAGCGGTTGGTGTCGCGGGACCGCACGTCCCTCAGCACCAGGCCGGTGGGCGCGTGCGCGTCGGTCACCGCGGCGGACGTGTCGACGCCCTCCTCCCGCAGCCGGGTCAGCACGAGGGCGCCCGGTTCGTCGGCGCCGATCCGGCCGGTCCACGCCGCGCGGGCACCGAGCCGGGACACGCCGACGGCCACGGTCGCCTCGGTGCCCGCGATCCCGACGTCGACCGTCGTCGCGTGCCGGAGCTTGCCCGTCGAGGTGCGGAAGGACGCCAGCGCCTCGCCGAACGTCACCAGGCCTGCGCTCACGCGCCGACCCGGGGAGTGCCGACGATCTCGACGTCGGCATCGACGAAGTCGGTCAGCGCCCGTTCGGTCGTCTCCACCGCGACACCTGCCGTGAGGTCGGCCAGCACGCGCACCGTGAACCCGGCGCGTGCCGCGTCCAGAGCCGTGGCGCGGACACAGTGGTCCGTCGCGATGCCCACGACGTCGAGTGACGTGACCCCGCGTGAGCGCAACCAGTGTTCGAGCGTCTCGCCGGTGTCGGTGGCCGATTCGAATCCCGAGTAGCCGTCGCTGTACTGGCCCTTCGAGAACACGGCCTGCACCGGCCCGACGTCGAGTGCCGGGTGGAAGCTCGCACCGGGCGTGCCCGCCTCGCAGTGCCGGGGCCAGGACGTCACGAAGTCGGGCTCGTCACTGAAGTGCGCGCCCGGGTCGATGTGGAGGTCGCGGGTGGCCGCGACGTGGGCGTACTCACCCCGGCGCAGCAGCTCCGACACGTCGCCCGCGACGGCCGTGCCGCCTGCGACGGCGAGCGCACCTCCCTCGCAGAAGTCGTTCTGCACGTCCACGACGATCAACGCGGTGCTCATGACCGCCTCCCGCTCTTCTCAGCTGAATGTCGTCGGAATGGCAGGCTCGCCCTGGGAGAGCTTCAGGCCTTCCCACGGCAGGCTCACCATGCCGCGGCGCAGTCGAGTGCGCGCATCTTCCAGTGTGGGCAGGCCGCCCACGGTTTTGCCCGCCCGCATCAGCGGGATCGGCACCGTTCGATCGTGCTCGCCCAGCTCGGGCGGCGCATCCACGGGGTGCACCACCTCCTCGAGCGCCGTGCCGGTGGCCTTGTGCCTGCGCACCGCCGACTTGCGCCCGCCGCGGGAGGCTTTGTCCTCGCTGCGTTTCGCCACGGGGCGGCCGTCCACGTCGACGAGTTTGTACACCATTCCCGCGGTCGGCGCGCCGGAACCGGTCACAACGGACGTTCCGACACCGTAGGCGTCGACGGGTTCGGCGCGCAGCGCGGCGATGGCGTGCTCGTCGAGGTCGCCGGAGACCATGATCCGCGTGTCCTTGGCGCCGAGGTCGTCGAGCTGTTCGCGGGCCTTGCGCGCCAGCACGCCCACGTCGCCGGAGTCGATGCGGATCGCGCCGAGCTCGGGGCCCGCCACGCGCACGGCCGTGTCGATACCCGCGGTGATGTCGTAGGTGTCGACGAGCAGCGTCGTGTCCGGACCGGCCTTGGCGACCTGCGAACGGAACGCCGCCTCCTCGCTGTCGTGCAACAGGATGTAGGCGTGTGCCGTGGTGCCGCGCGTCGGGATGCCGTAGCGCCTGCCCGCCTCGAGGTTCGACGTCGTCGCGAACCCGGCCAGGTACGCGGCCCTCGCGGCCGCCACCGCGGCGAGTTCGTGGGTGCGGCGCCCGCCCATCTCGATGATGGGCCTGCCCGAGGCCGCCGCCGACATCCGCGCCGCCGCCGACGCGATCGCCGAGTCGTGGTTGAGGATCGACAGGACCACCGTTTCGAGCAGCACCGCCTCGGCGAAGGTGCCGCGCACGGTGAGGACCGGCGAACCGGGGAAGTAGAGCTCCCCCTCCGGATAGCCGTCGATGTCGCCCGAGAACCGGTAGTCCGCCAGCCAGGACAGGGTTGCCGAGTCGACCACCGCCGTCTGTTCGAGCTGCGTCAACTCGGCGTCGGTGAACCGGAAGTCCGCGATCGCGTCGAGTACCCGGCCCGTGCCCGCGACGACGCCGTAACGCCTGCCGCCGGGGAGCCTGCGGGCGAACACCTCGAACACGCACTCGCGGTCGGCAGACCCGTCGGCGAGCGCGCTGCCGAGCATGGTCAGTTCGTAGTGGTCGGTCAGCAGTGCCGTGCTGGGGCCGATCTGTTCCATGCGGGAGAACCTATCCGCGAACGTGTGGCCGCCCCAGCCGTGGGTGCCGACGACCGGGTGAGCGGAAACGCCGCGTGCCCCCAAGGGCACTGTGGTTGCACTCAGCGCAACCACAGTGCCCCTGGGGCGTGGACACGGGCGACGAGGGACTTGCGGGGTTCCGGGCAGGGCGTGAGAGCGGACGTGCCAACATGGAGGGCATGACGACGCCGGTCGAGGCCGAACAGACACTCGGCGAGGACACCAGCGCCGGGGACCAGCCGTGGCAGACGATCGTGTGGAACGACCCGGTCAACCTGATGTCGTACGTGACGTACGTCTTTCAGAAGCTGTTCGGGTACAGCCGCGACCACGCCACGAAACTGATGCTCGACGTCCACCACAAGGGTCGGGCGATCGTCACGTCGGGCAGCAAGGAGAAGGTCGAGGGCGACGTCGCGAAACTGCACGCGGCGGGCCTGTGGGCCACGATGGAGCAGACGTGAAGAGCTGGCGGCGCAAGGGCGGACGCGTGCTCGGCGGGTTCGAGCAGCAGGAAGCGGCGGTGCTGCGCGGTCTGGTGAGCCAGGTCGACGACATGCTCCGCGCCCGTGCCGAGGAAGCGCCGCAGGACGAACTGGCGGAGCTGACCGGCATCAAGACCGGCCCCTCGGAGGGCCCGGACGACCCGGTGCTCGGCAGGCTCCTGCCCGATTTCCACAAGCTCGACCCCGACCAGCCGTCGCAGGAGGACGTCGACTCGGCCTCGGCGCTGCGTTCGCTGCACGAGCCGCAGGTGCTCGACGCCAAACTCGGCGTCGCCGCGGAACTGCTGAACACGCTTCCGCCCGAGGGCGGCAACGTCAAGCTCACCTACGAGCAGGCCGACGCGTGGGTCTCGGCGCTCAACGACGTCCGACTCGCGCTGGGCACGGCCCTGGACGTGGACGACGACATGCCCGAGGAACTGCCGGAGGACGACCCCCGTTCCTCGCACCTGGGCATTTACCACTGGCTGACCTGGGTACAGGAAAGCCTGGTGCAGGCCCTCACCGAGTAGCACGAGCAGGAGGCCGCCATGCCGGGTGAGTTCAACGCGATCACGGACGTCCCCGGCGTGCTCGTCGGCCATCACCAGCGTCTCGGGCGGGGCTGGGCCACGGGAGCGACGGCGGTGCTCGTCCCCGGGCAGGCCGTCGGCGCGGTCGACCAGCGCGGCGGGGCGCCCGGTACCCGCGAGACCGACCTGCTGGCGCCGGAGAACCTGGTGCAGCGGGTCGACGCGATCTGCCTCTCCGGTGGCAGCGCCTACGGGCTCGCCGCGGCCGACGGCGTCGTCCGCTGGCTCGGTGAGCGGCAGCGTGGTTTCCCCGTCGGCACCCGGCCGTTCGAGGTGGTGCCGATCGTGCCCGCCGCCGTCGTCTTCGACCTGCCTCGCGGCGAGTGGGGCAACCGTCCGGATGCGACGTTCGGCTACGCGGCGTGCGAGGCGGCCACGGCCGGTCCGGTCGCGCAGGGCACGGTCGGTGCCGGGACGGGCGCGCAGGTCGGGTCGCTGAAAGGCGGCATCGGCACCGCGAGCGAGCGCGTCGGCGAGTTCACCGTCGGCGTGCTGGCGGTCGTCAACGCGGCGGGCGAGGCGGTCAGGGCGGGTACCGGCGAGCCGTTGGCCGCCGACCACGGGCGACCGGGCGAGTTCGGCGTCACCCGCTGGCCTCGTCGTGCCGTCGACCTCGGCGGCGGCGACCGCAAGGATCTGAACACCACGATCGGCGTGGTGGCCACCGACGCCGAGCTGTCGAAGGCCGAGGCGCGCAGGCTCGCCGTCGCCGCGCAGGACGGGCTCGCCCGTGCCGTGCGGCCCGCGCACACGATGTACGACGGTGACACGGTGTTCGCCCTCGCCACGGGCGCACGTCCGCTGACGGAACAGCCGGGCCGGCTCGGTGGCGAACACGAGGCGCGGCGTGCCGCAGCGCTGGACGGCCTGTGTTCGGCGGCTGCCCGGGTGTTCACGCGGGCCATGGTCCACGGTGTGCTGGCCGCCACCTCCGCGGCGGGCCTGCGGGCCTACCGTGACCTCTGGCCCGAGGCGTTCGACGACTGAAACACCTGGTCGGAGGGTGTCGGGCCGGTCGTGGGAGGGATGGGCCACAGTGGCCGTCTCACACTGTGAACGCGCTTCATTCAGCCAGTAAGATGGGGTTCGTGCTTCGGATCCGCCGTGACCATGTCGACGCGATCGTCGCCCACGCCCGTCGCGACCACCCCGACGAGGCCTGTGGGGTCATCGCGGGGCCCGACGACGGCAGCGACACCCCAGAGCGCTACATCCCCATGGTCAACGCGGCACGCTCGCCGACGTTCTACGAATTCGACTCGGGCGACCTGCTGAAGCTGTACCGCGAGATGGCCGCGAACGACGAGACACCCGTCGTGATCTACCACTCGCACACGGCCACCGAGGCCTACCCGTCGCGGACCGACATCGCGTTCGCCTCGGAGCCCTTCGCGCACTACGTGCTCGTGTCGACCCGGGAAGACGACGTCGCGGACTTCCGGTCGTACCGGATCGTCGAGGGCGAGGTCACCGAGGAGTCGGTGCAGGTCGTCGGGGAGGCGGGTGCCGAGAGCCCGGCGATCCGCCTCAACCCGGACGTCACGCCCGTCGAGTCGTACATGTTCGCCAACACCGGCAGCGACGACGTCCCCGACGCCTGATCACTCCCCGGTGTAGCCCGGGTCACACGCGGAATTTTCCCGCGTGCTCACACGTCTGTCCTGATCGACAAGCCATTCTGCGGAGGTAACCCATGGCCGTGACCGTGTCCATCCCGACGATCCTGCGTACGCACACCGGCGGCGAGAAGTCCGTCGAGGCGTCCGGCAAGACTGTCGCCCAGGTGATCGACGACATCGAGTCGCGTCACGGCGGCCTGAAGGACCGTCTGGTCAAGGACGAGAAGCTGCACCGGTTCGTCAACGTCTACGTCAACGACGAGGACGTGCGGTTCGCGGGCGGCCTCGAGGCCGAGGTCACCGACGGCGACACCGTGACCATCCTGCCCGCCGTCGCCGGCGGTATGCGCTGATCATGGCCCGCTACGAGTCCTTGATCGACACGCTGGGTGGCACGCCGCTCGTCGGTTTGCCGCGTCTGTCGCCGTCGGACGACGTTCGACTGTGGGCCAAGCTCGAAGACCGCAACCCGACCGGGTCGATCAAGGACCGTCCGGCGCTCAAGATGATCGAGGAGGCCGAGAAGGACGGTTCGCTCCGGCCCGGCGCCACGATCCTCGAGCCCACGTCGGGCAACACCGGCATCTCGCTGGCCATGGCCGCCAAGCTCAAGGGCTACGGTCTGGTCTGCGTCATGCCGGAGAACACGTCCGCCGAGCGCAAGCAGCTGCTGCAGGCCTACGGCGCGCGGATCATCTTCTCCGAGGCCGCGGGCGGGTCGAACGAGGCCGTTCGCAAGGCCAAGGAGCTCGCGAAGCTCAACTCGGACTGGGTGATGCTGTACCAGTACGGCAACCCGGCCAACATCGCCGCCCACTACGAGGGCACGGCACCCGAGCTGCTGGCCGACCTGCCGACGGTGACCCACTTCGTCGGCGGGCTCGGCACCACCGGCACCCTCGTCGGCGTCGGGCGGTACATGCAGGAGCACAAACCGGACGTGCAGATCGTCGCCGCCGAACCGCGGTACGGCGAGCTGGTCTACGGCCTGCGCAACCTCGACGACGGGTTCGTTCCCGAGCTGTACGACCCGGATGTGCTCAGCGGCCGGTACTCGGTCGGCGCGTACGACGCGCTGCGCCGGACGCGTCAGCTGCTCGAACAGGAGGGCATCTTCGCGGGCATCTCGACCGGCGCCGTGCTGCACGCGGCGCTGGGCATGGCCGAGAAGGCGATCGCCAGGGGCCAGTCGGCCGACATCGCGTTCGTCGTGGCCGACGCGGGCTGGAAGTACCTGTCGACGGGTGCCTACGCCGGTTCGCTGGACGAGGCCGCCGAACGTCTCGACGGTCAGCTCTGGGCGTAGCGCCCACCTCGTCGTGACCTGTACGGCTGCGGCCCCGCCGGAATCCGGTGGGGCCGCAGCCGTTCTCGGTTCGGCCGTTCAGTCCTTGACGGCCGGGTTGCGCGGGTGGTCCATGCGTACGACGACGTCCGCGGTGTCGGTGGGGGAGACCTCGCGGTCGTACCGCTCGTAGGCGGGCAGTGCCCAGTGCTGGTCGGCGGGCAGTTTCCGGGCCAGCGCCGGAGGGGACAGCCACAGGTGGACCGTGAGGTCGAAATCCAGTCCGCGGCCGAGCAGCAGTTCGCCGTCGACCAGCACGACCGCGTCGCCCGGCAGCGAGGCGCGGGGGTGTCGGTAGGCGCGGTCGGCGTCGGCGTCCCACAGCGCGGGCAGCACCTGCCCGGTTCCACCGGGCCGTACCGGATCGAGCACTTCGCGGCGCAGCGCTCCGACGTCGAGCCAGTCGTCGTAGCGGGTGTCGGGGTCGTGGCGGCCGCGTTCGAACCTCAGCGACGCGGGCCTCAGGAAGTCCCACGCCGAGACACGCAGTGCCTCTCGCCCGGCCACGCGCAGCGGGCCGACGAGCGCGTCGGCCAGTCCGGCCGGGTCGGCGGCACCCGCCGCACCGTCGACCGCCACGGCGAGGCGCCGGTCGGCGGCCGAGGCCGCGATCCGTTCGGCGAGTTCGGTCACGAGCCGGTCGAACGAGATGGGCCGGAAACGCACGGCGGCGATCCTACGGACCCGTTGTCATCGGAACCGTTGCCTCCGGAGCCGCCGCCACGACGGCCCGGTACGCCCGGCCTCCGGAAACCCGCCGGCCCACGACACGCCCCGGAATCCGCAACACGCACCCCGGAATGCGCAACACGGGCTCCGGGATCCGCAACACGCACCCCGGAATCCGCAACACGCGCCCCGGGATCCGCAACACGGGATCTCAGGGTCATCACCGAGGTCCGGCGGGGTGCGGCGGACGTAATCTGGACCCGTGAGCATGCAGCCCGTTCCCACGCCCGGTGCCGGCGACGCCAAGCAGGCGCGCCCGCCCGCCAAGCGGATCCTGCCGCCGAAACCCGTCGCGGCCGGCATCGTCGCGGCGGCCTTCATCGTCGTGCTGTACGTGATCGAGCTGATCGACGTCATCCTGCCCGCGAGCCTCGACGACGGCGGCATCGTCGCGCGCTCGCTCGGTGGGCTCGACGGCATCGCGTGGGCGCCGCTGCTGCACGCCGGCTGGGGACACCTGCTGGCCAACACGGTGCCGGTGCTGGTCTTCGCGTTCCTCGCGATGGCGGGCGGCATCGGCCAATGGGTGATGGTGACGGCGACGATCTGGCTGGTCGGCGGCGCCGGCGTGTGGCTGACCGGGCCGTCCGAGTACGTCACGGTCGGCGCGTCGGGGCTCGCGTTCGGCTGGCTCGCGTTCCTGCTGGTGCGGGGCGTGTTCAACCGGAGCGTCGCGCAGCTCGCCGTCGCTGCGGTGCTGCTGGCGATCTGGGGCGGCATGCTGTGGGGAGTGCTGCCCGGTCAGGCCGGCATCTCCTGGCAGGGCCATCTGTTCGGTGCGCTCGGCGGCGTGCTGGCCGCGTGGCTGGCGGCCAAGGCCGACCGGGCGGCGAGCCGGAAGACGGCGGGCGGGGCCGGCCCCGTCGCGGGATAACCTGCAGTACGTGAGCGCCCCGATCGGAATCTTCGACTCCGGCGTCGGCGGGCTGACCGTCGCCCGCGCCATCGCCGACCAGCTGCCCGCCGAGAGCCTGCGCTACGTCGGGGACACCGCGCACGCCCCGTACGGTCCGCTGCCCATCGCCCGCGCCCGCGAACTCGCGTTGCGGGCGCTCGACGGGCTCGTCGAGGACGGGGTCAAGGCGCTGGTCATCGCCTGCAACACGGCGTCGTCCGCGTGCCTGCGGGACGCCCGCGAGCGCTACGACATCCCGGTCGTCGAGGTGGTGCTGCCCGCGGTGCGGCGCGCGGTCGCCACGACCCGCAACGGCCGCGTCGGCATGATCGGCACCGAGGGCACCGTCCGTTCGCGTGCCTACGACGACGCGTTCGCCGCCGCCCACGACGTGCGGCTGACCAGTGTCGCCTGCCCGCGGTTCGTCGACTTCGTCGAGCGGGGCGTGACGTCGGGGCGGCAGGTGCTCGGACTGGCGCAGGGGTATGTCGAACCGCTCGCCCGCGACGGGGTCGACACGGTGATCCTGGGCTGCACGCACTATCCGTTGCTGACGGGCGTGCTGCAGTTGGCGGTGGGCCCGGACGTGACGCTCGTGTCCAGCGCCGAGGAGACGGCCAAGGACGTGGTGCGGGTGCTCACCGAACGCGACATGTTGGCCGAGCCGGACGACGAGCCCCGCCACGTCTTCCACGCCACCGGCGACCAGGAGCGGTTCACCCGGCTCGCGGGCCGCTTCATGGGGTTCGGCCCCGCGCTGCCGGTCGGCTGAGCCCGCGTCCGCATCGCGGCCGGGTGGGGCGGGTCCGTGCCGACCGCCACGTGCGGCGTGCTCACCGCCACGTAGTACAGGCGGCGGGCGATCGGCCTGTGGCAAGGTACGACCCGTGCGACTCTCGATCCTCGGTTGCTCGGGCAGCATCCCCGGGCCGAACAGCGCGGCATCCGGCTACGTCGTCGAGGCCGACGGTTTCGTACTCGGGCTCGAACTGGGCAACGGCACGCTGGCACAGCTGCAGGCCCTGCGGGATCCGTTCGACCTGGACGCACTCGTCCTGTCGCACCTGCATCCGGATCACTGCGCCGACATGAGCGCGCTGACCGTGCTGCGCCGCTACCACCCCGCGCCGCCGTACGACCCGGCGCGGCGGCGCCTCCCGGTGCACGCGCCCGCACAGGCTCCCGCGCGGCTGGCCAACGCGTTCGCCGCCGACGAGGACGAACGCAGCGGCGCGGACCTGTCCGACGTCTACGACTTCCACTCCCTGGACGGCGGAACGCGCAGCCTGGGCCCGATCGACGTCGTGACCGTGCCGATGGCCCATCCGACGCCCGCGTTCGGGGTGCGGTTGTCCCACGGCGGGCGCACGCTCGCCTACACCGGTGACACCGGGCCGTGCGACGAGCTCGACGCGCTCGCCGGTGGGGCCGACGTGCTGCTGGCGGAGGCGTCGTGGACCGACGCTCCCGACCGGCCCGCCGGGGTGCACCTGTCCGGCACGCAGGCCGGTGAGCTGGCCGCGCGCGCCGGGGTCGGCAGACTGCTGCTTACGCACATCGCGCCGTGGACGGACGCCGCCGCGGTGCTGGCGGAGGCGCGGTCGGCGTTCGGCGGCGAGGTCGCCGTGGTGGCTCAGGGCGAGGCGTACGACATCTGACGTCTGCGGGTTCTCCGCCGCGGCCGCCCGTCGGGGCGACACCGAGGGTGGGCCGGGTTGTAGGGTCGGCCCCGTGGTGCGAAAAGACGGCAGAAACGACGACCAGCTTCGCGACGTACGGATCACGCGCGGTTTCCAGCAGTGGCCCGCGGGGTCGGTGCTGATCGAGTTCGGCGACACGAAGGTGCTGTGTGCGGCGAGCGTCACCGAGGGTGTGCCGCGCTGGCGGGTGGGCTCCGGGCTCGGCTGGGTCACGGCCGAGTACGCGATGCTGCCGTCCGCGACGCACGACCGCAGCAGCCGTGAATCCGTCAAGGGCAAGATCGGCGGCCGGACCCACGAGATCAGCAGGCTCATCGGCCGCTCGCTGCGCTCGTGCATCGACCTGGCCGCGCTCGGCGAGAACACGATCCAGCTCGACTGCGACGTCATCCAGGCCGACGGCGGCACGCGCACGGCGGCGATCACCGGCGCCTACATCGCGCTGGCCGACGCCATCACGTGGCTCGACGCCGCGGGCAAGCTCGCCGACCCGAAGCCGCTGTCGGCGACGGTGTCGGCGATCAGCGTCGGCGTCGTCGACGGCAGGGTCCGGCTGGACCTGCCCTACGAGGAGGACTCGCGCGCCGAGGTCGACATGAACGTCGTGGCCACGGACACGGGCACCCTCATCGAGGTTCAGGGCACGGGCGAGGGCGCCACCTTCACTCGGTCCACGTTGGACAAGATGCTTGACCTGGCGCAGGCCGGATGTGCCGAGCTCGCACGGAAACAGTCCGAGGCGCTCGCCGAGCCGTATCCCGGCACGCTGCCCGAACCCGCTCCCGCGGGCAAGAAGTCGAAGGGTTCCAAGTGACGACGAGGCTCCTGCTCGCCACGCGGAACACGGGCAAGCTCGACGAGCTTCGACGCATCGTCGTCAAACGCGGCCTCGGCGACGTCCGGGTACTCGGACTGTCCGATGTGGAGGATTTCCCGGAGGCTCCCGAGACCGGTGCGACGTTCGAGGAGAACGCGGTCGCCAAGGCGTACGACGCCGCGAAGGCGACCGGGTTGCCCGCGATCGCCGACGATTCGGGGCTGAGCATCGACGCGCTGGGCGGCATGCCCGGCGTGCTCTCCGCCCGGTGGTCCGGCAGGCACGGTGACGACGAGGCGAACCTGCGGCTCGTGCTCGGCCAGCTGCAGGACGTGCCGGACGAGCGCAGGGGAGCGGGATTCGTGTCCGCGGCCGCGTTCGTCGTGCCCGACGGCAAGGAGATCGTCGTCCGCGGCGAATGGCGCGGGACGATCATCCGGGAACCGCGCGGCAGCAACGGGTTCGGCTACGATCCGATCTTCGTGCCCGACGGTGAGACGCGGACGTCGGGCGAGCTCACACCCACGGAGAAGGACGCGGCGTCGCACCGGGGCAAGGCCCTGCGCTCGCTGCTGCCGCATCTGCAGGAGTACGTCGAAGGCGACTGAGTCGTACGGCGTTCCGGTGCGTTGCGGCCTCGACCGCGGGGCACCGGAACGCCGCGACCGGCCGGGTGCAGGCGGTGATCCGTCCAGGCGGGCGGCCGCCCGGAACTCTGCCGCCCGGACCCCAGCCGTCCGGAGCCCGGTCGTCGGAACCCAGCCGCCCGGACCTCAGGCGTCCGGACCCCAGCCGCCCGGAGCTCAGCCGTCGAGTTTCAGTTCCTTGAGTAGCCGCGCGACGTGGCCGGTGGCGCGGACGTTGTACATCGCCTTCACGATCACGCCGTCGCCGTCGAGCACGAACGTCGACCGGATGACGCCCTGCACGATCTTGCCGTAGTTCTTCTTCTCGCCGAACGCGCCGTAGGCGCTGAGTACGGTCTTGTCGGGGTCCGACAGGAGTGGGAACGTCAGCCCCTCGTTCTCGGCGAAGGTGGCGAGCTTGGCCTGCTTGTCCGGCGAGATGCCCAGCACCTGGTAGCCGGACTCGCCGAGCAGCGCCAGGTTGTCGCGGAAGTCGCACGCCTGCGTGGTGCAGCCCGGGGTGCTCGCGCGCGGGTAGAAGTACACGACGACGGGACCGCCGCGGAAATCCGCGAGGGACACCTCGCGTCCCTCGCTGTCGGGCAGGGTGAAGTCGGGTGCCTTATCGCCGGGTTCCAGTCGCGTCAGCTCGGTCATGCTCGCAGGGTATCCGGCGCGGGCGCGCGGTGACCGGAGTGTCACACCCGGCCGTGGTAGACGGCCTCGACCCGGCCGGACATCTCGGGGCACACGGTGAGTTCGACGGGCGTGCGCCGGGCGGGGACGGCGAAGGCGTACTGCAACTTGATCTCGTCGCCCGTGGGAAGGTCGTGGTCGGCCTCGACGATGCCCGTGTAGCCCTGTGTGGGGTCGACGACCTGCGGGGCGCGTTCGTCGGGGGTGCCGGCGCGCACGGACAGCTGGGAGAGGCGGTACGGCTTGTCGGTCTCGTTGCGCACCGTGAGCATGAACGCCGCGGCGCGGTCGGCGTCGGGGAACGCCGACTCGCTGGGGGTGAAGGTCTTCGGCTCGGACACGGTGACGACCAGTCCGGAGCCGAACCGGTAGTCGCCGCCGAACAGCACCGCAGGCCGGGTGGGGGTCTCCTGCGCGGGCGTGGCGGATGTCGGCACCCGGCTGGTGGTGCCGGGGGGCACGGCTGCGCCACCCGCCGGCGTGGCGGTATCGACACCGCCGCAGCCGCTGAGTGTCAGGAGCGCGCAGACGGCCAGCGCCGAACTGCCCATTCGCACCGCAGTGGCTCCTGTTCCGCCCGGCGGTGCGGTGCACCGTGGGCTCGTCGTCGGTACGGATGCCGCCGAGGCCTCGTCGGGCCGCGGGTCCGCACCGGGCGCCGGTCGACGCCCCGGACCACTGTGCGTGCGCCGGCGCGGTGGTGCCACCCGCAGCGCGAGGTTGAGGCGTTCCTGGTTCTGGGCTGTGTCCTGCTCGTGATCCGCGGATGTCACGTGTCACACGGTTGGGTACCGCTGAACGGGGCAGTTCGCTCGCGGCGACGGCGCGGACCCGCGGCCCGACGCCCCCATGCGGACGCGACGGCGACGTCGGTCAGAGGGCGAATGCGAACAGCAGGATGAACACGGCGACCGTCACGAGCCACGCGACGATCAGCCAGCCCCAATCGCGCCACGGGTCGACCACGCGGTTGTCCTCACCGGGCACGTAGACGCCGCGCAGTTCGAACCAGTCGGCGAGCCGTCCCGGCCAGCTGAGCGGGTTCCGCACGGGAAGATCACCTCCGGTCCGGTGGACGACGGTCGCCGTGACGGTACTCCCACCCGCGTGAGTGCGGGCACCGCCGTGGGCGTTCGAATCGCGTTCGCGTGGTACCCGGCCGGTGCGCGAGACGTTCGCGCATCGCACCGGCGGACCTGGAGGAACCGATGAACGCACCCTCGGCGCCGCGCACGTCGGCCCGGAGCGAGGCCTGGCCGTCGCTGGCTGTCGACGACTGGACGCGCACGCGGGAGACGTTGCACATGTGGTTGCAGATCGTGGGCAAGGTCCGCATGGCCCGCGCCCCGATGCTGAACCACTGGTGGCAGGTTCCGTTCTACGTGTCGGCGCGCGGGTTGACGACGTCGTCGATGCCGCACGGCGACGACGTGTTCGACATGGAGTTCGATCTGGTGGCGGAGGTCCTGCGGATCCGTTCCAGCCGGGGCGGGACCAGGGAGGTGCGGCTCGAACCGAAGCCGGTCGCGGTGTTCTACCGCCAGGTCATGGACGCGTTGGCCGACCTGGACCTCGGCGTGTCGATCATGGCGACGCCCGTGGAGGTCGAACATGCGATCCCGTTCGAACGCGATCACGAACACGCGGCCTACGACCCGGAGCACGCCCGGCTGTTCTGGCGGCAGCTGCGCGCGGCCGACCGGGTCATGAACGAATTCCGGTCCCGGTTCTACGGCAAGAGCAGCCCGGTCCACTTCTTCTGGGGTGCCATGGACCTGGCCTGCACACGATTCTCCGGCAGGGCCGCCCCGCAGCACCCCGGTGGCGCGCCCAACTGTGCCGACTGGGTCATGGTCGAGGGGTACTCGCACGAGCTGTACAGCTGCGGGTTCTGGCCGGGCGGCAGTGCGGAGGGCAGCTTCTACGCGTACGCCTACCCGGAACCCGACGGTTTCGCGACCCACCCGGTGCGGCCGCAGGTCGCGGCCTACTCCGCGGGTATGGGCGAGTACCTGCTGCCGTACGACGCCGCACGGTCCGCCGCGGACCCGGACGAGGCGGTGCTGGAGTTCCTGCAGACGACCTACGAGGCGGCGGCCGACAACGCCGGGTGGGATCGCGAGGCACTCGAAGCGCACCCGCACCGCCACGTACTGCCGTTCTGAGTCCTGCGTCCGCCGCGACCGGAGCGGGCGTCGAGGGACCCTGTCAGGGGCGGCTCGCCGTGTCCGGCTCCGAGGGTCTGTCGGCGAGTTTGAGCCAGACGAGACCGGTGATGATCACGGCCAGCCAGCAGGCCTTCGCGAGGGTGAGGGTCTCGTCGAAGAAGACCGGCCCCAGCGCCGCCGCACCCACGGCGCCGGTGCCCGCCCACACGGCGTAGCCGACGCCGACGTCGATGGTGCGCAGCGCGACGCTGAGGGCGAACAGGGTCAACAGGAAGAACACGACCGCGACGGCCGACCAGGACGCCACGGTGAATCCTTCGCTGCCGCCGACGGCGAGTGCGTAGCCGACCTCGAACGCGCCCGCGAGCAGAAGGACGAGCCAGGCCCGGCCGCGCCGGTCGGGTGTCGCGGTGGCCGCGGCGGAGTCGGCCTCGGCGGAGTCGGTGGTGGCAGGGCCCGTCGCGTGCGGGCTCGCCGTGTCGGGGTGGTCGTTCGCCGGCATGTCGGTTCCTTTCCCGTGAGGTGGTCGGGGCCGCCGTGAGGCGGCCGGGAGCGGGGTGGCGGTCGCGGCGCCGCGTCGTCAGGCGGCGCCGCTGAGCTGGAGTCCGGCGACGCCCACGATGACGACGGCGATGCCCAGCAGCTTGCGGACGTTCCATGACTGTCCGAACAGGACAGACCCGAGGACGACGATGCCGACTCCCGCGGCGGAGGTCCAGACGGCGTAGCCGACGCCGACGTCGAACGTGAGCAGCGCCAGGCTCAGGAAGTAGGTGGCGATGCCACCGCTGAGCAGCGTGGCGACCGTCCAGCCGGGCCGGGTGAACCCCTGCGCGCGGCTCGCGGAGAGGGCGACGGCGACCTCGAAAACGACGGCGACGGCGAGAAACAGCCAGTGCACGATGATTCCTTCTGTCGGTGGTGTTCGGTACGGATGCAGAACGAGCGCCGGCCCGTCGGCTCGGCCGGGCGGCTCGGCGAGGCTCGGCCGGGGTGCGGCGGACGCGGTGCGGCGGACGCGGTGCGGCGGACGCGGTGTGAAATCGTTGGGCTCGACGTCTCAGCGGGTTCCGTGGAGCGCGCGGTAGCGGGCGAACGGCCTCAGCGCACCGTCGACGGGCAGCGCCCGGGCTGTCGCCTCCAGGGCCGGGCGCGCGGCGGCGCACGAGCGGTAGTCGAAGCCCCACGCGGCCGCGGTCTCGGCCGACACCGCGTAGCGCACCTCGCCGACGCCGTGTTCGGCCGCCACGTCGTAGCAGAGAACGCACGGTTCACCGGTCGCGAGCAGCGTCGCGCCGGGGACGGGCGGACCGCCGGGATCGTCCAGCGCGCGGCGGATCGCGACGATCTCCGCGTGCGCGGTGGGGTCCGCGGTCTCCCGGACACGGTTGACGCCCGGAGCCGAGACGCGGCCGTCGCCGGCGACGAGCACACCCACGAACGGCAACCCGCCCGACTCGACGTGCCGCAGGCCGAACTCGACCGCGCGTGCCATGGCGGAGTGCAGTACGGCCGGATCGGCGCTCATGTCGCCGCCTCGTCGAGTGCGCCGCGGAGCGCCGACTCGGTGACGACTCCTTCGAGACGCCGGTCGCCGACGACCAGGGTCGGGACGACGGTGATGTCTCGGCGTGCGGCGTCGGCGAGCGCTTCCCGGTGGCGCCGGGCGTACTCGGGGTCGTCCAGCGCCGCCGCGTAGTCCGCCGGATCGAGTCCCACGTCGGCTGCCAGCCGGGTCAGCACGTCGCGGTCCCCGATGTCGAGGTCGTCGCGGAAGAACGCGGTCAGCATCCGCCGGTGATACGCGGCTCCGGCGCCTCGGTCGGCGGCGTACCGGAAGCCACGGAACGCGAGTTCGGTGTACGGCTGTGGTGAGACGGTCGGCAGCCGCATCGGCACGTCGAGCCTCCGCGCCATGGGCAGCACGGTGCTCTGCCAGACACGGGGCAGGTACGTGTCCTCCGGGCGCAGCGTTCGTGCCGGGTAGGGCCGCAGTTCGTGTGCGTGGTGCGCGATCTCGACGTCGGGTCTGCCCGCGGCGACACGTGCCACCAGTTCGTCGACGATGAGGCAGAACGGGCAGACGTAGTCGGACCAGATGTGCACGCGGACGGTCATGGTGAACCTCCGGGTCGGGTCTGCCACCGCGGTGCCGATGGCTGACCCGAGCGTGGAAGTTGACACCGGTGTGAAGTGCAAGACTGGCGTCGGAACGTCGTGTGCGGGAGGCGTCATGCGTATCGGTGAGCTGGCGGAGTCGGCCGGGGTCAGCACGCGTTCGCTGCGCTACTACGAGCAGCAGGGACTGATCGAAGCGCGGCGGACCGCAGGTGGATGGCGGGACTTCGACGAGTCGATGGTCGAGCGCGTCGTGCTGATCCAGCACCTGTTCGCGGCCGGCTTGTGCAGCGGCACCGTCTATCACCTGTTGCCGTGCCTGCAGGCGCCGCCGGAGGAGCGCACCGGTGTGATGGAACGCCTCCTCGCCGACGAGGTCGCGAGGCTCGAGGACAAGCGTCGCGACATCGAGCGGGAACTCGAGACCCTGCAGGCGCTCCGCGAGGACACCGCAGTGAGCGGGAACGTCGCAGAACCCGGCCACGGCGGCTCGGCGGAGTGAGACACCGTGACGGACGTGCCGTCCGGTGCGGGGACGTCCGTGGGACGCGTGGTCAGCTGTCGCCGTGGCGGCGGACGTGCAGTGCCCGGACCTGTTCGGCCAGTTCCGGAACGGGGCCGTCGACCCGGGCGTCGGGGACGATCTCGCCGATCGGTAGCGGCTGCACCCGCGACGGCGGGACGTCCAGCTCGGTGAGCCACGCGGTCAGTTGTTGCGACGACGAGGCGTACACGATGCGGCCCAGTCCGGCCCAGCCGTGCGCGGCGGCGCACATCGGGCAGTGTTCGCCGGAGGTGTAGACCGTCGCGGCGGCGCGCTGTTCGGCTGTGAGGTGCTCGGCGGCCCAGCGTGCGATGGCCAGTTCCGGGTGTTGCGTGTGGTCGCCGCCCGCGACGTGATTGTGGTCCTCGAAGACCCTCGCACCGTCGGCCGTGACGAGCACCGAACCGAACGGCTCGTCACCGGATTCCAGCGCCTGTGCCGCGAGTTCGACGCACCGCCGCAGGTGCGCCAGGTCCGTTTCGTCCACCATGGCGGCAGTCTCGCGCATTCGTCGCGACGTGGCCAGTGCTGCGTCGTCACGGCCGCGTACCGCCGGGGCGTGTTCAACCGTGGCGTGGATTCAGGCCGAAGGTCTGCTGTACGTCGATGCGCTTGCGCGCGATGCGCAGGCCGTCGCCGTCGGGCACGAGCAGGTCGTCGTACTCGCCGAACACGGCGATGGCGTCGTCGGCGGTGCGGGAGACGGCCTGGAAGTACGCGCTGACGGCCAGGCCGTCCCGGTGCGGTCCCACCAACACGTTGGTGACCATGTGTTTGCTCCACGTCGTCGGTCCGTCGAACACGGTGCGGTAGAAGGCCAGCACGGTGTCGCGGCCCTCACGAAGCCCGTCGACGCGTTCGAAGGCGACGTTCTCGGTGAACACCGCAGCGAGTGCTGCCTCGTCGCGGGTGTCGACGGCGCGGGCGTAGCGGTGCAGTGTCGTGCGTGCGGCCTCGGCGCCGGCCGGATCTGCGGTGGTCGGTGCGGTCACGCGGGGGCCTCCTCGACCTCGGCTCCGGTGGTCCCGGTCTCGAATCCGATGTGAGATCATGCCAATGATGACAATGAATGTCCAGCGGATGGTCACGAGGTGGGAGGCGGAGGAGCGCGCTCGCGGAGCGGGCCGGTTTCACGTCGTGCGAGGTGTGTGGCCGTGTCAGGGGTTCGCGTGGTCGAGGTGGGCCGCATCGGCGAGTGCGTCGAGGCACGCGCCGACGGCGGGCCGTGGATGGGGGTCGGCCGTGACGGCGTACAGCGTGCGGTGCGGCGCCGGGTCCTCGAGTCGCAGTGCGCGGACGTCGTAGCCGCCCGCGACGGCCAGCGACATCGCCGGCATGAGCGCGGTCGCGCCCAGCCGGGCGACGAGCGAGAACTGCGTGGCGTATCCGGTGACGTAGTGGCGCACGTCCGGTTCGACCCCGCGTTCGCGCAGGGTGTGCTGCAGCCACGCGTGGGCGCGGGACCCCGCCGTCCACGACACCCAGCTGTCCCTGGCGACGTCGGACGCACCGATGACGTCCGCCGCCGCGCGGGGGTCTCCTGCGGGCAGCATGACGCGGGCGGTGTCGTCGCGCAGGGCGCGCCAGGTGGTGTGCGGCGGGCGGGTGACCGGCATGTTGTCCCAGCTTTCGACGACCGCGATGTCGAGTTGTCCGTTGACGAGCATCGGCAGGCTCTTCTCCGGTTCGGCCTCCACGACGGCGGGTTCGACGGCGGGATGGTCGGCCACGAGCGCGGTGAGCGCTTCGGTGACGAACACGTAGACGCCCGTCGGCACAGTGCCGACGCGCACCGGTCCGGTGATGCTGCCGGAGAGGGCGTCGATGCGGGTGCGGGCCCGTGCCAGCTCGTCGAGCGCGGCCTCCGCGGACTCGGCGAGCACCTTTCCTGCCGGGGTGAGTTTCACGGTGCGGCCGTGGGGCACGAGCAGCCGGACGCCCGCGTCACGTTCCAGTTTGGACAGTTGCTGGGAGACCGCGGACGGCGTCAGGTGCAGCACCTCGGCCGCGGCGGCGAGCGAGCCGTGCCGGTCGACGGCGTGCAGAGCCTGGAGGCGTTCGATGCGGAACACGTAAGCGACGATACGCATTTTTCCGCACTCCGCCGCCTGTGACGGCGACCTCTGATGACGGTTCGTGACGGGTATTCGTCAGTTTTCCTCGCTGGTGCCCGCGCCGGTGTGCGGGTCTGATGGATGCCGTGACCGATACCGCCGCTCCCGCCGTCCGGCCGTCCGCCGCAGGCACGTCCGCTCCCGACCCGACCGCCGCTCCCGACCCGGCGGGGACCGCGGCACCCGCTGGCGCACCGTCGCCGCAGGGCCTGCTGGACCGACTCGACCCGCGGCTCGTCGCCGTCGCCGGTGCGCTGACGATCGGCACGACGGCGTTGTTCGTCGCGCTGGCCGACGCCTCCAGCGCGACCGTGACGTTCTACCGCTGCCTGCTTGCCGTGCCCCTGTTGCTGGCGCTGGGCCTGCGGGGCGGGGCGCGGTGGCGGTTCCACCGGCGGCACGCGCTCGCCGGGGTGTTCCTCGGCCTCGACATGGTGCTGTGGTCCGAGGCGATCACCGGCGTCGGTGCGGGTGTCGCGACGGTCGTGGTCAACGTGCAGGTCGTGCTCGTTCCGTTGGCGTGCCTGGTGTTGTTCCGCGAAAGCGTGCGCACCGTGTTCTGGGCCACCGTGCCCCTGGCGCTCGGCGGGGTGGCACTGGCCGGAGGGGTCGCCGATGCGCACGCCTTCGGCGACGCTCCCGTCTACGGAACCGTGATGGGACTGCTCGCGGGTGTCGCCTACACCGGTTACCTGCTGGTGCTGCGCCGCACCGATCAGCCCGGTTCGCAGGTCACGATGCTGACAACCGTCAACGGTGTCGGTGCGCTCGTCGCCATGGCCGCGGGACTGGCGACCGGCACACTCGACCTCACGCCGTCGCTGCCGTCCTTCGGGTGGATCGCCGTGCTCGCCGTGACGGGGCAGATCCTCGGCTGGCTGCTGGTCGGCTCGGCGATCCGCAGACTGTCCGGCGTGCTCGGCGCGACGTTGCTGCTGATCCAACCGGTCGCGGCGGTCGTGCTGGGGATGGTGTTCCTGAACGAGACCCCGTCGTCGCTGCAGCTCCTCGGCTGCGGACTGGTCGTCGCGGCCGTGGCCGTGGTGGCGAGGACGACCAGACCCGCACCCTGACGCGCAGCCGCGCCGCCACGTGCACCGGGTCCCGGCCGGAGCGGTCCACGCCCGCCGACGCGGGTCACACCGTGTCGGCGGGCGTGAAGATCTCTTCGATGGGACGTTCGAAGGTGCGTGCGATGCGGAAGGCGAGGGGCAGACTCGGGTCGAACCGGCCCTTCTCGATCGACACCACGGTCTGCCGGGAGACGCCCAGCAGCTCGGCCAGGTGCGCTTGCGACCAGTGGTGTTCGGTGCGCAGCGCTGCGACGACGTTGTCCATCACGCGGCCCGGCGCTTGAGGAGTCGGTACCGCACGGCGGTATCGATCGCCGCGACAAGGAGAATGCCGACGAGGATCGCCGTGGCACCGATCTCGATGCCGCTGATCGAGACGAGGAACAACGTGACTCCGCACGCGATGACGAGGTCGTGAAAGGTGCTGCTGGTCGCCTCGGTCATCCATCGGCTTTCGGCGTTGTCGGCCCGGTGCGGGTCCGGCCGCACCGTGTGCCGTGCGACGAACACGAACCAGGTCACCGACAGCCACGGTCCCGCGGTCGTGCCCGCGAAGACGGCGAAGGCCAGCAGCCGATCGTCGCCGCCCTCCCGGACGGTGGCCGCGACGAGGCCGACCGCGGCGGCGAGGGTCAGCCCGGTCACGAGCATCAGTACGTAGGCCGACACGGGTGCCTTCGGGCGGGGCAGGTCACGCTCGCTTTTCATGTTTCGCAGTCAAACAAGCTTTACATAGAGTGTCAAGTGAGCTTGACTTTCGAGGGTGTGTCGCCGGTTGAGTGTCCCTCCGGTGCGGCGTGCCGACCCGAGGCCCGGGGTTGTGCGATATCGCGGGTCCGCGACCGCCCGACGCGGTAACATCACCGGCGCCGGGCCGGTGCGGTCCGGCGCCGATCCCACGTCGCTCGCCGGGGAGCGGTCGTCGTCATCGCCGAACCGTCGCCCCGTTTCGGGAGGTAGCTCGATGGACACCCCGTCCACGCAGTCCGCGCCGCAGTCGATCGGCCCCGGTGACCCCCTCCGGGGCGCGGTGCTCCAGGCAGCCACGGCGCCGCTGCGCAACGCCGTCGGGGACCGCCTCGACGTCGAGGTGGAGCGGCTCAACCGCGTCGGGCCCCGGGTGTTCCTCCAGGGCACGATGCGCAGTGCAGGTGGCGGACCGGCGAACTACACCGACACCGTCTTCGAGACCCGCCGTGCCGACGGCGTGATGTCCGACGTCTACGTCGCGTTGCTCGAGAAGACCGACGCCGCGGTCACCGACGCCGACGCCCGGTCGTGGCGGGTGGTCGAGTACGCCATCGGCCCGACCGACATCGCCTGGCTTCCCTGGGCGGACAGGCACGACGTCCCGCGCGCGCTGTTCGGGTTCTGACCCGGCACCGCCGCACCCGTCGCGACACGAGCCGCAGCCACAGGAGCCCCGCCTCCGGGCCCGGATCGGAACCGGAGGCGGGGCTCCTGCCGTCGTAGGGCGATCAGGTGGGCGGGGTGAGCACCTCGACGAGGCCGCTGCCTCCGCCCATGCTGATCTGCTGCGAACCGTCGGGGTTGATGTTGTTCGAACCGATGAACTGGCCGTCGCCTGCGTAGAGCACGACGTGGCCGCCGCCGTTCGAGACCACGACGTCGCCGGGTTTCGCCTCGGACAGCGGGACCGACTGCCAGCCGTCCGCCTTGAGGTTGGCCGACAGTTGGTCGACCGAGGCGCTGGCCTGGCTCTTGTCGATCAGGCCCGCCGCTTCGAGGGTGCCGGACACGAAGTTCGCGCAGTTGACGTTGTTCGGCACCCACGACTCCATCGCGGGCAGTTCGCCGGACATCTTGAGGTCACCCGCGTTCCGGCCGAGGAACTGCTCGGCGATCTTGGCCGGGTTGTCACCGCGTGCGTCGATCGGCTTGGCGGGTCGTCCGTCGCCCTGCACCGCGGCGACGGCTCCGCCACCACCGGAGTCCCCGCCGCCGACAGGGGCGCCGCCTCCGCCGACGGCCGGGGCGTTGCCGCCGCTCATCGAGACAGGTGCGGGACTCGCGCTCGACGCCGAGGTCGAGCTGGACCCGGCGGGCACCATGTCGACGAAACCGCCGCCGATCTCGATGCCGAGAGGCTTGAGGAGCTCGTCGATCTGCTGTTCGGCGTTGTCGAGCGCCCGTTCGATCTCGTCCTTCTTGCCGCTGGCGTCCTTCTCGTTGAGCTGTCGGAGTCGTTCGATGTCGGACGCGGCGGCCGCGATCTCGTTCTCGTCGTCGGAGCTGTTCTTCCGCTGCCGCGCGGCGCCGATCAGTCTGCGGTTCTCCGCGTCCTTGGTGTTGGCTTCCTCCGCGAGCTGGGCGACCTTCTTCTTGACGTTCTCCAGGATCTCGGAGACGCGCTGGAGTGCGTTCCTGGCCGCTTCGGTCTTGTCGCCGACCTTGTAGCTGGCCTGGCTGAGCTTGTCGATGTGGTCGGCGACGGCGTCGGCGTCCTTGCCGTCCCAGCCGCGGAGCACGTCGTCCCGGAAGATCTTGAGCTCGTTGCCGAGTTCGTTGGAACTGGTCGAGGCGCCGCCGACCTTCGTGGCCTGGGCGTTCACGGCCGACGCGTCGAGCTGCTGAGCCTGCTGGGCGTGGTTGTCGATCGCGTCCATCGACTTCGGACGGTCGAGTGACGGGTCGTCGAGTCTGTCCGACTGTGGTTCTGCGGTGGTCATCGCCTGGCTCCCCTGGTTCCCGTCCTCGGTCCGATCAAGCCCGCTCGGGGTCGGCGCCCCCGAAGGTCTGCACGCCCGCGTCCTCGTCGCCGCGCATGCGTTCCGCGGCCTCCGCCAACGCGCGCGACGCGGCGTCGACGAGGTTCGCCGCGGCGCTCAGCTCGGAGTTCATGCCGCTGTAGAAGTGCCGCATCGTCTCGCCCGCGGTCGACGCGTTCTTCAGATGGCCGTACGCGCCGCCAGGATCGCCGTCGCCCAGATCGGTGCTCGCCTTGTTGAAGTCGTCCTTCAGCTTGCCGATCTTGGTGGCCAGCTCGGCGATCTGCTCCGGGTCGAACTGACGGCTCATCCGTGATCCCCTCCCGTGGTGGCGTCCGCGCCCTGCCGACGCATCCGCTGGTCCACCGCGCGGGCCGTGGCTCGGTACCCGCCTGCGCACGTGTCCCGCAGCGAAGCGACGTCGATGGTACCGACGCACGGAGGTCCGCACCGGTTCCATGGGGAAAT
Source organism: Prauserella aidingensis (assembly GCF_024171865.1). Lineage (GTDB taxonomy): Bacteria > Actinomycetota > Actinomycetes > Mycobacteriales > Pseudonocardiaceae > Prauserella > Prauserella aidingensis. The sequence goes on along the minus strand of NZ_JAMTCN010000003.1, from coordinate 326,175 downwards.
CCGTCCGAACGTCGACCCTGCCGGGTGGCTCGGCGCCACAGCGGCTCAGGGGAGACGGGACGGCTCAGCGGAGACGGGCGGTCGTCGTCATGGTCTCAGGTCTGCGCGGTGCGGATCTCCGAAGACAGCTGCCGCGCTCAGCGCTCACGGCTGTGCCTCGGTCCACTGCACGCAGGTGGGCCGCCGGCCGGTGGTGACGAGCTCGCGGACCGCGTCGAACACCGTGTCGGTCGGTACCTCGGCGCGGGGTGGCTGCACGAAGTGGTGGCCGTCCCAGGTGAAGTAGTCGACCTCGCCGTCGTTCGACCCGCCGGCCGGCACGAACTCGGTGCCGTCCTCGGCCTCCCACGTCAGGCACCCCACGGCGCCGTTGACGCCGGCGACCAGACCGGCAGCCGACTCGGCGTTGGGCAGCAGGTTCCACACCACCCCGCCCGCACGGTCCGGGGTCAGCTCGTCGTTCAGTCGGCGCATCATGAGCACGAGCGCGTCGGGGTCGTCGATGGTGCTCACGTCGTAGACCGGCTGTTCCTCGATGGCTGTGGTCATGCCGTCCCCGCGCGCTGCCCGCGCGTCCTGGTCGGTGGATCGAACCTATCGGGCTCATCCATGGGCGGACTGGTCTTCCGCCCACTGCACGGAGACCGGCCGGGTGCCGTTCGCCATGAACTCGTGGGCCGCCTTGCGCACGTCTTCGAGTGCGATCTCGGCGTCGACGGGGAACTCGGTGTCGCTGCCCATGTAGTAGTACAGCGGCGGCTCGTCGGCGACGGACGTGCCGCCGTTCGTGGTCCAGTAGGCCGTGCGGCTGCCGCTGTAGCAGGCGACGCCGACGCCGCGGACGGCGTCGATGCCGAGGTCGAGGAACCCGGAGCGCAGCGGGTCGGCGGCGTCGACGAGCTGCACCATGTTGCGGCCCCGCCACCCGGCGAGGGTGTCGAGTACGGCGTCGAGGTCGGCGGCCGTTTCGACCGTCGTCGGCCCGTCGTGCTCGTACCAGGCTTTCAGTGCCACCACGGTTTCGCGCCCCCTTCGTAGGTCTTGGCGAACGGCGTGCCGTCGCTTTCGACGCCGTGCACGGTGAGTTTCGAACCGGACGGCAGCAGGATCGGCACTAGCGTGTCACAACCGAGCAGGCCGACGCATGGACGGTGATTGATGACCACGGTCGCGTCGGTGATGCCACGGTCGGCCATGTGCGCAGCGAGTTTCATCTCGACGTCGGAGGCACGTGCGACCGGGCGACGCGGGATGCCGAGCTCGTCGAGGCGGTCCTGCACCCGTTGCGAGGTGTCGTCGCGCCCGCTGACCATGGCGCCCACCTCGTCGCTGCTGGATGTCCACCACCGGCCGTGGGGCTTCTGCTGCACGCGGTCATTCGTGCCGACACGTGGCGGCAGCTCGGCCCGTTCCCGCGCGACGCGGTCGCCGGGCGTGGTGGTGGCCCGCGGCGCGTCGTCCTGCCGCGCGGGCGTCGGCGCTGCCGACCCGCGCGCCGCTGGCGGGGCGACGGTGGCGCCGAGCTGGTCGAGGTAGCCGCGCATCGTCTGCTCGATGTGGGCGAGGCGGCCGTGTTGCTGGTCGGCCTGCTCGGCAGCCTCCGCGGCGGCGCCGGGTGCCTGGGCTGCGTCCGGGTCGTGGGCGCCCCCGAGGCAGTAGGCGTACATGTCACGCACTTCGACGGTGCTGTGCGAGGCGTGGGCGAGCGCGGCGCGCGCGGACGCGATCTGGTCGAGGACGCGGCCGATGGCCTCGGCGAGCTGCTCGACCGACATCCGACCACCCCCAGCGGCGCGCAGCCTGGCACATCGCCCCGACGGTCCTGGTGCGCTTGCCCGGCCGGGAGCGCGGGTGTCACCGACCGGGCAGACGAGATCAGTGCGCGTCGATCACCACACGCGCCGGCGCGCGGCGGCCTTCGAGTTCGGCGGCGCGCTGGTACAGCTCGGCGGACATGCCGCCGAGTAGCTCGGCCAGCTCCCGCACGCCGTCGGCGGGCAACTCGCCGCCGTCCTGCGCGGACATCAGCGCGACGACGGCCCGCCCCAGGCCGGCATTCACCTGCCCGAGACGAGCGAGCAGCTCACGATCCCGGGCGATCACTCGTCGCCCCCGTCGCAGCCCTCGTCGGAGTCGTCGCGCTCGTCGTCCGTCGGTGTGCCGTCTGCGCGGACGACGGCGTAGGGCGACTCACATGCCCCGCTGATCCAACCCATGGCGCACTCCCGTCAAAATGCCTTTGTTGGCATCATGCTTCAAATAATCGCATCACTCAAGCAACATACGTCGGTTCGCTCGAACGGGCCCGTCGTCACGTCGTCACTGACACCGGTCAATTGCGCACGTGTTGCTGTGTCCGTCACCCGATCACCGGTGTTGTGGTGCGAATATTGACGAGACGATGCGATCGTTGTCGTTCAGAGCGATGGGAGCTGGCACATCATGGAGTTGACGTTCCTCGGCACCACCTCGGACAAGGGTTCGTGCCCCAACGTCTATGCCACGGACCGCGGCACTTACGTCGTCCAGGGCGAGAAGGTCACCGACCCCGACGCGCTCGCAACACTGCGCGCCCGCGGACTGCCCGAACACGAGACCGTCGTCGAGATTCCCGCCGGCCTCGTGCAGTACTTCCCGGAGGCGCGCGGGTGAGCTGGACCGAGCGCGGGCCGGACGCGCTACCCGAACTGCTCGACGGCATCACGGCCTCGTCGTGGCGATGGGAAGCCCAGGGCGACTATTCCGCCATCGACGGCGAGCTACTCGCGCGGTGGCGTGCCGGGCTCGGACGCGATCCCGAGGCTGACCGGTCGTGGATCGACTACGTCCAGCGGCTCCGGGCCCGCGGCATCCCGTTCCAGCGGGTGCGTGTACTCACCGATCCGCTGACCGAGTACCTGCGTTGTCAGCTCGACGTGAGCTACATGAACGTCGACCAGGCCGGCGAGGACATCCGGTGGGTCGAGGCGGCGACGGCCCGCGAGCTGGACATGCCGGACTACGACTACTACGTCATCGACAACGTCCTGGTCGCCCAGCTCGTCTTCGCCGATGACGGGCAGCTCGGCGGCGTGCGACTGTGCCGCGACGAGGACGTCCTGCAACAGCATCGCCGCTGGCGTGATGTGATCTGGCCATACGCCATCCCGCATCAGGAGTACATCGCCCGGTGACAGACCTCGACCAACGACGCATCGCGCTCGCCGACGAACTGGCAGTGCTGATGCGCCGCGCCGGCCTGTCCGGTCGGCAACTCGCCGCCGCCGTCGGCTGGCAGGCCAGCAAAGTCTCGCGCATCCTGTCCGGCAAGCAACGCGTCACCGATGACGACCTTGCGACCTGGCTCACCGCCGCCGACGCGCCCACGGCCGAGGCCGAGCGGCTGCGCGACGAGCTACGCGCCATCCGCGCCGAAGAGGCCCGCTGGTCCCGCCGCGCAGCCAGTGGTCATCGCGCGCTGCAAGAGGACATGGCCGCACGCGAACAACACGCGACGCGCATCCGCACCGTCGACCTCGCACTCGTACCCGGCCTGGTCCAGACCGCAGACTACGCCCGTGCCGTGTTCACCTCACTGGCCGACCTGCGCGACACCCCGCGCGACACCGATCAGGCCGTGCAGGCCCGTATGCAGCGGCAACACGTGCTCTACGACTCCTCGCGCACCATCGAACTCCTCACCACCGAGTCCGCACTGCGCACCCCGGTCGGAGACGCGTCCGTCATGGCGGCCCAACTCGACCGGCTGCGCGCACTCGACGGGCTCGCCAACGTGCACCTGCGGATCATTCCGCTCGGCGCGACCCTGCCGGTGCCACTGCTGCACGGGTTCTGGATCCTCGACGACTACGTACTCGTCGAAACACTCCACAGCGACGCCTCCACCAGCGTGCCCGACGACGTCGACCTCTACCGACGCATCGCCGACATGCTGTGGGCGGCTGCCGCCGAGGGAGACGCGGCCCGCGCCATCCTTACGCGAGTCGCGTCCCACCCTTCTTCAGGGTGACCGGTCCCGCCTCGGCGGTCGCGCGTCATCGCAGGTCATGCGGTCGGTGGGCCCGGTGGGACTCGAACCCACACTGGCTAGGACCTAAACCTAGTGCCTCTGCCGATTGGGCTACGGACCCGACGGGGGATCAGCTTAGCGGTGACGGTTCCGTGCGGTTTCGGCGTGGCCTGTGCGCCCAGGAGGCCCATCGTGATCTACCGTGACACTCTGCGCGCAATGCATGCATTCAGCGAGGAGGACACGTGGCTCGCAACCCGGACGCCATCGAACGCGAGATCGAGCGCTCTCGGACTGCCCTGGCCGGCACGATCGACCAGCTCGCGGTGAAGGCCAACCCGCAGCGGCTCGCCGACAACGCCAAGACGAGCGTCCAGGCCAAGCTCGAGGAGCCGAAGGTGAAGTTCCCGCTGATCGGCGCCGGCGCGCTGATCGCGGCGCTGCTGGTGCGCAAACTGGTCCGCTGACACACACCACGCCGGCGGCCGCGCATCGGGAGCGCGACCGTCGGCGTGGTGCGGGTTCGGCGCGGGAGCGAACCGGGCGAGGGGAGCTCGCGCCGGTCAGCTCGTCGCGGACGTGCCTGCGGCAGCCGCGTAGGTCTTGCCGTCCGACTCGTCGTCGGCGGTCGCAGACCCCGTGACCTCCGGGCTCTTGGTGATCTCCTTGCGCGGCACCCCACTGCCGGGCGCGGTGCCCTGGGTGGCCGTGCCCTCGTCGGCGTCGGCCGTCTCGGCCGTCACCTCGGCGGATTCCTCCGCGTCCGGCGCCTCGTCAGCGGTGGCAGCCGTCTCGGCCGCGTCCCCCTCGCCGACCACGTCCTCCTCGGCATCCGTTTCCGCGACGTCCTCGGACGCGACGGTCTCGGACTCCTCCGCGTCGGCGTCCGCCGCCTCGGCTTCGGCGACCTCTCCGGACTCCGCCGCCTCGGCCGCCCCCTCGGCCGTGGCGTCACCGGTCTCGTCACCGTCCGCGGACTCGTCCTGCTCGGCCTCGGTACGCGAGAGCCGCGCCGTCATGTACGTCGAGGTGAACTCGAACGCACTGCCGTTGAGCAGGTGCACCACGGTCGGATCCTCGTCGCTCCCATCCCTGGGTGCGATCTTCTCGATGAGCTGATCGGCACGGTCGCGTGCGGCGATGATGCCCGGAGCCTTGTCGGTCAGCTCCTGGCCCTCGCCGGCCACGGTGACCGTGTAGTCCTCCTCGTCGCGCACGTAGACCGCAGTGATCGGCTGCGCCACTGTCCTCACCCCTCTCCCAACGGCAGGTCTCACTCTGCAGGACGCTCCCGCCGCCGTCCTATGACGCCAATCCATTGAACACACGATCGTGTGGCAACCCGGCGCCGTCTCGGGATTGTGTTACGAACAGGTGCCCACAGCAATACGAGTCGGTGTCGGGAATTACGCAGGGTGAGAACGGTCTCAGCGGTCGGCCCGCTGTGGTCACGGAGCGCCACTGTGCGCGTGGGGGCTGTGAATTTCCATCAGCGATCAGCGATGTGCGCGAGGCCGCCCCACAGCAGGTTGACGGCGTACTCGGCCACGATCTCCGGCGTGAGGTCGCTGCGTTGCTCGGACCAGATCGCCAGTCGCTCGCAGCCGCCGACGACGAATTCCGCGGCCGCTTGGAGCAGGCCCGATTCCTCGGCCATCCGTGCCGTCTCGGGGTCGGTGAAATCACCCATCAGTGTGGCGATCAGGTCGGTCTGCTGCTGCCGGGTCGTCTCGAGCTCCTCGGCGGCCGTGCCGACCAGGCTCGCTTCGTGGCGCACGAGTGACCACGCCTGCCTGCGATCGCGGATGAAACCGAAGAACGCGAGCAGGCCCTGCCGGAGCGCCTCCTCGCCGGTGGGCGAGTTGGCGACGGCCTGCGCGGTGACGCGCCGCAGCTCCGCACGCGCCTCGCGAATGCACGCGAGGAGCAGCCCCTCCTTCGAGTTGAAGTACTCGTAGAGCATCGGCTTCGACACGCCGACGCGTTCGGCGATCTCGTCCATCGACGCCGCGGTGTAGCCGCGTTCGGCGAACACGGCCTCGGCGACCTGGATCATCTGCCGCTCGCGCTGTGCACGCGGCATGCGCTTACGCGGTTTCGCCCGTGCCGATTCCGCTCCGCCACCGGTGGTGTCGGGGGCTTTCGCCGTAGAACTCACACACCCTAGGCTACCGGAAGTAACCTACTTCGAGTAAGGTGGACTCGCGGTAACAGGCAACGGGAGCAGACAGCGGCTGGAGGCACGCATGGGCAACCGCATCGAGGCGGGCGTCATCATCGTCGGGACCGGGTTCTCCGGCATGGGGATGGCGATCAAGCTCCGCCAGGAGGGGCGCGAGGACTTCGTCGTCATCGAGAAGGCCGACGAGGTGGGCGGCACCTGGCGCGACAACACCTATCCCGGTTGCGCCTGTGACATCCAGTCGCACATGTACTCGTTCTCGTTCGAGCAGAACCCCGACTGGTCGCGGGCGTTCTCCCGGCAGCCGGAGATCCACGACTACCTGCGCGCCACCGCCAGGAAGTACGACCTCTACCGCTCGATCCACTTCGGGCAGGAGCTGACCGGCGCCCGGTGGGACGAGGAGACCCGACGCTGGCACGTGAGCACCGCCCGCGGCGACGAGTTCGTCGGCAAACACCTGGTCGCGGGCGTCGGCGCGCTGCACATCCCCCAGATCCCGGAACTGCGCGGCGCCGAGAGGTTCCAGGGGCCCGCGTTCCACTCCGCGCAGTGGGACCACGACGTCGACCTGCGCGACAAGAAGGTCGCGGTCGTCGGCACGGGAGCGAGTGCGGTGCAGTTCGTGCCGCAGATCGCCAAGGAGGTCGACAGGCTGACGCTCTTCCAGCGCACACCGCCGTGGATCATGCCGAAGCCCGACCGTCGGATGCCCGGCTGGGGCCGCAAGCTCTTCGCACGGGTCCCCGGTGTCCAGCGGCTCTACCGCAGCGCCATCTACTGGATGCTCGAGATGCGCGCCATCGGGTTCAACGGTGACCCGAGGATCATGAAGCTTGCTCAGAAGGTCGCCGAGCGGCACGTCAAGAAGCAGGTCCGCGATCCCGAACTGCGGGAGAAGGTCACGCCCGATTACGTGATGGGCTGCAAGCGCGTGCTCATCTCCAACGACTACTACCCGGCGCTTCAGCGCGACAACGTGGACGTGGTGACCGACGGCGTCGCCGAGGTGACCGAGAACAGCGTCATCGACTCGGCGGGCGTCGAACACGAGGCCGACGTCATCATCTACGGCACCGGCTTCCACGTGACCGACGCGTTCGACCACCTGAACATCGTCGGGCTCGGGGGGCAGGACCTGGGCAAACTGTGGGCGACCGAGGGGATGCAGACGCACAAGGGCATCACCGTCGCGGGCTTCCCGAACCTGTTCTTCCTGCTGGGGCCGAACACCGGCCTGGGACACAACTCGGTCGTGTTCATGATCGAGCAGCAGATCCGCTACATCGCCGAGGCCATCGAGTACACCGAGCGCAAGGACGCCGAGGCGATCGAGGTGCGGCCCGAGGTGCAGGACAAGTTCAACACCGACATCCAGCGCAAACTCGAAGGCGGCATCTGGAGCCGCGGCGGCTGCACCAGCTGGTACCTCGACGCCCAGGGTGTCAACCGCACCGTCTGGCCCGGCTTCACGTGGCGGTACTGGATGCAGACCCGCAAGCTCGACCCGAGCGACTACACGCTGACCAAGTGACGAAGTGACGCCTCCGGCGGCGTGACGCCGCGGCGGTGAGCCGACGACGCGGACCGGCCGGGTGACGGGAGCAGCCGTCACCCGGCCGTCGTCGTGTCGGCGGGCCGGAGGGTCGTGTGGTCAGCCGTGCCGGTGGGCGTCCCCCGTGGCCGCACCCGGACCCGGCGAGAGCTCGGCGAGTTTGGCCAGCAGCTGCGTCGTGGGCATCCGGCACAGCTCGGCCATGCGCTCCAGGGCCGAGTGGTCGAGCTGGATCTCCGGTGAACTCGACCGCCGCAGCCGGTCCTCGGCCCACCGCCGCAGCGGTGACAGCCCCGGACTGTCGTCGGCGACGACGCTCGCGAGGTTCACCCTGATCTGTCCCGGATCGTCGCCGAAGACCCGCCGGTGTACCCGCCCGAGCAGGTCTTGGGGCGGTTCCCCCAAAGCCGTGCACAGCTCCACCAGTCGAACCACCGAACAGTGCCTGGTGCCCAGTTCGTAGGTGGCGAGTGTCTGCAGCGAGATGTCGCTCTGCAGCCGCTCGTTCAACTCTTTCCTTGTCCAACCGCGCTGCTTTCTGAGCTTGCGCAGTTCTTCCCCCAGGACGCGCTGGAAAGCGTCCGCGTCGATCAGCACTCCTCGTCCCCTGCCCGCATCATCTGCCGGATGGCCCGGCTCTGCGTCCTTCACCCGAATGAAAGTGCGCTGGGGCGTCGTGCTGACGCGACTGTGCGAAAAAGATTCGCCCTTCTTGTCAACTTAGTCTATGTGGGTGATATTATTGCCCCGAATGGGCTCACCCTGTGTGAATAGGTCTCACCTGTGGACGCGGCGACGTTCGACGGGGTCACAGCGCCGACACCGGCCGGCTGCGACAGCAGGTTGCGACAGCGAACCGCGACCCGCGGACCGGGTGTCAGTTGACGCAGGTGACGCCGTCGGCGCTGATCGGCTCGTCGCCCGACGGCTGTTGCTGCTGCGGGGCGGGCGGGCCCTGCGCCTGTGCGCGCAGTCCCTCGGGGGCACCGCCCGGTGCCGCACCGCCGCCCGACTCGGCCGGGGCCTCGTAGTCCGGCCCGAGCAGTACCTGGACCTGGCCCGACGGCACCGAGGAGCTCGTCTCGACCGACACGTCGCCGAGCTTGCCGGCGACCTTCTCTCCCGTCGCGCGCTCACCCTCGGCCGCCTGCACGACCGTCGTGGTGCGGGGGTCGGTGTTGCCCACCTCGCCCTGGCCGAATCCGGCGGCCGTCAGCGTCTCCGACACGCTCCCGGCGAGCCCGGTGATGCTCGAGCCGTTCAGGACGTCGACCGTGATCTCCGACGGCGCGGGAGCGGGTTTCGACGACTCCTTCGGATCCTTCAGGCCGGCCAGCTCGCGCACGTACGACTGCACCTCCGCCGGATCGACCTGCACGGCCTGGCCGTCGCTCGGGGTGTCGAACTCCGGGTTGGCGACCGGAATCGTGGTGAACTCGATGTTGCCCGCCGACAGGCCCTGCAACTGCTGGGCGAACCCGAGCAGGTCCCAGCCCTTGTTCACGACGACCGACTTCTGGATCGAGTCGATGAGGTTGTTGAGCTTGGCGGGGTCGGCGAGGGTGCCCGCGGACACGACCTTCCTGGCCAGGCCTGCCATGAAGACCTGCTGCCGCACGACGCGGTCGAGATCGCCGCGCAGCAGACCGTGCCGCTGCCGGACGAACGCCAGTGCCTGGTGGCCGGAGATCGTCTGCTTGCCCGCGTCGAACTTCGCACCCGAGTACGGATCGTCGACGGGCTCGTTGAGGCACACCTCGACGCCGCCGATGGCCTTGGTGATGTCGTGGAAGCCCAGCAGGTTGATCGAGGCGTAGTTGTCGATCGACGCGCCGGTGACGCCCTCGACCGTCTCGATGAGCTTCTTGGCGCCCGCCTGGTTGCTCCGGACCTCCAGATCAGCCTCGTCGGTGACGCCTTCGGCCTGCAACTGCCTGCGCGCGTCGGCCTTCGCCCGCGCGTACGCCGAGTTGATCTTGTGTTTGCCGTAGCCGGGGATGTCGACGTACGAGTCCCGCGGCAGCGAGATCGCGGTCGCCTTGCTGCCGTCGTTCGGGATGCGCACGAAGATCAGCGTGTCGGTGTTCAGCTCGCCGTCGGCGACACCGGCGTTGAGCTTGGCCAGCATCTTCTCGGGCAGCGGGTTGCCCTGCGCGTCGGTGCGGCTGTCCATCCCGACCAGCAGGATGTCGCGCGCCCCGTCGGCGGGCTTCGCCCCCTCGTCGATCACGTCGGCCATCGTCAGGCCGTTGACCAGGCCCTGCATGGCGGCCCACGCATAGCCGGTGAGCGACATGACCAGCACCGACACGATCGCCAGCGCGACCTTCGGCGCCAGCAGTGACGACCGCCGCTTCGGCGGGACGGGACTACCGCCGCGTGGCCGGTCGCCCTTGCCCGGTGGTGGTGGCTTGCGCGGTCCGTTGCCCGCGGACGCCGCCGGAGGGCGCTGTCCGCCTGCGGGAGGCGTACGCCGCGGCCCGCCGGGTTCGCCGGCCCGGGCTCCCGGGGGCGGTCCCGGCCTGCGCGGGGGCTGGTCCGGCCTGCCCCCGCCCACGGGCGGCCCCGGTTCGGGTGGCCGCGGCGGGTTGTTCGTGGGCCGCTGCGGGCCACGCGGTCCCTGAGGGCCGCCGGGTGGGCCGTCCGCGCCGCGCTGCCACGGCCGCTGCGGGCCTTGCCCCCGAGACGGGTTCCGCGGTGGTTCGTTCACGCCGACGGCTCCCTTTCTCGACTCGTGGGGCGTACTACGGGCTCGGTGGTGCGCGGGCCGATACGCCGACACGGCCCGCGCGCGTCGACCCGGTGTCCGGCACCGATCTCCGGCACCGGTCTCCGGTACGGGGTACCCCGCGGGGAACCGCGCACGGCCGGAGCCCGGCCCTTCAGGGAGACGCGGCGGTGCGGCCGGAGGTTGTCCGTAGCGTGGCACATCGGTGCCCCGATGTGGCCGAGGACACGGCAGGGCGCCCGGGAGCCGCCCGGATCGTGGCCGGTGTCGGATTCGCTCGTGCTCATCCTCCGGCCGCCCCGGTGGGCGGGCCGTGCCACAACGACCGCAGCGGCCGGGAGGCCCGGCGCGCGGCCCACACGGTAGCCAGTACCGCGGCGACGGCGAGCACCCCGGTGCCCGTGTGGACGACGACGCCCGCGGTGAACACGCCCGGTCCGGCCGTCGCCGACAGCAACGGCGGGACACAGGCCAGCGCGGTGAGCAGCCAGGTGCGCGGGGAGTGGCTGTCCCCGGTGCGGACCGTGTGCAGCAGCGACATCCCCAGCAGCAGGTGGACGAGACTCTGGATCGGGTCGAGCGGCAACTCCGCCAGCAACGGCGTGTCACCGAAGGTGCGGAAGCTGGACAGCGCGAACCCGAAGACCCCGATCGTGGCGTAGCCGACGCCCGCGGTCGTGGCGACGTGAGCGAGTACTCGTTCCAGGCGCGCGGTGGGCGGCCGAGCCGGAGCGGTGGGCGGCCGGTGGGCGGCATGGCGTTCGAACCACCAGAACACCGCGAGTGCGGGAACCGCCAGCATGGCCACGGCGAGGCCCACGCGCAGGCTGCCCGACGGCACCAGGTCCGGCAGGTACACGGCCGCGACCAGCAGGATCATTCCGGACAGGAACAGCAGGTAGAGGCTCATCGGTGCCTGTGCGGCATGCCCGGCGGCGACCCGCAGCCGTGGACTGCGTGCCACCGCGGCCAGCGGCGTACGCGCCAGGCGGAGCACGCTCAGCTGTACGAGCCCGAGCAGCAGCACCGGGACGACCGGGCCTGCCAGGGGCGGGGGACCGTCGGGGCTGCCGAGGACCGTCGCGGGGACGAGGCCCTGCCATGCGCCCCCGGCCAGCAGGACCGTGCCGAGGACGGCCGTGACCGCGGCCGGTCGGGCAGACCGGAGTCGCCCGGCCGCGTGGACGAGCGCCAGCTGCTGTGCGACGAGGGCCATGACCAGCGCCGCGAGGCCGGCCAGCATCGGGGTCTGGGTGCGTTCCGCGGCCACCACCAGGCCGCTCAGCGCGGCGACCAGAGAGACACCCGTGACGGTGGCGGCCTTCCGGTGCAGCAGGTGCATCACCGGTGCCGCGACGGCCGTCAGCACGTAGACACCGAGCATCCACAGCGGATGCAGCGCAATGCGTACGGCGACCTCGACGGTCGAGGACGGCACCGTCATCAACTCGAGAGCGGTCGGCACCGCGAAGGCCACGAGCGCGAACACCAGCGCCATGCGGAGCAGCCAGCCCGTGCGGTGTGCCAGGTACTCGCGGTATCCGCCGCCCGCGTTCCGCACGTCGCGCCAGTCCGCCAGGTTCGCGTGCCCGCCCGCGAAGAAGAACACGAACGCGAATTGGGTGAGCCAGGTCGCGGGCCACAGCCACGACTCGTCGACACCCGCCCAGCCCGCGAGCGCCACGGCCGATTCGCCGAGCACGATCGCGCCGATCGCGGCGACACCGAGCAGGGTCCACCGGTTCGCGGGCGCCGCGGGTCGGGGCGGTGCGGCCACGACCCGCGGGCGCGCCCTTCGGCTCCTCCGCCACGTGCGCAACCGGAAGGCCAGCAACAGGCCGATCGCGGCAACCCCCGCCAGCAGTGGCCCGAGAGGTTCGCCGGTGGGCGGTCCCCAGCGCTGATGCCACGAGTTGACGTCCATGCCCGCCGCGTACAGCGACGCGACGGCGTGACAGGCCCGCCCGGAGCCGCGCGGGTTGGTGTCGCACGTGGCGTGCATGTCGTCGGTCAGTCGCTGGTCGAGCGCGTCCCGCAACGCCGGGTCGAGGGGATGGCCCTTGGCGTCGGCGTAGCGCAACAGGTCGTAGCCGAGGTCGTGGGCGCGGCACGCCGTGTCGAAATTCCACCGGGTGCCGTCGTCGCCCCAGGGTGCCGAGCATCCGCCGTCGATGTGGACCGACCGCACGGTGCCGTCCGGCGCGGTCTCCTCGCCGGCCCCGGCGCCCGTGACCGCCCGGAAGTCCGGGGGCAGGTGCTCGTGGGCCTCGCCCGCCGTCCGCGGGTCGAGCAGCGCGTGCGCGGCCTGCTCGGCCATGGCCACGTCGCCGTGGGGCGGCCCCTGCTCCGGCGGCGGCGCGGAACGGGAGGCGAAGAAGCCGAACCCGACGACCACGACGAGCAACAGCAGCACGCGTCCGGTCGTCGTCAGTCCCCGGCCGAGTCCTCGTCCGAAGCCGCGTCGCCGGTGCCCGCCGCGCGGTGGTGGCGCGACGGGCACCGGCGAGGCGGAGGTCGGGGGCGCCTCGGAGGACTCGGTGGTCGGGTGGGCCATCGACGTCCAGGGTGGCAGCGGTCGTGTGAAGCGGATATCGGGGGAACCCCCGAAAGCATGACGATCTGGTGACGGGGCCACGCGACGCGGTCACGTGCCGCATCGATTCTGTGCGGCGGAACGGCCGAGCGAGTGGCCGTCCGGCCCGGTCACGGCCCCGCGGACTCCGCGAGGTGCACCGCGTCGCGGCCGGCCTCCTTCGCGGCGTACACCGCGGCGTCGGCAGCGTGTGTGAGGTCGTCCAGCGTCGTTGCGTGATCCGGGTACACGGCGATGCCGACCGACGCCGTCGGACCCGTGATCGTGACGTGCGAACCGCGTTTGTCGGTCGTGTCGATGTGCAGGTCCGCGATGGTCGCGCGGATGCGCTCGGCGGCGTGTGCCGCGGCGTCGGCGTCGGTGTCGGGCAGCAGCAGGAGGAACTCCTCACCGCCGAACCGGCCGACGATGTCGGCGGGCCGGGTGACCTCGCGCAGCACCCCCGCCACCCGCGCCAGCACGTCGTCGCCCGCGGGATGGCCGTAGGTGTCGTTGACGTCCTTGAAGTGGTCGAGGTCGATCATCAGCACCGCGAGGGTGCCGTCGGCGCGGCGCACCCGGCGGAGCGCGCGGCCCGCGGCCTCCGACCAGCCGCGCATGTTCCGCAGTCCGGTTTTCGGGTCGCTGGCGGCGTCGGCCTGCAACTGTTCGATCTCGGCGAGCCGGTTGAACACGACCGCCACCGCGGTCATGATCAGCACCGCGGGCGGCAGCGTGATCAGCAGTACCGCCGTCACGGCGCCCAGGCCCGTGGCGATGGCCTCGAGCAGGTTGTCGGAGGCGCTGCCGAACACCCCGCGCCGGGTGGGCGACGGCCCGCTGAGCGTGATCGCGCCGCCGACGTAGACGAGCTGCGCCCCTTCGTACACCGCCGCGGCGAGCACGATCAGGGCGAACTCGCGCAGCGACGCGGCCGGGGTGAGCGACGCCCAGTCGGCCGGACCGAGTGCGCGGTGGAGGCTTGCGGCCAGCGCTGCCGCGAAACAGTGCGCGACCGTCGAGAACACGAAGTTGTGCGCGGGCCGGCGCGCGATGAGCCAGCGCTGGGCGCGTACCGCGACGATCAGCGCCACCGTCAGCGTCACGGGCAGCACCAGGACGGCCGGGAAGACCCACACCGCGTTCAGGTCGATGAGCACGGACCGCATCCGGCTGCGGCGTCGCTCCTCCTGCCGCCGCGTCAGCTGGATGTGGGCGGTGGCCCCCGCGAAGAGCAGCCCGAGTCGGAGCCAGTCCGTCGCGCCGGGTGCCGGTGCGGACGTCGCGGCGAGCGTGACGCCGGCCAGCGCCAGGAGTTCGGCCACCACGACGAATCCGATGAACGCCGGTGGTCGCTGCCACAGCGCCCATTTCGCCGGGCTGATCGGCCCGGGGCGGCGGCGTTCCGGGCCGGCTCCGTGACGAGGCACGCGCCGAGAGCCGGGCCCCCCGGCCGCCGCGCTCGCCGCGACCCGCCCACCCGACCCCGCGAGGTCGGACGCCGGGTTGTCGGATGCCGAGCTGCCGGACGCTGCGGATGCGGACGCCGAGGTCCGGGACGCCGGGGCCTGGGACGCCGCGGTCTCGGAGGATGTGGTGCTCGAGGCTCCGGTGCTCGAGACGGTGCCGCCGGTCTGCCCGGTACCGGGCGTGGGGCCGTGCCCGCCGGTGCCGGATCGTGAGGGAAGCCGGGCATGCCGCTCGCGCTGCACGGGTGACCTCCCTGGTTGCCTGGGTGCGCTGTCCTGGGTGTCGGGTGTCCGCGGATACCCGACACCGCCGTCTCCTGCACGGCACCGTGAACACGGTGCGTATCGGCCGATGTCGTTTCCGTGACAGTGGATCACGTGTGTGCCCGTTTCGTCCGCGTGCGGCACGGGCGTGGGTGAGACGTCACCGGGAAGGGGACGGCGAGGGGGTCGGCGGGGCTGCGCCGACCGGGTCTCCGGAGTCGGATCCCCTGGTGGAGGGGTATGGCCCCGACTAGGCTGACCCCCACACGATACGCCGGGCCGCACAGCGTTCGCCCAGCTCGCCGCCTGTGAGGTGAGGGGAGGTTCCGTGATGCGCGACCGTGACTTCTGACCGGCGCGACCGCCCCGGCGTGAGACGTCCCGTCGTCTCGGCCGTGGCCGCCTGCGCTGCTGCACCGGCGTGACCTCCGGGCGACCGTTCGTCCTCGGCGGCTCCCTCCGTTCGGTTGCGCTCTTCCATGGGGCCGATCGGCTACCACACGCTCGGCGCACCCATCCCTCCGTCCGCCGATGGCAGGCATGTGCTGCGCCATCAGGGGGAAAGACTGGGACCGACCGCTGCTGTGGGTAGAACCCCCGTGCGGTCGGACCGGGTGCTGACAGCGGGAGGTCGACATGGACGGGTTACTCGGCGGCAAGGCCGTCGTCGTCACCGGCGCCGGACGAGGACTGGGGGAGGCGTTCGCCGTGCACGCGGCGCGCGCGGGCGCCGATGTCGTCGTCAACGACGTCGACGCCGGTGCCGCCGAGTCCGTGGCGGCGAACATCCGGGCTCACGGCGGCCGCGCGGTCGCGAGTGGGCACGACGTGTCGGACGCCGACCAGGCCGCCGCCGTCGTGGACACGTGCGTCGGCGAGTTCGGCGGCGTCGACGGCCTGGTCAACAACGCCGCGGTGAACCACGAGGCGCTGCCGTGGGAGGACGATCCGTCCCGGGTGCGCAGGCTGATCGAGACCAACGTGCTCGGCGTGACCTTCACCGGCATGGCCGCGGCCCGCGCCATGGTCGATGCGGGCCGCGGCGGGTCGATCGTCAACATCAGTTCCGGCGCGTCCCTCGGTCAGCGCAAACTCGGTGCGTACGCCGCGAGCAAAGGTGCCGTCGCGTCGTTGACCTATTCATGGGCCCTCGACATGGAGGACGAGGGCATCCGCGTCAACGCCGTGTGCCCGCTCGCGCACACCCGCATGGTGTGGACGTCCGAACGGGCCTTGCGCGGCTGCCCGCCGGACCGCACGCCCAGCCGTATCGCACCGCTGGTGCTCTACCTGCTCGGCGACGGTTCGGCGGGCATCACCGGCCAGCTGGTGCGCTGCAACGGGCCGCAACTGCACATCGTCGGCCAGCCGTATCTGAAGGCCCCGATCCTCGAACGCGACGTGTGGGACACCGAGGGCGTCCAGCGCGCGTTCGAGGAGGTCTTCGGCGCCCACCTCGAGCCGTACGGTCTGGAGAAGCGGGTTCCGCCGCGGCTGCGCAAGTGGCTCAACGTCAGCAGCGCCTGACGCCGGCCCGGCTCACGCTCCGTACAGCGCCTCGATGTCGTCGCGGTAGCGATCGTTGATCACCCGGCGCTTGAGCTTCAGCGTGGGCGTCAGCTCGCCGCTCTCCGGAGTCCACGACCGCGACAGCAGTGTGTACTGCTTGACCTGTTCCACCCGGGCGAGTCGTTCGTTCGCGGCGCCCACGGCCTGCTCGATCTCCGCCCGTACCTGTGGGTGGCCCGCCAACGTGGCCGGCTCGGCCGCCTCGATACCTCGTGCCGCCGCCCACGCGGGTGCGATCTCGTCGTCGAGCACGATGAGTGCGCTGATGTACGGCCGGTCGTCGCCGATCGCGACGGCCTGCCCGATCAGCGGGTGCTCCTTGAGCAGCCCCTCGATCCGCGACGGGGCGATGTTCTTGCCGCCCGCGGTGATGATCAGTTCCTTCTTGCGGTCGGTGATCGTGACGTAGCCGTCGTCGTCGATCGTGCCGATGTCACCGGTGGCGAACCAGCCGTCGTCGTCGGTCACGTCCTCGATGGTGCCGTCGGCCTGCAGGTAGCCCAGGAACACGATGGGTCCGCGGACCAGCAGCTCGCCGTCGTCGGCGACGCGTACCTCGACGCCGGGCAGCGGCCTGCCGACCGTGCCCGCACGGAACGCGCCCGCTGTGTTGGCGGTGATGGCGCCGGTCGTCTCGGACAGGCCCCACACCTCCTGGATCTCGACGCCCAATCCGGCGATGAAGTACAGCACCTCGACGGGCAACGCCGCGGCACCGCTGGAGGCCAGGAACAGTCGGTCGAGCCCGAGCATCTGGCGGACCGGCGCGAGCACCGCCTCGTCGGTCTCGGCGATGCGCTCGGCCAGCTCGGCGGGCACCGGCTCGCCCGCACTGCGGAGCTTGTAGCCCTCCTGCAACAGTTCGTTGGCCTGCAGCAGCGCGGTCTGCTTCTCCTCCGGCAGTCCGGCGAGCATGTTCTTCAGGCCGGCGACCATCTTCTCCCAGACCCGCGGCACGCCGAAGAACTGCTGGGGATGCACCCGCCCGAGCGCGGTGACGACGTTCGCCGGGTCGGCGAGTGTGTGCACGTGGCCCGCGTTCACGGTCGGCAGGTAGATCGACAGCACACGCTCGGCGATGTGCGCGAGCGGCAGGTACGCGATGTTCGACAGGTGCGGCGGGTTGTCGTGCCGGTCGCGCAGTGCCACGGCTTGGTGGAGGGCGTTGCGGTGGGACAGGACGACGCCCTTCGGTACGCCCGTCGTGCCCGACGTGTAGATCATCGCCAGCGGATCGTCGGGCCGGACGTCGGCCACGGCGCGATCGAACGAGTCCGGATCGGCCGAGTGCGCGGCCGCGCCCTGCGCGTGGAGTTCGTCGAACGCGCGGAACCGGTCGTCGTCGGAGGGCACGGCGTCCTCGTCCATCACGACGACGTGGGCCAGTGCGGGCAAAGAATCCAGCACGGGGCGCCAGCGGGCGAGTTCGTCGGTGCCTGCGAGCACGGCCACGGGTGCCGCGCTGTGTTCGGCGACGTAGGCGATCTGCTCGCTGCTCAGCGTCGAGTACGCGGTGCACGGGATCGCGCCGAGACAGGTGGCGGCCAGGTCGACGATGACGTGCTCGGGTCTGCTCGGCGCCATGATCAGCATCCGCTGTCCGGAACGCAGTCCGAGGTCCGCCAGTCCGCGGGCGACCGCCGCGACCTCGTCGCGCAGGCCGGCCCAGGTCAGGGTCGGGGCCCCTTCGACGTCGAGTGACGTGAGCGCGGGCAGGTCGGCGAAGTCGCGTGCATTGCGTTGCAGCAGCGCGGGGATGGTGTCGGTGCCGGGATCGGCGGTGACGGGCTGCGGGGCTGCTGCGGTGTCGGCTCGGCGGTCCGCGGACGGTGCTGCCATGGGGACTCCCGGGTTCTGGTCGACGCTGACGAGAGTTCCCACCCTATGTGCTCGGTGTCACCCCGGAAAGTCCGTGCGCGGCGACCTTGTCGCGAACAGAAACATGTTCTAGTTTTGTGGTCGCACGGGGAACGGAGGTGTTCGTGGCGACTCGGGAGCTCTCGTACGACGGGGCGGTCGTACTCGTGACCGGCGGGGCTCGTGGAGTCGGCGCGGGGATATCCGCGGTGTTCCGAGAACTCGGCGCCAGGGTCGTCGACTGCGGGCGGACGCCGCCCGACGAGGCGGGCACCGACTTCGTGGAGTGCGACGTGCGCGACCCCGAACAGATCCAGGCGATGATGGAACAGGTTCTCGAGCGCTGCGGGAGGCTCGACGTCGTCGTCAACAACGCGGGTGGGGCGCCGCACGCCGACGCGGCGGAGGCCTCGCCGCGCTTCCACGACAAGATCGTCCAGCTCAATCTGCTCGCACCGCTCCACGTCGCCCAGCAGGCCAACGCGGTGATGCAGCGCCAGGACGAGGGCGGCTCGATCGTCATGGTCGGCAGCGTCAGCGGCAGGCGGTCCTCGCCCGGCACCGCCGCCTACGGCGCCGCCAAGGCGGGGCTCGAGAACCTGACCGCCAGCCTCGCCGTGGAATGGGCGCCGAAGGTGCGGGTCAACGCCCTCGCCGTCGGCATGGTGCGCACCGAGCAGGCACACCTGCACTACGGCAGTGAGGACGGCGTCGCGGCGGTCGAGGCCACGGTGCCGCTCGGCAGGCTCGCCGACCCCGCGGAGATCGGGCGGTGCGCGGCGTTCCTCGCCTCGCCGCTCGCCTCCTACGTCACCGGCGCCTCACTGCTCGTCCACGGCGGCGGCGAGCGGCCCGCTTTCCTCGCCGCGGCGGACACGAACGACGCCGAGGGCCGCCCCACCGGCACCACCGGGACCGCGACGGCGGACCGCGACATTCGACGGGAGAACGCACATGGGTAACGGGCTGTGCCGCGACCGGGTGGTCATCGTGACCGGCGCCGGTCGGGGCATCGGACGGGCGCACGCGCTCGCCTTCGCCGACGCGGGCGCGCGGGTCGTGGTCAACGACGTCGGCGTGGCGCTGGACGGTTCGCGCGCCGGCGAGGGTCCGGCGGCGGACGTCGTCGCCGAGATCACCGACCGGGGCGGCACGGCGCTGGCCAGCACCCACGACGTGGCCGACTTCGACGCCGCGCAGGCGCTCGTCGACGACACCGTCGAACATTTCGGCGGCCTCGACGTGCTCGTCAACAACGCGGGGGTGGTCCGGGACCGCATGCTCGTCAACCTCGGCGCGGAGGAGTGGGACGCCGTGATGCGCGTGCATCTGCGAGGCCACTTCGCCACGCTGCGGCACGCGGGTGCGTACTGGCGCGCGGAGTCGAAGGCGGGACGTGCTCCGGACGCGCGGGTGATCAACACGAGCTCCGGGGCCGGGTTGCTCGGCAGCGTCGGGCAGGCGAACTACGCCGCGGCCAAGGCGGGCATCGCGGGCCTGACGGTGGTGGCCGCCGCCGAACTCGCCCGCTACGGCGTGACGGTCAACGCGATCGCGCCGTCGGCACGCACCCGGATGACCGAGGACGTGTTCGCCGACATGATGGCGCGCCCCGACGACGGATTCGACGCCATGGCACCGGAGAACGTCTCACCACTGGTCGTGTGGCTGGGCAGCGCGGAGTCGGCGGACGTGACGGGGCGGGTGTTCGAAGTGGAGGGAGGCAAGGTGTCGGTGGCCCAGTCGTGGCGCCACGGGCCGGAGGTCGACAAGGGAGCACGCTGGGACCCGGCCGAACTGGGCCCGGTCGTGGCGGACCTGCTGGCGAAGGCGCCGGCACCGGAACCCGTCTACGGAGTGGGCTGATGACGATCACGAGGACACGCGTCGACGAGCACATCGAGGTGGTCACGGTCGACGCTCCGCCGGTCAACGCACTGACGGTCGCGGGCTGGTTCGACCTGGCCGACACCGTGCGCGCGGCGGGAGCCGACCCCGAGGTGCACGTCGTCGTGCTGCGGGCCGAGGGGCGCGGGTTCAACGCGGGCGTCGACATCAAGGAGATCCAGGCGAGCAGTGGCTACGAGGCGCTCGTGGGCGCCAACCGTGGCTGCTACGCGGCGTTCGGCGCCGTCTACGACTGCCCGGTGCCCGTGGTCGCCGCGGTGCACGGGCACTGCCTCGGCGGCGGGGTCGGGCTCGTCGGCAACGCCGACGTCGTCGTGGCCTCCGACGACGCGACCTTCGGCGTGCCGGAGGTGGAACGCGGGGCGCTGGGCGCGGCGACGCACCTCGCACGCCTCGTCCCGCCGCACTTGATGCGCACGTTGTACTTCACGGCGCGCACGGTCACCGCGGCCGAACTGCAGGGCTTCGGTTCGGTCTACCGGGTCGTGCCGCCGTCCGAACTCGGCGACGCCGCGCTGGACGTGGCCGGGTCGATCGCCGCGAAGGACACCCGGGTGATCCGCGCCGCGAAGGAGGCGCTCAACGGCATCGACACGCAGGACGTGCACCGCAGTTACCGGTTCGAACAGGGCTTCACGTTCGAACTGAACCTGCTCGGCGCCTCGGACGAGGCGCGGCAGGCGTTCCTGGACGAGAAGGGGTCGTGATGGCCGACAAACGGACGACCGTCGACGACGCGGTCGCCGAACTGCGCGACGGGATGACGATCGGTATCGGTGGCTGGGGATCCCGGCGCAAGCCGATGGCCGCGGTGCGGGCGATCCTCCGCTCGCCGGTGAAGGATCTGACCGTCGTGTCCTACGGCGGTCCGGACGTGGGACTGCTGTGTGCCGCGGGCAAGGTGCGGCGCGTCGTGTTCGGGTTCGTGACGCTCGATTCGGTGCCGTTCGATCCGCACTTCGGCCGCGCGAGGGAGAACGGTGACGTCGAGGTCACCGAGTACGACGAGGGCATGTTCGGCCTGGCCCTGCAGGCCGCGGCCCAGCGGTTGCCGTTCCTGCCGACCCGGGCGGGCCTCGGTTCCGACGTGCCGCGACTGTCGCCGGAGCTGAAGACCGTGTGCTCGCCCTACGCGGACGGGGAGGAGTTGCTGGCCGTGCCCGCGCAGCCGCTCGACGTCGCGTTCGTGCACCTGAACCGCGCCGACGCGCGCGGCAACGCCCAGTACCTCGGCCCGGATCCCTACTTCGACGACCTGTTCTGCCTCGCCGCCGCGACCCGCTTCGTGTCGGCCGAACGTGTCGTGCCCACCGCGGAGCTGACCGAGGCGGGGCCGGTGCAGTCGCTGTTGCTCAACCGGTCGGCTGTGGACGGTGTGATCGAGGCGCCTGGCGGGGCGCACTTCACCACCGCGGCCCCGGACTACGGCAGGGACGAGATCTTCCAGAAGCACTATGTCGACAGCGCCCGGGATCCGGAGCGGTGGCCGTCGTTCGTCGACCGGTTCCTGTCCGGCGACGAGGCGGCGTACCGGGCCGAGGTCGACCGGTTCGCCGCGGAGGTGGCCGCATGAGCGACGTGACGAGGGCCGAGATCGCGGTGGTGGCGGTCGCCGACCTGTTCCGCGGGGACGGTGAGATCGTGGCGAGTCCGATGGGAACCGTCCCGTCGCTGGGTGCACGGCTGGCGCGGGCGACGTTCGAACCGGACCTGCTGCTGTCCGACGGGCAGGCCTACCTGGTCGACGGCGACGGCACCGTCGAAGGGTGGCAGCCGTTCCGGAGGATGCTCGACACGATCGTCCCGCACGGCAGGCGGCACGTCGTGATGGGCGCCAACCAGATCGACCGGTACGGCAACCAGAACATCTCGGCGATCGGCGAGCACCGCCGTCCCGCGAAGCAGCTGCTCGGCGTGCGCGGGGCGCCGGGCAACACCGTCAACCACCGCACGAGCTACTGGGTGCCGCGCCACGGCAGGCGGGTGTTCGTGGAGTCGGTCGACGTCGTGGCGGGCGTCGGCTACGACAACGCGGCGAAGGCTGGCGCGGCGGCGCAACGCTTCCACGACGTCCACCGGGTGGTGACGAACCTCGGGGTGTTCGACTTCGACGGCCCCGACCACGTGATGCGCGGGGTGTCGCTGCATCCCGGGGTGAGCGAGGACGAGGTGGCGGAGGCGACGTCGTTCCCCGTCGACTGCACCGGAGCCGGCACGTCACGGGCGCCGACCGGCGAGGAGCTGCACCTGATCCGGGATGTTCTCGACCCGGAGGGCGCGCGGGACAGGGAAGTGCCGTCATGACGGCAGGTGTGGATCCGGGGACGACGGACGGCGGGGCCACAGTGGACACTCCGTTCACGCGCCTGGTCGGCGTGCGGCATCCGGTCGTGCAGACCGGGATGGGCTGGGTCGCCGGATCGAGGCTCGTCGGAGCCACGGCCCAGGCGGGTGGCCTGGGCATCCTCGCCTCGGCGACGATGACCGTCGACGAGCTCGCGGCCGCGATCACCGAGACGAAACGGCGCACGGACCGGCCGTTCGGCGTCAACCTGCGGGCCGACGCCGAGGACGCCGACCGCCGGGTCGACCTGCTGATCTCGGAGGGCGTGCGGGTGGCGTCGTTCGCGCTGGCGCCGCGCAGGGAACAGATCGCCAAGCTCAAGGACCACGGCGTCGTCGTGATCCCGTCGGTGGGTGCGGTGCGGCACGCGGAGAAGGTTGCGTCCTGGGGTGCCGACGCCGTCGTGGTGCAGGGCGGCGAAGGCGGCGGGCACACGGGTTCCGTGGCGACGACGGTCCTGCTGCCGTCCGTGGTCGACGCGGTCGACATCCCGGTCGTCGCGGCGGGCGGCTTCTTCGACGGCCGCGGTCTCGCCGCGGCGCTGTCCTACGGCGCCGCGGGGATCGCGATGGGAACCCGCTTCCTGCTCACGGCCGAGAGCACGGTGCCCGACGAGGTCAAACGCCGCTACCTGGAGCACGGCGTCTCCGGCACGGTCGTGACCGACCGGGTCGACGGCCTGCCGCACCGTGTGCTGCGTACCGAGCTGGTCGAGCGCCTGGAGTCGTCGGGCCGGCTCACCGGTGCCGTGCGGGCACTGCGGAACGCGGTGCGGTTCCGCGCACTGACCGGACTCTCACCGGTCGCGATGGTGCGGGAGGGTCTGGCCATGAAGCGCGGCAACGACCTGACGTGGGGTCAGGTCCTGATGGCGGCCAACACGCCGATGCTGCTGCGGTCCGGGCTGGTCGACGGTCGCACCGACACCGGTGTGCTCGCGTCGGGACAGGTGGTGGGGGTGGTCGACGACCTGCCCACGGTGGCCGAACTCGTCGACGGCATCGTGGCCGACGCGGCCGCGGTGCTGCGGGCCAACGCCGACCTCGTCGCCCGACCGGCCTGACCCGCCGCGTGTCCCGCACCCGGCACCGCGTGTCCTGCACTCAGGACGCCGCGTTCTGCACTCGGCACCCCGGGGCCTGCGCTCGCTGCGCAGGCCCGCGGAGCTCGGGAACGCGGAGGTCAGGACCGCGGCGCCGTCTCGGAGACGACCTTGACGGCGGTGTCCACGTCGGACTCCGACAGTCCCGTCCTGGCGGTCAGCCGGAGCCGTGTCACCCCGTCGGGGGCGACCGGTGGGCACACCCGTCCCACGTGCACGCCGTGTTCGGCGCATGCGTCGGCCCACGAGGCGGCGGCCGCCGCACCGGGCGCGGGTAGCGACACGATGGCCGCGGCGGGCAGGCTGGTCCGCAGTCCTGCCGCCCGGAGACCCTGCGCCAGGGACATGGCGCCGTCGACGGCGGTTCCGGGCAGCTCCGGCTCCTCCCGCAGCGCGGCGAGTGCGGCCAGCGCGGCCGAGGCGTTTCCCGGCGCCGGTGCGGCGTCGTAGCCGTAGGCGCGGGCGACGTCGACGATCTGCCGGATCGCCCGACGCGGCCCGAGCACGGCCCCACCCTGCACGCCGAGGGCGCCGCCGAGCGACAGCGTCGTCACCACGTCGGGCGCCGAGGACAGACCGGCGTCGTACACCGCGCCGCGGCCGCCGTCACCCAGCACACCGAAGCCGTGGGCGTCGTCGACCAGCAGCGCCGCGCCGTGGCTGCGGCATGTCTCGACGAGCGTGCCGAGGTCGGCCGCGTCCCCGTCGACGGCGAAGACCGACTCGGTCACCGCGAGCGCGCGCGGTTTGCGCCGGGTGGAGAGCGCGTGGGCGACGGCGTCGGTGTCGAGGTGCGCCACCGCCGCGACGTCGCCGCGGGCCAACCTGCATCCGTCGACGAGGGAGGGCTGGACGTACTTGTCGCTGACGATTGCCGACTCGGTGCCCGACAGCGCCGTGACCGCGGCCAGGTTCGCGGTGTAGGCCGAGGGGAACACGGCCGCGGCCTGCGCGCCCACGAACCGGGCGAGTTCGTGCTCCAGTTCCGCGTGCAGTTCGAGCGCACCGCCGAGGAGGCGGGTGCCCGCCGCGCCCGCACCCCACTTCAGCGCCGCTGCCGCGGTGGCACCCGCGACGCGTTTGTCGCGCGCGAGCCCGAGGTAGTCGTCGCCCGCGAGGTCGATCTCGCCGGGAACGGGGGTGGCACCGCGCTGCCGCGGCCTGTGTGTCAGGCCGGAGTCGCTCCGGGTGGCTGCTTCGGCGTCGAGCCAGTCGAAAACCTCGTCGGGCGGAAGAGCTGGACCGGGTGCGTTCACGGGTGGCAGTGTCGCACCAGGTGGGCGACGAGAGGGGAGCGAGGGGTGGCCGACACGCCGGAACTGGAGGTCATGCCCGGTGACTGGAACCGGGCACTGGCCGTCGTGGCGCATCCGGACGACCTCGAGTACGGGGGCGCGGGGGCGGTCGCGCGCTGGACGCGGGAAGGCAGGTCGGTGGTCTACACCCTCGCCACCCGCGGTGAGGCGGGGATCGACGGCATGACACCCGAGGAGGCGGCCGTCGTGCGCGAGCGGGAACAGCTCGCCGCGGCACGCGTGGTGGGGGTCGATACGGTGGAGTTCCTCGACCACGCCGACGGCGTCGTCGAGTACGGCCTGCCGTTGCGCCGGGACATCGCCGCCGCGATCCGCAGGCACCGGCCCGAGTTGGTGATCATGACGAACCACCGGGACACCTGGCCGGGTGGCCCGTGGCTGAACATGGCCGACCATCGCAACGTGGGTCTCGCGACGTTGGACGCGGTGCGCGACGCGGCCAACCGGTGGGTCTTCCGCGAGCTGACGGCCCAGGGGCTCGAACCGTGGGACGGTGTGCGGTGGGTCGCTGCCGTCGCCTCGCCGCAGGCCACGCACGCGGTCGACATCACCGACACGCTGGACCTGGCCGTGGACTCGCTACGGGAGCACCGCGCCTACCTCGACGGCCTCGGCGACGCGTCGATGGCCGATCCGGCCTTCCTGCGCGACGCCGCCGCCGAAGCGGGTGCCCGCTTCGGCGGCGTGCCTGCGTGTGCGTTCGAACTGTTCCCGATGTAGCGCTGCGGACCTCTCGAGTTGGTGTCCGGAGTCGGCACCGCGAGGGGAGGATGCGTCGCGTTGAGTGCAACCACAGTGCCCTTGGGGGCGCGGGGTCGGGTCAGGCGTCGACGGGCCTGCGGGGCCTGCGGCCGCCGCCACGGCGCTGACCGCCGTTACCCCCGCGACCCTGACCGCCGTTGCCGCCACGGCCCTGGCCGCCACGGTCGCCGGGACGGCCGCCGTTCCTGCCTCCGGGGCGACCACCGCCGGGCCGCCCGCCACCGGAACGACGCTGCTCCTGCTGCGGCTGCTTGTCGACCAGCGGCACGCCACTGGGGGTGCGCGCGCCGGTGATGCGGACGAGCTCGGCGTCGCCCGGCGTGACGAGCAGCGACTTGGGCTTCACGCCGGCCTTGTCGGTGAGCCGCAGCGTCTGCCGTCGCTGATCGCGCGTGATCAGGGTGACGACCGTGCCCGAGGCACCCGCCCGCGCGGTGCGCCCTGCGCGGTGCAGGTAGTCCTTGTGGTCGGCGGGCGGATCGACGTGCAGCACGAGGCTGACGTCGTCGACGTGGATGCCGCGTGCGGCGACGTCCGTGGCGACCAGCACCGTCGTGCGGCCGTCCTTGAAGTCCGCGAGGACGCGGTTGCGCTGGCCCTGGGTCTTGCCGCCGTGCAGCGCCCCGGCGGGCACGCCCTGGGAGCGCAGCTTGGTGGCGAGCCGGTCGACGTGGTGCTTGGTGCGCACGAACATGATCGTCTTGCCCTCGCGGGCGCCGATCTCGGTGATCACCGGCATCTTGTCCGGCTGCGAGAGCTGCAGCAGGTAGTGATCCATGTTCGTCACCGACGCCGTCACGGGCGCGACGGAGTGCGTCACCGGGTTGTGCAGGTAGCGCTGCACGAGCTTGGAGACGTCGCCGTCGAGCGTGGCGGAGAACAGCAGCCGCTGTCCGTCGGCGGGCGTGAGGTCGAGGATCTCGCGGACCTGGGGCAGGAAGCCCATGTCGGCCATCTGGTCGGCCTCGTCGAGGGCGACGTAGCCGATCTCGTCGAGGGCGCACGTGCCCTGGCGGACATGGTCCGACAGCCGGCCCGGCGTGGCGATGAGCAGGTCGACGCCGCGGGACAGGGCGTCGGCCTGCCGGTTGAAGGCCATGCCGCCGACCGCGGTGCGGCACCAGAGGCCGAGCGTCTTGGCCAGCGGGATCAGCACCTCGGCGACCTGCATCGCCAGTTCGCGGGTGGGCACGAGCACCAGCGCGCGGGGCTTCTTCGGACGGGCCTTGCCGCCTTCGAGGCGGGCCAGCAGCGCGAGGCCGAAGGCGAGGGTCTTTCCGGAGCCGGTCTGGGCCCGGCCGAGGACGTCGTGGCCGGCGAGGGCATCGGGCAGCGTGGCCGCCTGGATGGCGAACGCGTCGGTCATGCCGTCGGCCTCGAGCGCGCGCACCAGGGGGAGCGGCAGCGGCAGGTCGGCGAACGGCACGGATGCGGTGGACGTGGGTGCGGACGTGGACAGGTTTGTGCTCACACAGGCCTCTCGGACGTGGCACGTCGCAAGGAGGCCCGGGAGAGTCGCACGTCGGGTGCGGGTGGGCGTTCGCAAGGACGAACCCGGCGCGCCGGAATCTCGTGCCGCCTCCGGCCGATGTAGCGCGCCAAATGGATGGGAAATCGGATCGCCGTGTGAAGGAGCCCTTCGGCTCACGGCGCTCCAAGCACTCTACCCCAGACGGGCGCGGTGCGTCAGCGGCGGGCGAGTGAGGTGCCGCACCGGGTCCCGTGGCGGTGCGGTCCGGACCCGGGGTGCACGGAGCCGTGCGCACAGGGCTGCGAGTGCGGAGCCGCCGGTGCGGGGCTGCGAGTAGGGACTGCGAGTGGGGACTGTGGGAAGGGGCATAGTGGCCGCATGCGCATCGTGATCATCGGTTCGGGCATCGCAGGCGCGGGCACCGCCTGGCAGTTGGCGCGGCGGGGCGCCGAGGTCGTCGTGGTGGACGCCGACCTGGCGGGGCGGGCGACGGCGGCGGGTGCCGGGATCGTCTCGCCGTGGAATTCGCGGACCCTCGACGGCGAGGAACTCGCCTTCCACGCGGAGGGCGCCGCCTACTACCGGACGCTCGTTGAGGACCTGGCTGCCGAGGGGGCGGGGGAGACGTCGTTCGCGATCGTCGGCGGGCTCGTCGTGTCGCCGGACGAGACGTGGCTGCGCGAGTTCCACGAACGCGCCCTCGCACGGGCGCGGCGCTGGCCCGACGCGGGCGAGGTGACGCTGCTCGACCCGGCGGGCGCCGCCGAGCGCATGCCGCTGCTGGCGCCCGAGCTCGGTGCGGTGCACATCGCGGGCGGCGGACGGGTCGACGGCCGGACGCTCCGCGAGACCTTCCTCGCCGCGGCCGCCGCGCGGGGAGCGCGTCTCCTCGACGGCGCGGCCGAACTCGAGGTCCGCTCCGGCCGCGTCGCGGGCGTGCGGGTGGCAGGCGACGTGGTCGAGGCCGACGGCGTGGTGCTCGCCGCGGGCGCGTGGACCGCCCCGCTGGCCGCGGCGTTGGGGGTGCCGTTGCCCGTCGAGCCGCAGCGTGGGCAGATCAGCCACTTCGGGGTCGGCGAACCCGGCACCGCGTCGTCGGACAGCGCGTCACCCGACACCGCGTCACCCGACACCGCGGCGTGGCCGGTCGTGTCGCCGGCCGGGTCCGGGCACTACATGCTCGCGTTCCCCGACTCCCGGGTCGTCGCGGGAGCGACTCGCGAGACCGGAGCGGGCTTCGACCACCGTGTCACGGCCGAGGGGCAACGCGAGGTGTTGACGCAGGCGCTGACCGTCGCCCCGGGCCTGGCCGACGCGACACTGCTGGAGACGCGCGTGGGCTTCCGCCCCGTCACGCCCGACGGCAGGCCCGTCATCGGTGCGCTCGAGACGCACCCCGAGGTCACCGTGCTCACCGGATTCGGCGCGGGCGGGCTGACGATCGGGCCGTACGCGGCGAGCCTGGCCGCGGCGGCCGCGCTCGGGGAACGGCCCGGCATCCCGGCGCTGCTGCGCCCCGAGCGGTTCGGCGGTGCCGGATGAGTCCCGGCAGGCCGCAGCGGATCAGTGGTCGGTGACGAGGACGAGTTCGGTCTCGCCCGCGCGCTCCATGGTCAGGCCCGCCTTCTCCGCGACGGTCACGACCTTATCCACAGTGGACGGCTCGGCGCGGCTCGTCGCGAGTGCGGCCGCGAGCCGTCCCTTGTATGCCTTGTTGTGGTGACTGACGGTCTTGCGCTCACCCGACGAGTCCTCGGTGACCACGCGCACGGTCACGGCGCCGGGAATCCGCGCCAGCGCCGCGTACGCACCGGAGCGCAGGTCGACGACCAGCTCGTCGGACTGCAACACCGGTTCCAGCACCGGGCGCCACACCGACCGCAGCGCCGGGAAACCGGGCAGCGAGCTGCCGCCCGACAGTCGGTACGCGGGGATCGGATCACCCGCGCGCACGACGCCGAACAGCGCCGACGCCACGGCGAGCCTGCTCGCCGCCCGGTCGGCCGCGGCGCCGGAGAACGACCGCGCGTCCAGGGCGTCGTAGAGCACGCCGGTGTAGCGCTGCAGCGCGGGCATCGTCGGCGACGTCCACAGCGCCGCGTTCCGTTCCACCTCGCCCGACTGCCGTTCGGACAGTCCGAGCGCGGCCAGGCTCGCGGGCACGTCGGCCGCCAGGTCGACGAGCGCGTCGGCCAGCTTGCGCCGCACCGGGTTCAGTTCGGGCAGCGACAGCGCGTCCAGGTCGAGCGGAGCGCCGTCACCGCCTGCGGCCTTGGTCTCGGAAGGGGGCAACAGAACGAGCACGCCGTCCGAGGGTAGTGGCGCCGCGGGGCCGGCCCGATAACCGGTTGTCCCGGCTCACGGCGCGCCGACTACCCTTCGTCCATCACCGCTTTCCGTCTCCCTAGGAGCACACCGTGATCACCAGGATGTCGTCGTTGTTCCTGCGCACGCTGCGTGAGGACCCGGCGGACGCCGAGGTGCCCAGCCACCGGTTGCTGGTGCGCGCAGGCTACGTCCGCCGCGCCGCTCCGGGCGGCTACTCCTGGCTGCCGCTCGGCCTGCGCGTGCTGCGCAACATCGAGCGGGTCGTGCGTGAGGAGATGGACGCCATCGGCGCGCAGGAGATCCAGTTCCCCGCGCTGCTGCCGAAGGAGCCCTACGAGGCCACCGGCCGGTGGAGCGAGTACGGCGACACGCTGTTCCGCATCAAGGACCGCAAGGGCGCCGACTACCTGCTCGGGCCGACGCACGAGGAGCTGTTCACGCTCACCGTCAAGG
This sequence comes from Prauserella aidingensis, assembly GCF_024171865.1. Taxonomy (GTDB): domain Bacteria; phylum Actinomycetota; class Actinomycetes; order Mycobacteriales; family Pseudonocardiaceae; genus Prauserella; species Prauserella aidingensis. The sequence goes on along the minus strand of NZ_JAMTCN010000003.1, from coordinate 296,286 downwards.
GCGAGTACAGCTCCTACAAGGACTACCCGGTGATGCTGTACCAGGTGCAGACGAAGTACCGGGACGAGGCGCGGCCCCGCGCGGGCGTGCTGCGCGGGCGCGAGTTCGTCATGAAGGACTCGTACTCGTTCGATCTCGACGACGAGGGTCTCGAGGCGTCGTACCAGAAGCACCGCGGCGCCTACATCAGGATCTTCGACCGACTGGGACTCGACTACGTGATCGTCGCGGCCACGTCGGGCGCGATGGGCGGTTCGGCGTCGGAGGAGTTCCTCGCGACCGCCGAGTCCGGTGAGGACACCTACGTCCGCAGCACCGACTCCGGCTACGCGGCCAACGTCGAGGCCGTCGTGACGCCCCCGCCGGCCGCACGCCCGCTCGAGGGGCTGCCCGAGGCGCAGGTGCACCACACTCCGGACACGCCGACGATCGAGACGCTCGTCGACTTCCTCAACGGCGCCGGCCTGGGCCGCGAGTTCACCGCCGCGGACACGCTCAAGAACGTGCTGGTCAAGACGCGCATGCCGGGTGAGAAGGAGTGGACGCTCCTCGGCGTCGGCGTGCCCGGCGACCGCGAGGTCGACATGAAGCGGCTCGAGGCCGCGCTCGAGCCCGCCGAGGTCGCGCTCGTCGAGGAGGCGGACTTCGCGGCCAACCCGTTCCTCGTCAAGGGCTACATCGGGCCGGGAGTGCTGCAGGCGAACGGTGTCCGGTACCTGGTCGACCCGCGCATCGTCACGGGGACCGCGTGGGTCACCGGTGCCGACAAGGCCGACCACCACGTCGTCGACCTCGTGTGCGGACGCGACTTCACGCCGGACGGCACCGTCGAGGCCGCCGAGGTTCGCGAGGGCGACGCCTCGCCCGACGGTCAGGGCACGCTCGTCGCTGCGCGCGGCATCGAGATCGGCCACATCTTCCAGCTCGGCCGCAAGTACGCCGACGCGTTCGAGCTCGACGCGCTCGGCCCGGACTCGAAGCCCGTGCGCATCACCATGGGTTCCTACGGCATCGGCGTCTCGCGGCTGGTCGCGGCGATCGCCGAGCAGCACCACGACGAGCTGGGTCTCGTGTGGCCGCGTGCGGTGTCGCCGGCGGACGTTCACCTCGTCGTGGCGGGCAAGGACGACACCGTGTTCGAGGGTGGTGAGCGCATCGCGGGCGAGCTGTCGCAGCGCGGCGTGTCGGTGCTCTTCGACGACCGCACCGTTTCGCCGGGCGTGAAGTTCGCCGACGCGGAGCTCATCGGCGTGCCGACGATCGTCGTCGTGGGCAAGGGTCTCGCGAAGGGCGTGGTCGAGGTGAAGGACCGCGCGACCGGCGAGCGCACCGAGATCGACGCGGACGCCATCGTCGACCACGTGACGGGACTCGTGCGCGGGTAGCCCGCGCCGCCTGGGGGAGGGCTGCCGGTGATCTTCGGTCGGAAGAAGAAGCGCGACGAGACGTCGGCGCGCTACGGCTACGAGGACAAGGCCGCGCTGAAGGGCGTCGGCGGCTACGAGCCCGCCGACGCGAGCGACACGTACCGCCCGCAGTCGTCACCCACGCCGGACCCCTCCGGGCACCTTCCGACGGTCCACCGCCCCGCCACGCCCTATCCGGGGACGGCGGATCCGGGTAGCCCGTATCGGGGCAGCCAGTATCCGGGGACTGCGCACCCGGGGACTGCGGATCAGGGGACTGTGGACCCCGGGACTGCGCACCCGGGGACTGCGGATCAGGGGGCTGTGGACCCGGGGACTACTGCGGATCAGGGGGCTGCGGGCCCGGGGAGTGCGGATCCGGGGACCCGGCATCCGGGGACGCACGACCCGGCATCCCCGCAGCAGTCTGCGGCGCCCGGCCGGGGCGGTCCGGTGCCGCCGCCGCGGGTGAAGACCTCGTCCCGTGGTGCGGGGCGGAGGCGCTCGATCGGCTGGATCGGCCCGGTCGTCGTGGTGGTGGCCATGTGGGGCGTGCCGCAGCTGTTCCCCGAGCACGACGACGCGGGTGCCCATGTCGACTCGGCCGAGCCGACGTCCGAGTACACCCCAGACCCCGTCACGCGGGTCGACGTACCGCCCACGGTGGACGGCTGGCAGCCGGTGGCGGGCGGCGACGGCGCCTACGCCTACGACGTGCCGCCGAGCTGGCAGCCCGAGCAGGGCGTCGTGCACGGCTGGGAGGCAGGCGGCGGCCACGACGAGCGGTTCGCCCTGTCGGCGTCGGCCTTCGTGGGCAAGGAGTGCGACGATGCGACGCACGCTGGCGGCGCGGGGGTGCGGACCTTCGACCGGCCGGTGGACGCGGCCACGCGCCCGATCGTGGACGAGGTGTCCGCGCGGGCCTACACCGAGGAAGGCGGCACGACACCGCGGGTACGGGTGCTGTCCGAGGATTCGGGTCCGTTCACCCGTGGCGATCAGGAGTCCGGGAGCACCCGGTCGATGATCGCCGAGGTGACCCCGGACCGGCCCGGAGGATGCGTGCCGGAGCGCGCTCTCGTCGGCACCCGAGCGGTCGCGGCGGGCGACGACGGCGAAGTGGTGGCGCTCGTCGTCTACGCCGACACCGACCTCGCGAGCCCGGAGGACGTCCGCGGAATCCTCGGCAGTTTCCGTGCCGTGCCGCAATCCGAGCGCAGCACCGTCACGGTCACGCCCACCGGCTGACGGGGCCGTCCGTCCCGACAGATCGCCGGGGATCAGCCGTCCATGTCCGCCCAGAACCCGCACCGGTGATCCCGCCACGGGTCGCGCGGCCCCGTTGCGCCCGGAGACAGCGATTGCACCCGCCGGGTGTGCTCCGTCGCCATCGGTCGCCAGGTGGGAGCCGAGGCCACGTTGGGGTCACCGGAGGCCATGAACGTCGTCCAGTAGTCGATCATGTCGTTCGACAGTCGGCGCTGGTCGGGTTCGAGGTCGACGTCGCCACGCGACGGATCGAGCAGGTACGGCACGTCGGCACCGTGATAGGCGCCCATCGGGTAGGACGGGTCGACGGCGAACCGCTGCGGCGCACCGCGATCCGCGAACTCGTAGGCATAGGTCGGCACCCATTTCGCGAACGTCCGCTGCGCCTCGAGGTTGGGGCACGCGAAGGCGCGGTCGCCGACCAGCTGAGCCCAGCGGCCGCCCGGCGTCGTCGTCCCGTCGAGCGGGTATCGCCGTTCGACGGCGTCGGCACGGTCACCGAACGCCGCGGCGAGGAACTCGCGGTAGGTCCGCGGTTGCCCCGCGATGGCGGGCTCGACGGGCGCCGCGAGGAGCGTGCCCTCGTCGCGGGTCGCGCCCGCCAGCACGGGAACCCGGTTGAACCGGCCGGAGGCGATCGCGTCCGCGGGCGAGCGGGGGAGGACGTCGCCGCCCACGGCGGGGCTCCAGTACGGCGCCTGGCCCGAGCCGTCTGCGGCTGTCAGGAGCCGCTTCACCGGAACGTCCCGGAGGCACTCCAGTACGTCCGTGCCTGCGCACCCGACCTGAGCGGCCACCTCGGTGGTCAGCGATTCGGCGGCGTCGCGCGACTTCCACGTCGGCGTGCGCTCGGGGTCGCCACCGGGCAGCAACGCTCCGGTCACGTCGGTCTCGGTGCACGTGCCGCTCTGCACGACGGCCCGGTGGAACAGCCCGAGCGCCGCAGGTGAGGCGAGCTGTGCACAGACGCTGTCGCCGCCCGCCGAGTCGCCGAAGATCGACACGTTCCCGGGGTCGCCCCCGAAGTGGAGTGCGTTGCGCTGGACCCACCGGAGTGCCGCCTGTTGGTCGAGCAGCCCGAACGCACCGGCGCCCTCGACGCCCGTGGGAGCCGCGAAGCCGAGTGCGCCGAGGCGGTAGTTGACCGTGACGACGACCATGTCACCCCGGTTCGCCATCCGCGCGGCGTCGTGCTCGCTCCCCGAACCTGTACGGAACCCGCCGCCGTGGAACCACACGGCCACCGGTCGCGGGCGCTCCGGAGCTTCAGTGGGTGTGGTGACGTTCAGGTGGAGGCAGTCCTCGGCGGTACTCGCCGGCGTTCCGGCCGACGGGTCCGCGGGCTGGGCGCAGCGTGGACCGGGCTTGCGGGCGTCGCGAACACCCGTCCACGGCGTGGCCGGTTGCGGTGGTTGCCAACGTTCGGGCGGTGCGGCGTACGGGATGCCCTCGAACGTCCGGTGATCGGCGTGGACCGTGCCACGGACGACACCACGGTCCGTGGCGACGACCTCCGGCATCGCGGTGCTGTGTGCGGCGGCGTGCGCGGTGATCATGGTCGTGGTGCCGGAGATGGCGAGAGCACCTGCGAGGAAGCCGGCGAGCACGGAGAGGGACCGCGAGCGGTGGATCATGCACGCACCGTAACGGGCGGCGGGTGACGTGCATACCCATGGCCGGTGAAGATCAGGGAAGACCCTGAGGTGTTTCCGGGGCGCCCGCCCGTCGACGCGTGTGGGCCGGCGCGGCCTATCTCAGGATGGCGGCCAGCGCCGCGTCGGTGTCGGACAGGTCCGGGAGGACGGCGTGGGCCCCGGAGTCGCGCAGTTCGTCGACGCCGTGTCTGCCCGTCGCCACGGCCACGGCGACCGCGTCGCAGGCGAGTGCGGCGCCGACGTCGTGCGGGGTGTCGCCGATGACGACGACCTGTTCCGGCGCGCGGCCGTGTTTGCCCGCGGCGAGTGCGACGGCCTCGGCGACGAGGTCGGGGCGGTGCGCCGACAGCGAGCCGTAGCCGCCGATGTCGAGGTCCAGGTGGGTGTGCAGACCGAAGGCACTCACCTTGTGGTGGGCGATCGCGGGCAGGTTGCCGGTCACCAGTGACTGCACGACACGCCCGGTCCCGGCCAGTCGCGCGAGTACCTCGGCCGCGCCCGGGAGTGCCGTCCCTCGGGCGCGCAGGTCGTCGGCCGGGTCGGTGGCGAGCGCGGTGAGCTCCCGCCACAGCCGCTCGACGAGCTCGCGGGTCGGTTCGATCCCGTGTGCGGTGAGCAGTTCGGTGGTGATCGCCAGCTCGGTACGGCCGGGAAACGACGGCATTCGTTCGAGCGTGACGCCCGCGACCGTCGCGAGCGCCTGCCGGTACCAGTCGCCGCCGCTGCCGGACAGGTCGACGAGCGTCAGATCGATGTCCCAGAGCACGAGGCGGTCGGGTGGGAGGTCGGGTGCGCCGATCGTCACGCCGGACACGGTAGCCGACGACTTTTTCAACAACTGTTGACATCCCCGCGGGAGTGACGCGTACGTTGAATTCAACGTCCGAGGAATTAACGGGGTCCGAGGTGGTCGACATGTCGAGGCATCGAACGCGGGCGGGCGCGCTCGTCGTGGGCACGGCGGTGGCGGGGGCGCTCGTCGCGATCGTGCTGGGGTTTCTCACGTTCGGGGCGCAGGCGAGTGCACGGCCGGACGGGATCCCGGTCGCCGTCGCGGTCCCGGAGCAGGCGCCCGGCCCGCTGCAGGCGGTGGCCGAACGCGTCACCGGGTCCGGCGGGGAGGTGGTCGAGTGGCGGCTCGTCGAGCCCCGGCAGGGGCGGACACTGCTCGAGAACGGGGACGTCTACGGCGTGCTCGAACTCGGGAGCGGGGCCGCCGGTCCCACGGTCACGACCGTGACCTCGGGAACCGTCAATCCCGCGGGCACGCAGGTCGCGCAACAGGCCCTCGCCACCGCGGGCGGACGGGTCGCCGAGGCGATCGGCGAGGTTCGGGCAGCGGACCCGCCACCGGTGGAGGAGGCGACGATCCATCCGACGGGGCCCGCGGCGAGGACGGCGCCGCTCGGTGCGAGCGCGCTCGCGTGGATCGGCGGACTGGCAGGCTCGGCGCTGCTGGCGGTACAGGTCCACCGTGGACGGCTGCGTCCGGGTGCCGGCGCCCGGCTCAGCCATGTGGCGCTCATCGGGGTGCTCGTCACCGGCGTGCTGGCAGGGTTCCTCGCGCTGTGGGACTCCTCCCTGGCGCTCGGCTGGCAAACGCTCGCCTTCGTGGCACTGACGGCGACCGCGTTCGCCGCCGTGCAGGGCGCGCTGCTGCGTTGGCTCGGCCTTCCCGCGATGGCCCTGCTCGGGCCGCTCTACCTGCTGGCGCCGTCGGTGGCGTCGCAGGTGCCCGAGGTGCTCGCTCCGGCCTACCGGCTGCTGCTGTGGTCGTGGACCCCGTTCCGGTTCCCGACCGAGGGATTGCGCAGCCTGCTCGCGGGCACGGCCGGAACCGACCAGGTCACGGTTGCGCTCTGGGTGCTCGGCTCGATGCTCGTCGCCGGGCTGATCGCGGTGCTGTGGCCGCGGCGGAGTGCGGCCGAGCGGGCGGCATCGGCAGCCTCGGCGGACCCGGCGGGGTCAGCGGGGGTAGCGGGGTCAGCCGGCGAGGAAGCTGAACCGGACCCGGCGGACGGCGTTGTCGACGTTGGTGTCGACGAGGCAGATCGACTGCCACGTGCCGAGGGCGAGCGAGCCGCCGAGCACCGGCACGGTCGCGTACGGCGGTAGGAACGCGGGCAGCACGTGGTCGCGGCCGTGGCCGTGACTGCCGTGCCGGTGCCGCCACCGGTCGTCACGGGGCAGCAGGTCGTCGATCGCGGCGAGCAGGTCGTCGTCGCTGCCTGCGCCCGTTTCGAGGATCGCCAGCCCCGCGGTCGCGTGCGGTACCCATGCGTGCAGCAGGCCGTCCTCGGCGCCGCCCGGCGTGTCGGCGAGGAAGCGTTCCACCTCGCGCGTCAGGTCCGTCACGACCGCACTGCCGCCGGTGCGGATCTCGATCTCGGTGGAGTGCATACCCCCACGGTACGCAGCGGAAGCACGTCCCGGGGAGGTGATCGGCGTGCGGCGAGGAGCTTCTACGTCATCGCCCCGAGGCACACAAGACGTGATCTCCGTTACATCATGGTCCATGATGGTGATCGACCGGTTCCTCGACGAGGAGGACGTGCAAGGTGGCAGGACCGCTGACGGTCGGCGTCGTGACCGAGACGGCGCCAGGGGAGCGACGGGTCGCGCTGGTGCCGAAACTCGCCGAGCGCCTGGTCAAGCGGGGCATCCGGGTCGTGGTCGAACCGGGGGCGGGCAGTCGGGCAGGCCTGCCCGACGCGCTGTACACGGCCGCCGGAGCGGAGCTCGGGGGCGGTGACGCCGGCGACGCCCGTCGCAGCGACATCGTGCTCACGGTGACGCCGCCGGGCGAGGAGGACATCGAACGGCTCGCGGCAGGCACCGTCCTCATCGGATTCCTCGATCCGCTCGGGTCGCCCGGCCGGGTCGAGGCGCTCGAACGCGCCGGGATCACCGCGTTCGCCGTCGAATCGATCCCGCGGATCTCCCGCGCGCAGGCGATGGACGCGCTCTCGTCGCAGGCGAACGTGTCCGGCTACCGCGCCGCACTGCTGGCGGCCCAGCGCTCGCCGCGGTTCTTTCCCATGCTGACGACGGCCGCGGGCACGGTGCCGCCCGCGACGGTGCTCGTACTCGGCGCGGGGGTCGCGGGGTTGCAGGCGCTCGCGACGGCGAAACGACTCGGTGCGCAGGCCACGGGGTACGACGTGCGCCCCGAGGTCGCCGAACAGGTGCGGTCCGTGGGCGCGCAGTGGCTGGACCTCGGCATCGAGGCGATCGGCGACGGCGGCTACGCCCGCGAACTCACCGACGACGAACGCGCGGAGCAGCAGCGCAGGCTCACCGAGGCCATCGGCGGCTTCGACGTCGTGATCACCACGGCGCTCGTTCCGGGCCGCACCGCGCCCACCCTCGTCACCGCCGAGGCGGTACGGGGGATGCGTCCCGGCAGCGTCATCGTCGACCTGGCGGGCGCGACCGGCGGCAACTGCGAGCTGACCCGGCCGGGCGAGGACGTCGACGTCGACGGTGTGACGATCAGCTCGCCGCTCAACCTGCCCGCCGGGATGCCCTTGCACGCCAGCGAGCTGTACGCGCGCAACCTCGTGGAACTGGTCGAACTGCTCGTGGACGCCGAAGGCCGGTTCGCCGTCGACCCGGCCGACGAGATCGTCGCCGGCGCCTGTGTCGCCGGCACGCCGGAGGAGGTGGCGTAGGTGCCGATCGAAAGCATCGCGATCCTGGTGCTCGCCGGATTCGTGGGCTACACCGTGATCTCCAAGGTGCCGAACACGCTGCACACCCCGCTGATGTCCGGCACGAACGCCATCCACGGCATCGTGCTGCTCGGCGGGCTGATCGTGCTCGGCCACGGCGTCGACGGGGTGCTGAACAAGATCCTGCTCGTCGTGGCCATCGCCTTCGGCATGATCAACGTGGTCGGCGGGTTCCTCGTCACCGACCGCATGCTCGGCATGTTCAAGCAACGGCCCGGCGAACGGCGGCCGGGCGAACGCGGCTCCGGCGCGGGCAAGGAGGGCGGGCAGTGACCACGCTCGTCTCCGTGGGCTACATCGTCGCGTTCGTGCTGTTCATCTACGGGCTCATGGGGATGACGGGCCCGCGCACGGCCGTCAGGGGCAACTGGATCGCCGCGGCGGGCATGACGGTCGCCGTCGTCGCGACGCTGTTGCAGCCCGGCATGGGCAACTGGCTGCTGATCGCGCTCGGACTCGGCATCGGAGCGGTGATCGGCGTCCCGGCGGCGCGCCGCGTGAAGATGACGGCGATGCCGCAGATGGTCGCGCTGTTCAACGGCGTCGGCGGCGGTGCGGTCGCGCTCATCGCGTGGGTGGAGTTCCGCGTGACGACCGGCTACGAGGCCGAACCGCTGTACGTGGCGATCGCGTCGTTGTTCGCGGCGATCGTGGGCTCGGTGTCGTTCTGGGGGTCGGGTGTCGCGTTCGGCAAACTGCAGGAACTCCTCCCCGGCAGGCCGGTGACGCTCGGCAGGCTCCAGCAGCCGCTGAACATCGTCCTGCTGGCGGCGGCTCTGGCGTGCGCCGTGATCATCGCCGCGGGCGGGCGGTCCGAATGGCTGATCATCGGCGTGCTCGTCGCCGCAGGACTGATCGGCGTCATGGTGGTGCTGCCGATCGGCGGTGCGGACATGCCCGTCGTGATCTCGCTGCTCAACGCGTTCACCGGGCTGTCGGCCGCGGCGATGGGCCTCGCGCTGGACAACACGGCGTTGATCGTCGCGGGCATGATCGTCGGCGCGTCCGGGTCGATCCTGACGAACCTCATGGCGCAGGCGATGAACCGCTCCATCCCGGCGATCCTCGCGGGCGGTTTCGGCTCAGGCGGTGGCGGCGGTGCCGTGGCCGCGGGCGGCGGCGGGGACCGCCCCGTGCGCAGCACCAGCGCTGCCGACGCGGCGATCCAGCTCGCCTACGCGGGCCGCGTCATGGTGGTGCCCGGCTACGGGCTGGCGGTCGCCCAGGCGCAGCACGCCGTTCGGGAGATGGCCGACCTGCTCGAGGCGAAGGGCATCGACGTCGCCTACGCCGTGCACCCGGTCGCCGGGCGTATGCCGGGGCACATGAACGTGCTGCTCGCCGAGGCCGACGTACCGTACGAGTCGCTCAAGGAGATGGACGAGAGCAACTCGGCGTTCCCACAGGTGGACGTGTCGCTCGTGATCGGCGCGAACGACGTGACCAACCCCGCCGCGCAGTCCGACCCGAACTCGCCGATCTACGGCATGCCGATCCTGCACGTCACCTCGAGCCGGTCGGTGATCGTGCTGAAGCGCTCGATGGGCTCGGGATTCGCCGGCATCGACAACGCCCTGTTCACCGATCCGAAGACGGCGATGCTGTTCGGCGACGCCAAGGAGTCCGTCGGCGGCATCGTCGAAGAGCTCAAGAGCTTGTGACCGCCGGGTCGCCGGCCGGTCGGCTCAGCGGGCCGCCGAGAACGTGACCTGAGGGACCTGCGGCTTCGCGTGCCCCGTCGCTGCGGGCTGCGGCGTCGTGCCCGCAGACTTCCGGGTCGTCGGCTTCCGGGCGGCAGGTTTCCCGGCGCTCTTCTTCGCGGTGGTGTCCGCCGCGTTGGTCGTCTTCTTGCCACCGGCCGTGCCGGCGGCCTTGGTGCCCCGCTTCGTCGTTCCTGTTTCGGCCGCCGCCTTCGTGGTGGTCTTCGCCGCACCGGTCTTCGCGGCTGTTTTCGCCGTCGCCTTCGGCGTGGCCGCCTTCGCCGTCCCCGTCTTCGCCGTAGTGGAGGTGGTCGTCTTCTTCGCCGCGGCGCTCGTGGAGGACGTGCCCTTGGCCTTGGTCGTCGTGGTGCCCTTCTCGGCCGTACCGGACTTCGCTGCACCCGTGTTCTTCGCCGCGGCGGTCTTCTTCGCCGTGGTCTTCGTCGCCGCGGTGTTCGCTGTGGCCGACTTCGTGGCCTTGGTCGTCGTCTTCGTCGCGGCCTTCTCCGCCGCCTCGCCGCCCGCCACCTTCTTGGCGGTGGTCTTCTTTGTCGTGGCCTTTGTCGTCGCCGTCTTGGGGGCCGCCGTCTTGGCGGCCGGCGCCTTCGCAGTGGCGGCCGAGCGGGAGGTGATCAGCCGCCGCGGCCGTTTCCGCCCTCCGGTGCGGCGTCCGCTGTCGGCGTAGCGGGTGAGGGTCGTGCGCAGAACCTCGGCGTTGGCCGTCGCCAGATCGATCTCGTAGTGAACGCCATCGAGAGCGAAACGCACCGTCTCCTGCGCGGGTTCGCCACTGATGTCGTCGAGCACCTCGACCGCCGTGTTCCGTGCCACCAACGTCCTCCGCAATTTCGTGTGGGCGCAGGCGTTCCCGCCTACCGCGGGCCGATCGCCCGCGCTGTCTGCTCCTGCAGCGAGGGTAGTTGCCGGGTTGCGGACGACCGCGCGGTGGTGTGCGCTCGACGGTATGGCACAGCGCGGGTACGACGTCGTGGTGATCGGAGCCGGACCGGTGGGGGAGAACGCGGCCGCCCGCGCCGTCGCCGGAGGGTTGACCGCGGCGCTCGTCGATCACGAACGGTTCGGCGGCGAATGCTCCTACTGGGCGTGTATCCCCAGCAAGGCGTTGCTGCGGCCGGGAAATCTGCTGTCGGCCGTGCGGCGGATGCCGGGGGTCGACGACGCAGGCGGACTCGACCCGGCGGCCGTGTTCGCCCGACGGGACGCGTTCACCCACGGCGGGGACGACGACGGGCAGGTCGAGTGGGTGCGCAGTGCGGGCATCGAACCGGTACGCGGCCACGCGCGGATCACCGGCGAGCGCGAGGTGACCGTCGACGGTGACGTGTTCCACGCTCGGCAGGCGGTGATCGTGTGCACCGGCAGCGTGGTCAGGATGCCGTCGGTGGACGGGCTCGGGGAGGTGCCCGGCGAGCTACTGTGGACGTCGCGCGACGCGACCACGTCGTCGACCGTGCCGGGGCGGCTCGCGGTGCTGGGCGGTGGTGTCGTCGGGACGGAGATGGCGCAGGCGTGGGCACGACTGGGCGCCGAGGTGCACCTGTTCATGACCGGTCCGCGGCCGTTGCCCGGTTATCCGGCCTTCGCGGGCGACGCGGTCGCCGACGGTCTGCGCTCCGACGGGGTCCGGGTGCATCCGGACACGGCCGTCGAGCGGGTGTCCCCAGTAGATGGATCCGGCCCGGGTGTCGTGCGGATCACCCACGGCGCCGGCACGCTCGATGCGGACCGGCTGCTGGTGGCCACGGGACGCAAGCCCGCCACGGCCGACCTCGGACTCGACACCGTGGGGCTGGAGCCCGGCGGGTCGTTGCCGGTCGACGACCACGGCTCCGTGTCCGGAGTGGACGGACGGTGGCTCTACGCCGCCGGTGACGTCACGGGGCGTGCACCGTTGACGCATCAGGGTAAGTATGCGGCGCGGATCGTGGGTGACGTCGTCGCCGCCGCGGCGCGCGGGGACACGGTGAACGCGTCACCGTGGAGTGAGCACACGGCGACGGCCGACCACCACGCCGTGCCGCAGGTGGTGTTCACCGATCCCGAGGTGGCGTCCGTCGGCCTGCGCGAGACGGCAGGGCCGGGACAACGCGCCGTGGAACTCGACATCGCGGTCGCCGGGTCCGCGCTGCACGCCGACGACTATCGGGGCAGGTTGCGCGCGATCGTCGACACCCGGCGTGACGTACTGCTCGGCATGACGTTCGTCGGCCCCGACACCGCCGAGCTGTTGCACGCCGCGACGATCGCCGTCGTCGGGGAGGTCCCGCTGCACCGGTTGTGGCACGCGGTGCCCGCCTTCCCGACGATCAGCGAGGTGTGGCTCCGGTTGCTCGAGGAGTACGGCCTGTGAGGCGGCCTCCGTTCCGGTGGCGGCCGCGTCACCAGCCCAGCGCGTCGACCATCCGTTCCTCGAGAACCGTCGCCATGGTGGTCTGGTAGGTCTGCGTCAGGTGGTCGTCGTCGCGGTACACGAGGACGTTGCCGATCACCGGTTCGCAGGTGTCGCCCGGGCAGAGCCGGTCGGTCAGGTCGAGGAAGTGAATCTCCGGCGGCAGGTCGGCCAGCGCGGCGTACGGCGGTTCGGGCGCGTAGATCTCGGCGCGCGGCCGGGTGCATCGGTCGGCGTCGTAGCCGTGTTTCAGCACGCACGCGGAGGGCTCCCAGTCGCGGAACCGCGGGTTGTCCCGAGCGAGCACGAGCGGGATCCCCGCGTCGGCGACGCGCCGCCACTGGACGACGTAGTTCTCGGGCGTCGACTCGGTCAGTCCGGGATACGCGTCGCGGGTCGCCATCGAGAACACCGCGTCCGGGTCGAGCTCCAGGATCTCCGGCAGTACCGCGTCGTTCCACCGGGCGCAGTCGGGCGGGATGGGCATGCCGTTGAGGTGGTAGTCCCCCGCGCTGAAGGCGCAGCCGCGCTTGTACAGCGTGACGACCCGCCAGTCGTTGCGGTCCACGAGCGGTTCGAACGCCGCGCCGTACTGCAACACGTGCGAGTCGCCGACGGTGACGATCGTCCGGGTGGGCGTACCCGTCGGCTCCTTGACGCAGATCTCCACCTCGTCGGAACGCGGCGAGGTGCTGCAGTCGAAGTCGCCGTCCGGTTCGAGGAGGTAGTACTCGTCGTCGAGCGCCGCGGCGGGTGGGACGACGTCGTGACGCGGGTCGTACAGCGGGGCGTCGTGGCGCACCACCAGCGCGCCGGGGTGGTCGGGGTCGTCGGCGTGCTGCGTGAACGACGCCCTGTCGAGGGTGTGCACCTGCCAGACCGTCGCCAGTCCGAGGACCACGACCAGCATCGCCGCGCCCAGCGAGTAGGCCCGCCACGGCTTCGTCACTCCGATGTTCGACCGCCGCACCGGGTTCTCGACCAGGTGATACGTGATGACGGCGAGGACGAGTGACGCGGCGATGATCACCGCGCCGCCTCGCGGGCCGACCTCGGTCCGGTCCCGGACGATCAGGTAGAACATCAGCACCGGCCAGTGCCACAGGTACAGCGCGTAGCTGATGTCGCCCAGGTAGGAGACCGGCCGCGACGACAGGAACCGGTCGGCGCCCAGCGGGCTGGCCGTGGCGCCCGCGACCAGCACGAACACCGCCGACATCGTGGGCCACAGCGCCGCGTAACCCGGGAACACGCTACCGACCTGCAGGATCAGACCACACGAGACCAACCCGGCCACGCCCAGCCAGCCCAGCACGAGCCGCAACGCCCGTGGCAGCGCGATCCGGTCGATGACCAGTGCCAGCAGCCCGCCGAGCGCGAACTCCCAGATCCGCGTCAACGACGTGAAGTACGCCAACGGCTGGTCCGCGGCCGTCAGCCACACCGAGTACGCCAGCGATCCCGCGCCGATCGTCAACAGCGAACCGAACACGGTCCTGCGCAGGCTCCACCCGGATCGGGCGGCCAGCAGTCCGAGAAACGCGATCAGCAGCGGCCACGCCACGTAGAACTGCCCCTGGATGGACAGTGACCAGTAGTGCTGCGTCGGGCTCGCCTCGTCGCGGGCGGCGAAGTAGTCGGCGGAGGTCGCCACCAGCTGCCAGTTCTCGAGATACAGCGCCGCCGCGACGACCTCACGGATCGTGGCGAACCAGCGGTGTTCCGGCAGCCACAGGTAGGCGGCGACCATGGTGGCCGCCAGCACGAGCAACGCGGCGGGGAACAGCCGCTTGATCATCCGGCCCCAGAACGGCCGGAACGCGATGCGCCCGCGTGAGCGAGCACGCACCAGCTGGCCGGTGATGAGGAACCCGGAGACGACGAAGAAGACGTCCACGCCGCCGGAGATCCGGTCGAGCCAGACGTGATACGCCACGACCAGCAGTGCCGCGATCGCTCGCAGACCTTGCAGTTCCGGCCGGAACGTCCGTTCGGCGCCCGGTGCGGCGCTCCACCATCCGGTGAGGCCCGGCCGGGTGCGGGGTTCGGTGGTCGGGCGCGTGTCGGCGGTGGTCATCCGCGTCGTCTCCGTCGCTCCGGCGCAGGCACACGGCTCTCGACCGCGGGTCCCGAATCCCGCAGCGAATCAACCCGCGCTCATCAAACGGAGCAGACTGTACCGGCATACCACTCGAACAGGGCAATCAGGATGTCCGAAAAGTCCCTCTACGCCTGTTCGGGTCGAGAGGTGTCGTGACGGTGCGTGACAATGGTGGAGACTGGTCGCGGCTGCTCAGTCGTTCAGCTTGACCAGGCCGAGCGCTGCTTCCGCGGCTTCGGTGACCTCGGGCGACTCGGCCGAGGCGCGATCGCGCGGCGACGCCAGCACGAGCCGCACCGTGCGCCCTTCCAGATCGCTCACGTACGCGGCCCCCGACCAGTCCGGCGCGGGCGGCGCCCACCGGCCCGAGGTCGTCGCGAGGTCGCGGATCGTGCCGGTTCCCGGGGTGTCGGCGACCTCGAGGAAGCGTTGCGCCGCCTGTCTGTCGGCGAAGGTGAGAGCGGCGACCGACACGGCGACGTCGGTTCCGCGGACCGTGGTGGCGAAGCTGCCGCGACGCAGTTCCGTGCATCCGCCGTCGGCGAGTGCCACGCTCAGGTCGCCCACCGCGTGGTCGGCGCACTCCTCGGTGAGCTGAGCCGCGTGCTGGGTGAACTCCAGTCCGCCCGCACTCGTGCGGACCGGCCCGTCGTCGGTGTCACCGCCGCTCATCGCGGTGAACGTGATGATCACGACGACTGCCACGACGAACGCCGCGCCGGCCGCGATCCATCGCCACGTCTGCGCCGACAACCGCCGCCACCACGCCGGGCGAGCCGTGCGGCGCGGTGCGGGCGGGAGGCCTGCTCGCGCCGCAGCCCCCGGGACCGCGTGCGGCTGCTGGGCCGTACCGGGCTGAGCGACGGGCCGACCCGCCTGCGGAGCCGGGGCCGCACTCGCGGGTGAAGCCGGGTGCTCAGGAGCCTGCGAGGGCTGCCACGGTGCCGTCGTCACGGCGGAGGTCGGTGCGTCGCCGGTCCGTGTCCGCCGGGGCGTGGCCGGCTGCGGGGCGGCGGGCCCGGACGTCGGGGCGGGCGGGGCCGGTGCCGCGGCACGGGCCGACGGCGAGTCCGAGTGGTTCGCCGCCACGGTCGCCGTCCCCGGAGTTGGAGTCGGAGTCGGAGCCGCCCCCGGAGCCGGGGCGGGGCTCGGCGCTGTGGGGCTCTGCGTGGTTGGGCTGTGTGTTGTGGAGCTCTGCGTGGTGGAGCTCTGTGTGGTGGGGCTCTGTGTGGTGTGGCCGGCGGCCGCGTCGGTTGCGGGGCCGGGGCGAGCCTCACCGGTCGCCGGGGTGAGGGCTTCGGTGTCGGCGTCGTCGGTCAGCGGGTCGGCCCCACCGGAAGCGCCGGCCGCCTCCGTGGTGGCGACCGCGTCCGTGGCGGCGTGGGTGTCCGTGGTGGCGTGCGTGTCGGGGGTGGCCGTGGCCTCCGCGGCGGCGTTCGGCGCCGGGGCCGCGGCGGGCGCCGCCGCAGCGGGCGCGCCGGTGGCGGCGTGGCCGGCGGTGACCGCGGCGTCGTCGTGGCCGGCGAAGCCCTCGCCTGCGAGTGCGTCGTCGTCGAGCTCGGTGTCCGGGGACAGGGCGGTGATGACGGCGCGTGCCTGCGCGACCGTGAGCGGCCGCGGTGCCCCGGACAGGGACACGATGGAGGCAAGCAGGCTCGTCGAGGTCGGATACACGATGCGCACCGGGCCGGAGAGCTCGTCGGCGGGTTGTTCGACGTGTTCGACGAACGGGCCCACGGCGATGACCGTTCCGACGGCGAGTTCGGCGGAGCCCACCGTGGTCCGAACCCGGCGGGCCACCTGCTCCGACAGTGCGAGGGCGTCCTCGGCCGGGTTCCCCGCGTCCGGTCCGGACCCGTCCTCGCCGCGGGTGAGCGGCCAGTCGTCGGCCTTCCACACGCCGTGCAGCGGCGCCTCGAGCCGGATGGCCGGGTCCGGCAGGTCCACACCGGCGACGACCACGACGCCGTGTGCCGTGACGACCACGGCGTCGACCGGTGCGTCGGTCTCGGGAGGCTGCACGCCCACCAGTCCGACGCCGCCGACCCGGTCGTCGCCGCGACCCAGGGACGTCAGGGCGGCGCGGATGTCCGGCGAGATCTGCGCGGGACGGGTCGAAAACCGGACGAGTCGCACCCCTCGAGCCTCCCTGCGCCTGCTGAACTGGCATCGGGAATCTACCGGCTCGTAGGTCGCGGCGGGTCCACCTGGCCCAGGTCGGGGTGTGATCTGAGGGGTCCGTGTGGCGCAATGGGCTGCTGCGGTGCAAAATGTGCGAGAGAAAACATCAAGCGGTGCTCATGCACTGAGCTCGGCGTGGTTCGCGAGGTCGTAGGGGAAGACGCCCCTCGTCGAACAGCGGAGGTCAGCAGTGAGCACACGTGGCGTTGTGTACGTCCACTCGTCGCCGTCTGCGGTGTGCCCGCACGTCGAGTGGGCGATTTCAGGCACGCTCGGCACGCGTGCCGAATTGCGCTGGACTGCGCAGCCCGCAGCTCCCGGTCAGCTACGCGCCGAATGCGAGTGGCGTGGTCCGGCGGGTACCGCGGGCAAGCTGGCCGGCGCGCTGAAGGCGTGGCCCATGGTCCGTTTCGAGATCACCGAGGAACCCAGTCCCGGTGTCGACGGTCAGCGCTTCTGCCACGTGCCCGGTATGGGCCTGTGGCACGCGCGCACCAGCGCCAACGGCGACATCGTCGTGCCCGAGGACCAGTTGCGCAGCCTGGTCGCCAAGAGCCGCGCGTCGGAGCAGCTCGCGCACAAGATCGACGAGTTGCTCGGCGCGGGGTGGGACGAGGCGCTCGAACCGTTCCGGCACGCGGGGGACGGTGCCCCGGTGACGTGGTTGCACCAGGTCGGCTGAGCCGTCCTCCGGACGGCACTGGTCCGGACGGCACTGGTCCGGGCGGCACCGGTGCGGGCGGCCACGGACGGACCCAGCGGAGGACCGGGCGGGGGCGGTGGACGCCGTTCGACGGTCGCCAGAGGTGCGACGTGCCCTGTGCGCAGTAGTCTGGACCGGTGTCGACCACGTCTCTTCCGCACCGACGCTGGCTGGTGCCGGTGCTCGTCGCGGTCGTGGCGCTGACGGTCGGGGGCGGCCTCGTGGCACGCGAGGTCTACCAGCCGCCGTCCCGGACGTCGCGGCCCGCGGCCCCGCCGACCTCGGCCGCGGCGACCTCGGTGGCGCCGGCCGACCAACCCGGCCCCACGCGGGTGCAGCTCACCGCGGACGCGGCCGCCCACCCGGATGCACAGGACGTCCGCGGTGTGCTGCAGAACTACTTCGACGCGATCAACGGGCGCGACTACGACCTGTGGGTCACCACGGTCGTCGCGGAACGTGCCGCACTGCAGGGCGAGCAGGAGTGGCGCCGCAACTACCGCAGTACTCGCGACGGCAGCATCCGCGTGTACCGGATCGAGGCCGCACCCGACGACGGGCTGACGGTGCTGCTCGGGTTCACGAGCGTGCAGGACGCGGCGGACGCGCCGGACGACCTGCAGTCCGACTGCATCCGGTGGCGCCTCGCGTTTCCGCTGACCAGGGCGGAGGACGGGTGGCGGATCGGCACCGTTCCTCCGGGCACGGTGCCGGAACAGTCCCGCTGCTGACGCGTTTCCGCCGGTGAGGCGGGGTGGTCGGCGGCCGCGCAGCGCCGTGGCCACAGCCGCCGTCCGCACTTATCGACGACCACCGCCCCGGCCCCGCGACTCTCGAGGTCGCAGGACCGGGGCGGCGGGGCGGGGAGGCCGAACTCAGGCCGAGGTGAACAGCAGGGCCGTGTTGTGGCCGCCGAAGCCGAACGAGTTGCTGATCGCCGCGGACAGCTCCATCTTGCGCGGTTCGCCCGCGACGACGTCCAGCTCCACCTTCGGGTCGAGCTCGCCGAGGTTGAGCGTCATCGGCACGACGCCGTGGTAGATCGCCAGCAGCGTGGCGATGCCTTCGACCGCGCCCGCACCGCCGACGAGGTGGCCGAGCGCGCTCTTCGGCGCGGTCACGACCGGGTGGTCGCCGAGCGCCTTCTGGATGGCCGCGGCCTCGCCGACGTCGCCGACGACCGTCGACGTCGCGTGCGCGTTCACGTGGCCCACGTCGCGGGTGGTGACACCCGCCTGTTCGATGGCCTGGCGCATCGCCGCGATCTGGCCGATGCCGTCCGGGTGGTTGCCCGTGATGTGGTACGCGTCCGAGGTGATGCCGGTGCCCGCGACCTTGCCGTAGACACGGGCGCCGCGCGCCTCGGCGTGGGCCGCGCTCTCCAGCACCATGACGCCCGCGCCCTCGCCGAGGACGAACCCGTCGCGGTCGACGTCGAACGGCCGGGAGGCGCGTTCCGGGTCGTCGTTGCGGGTCGACACGGTGCGGGCCTGGGCGAACCCGGCGATGGTGATCGGGTGGATGCACGCCTCGGCGCCGCCCGCCACGACCACGTCGGCCCTGCCGGAACGGATCATGTCGTAGGCCTTGGCGATGCCCTCCGCGCCCGAGGCGCACGCCGACGCGGGCGAGTGCACGCCCGCGCGGGCCCGGAGTTCGATACCCACGTGCGCGGCGGGCCCGTTCGGCATGAGCATCGGCACCGTCAGCGGTGACACCTTCCGCATGCCGTGCTGTTCGAGGTTGTCGTCCTGCTCGAGCAGCGTGACGGGGCCCCCGATGCCGGTGCCGATGGACACGCCGAGCCGCTCGGGCTCGACGTCCTCGCCGTCGTCGGACGGCAACGAGTAGCCCGCGTCCTCCCAGGCCTGCCACGCCGCGATGAGCGCGACCTGTTCACAGCGGTCGAGCCGCCGTGCCCGGACGCGCGGGATCTTCTCGGTCGGCTCCTCGGCGAGGGTGGCGCCGATGCGGACCGGCAGGTCGTAGGCCTCCGCCCAGTCTGCTTCGAGGGCGCGCACTCCGCTGCGCCCGGCGAGCAGGCCGTCCCATGTGGACGTCACGTCCGGTCCGAGCGGCGTGGTCGCACCGATACCGGTGATCACGACGTCGGTGTTGCTCATGTGGAGTCTCCCCGAGGTAGCCGACCGAGTGGCGTTTACTTGGAGTTGGCCGCGACGTAGTCCACGGCGTCGCCGACCGTCTTGAGGTTCGCGAGCTCGTCGTCCGGGATCTTCACACCGAACCGGTCCTCGGCCTGCACGGCGATCTCCACCATGGAGAGCGAGTCGATGTCGAGGTCGTCCACGAACGACTTCTCGGCGGTGACGTCGTCCTTGGCCACGCCGGCGACCTCCTCGACGATCTCGGCGAGTCCGGTCAGCAGCTCCGTCTTGTCGGCCACTTTGGTGTTCCTTTCGTTGCTTTCGGATGGATGGTCGGGACGAACACTAACGGACCGGGGTGGTCCGTCGTCCGCGCTTCTGGTTAAGGGCAGATGAGAACCTGCCCCGCGTACGACAGGCCGGCACCGAAGCCGACGGCCAGCACGACGTCGCCCGACGAGACGCTGCCCGACGCGCGCATGTGGTCGAGTGCCAGGGGGATCGACGCCGACGAGGTGTTGCCGGAGTAGCGGATGTCGTCGGCGACCACCATGTCGTCACGTGCCCCCTGGGCGCGCAGCCGTTTGGCGATCGATTCGACGATACGCAGGTTCGCCTGGTGCGGGATCAGCACGTCCACATCGGAGAGCTGCAGCCCGGCACGTTCGACGGCTTCGGTCGCCACGGGCGCGATCTGCGTGGTCGCCCAGCGGAACACCGACTGTCCCTCCTGGAACAGGTACTTGTGCTCGCGCATGTAGATCATGTCGACCTGGTCGCCTGCGCTGCCCCACGACACCGGCCCGATGCCCGGCTCGTCGGCCGGTCCGACCAGTGCCGCGCCCGCACCGTCGGCGAAGATGATCGCCGTCGAGCGGTCGGTCGGGTCGACGACGTCGGTGAGCTTCTCGGCACCGATCACGAGGACCTTGCGGGCCGAACCACCGCGGATCAGGTCCGAGGCGAGCGCGAGTCCGTAGCAGAACCCCGCGCACGCCGCGTTGATGTCGAACGCGCCCGCGCCGCTGATCCCGATCCGGTCGGCGACCTGGGCGGCCGCGTTCGGGATCGGGGAGGGCATCGTGCAGTTCGGCAGGATGACCGTGTCGACGTCGGACGGGGCCGCACCCGCGTCCGCGAGCGCCTTGGCGCCCGCTGCGACGGCCATGTCGACCAGCCGTTCGTCGTCGCCCGCGAAGCGACGCTCGACGATGCCGACGCGCTCGCGGATCCACTGGTCGCTGGTGTCCATGTGCCGGGCGAGCTCGTCGTTGGTCACCGCACGGTCGGGCTGGGTGCTGCCGATGCCGAGTACGCGGGTCGCGGCGGGTCCCTGCCGGAGGGTCAGCGCGCTCATGCGGCCGGGTCCAGGTCGTCGAGGTCGCCGGGCTTCTTGAGCGCGACCGCCGAGGAGACGGTGCCCTTGAGCTCGCGGCGGACCAGGCCGCTGAGCGTTCCCGCGGGCGGCAGTTCGGCCGTGGCGGTGACGTCGAGACCGACGAGTCCCTGCATCGTCAGGTCCCATCGCACCGGCTTCGTGACCTGGGCGACGAGGCGCTCGAGGTACGCGGCTCCGCCGGTGACGACCGCGCCGTCGGCGTTCGACAGCAGCGGCCGGGTGGGGTCGGCGGGGGAGAGGTCGGCGACGTGCGCGCGCAGCGCCTCCTCGGCGGGCGCCATGTACCGGGTGTGGAACGCTCCCGCGACCTGCAGCGGGCGCACCTTCGTGCCCTCCATCGGCTCGGCGACGATCCGCTCGATCGCCTCGGCCGAGCCCGACGCCACGATCTGGCCTGCGCCGTTGCGGTTGGCCGCCTCCAGATCGCGTTCGGCCAGCCAGGCGACGACCTCGTCCGGGTCGCCCAGCATGACCGCGGCCATGCCGGTGGGCTCGAGCGCGCAGGCCTTGGCCATCGCGGCGCCGCGCACGGCCGCCAGCGCCACGGCGTCCTCCGCGGGCAGCACACCCGCGATGGCGGCGGCGGCGAGCTCGCCCACCGAGTGGCCCGCCACGGGCGCGTCGGACGGCGTCTCCGGGAGGTACTCGGCGGCCAGCAGCGACGTGGCGACCGTCAGCGGCTGGGTGATCGCGGTGTCGCGGATCTCCTCGGCGCCCGCCTCGGTGCCGAGCCGGATCAGGTCGAGGTCCGCCTTCTCGGACCACTGCTGCAGGCGCTCACGGGCGCCGTCGAGTTCGAGCCAGTCGTTGAGCATGCCAGGGGATTGCGCACCCTGGCCCGGGCATAGAAGCGCGATCACGAGACCAGAAAACACGTCGGCGGGCCGGTGCGGGGATGCCGATGCCTCACGAACTCACGCCTCCCCGGTTGTGGAAACCATACAAAAGTCGGTGGCGTCGGCCGTTGTCCAGCGAGATCACCTTGTCGGTTCTGCGCAGTTCGGGTGCCGCTGTCGTCAAGATCGTGATCGGGCTCACCACTCCGGAGCGGGCGGCGGGAGAGCTGCGTCACCACTGACTGCGGGCGCCGGCGAGTCGGCTCGCGGCCAGCGCCACGCGCAGCACCAGGGCATCCCGGGGGTCCGCGGCGTTGCGGCCGGTCAGCTCGGCGGCCTTGCGCAGCCTGTAACGCACCGTGTTCGGGTGGACGAACAGCCGGCGGGCGCACATCTCGAGCACGCCTCCGGTCTCCAGGTATCCCTCGACCGTGGCCAGCAGTGCGGGACCCGCGTCCTCCAGCGGCTTGGCGATCTCGTCGACGAGCCGCCGTTCCGCGGAGGGGTCGCCCGCGAGTGCGCGTTCGGGCAGCAGGTCGATCGCGCGCACGGGGCGCGGAGCGCCGGGCCAGGCCACGACGGCGCGCATGGCCGACAGCGCCTCCGCGGCGCTGGCGTGCGCCTCGGCCAGGCCGGAGACGGTCGGGCCCGCGACGATCGGGCCGTCGCCGAACGCCGCGGCGAGGGTGTCGAGCAGTGCGCCGTCGCGAGCCTGTTCGTCGTCCGCGCCGCCCGCCACGACGACGAGCCGCGTGCCCTGCACACCCAACAGCACCGGGCAGCCTGCGCGCGCCGCGCGGCTGCGCACCTCGAAGACCACGGTCGGCGGATCGTCCGACGGCGACGTGCCGACCATGACGGTCGCGCTGGCGGCGGGGTCCCAGCCGAGCGCGGCCGCGCGGGAGAGCACGGACTCCTCGGCGTCGCCGCGGACGATGCCGTCGACGACGAGCGCCTCGAGCCGGGCGTCCCAGGCGCCGCGGGCCTCGGCGGCCGCGGCGTACGAACTGGCGGCGGCGAACGCCACCTCACGGCCGTACCGGAGGATGCCTTCGACGAGCGCGGCGCTCTCGGCCTCGTCGGCGGCGAACTCGGGCAGCTGCTGCTCGAAGACCTCGATAGCCAGGCGCACCAGTCCGACCGTCTGCCGCAGGCTGATCCAGCGGGACAGGTCGCGCGGCGCGCCGCGGAACGCCTCGGTCGTCAGTTCGAGGGCGTGTTCGGGATCCCGCAGCCAGCGGACGAAGCCCGCCGCACCGGTCTGCGTGATGAGCAGGACGCTGGCGCGCTGGTCGGCGGGCAGCCTGCCGAACCAGGACAGCTGCTCCTCCATCGCGGCGACGCTGGCCTTGGCGAGCCTGCCCGAGGCGCGTTCCAACTCCCGCAACGTCCGCGCCGACAACCGGTTCGACCTCCGCGGCGTGCCCTTCGCCGGGGTGGAGGTGCCTGCCGGGGTGGCCGGTGTCGAGCGCGAGGAGTTCTCGGCCTTCGCGGACGACGTCGTCGTCGAGGCCTTGCGGGAGGTCGAGGACGTGCTTCTCGTGCCGGCACTCGACCGCGTGCGCCGGGAATCGTCGGAGGTCATTTGCCTGCGATCGTACGTCGCCGGGCGTCGCAACGGCCACGGAACAGGGCGACTGAGCGGTGGCACACACCCGCCAGCGGGACGGCCCCGGCCGTCCCGCCGGATCGTCCGGGACGGCGAGCGTCGCGGACGGAACACCCGTCCGACGCGAAACCGCCCGACGCGGCGATGATTCGCTGCGTCGGGCGGTTTCGTTCTCCCCGGTCCCCACCGGTGATTCCACTATGGACCGGAGGGATCGTCGCTGGCCAGAGACCTCACTCGTTCGTGGAACGACCTCACGCGAACGGCGAAATCCCTCGCGCTGCGGTCTCACTTTCAGTGGTGGGCGTCATCCTTTTCGTCCGGAATCGCCGGGGAATCAGGCGACCCCGGAGTCGGACGTCTGAGGTCCGGCGGCACCGACGTCGTCGATTCGGTACTGCTGCGCCGCGCGGGAGACGGTGTCCTGGTCGACAGCGCCCTGCTTCGCCAGCGCCGTGAGCACGCCGACCGTGATCGACTCGGCGTCGACCAGGAAGTGACGGCGTGCCGCGGGGCGGGTGTCCGAGAAGCCGAACCCGTCGGTACCGAGCGTGAGCATGTCGCCGGGGACCCACGGCCGGATCAGGTCCGGCACGGCCCGCATCCAGTCGGACACCGCGACGAACGGCCCGTCGGCGCCCTGCAGCGCCTGCGTCACGTACGGCACACGCGGCTCGTCGGCGGGGTTGAGGAAATTGTCCCGGTCCACGTCGACCGCGTCCCGGCGCAGCTCCGTCCACGACGTCGCCGACCACACCGCGGCACGCACGCCCCACTCGTCGAGCAGCATCTGCTGGGCCCGCAGCGCGTCGGGCATCGTCACGCCGGAGACCAGGATCTGCGCCTCCGGGCCGTCGCCCGCCGGTGCCTCCGCGTAGCGGTAGAGGCCCTTGAGCAGGCCGTCGACGTCGACGTTCTCCGGCTCTGCCGGCTGCTGGTACGGCTCGTTGTAGACGGTGATGTAGTAGAAGACGTTTTCACCGTTGCCGTCCGGGCCGGTCTCGCCGTACATGCGGCGCAGGCCGTCCTTGACGATGTGGGCGATCTCGAACGACCACGCCGGGTCGTAGGTCACCGCGGCCGGGTTCGTGGCCGACAGCAGGATCGAGTGGCCGTCGGCGTGCTGCAGGCCCTCACCCGTGAGGGTGGTGCGGCCCGCGGTGGCGCCCAGCACGAAGCCGCGCGCCATCTGGTCGGCCGCGGCGTACAGGCCGTCGCCGGTGCGCTGGAACCCGAACATCGAGTAGAAGATGTAGATCGGGATCATCGGCTCGCCGTGCGTGGCGTACGACGTGCCGACCGCGGTGAACGACGCCGTCGAACCCGCCTCGTTGATGCCCTCGTGGAGCAGCTGGCCTTCCTCGGACTCCTTGTAGGCGAGCATCAGCTGCGCGTCGACCGAGGTGTAGGTCTGCCCGTGCGGGTTGTAGATCTTGTTGGTCGGGAACATCGAGTCGAGGCCGAAGGTGCGGGCCTCGTCCGGGATGATCGGCACGATGCGCTGTCCGAGCTCGGCGTCCTTGGCCAGCTCGCGCACGAGCCGGACGAACGCCATCGTCGTGGCGACCTCCTGCTTGCCCGAGCCCTTCCGGATCGCGTCGTAGACCTTGTCCCCCGGCAGGGCGAGCGGCTTGGCGCGCGCGGGCCTGCGCTCCGGCACGTAGCCGCCGAGGGTCTTGCGGCGGCCCTGCATGTACTCGATCTCGGGGGATTTCTCGCCAGGGTGGTAGTACGGCGGCAGCTTCGGGTCGCGCTCGAGCTCCTCGTCGCTGATCGGGATGCGCTGGGCGTCCCGGAACAGTTTGAGGTCGTCGAGGGTCAGCTTCTTCATCTGGTGCGTGGCGTTGCGGCCTTCGAACGCCGGGCCGAGGCCGTAGCCCTTGATCGTGTGGGCGAGGATCACGGTCGGCTGGCCGTGGTGCTCCATCGCCGCCTTGTAGGCCGCGTACACCTTGCGGTAGTCGTGCCCGCCGCGCTTGAGATTCCAGATGTCGGCGTCGGACAGGTCCTTGACGAGGTCCTTCGTGCGCGGGTCACGGCCGAAGAAGTGCTCGCGGACGTAGGCGCCGTCGTTGGCCTTGTACGTCTGGAAGTCGCCGTCCGGGGTGACGTTCATGAGGTTGACCAGCGCGCCGTCGCGGTCGCCGTGCAGCAGCGCGTCCCACTCGCGGCCCCAGACGACCTTGATGACGTTCCAGCCCGCACCGCGGAAGTAGGCCTCCAGCTCCTGGATGATCTTCCCGTTGCCGCGGACCGGGCCGTCGAGCCGCTGCAGGTTGCAGTTGATGACGAACGTGAGGTTGTCGAGTCCCTCACCCGCGGCGACGTGCACGAGGCCGCGCGATTCCGGCTCGTCCATCTCGCCGTCGCCGAGGAACGCCCACACGTGCTGGTCGCTGGTGTCCTTGATGCCCCGCGCGTCCAGGTAGCGGTTGAACCGCGCCTGGTAGACGGCGTTCATCGGGCCGAGGCCCATCGACACCGTCGGGTACTCCCAGAACTCCGGCATCAGCCGCGGGTGCGGGTACGACGGCAGGCCGCCGCCCTCGCCCGCGTGCGAGAACTCCTGGCGGAAGCCGTCCATCTGGTTCTCGGAGAGCCTGCCCTCGAGGAACGCGCGCGCGTAGATGCCGGGGGAGGCGTGGCCCTGGATGAAGACGTGGTCGCCGCCGCCCGAGTGATCCTTGCCCCGGAAGAAGTGGTTGAAGCCCACCTCGTACAGCGCCGCCGAGGAGGCGTACGTGGAGATGTGCCCCCCGACGCCGACGCCGGGCCGCTGTGCCCGGTGCACCATGACCGCCGCGTTCCACCGGATGTAGGCGCGGTAGCGGCGCTCGAGCTCCTCGTCGCCGGGGAACCACGGCTCGTTCTCGGTGGGGATGGTGTTGACGTAGTCGGTCTCGGTGAGCGGGGCGACGCCGACGTTGCGCTCCCGCGCCCGCTCCAGCACGCGCAGGAGCAGGTACCGGGCGCGCTGCTTACCGCCGGTGGCGAGTGCTGCGTCGAAGGAGTCGAGCCATTCGCCGGTCTCCTCCGGGTCGATGTCGGGCAGGTGCGCCGCCAGGCCGTTGCGGATCACGTGGACGCGCGCCGGGTTGCCCTGGGCGGCGTCGTCGCGCCCTGCCTTGTCGTTCTGCGGGGCCAAGGGGTCTCCTCGCCAGTCGTCGCTGTTGTCGTTGCCAGCTGTCGTCACTGTTGTCACTGCGTTGTCCGGGCCGCGCCTCGTCCGGGTCCGGTGGCCGGCTGCGCGCGGTGTTCGGCGCAGTCCGGCGAGCCGGGCACGGACCGGTGCGGTGACCGGCTGCGGGCCGTTCGAGGGACATGGTCGTCGTGTCCACGAGCCGTGTCATCGCTACTCGGCGGTAACGTCCGACGCGGCGGTTTCCCGGTCATCGGCCCCGGTCAGCCCCCTGTCGGGGGCCGGTCACCCCACCCTAGACCCGCCGCGTTCAGGGCGTTCGGCGAGTCGGCTCTATACCTCTCTTACGCGCGCGCGTGCGCGCGCGACGAACCGGGCTCCGGCGCGGCCAGGGTGGCCGCGACGTGCGATGCTGGGCACAGGCGAGGCTCCAGATCCGGTGTGGACGGTTGCATCGGAGCCGCGCTCAGTGTTCGCTTGACCCAACCGTGCAAACAGTGCGGACGGAATCCGCCGTCCGCACGCCGTCGTTCGTTGGAGGATTGAAGTCGTGGTCGCCGCTGGAGACGCTGATCAGCACAGCGTCGCCGAGAGGCTTGGCATCAAGCCGGACATGGTGGTCCAGGAGATCGGCTGGGACGAGGACGTCGACGACGACCTGCGCGTGGCCATCGAGGAGCACACCGGCGCGGAACTGCTCGACGAGGACGCGGACGAGGTGATCGACGTGGTTCTGCTGTGGTGGCGGGACGGCGACGGCGACCTCGGTGACGCCCTCGTCGACGCCAGGGCGCCCCTCGACGACGAGGGCGTCGTGTGGGTGCTGACCCCGAAGACCGGGGAGGCCGGTCACGTCGAGCCCAGCGAGATCGCCGAGGCGGTGCCGACGGTGGGCCTGTCGCAGACCTCCAACCTGTCGGTCGGCGACGGCTGGACGGCCACGCGGCTCGTGCCGCGGTCCACGTCCCGTCGCTGAGCGCACCGGCCGTCGAGTTCACCCGCCGTTGATCACGGCGCCCGCCGCTGCCGTGCCCGCTCGCGTTAGGGTGGACGGGCACATGCGGCCGCGCCGGGTCTCGGCGGGCCGGACGAGCACGCGCGCGAGAGGAATCTCCTATGGCGGTCGAGGTCGGTTCGCAGGCCCCGGACTTCACGCTGAACGACTACAACAAGCAGGAAGTCACCCTGTCGTCGTTCCGCGGGGACAAGCCGGTACTGCTGGTCTTCTACCCGTTCGCGTTCAGCGGCATCTGCCAGGGTGAGCTCTGCCAGCTCCGTGACGAGTTCGCCGACTACGACGGCGAGGGCGTGCAGATCCTCGGCGTCTCGGTGGACACGCCGTTCTCGCTCAAGGCCTGGGCCGAGCAGCAGGGTTACCAGTTCCCGCTGCTGTCGGACTTCTGGCCGCACGGCGAGGTCGCCACGAAGTACGGCGTGTTCAACGACCAGGCCGGTCTTGCGCTGCGCGGCACCTTCCTGATCGACAAGGAAGGCGTCGTCAAGTACGCCGAGGTGAACCAGCCCGGCGAGCCGCGTGACCAGGAGGCCTGGAAGAAGGCCGTCTCGGAGCTCGGCTGACGAGTTTTCCCGGGTGGCCGGCGCTCCCGGCGTCGCCACCCGTGACGGGCGCATAGCTCAGCGGAAGAGCACCTGCCTTACAAGCAGGGGGTCGCTGGTTCGAACCCAGCTGCGCCCACCGTGTTGTCGTTGACCTGCGGAAACGTGGGTTCGTGCACGGCGCGGTGCGGGGACGAACGCACCGCGAACCGATAACGGTGCCTCATGCGTGGCAACGGGAGTCACTGCTCCCGTCGTTCACAGCCGCGCCTCTGCCCATTGCACGGAGCTCGGCCGTCGGCCGGTGTCGGCGAGCGTGACCGTGCCGCAACTGTCATGATCCCGTGGCAGGTCAGGTAGGCGGCGGTCGGCGCGAGGCCGAGCGACGAGCATGGTCGGTGAACGCACGCGCGAACAGGAGCGGCGTTCGTCGTCCGTGGCACCTGTGGCTCGTGGCGATCGCGATGTTCGCACTGTACGTCGGCGGTGCTCGTGACTACCTCCTCATTCTCGTCCAGTCCTCCGACTACATCCGGGGACAGTTCGGCCCGGACGGCCTCACGTATTTCGCCGACTATCCGTTCGTGCTGCGGATCGTCTGGACGATCAACATCCTCGGAGGGCTGATCGCCCCGGTGCTCCTCGTGCTGCGCCATCGGTGGGCACTTGCCGCAGCGCTGGTCGCGACGGCCGCGCAGGTGGCGCTTCTCGTGACGACGTTCGCCTTCCTCGACCGGTGGGCGATGCTCGGTGCGGCGACGTCCTGGTTCGACATCGGCGTCGGAGTGGCGACGGCGCTGCTGGCTGCGTACTGCTGGGCCGTCCGGCGCCGCGGACACCTTGCGTAACGGCGTGTTGTGCAGCCCCGGAGCGGACGCTGACCTTCATGCGCGGCGAACAGCTCGGATCTTCATCCACGAATAGGCCGTCGTGCTCAACCCCGAGGACGCGCGCTGACCCGAGCTGGCCTGTCACGGCGCCGGTGTCAGCGGGCGACCTTGCGGGGGAAGATCACGGCGGCCAGCCACACGGCGACGGCGATGAATCCGCCGCACCACAGCAGGCCGATCCACCAGGCGTCGCCGGGGGTTGCGCCCCCGAGTAGTGCGCGGGAGGCGTCGATGATCGGCGTCATCGGCTGATGGCCCGCGAAGCCCTGCAGCCAGCCGGGCATCGTCTCCACCGGCGCGAAACCCGACGAGACGTACGGCAGGAACAGCAGCACGAAGCCGTAGCCGCTGGCCGCCTCCGCCGATCCGGCCACCATGCCCAGCACGGCGAACACCACCGTGATCACCAGGATCCACAGCGCGATGAGCCCGACCGCGCCCGCGAACTCGGCGACACCCGCATCGGTACGGAAACCCAGAGCGAACGCGACGGCCAGCACCACGCCCGTGGCCAGCAGGTTGCGCACCATCGAGGACGCGGTGTGCCCCAGCAGTACGGTCACCGCGGGGAACGGCATCGTCCGCAGCCGGTTCATGAACCCGGTCGTCACGTCGTGGGAGACGACGACGGCCGTGTACGACGCCCCGAACCCGGCCGCCGTCAGCGCCACGGCCGGCAGCACGTACGCCAGGTAATCGCCGCGGTCGCCGCCCTGTCCCGCGGCGATGGACTCGCCGAAGATGAACACGAAGATCAGCATCAGCATCACCGGCAGCAGGATCGCCATCAACAGCGACTCGGCGTCCCGGAACGAGTGCTTCAGACTGCGGGCCGTGAACACGCGCAGCCCCGTCAGCGCACCTGCACCGTTGCCCGCGGACGCGGGCGCCTGCGCCTCGTGCGACGTCGACGTCGTGGTCATGCCGGCACCTCCTGCTGTGCCCGGTCACCGGTGCGCTCGCCGGTGAGTTCGAGGAACACCTCGTCGAGCGTGGGGCGGCGGACCGTGACGTCGACGTCCGGCCGGGCCGCCGCGACGGCGTCCAGGTGGCGGGCGACGTCGAGCGCCGACCCCTGCGTCGGGATCTCCTCGAGGATGTGGCCCGCGTCGTCGTGGAGCTGGATCGTCGAGCCGCCCACCCGGCTCTTCAGCTGCGCCGCGGTGCCGTCGGCGACGATGCGGCCGCCGTGGAGCACCACGATGCGTTCGGCGAGCGCGTCGGCCTCCTCGAGGTACTGCGTCGTGAGGAACACCGACGCACCCGAATCGGCCAACGTCCTGATCTCGTCCCAGAGGGTCTGCCTGCTCCGGGTGTCCAGCCCGGTCGTCGGCTCGTCCAGGAAGATCAGCCGAGGACGGCTGATGAGCCCGGCCGCGATGTCCAGCTTGCGGCGCATGCCGCCGGAGTAGGTTGCGACCCGCTTGCCCGCGGCCGCGGTCAGCGCGAACCGCTCCAGCAGGGCGTCGGCGCGCCGCTGGGCCTCGTGGCGGGAGAGCCCGAACAGTCGCCCCATCATGAGCATGTTCTCGGCGCCGCTGAGTTTCTCGTCGACGGCGGCGTACTGCCCGGTCAGTGAGACCAGGCCCTGCAGCTGTTTCCGGTCCCGCCGCGGGTCCAGTCCGAGCACCCGCACGCGACCCGCGTCGTACGGGACGAGGGTCGACAGGACGTTGACCAGCGTCGTCTTGCCCGCCCCGTTCGGGCCGAGCAGGGCGTGGACGCCGGGCGGAAGGGTCAGGTCCAGGTCGGTCAGCACGCGCTGGCTGCCGTAGCGCTTCGACAGGCCGTCGAGCTCCAGCAACGGCGAATCTGTGTATGTCATACACCGAGTGTGGCATACACTGTTTATCTCGTACACAGCGAATGTGAGGTGCGGCGGCGATGAGAGGATGCGCGGCATGGCCGAGACGACCGAGACCGGACTGCCGCGCGCCGTCGCCATCGCCTGGGGCATGCAGGAGGTGCCCCAGCGCGGGCCGAACCGCGGCCTGAGTCACGAGCGGATCGTGGCCGCCGCCATCGAGATCGCCGACGCCCAGGGACTGTCGGCGGTCACCATGCAGGCGGTGGCGACGTCGCTCGGCTTCACCACGATGTCCCTCTACCGGTACGTCTCCGGCAAGGACGAACTGCTGCGGCTGATGCAGGACGCCGCGATCGCCGTGCCGGAGAAGGTCTCCCTGCCCGGCGACTGGCGCGAGGCGCTCCGCGTGTGGGCCGGCCTCGTGCGCGACGCCTTCCGCGGCCACCCGTGGGTGCTGGGCATCCCGCGCGGGCAGGTGTCGGTGCTGATGCCGAACAGCGTGCGCGTGGCCGACCTGGGCCTCGCGGCACTGCGTGACCTGCCGCTCGACGACGAGGAGAAGATCGGTGTCATCCTGACCGTCTCCCAGTACGTGACGTCCACTGTGGAACTGGAACTGAGCCTCGCCGACGAGGGCACCGTGGCCGTGACCCAGGAGGGACTGGACCTGCTCGGTCAGGTCGTCACCCCGGACCGGTACCCGCACCTGGCTCCCGTGCTGATGGCGGGCAACTACCTGGAGACGCAACCGGTCGCCCCCGGGGCCGACGAGGGCATCGACACCGAGTACGAGTTCGGCCTGGAGCTGATCATCTCCGGGCTCGAGCAGCGGGTCCGCGGCGAGCCGGCCCGTGGGGCCGGCGACATCGCCTGACCGGCAGGCGCCGCGAAGCCCTCCCCGTCGCTGTGTCAGGCCGGACGAGCTGTGGGTGACGGGTTACCCTCGAAGGCGCCCCGGCCGTTTCCCCCGACGGCCGCACCCCGACCCGAGGTTGTCCGTGTCCCCCGACGACGACCGCGCCGGTCCCACCGGTGCGGACCACGAAACCCCCGCGCGTCCTCGCGCACGCCGACCGAACTGGCTTCCCGTCGCGATCGCCGTGGTGGCGGCGATGCTCATGGTCGCAGGCGTGGTGGTCGTGAGCGATCTCGTCGCGGGCGACGGAGACACGGCGTCCGACATCACGCCCGCCGCCGACCCGAACGCGCCGGACTCCGCCGCGACCGCGCTGCGTGACAGCCGGGCCCGGCTGGCCTCCGTCGACTGTGACCCGCCGGAGCTGCAGCCCGGGCGGGAATCCGCCCGCGCCTACTACACCGGCGTGCTCGACTGTCTCGACCGCGCGTGGCGGCCGGTGCTCGACCGCATGGGCGTCGAACCGCAGCCCGCGTCCGTCGACGTCGCCGACGTCCGCACGACCGAGTGCGGCGAGCTGCCACCCGCCGACCGCGCGCTGGGCCTGTACTGCGACGCCGACCACACGATCCACCTGCCGTACTCACGGCTGGCCACCGCCGCGGGCGAGACGCACGAACCCGCGTTCCTGGCCACGCTCGCGCACGAGTACGGCCACCACATCCAGGCGCTCACCGGCGTGTTCGCCGAGGCGGGCAACGCGATGTCCGACGCGGACGCGGCGGTCGAGAGCGAGGTGGGCAGGCGGTTCGAACTGCAGGCCACCTGCTTCGCCGGACTGTTCCTCGACGCCACGCGCGCGAACCGCGGAGCCGAGGCCGCCGTGCAGGACTTCGCCGACTGGAGCGGAGTCGACAGCCACGGTGGCGCTCGCCTGCAGAAGCAGTGGGCCTCCACCGGATTCAACGGCGGCTCGGTCGCCGCGTGCGACACGTGGAGCGCCCCGGCCGCCGACATCGGCGGAACGGGCACACCGGATTCGGGGAGCGGCGCGCCCGCGTCACCGTGAGTGTGCCGGCGGCGCCTCAGGACCGGTCGGCTCCTGCCGACTCGCTGTCACCGGCCGAGGTCGCCCCGCTGTCGTCGGCCGCCGCCTCCGCGACGCCGTTCCCGTCGCCGGCGTCCGCCGAGTCGAGTACGTGGATGACGACGCACGTGATGTTGTCCGGACCGCCCGCCTCATTGGCCAGTTCGATGAGCGTCGCGACGGTGTCGGACGGCTCGTCGGTCGACCCGAGGACCGCGCCGATCTCCTGGATCGACACGACGTCGGTGAGCCCGTCCGAGCACAACAGGTACCGGTCGCCGGGCTCGGCCTCGTGCATCTCCAGGTCCGGTTCGGCCACCTGGCCCGCGAGCAGCGCCTTGATCAGCACCGACCGGCCGGGGTGGACGGCGGCGGTCTCCTCGTCGAGCTTGCCCTCGTCGACGAGGGACTGGACGAGCGTGTGGTCGCGGCTGAGCTGGGTCATCTCCGGTCCGCGCAGCCGGTAGGCGCGCGAGTCGCCGATGT
The DNA here is from genome assembly GCF_024171865.1 of Prauserella aidingensis. Classification (GTDB taxonomy): domain Bacteria; phylum Actinomycetota; class Actinomycetes; order Mycobacteriales; family Pseudonocardiaceae; genus Prauserella; species Prauserella aidingensis. Next base: position 263,359 of record NZ_JAMTCN010000003.1, on the reverse strand, counting down.
GCCCGAGCGCGAAGCCGCGACCCTGCCACAGCATGACGGTGAGCGTGGTGCCCATGCCGGAGAGTTCGGGGTCGGCGCCGACGCGCTCGTCGAGCACGGTCGAGGCCTGCGTGAACACGGCGGCGAGCTCCTCGAGCGGGGCCAGGTCGGGATTCTCGGCGAGCCGGGCGTCGAGTTCGGCGACGGCGTCGACCGCGATCGCACTGGCGACCTCGCCGGCCGCGTGCCCGCCCATGCCGTCGGCCACGGCGACCAGGTGCGCGGTCGCCAGGGCCGAGTCCTCGTTCCCGCTCCGCCGCCGGCCGACGTCGGAGCCTGTTGCGCACCTCAGCTCGAGCGCCTCGTCACGTGTCATGTCTGCAGTGAACCATCACGGCCGCGCGCGTGTGACGGTGGTACGGGAAGAACAGGGCATTTCGCGCACATCGCCCTGACCTCGTGGGGTGAGTGAGTGCGTTCGGCGGCCGCTTCGGCGCGTACCGTGACCGGCCCGCCGGTGCACGTCGGTGGCCGCGATCGGTGGTGTGTGATCGCACTCGCGCACCCCTCCGGGATGTCGTCGCAGCAGCCCGGCGTCGGCCCATTAGGGTGGGCACTTCACCGAGTTTCGCGGGCCCGCGCACGCGCGCGGTCGAAGGGGAGGTTTCACCGGTGTCCACGGATTCCTTCGTCCACCTGCACGTGCACACCGAGTACTCCATGCTCGATGGTGCGGCGAAGATGGCTCCGCTGTTCCAGGAGGCCTCGCGCCTCCAGATGCCTGCCGTGGGGATGACCGACCACGGCAACATGTACGGCGCCGACGAGTTCTACCAACAGGCGAAGCAGGCGGGCATCAAGCCGATCATCGGCATCGAGGCCTACGTCGCGCCGGAGAGCCGGTTCCACAAGAAGCCGGTCTTCTGGGGGCAGAGCAGTCAGCGCGGCGCCGACGACTCCGGCGAGGGCGGCGACGTCTCCGGCGGTGGTGCCTACACCCACATGACGATGCTCGCCCGGAACGCCACCGGACTGCGGAACCTGTTCAAGCTGTCGTCGCTGGCGAGCATGCAGGGCTACTACCGCAAACCCCGCATGGACCGCGAGCTGATCGCCGAGAACGCCGAGGGCATCATCGCCACCACCGGGTGCCCGTCCGGCGAGGTGCAGACCCGCCTGCGCCTGGGCCAGCCGGAGAAAGCCCTCGAAGCCGCGGCCGACTACCGCGACATCTTCGGCAAGGACAACTTCTTCCTCGAGCTGATGGACCACGGCCTCGCCATCGAACGCTCGGTGCGCGAGGGCCTGCTGAAGATCGGCAAGGAACTCGGCATCCAGCCGCTGGCGACCAACGACTCGCACTACGTCACCAAGGACCAGGCCGACGCCCACTCGGCGTTGCTGTGCGTGCAGTCCGGCAAGACGCTGTCCGACCCCAACCGGTTCCAGTTCAACGGCGACGGCTACTTCCTCAAGTCGGCCGAGGAGATGCGCGAGTACTGGGACTCCGAGGTGCCCGGTGCCGCCGACGCGACGTTGATGATCGCCGAGCGTGTGGAGTCCTATGAGGACGTCTACTCGCACAAGGACCGGATGCCGCGGTTCACGGTGCCGGAGAGTCACGACGAGTCGAGCTGGCTGCACCACGAGGTCATGCGCGGCCTCGAGTGGCGCTTCCCCGAGGGCATCCCGGACGGCTACGTCGAACGCGCCGAGATGGAACTCGGCGTCATCGGGCAGAAGGGCTTCCCCGCCTACTTCCTCGTCGTCGCCGACCTCTGCAACTACGCGCGCAGCGTCGGCATCCGCGTCGGCCCCGGCCGTGGGTCCGCGGCGGGCGCGTTGGTGGCCTACGCGCTCGGTATCACCAACCTGGACCCGCTGCCGCAGAACCTGCTGTTCGAGCGGTTCCTCAACCCCGAGCGTGAGTCGATGCCCGACATCGACATCGACTTCGACGACCGCAGGCGCGGCGAGATGGTCCGCTACGCGACCGAGAAGTACGGCGCCGACAAGGTCGCCCAGGTCATCACGTTCGGCACGATCAAGACGAAGGCCGCGATCAAGGACGCCGCCCGTGTCCACTACGGCCAGCCGGGCTTCTCGATCGCCGACCGCATCTCGAAGGCCCTGCCGCCGCCGATCATGGCCAAGGACATCCCGCTGGCCGGCATCGTCGACCCCGAGCACGAGCGGTACGGCGAGGCCGCCGAGGTGCGCTCGCTCATCGAGAGCGACCAGGAGGTCTCGACGATCTTCGAGACCGCCCGGGGGCTCGAAGGTCTGATCCGCAACGCCGGTGTGCACGCGTGCGCGGTCATCATGTCCAGCGAGCCGCTGATCGACACGATCCCGCTGTGGCAGCGCGACGACGGTGCGGTCATCACGGGGTGGGACTACCCGTCCTGTGAGGCCATCGGCCTGTTGAAGATGGACTTCCTGGGGCTGCGCAACCTCACGGTCATCGGCGACGCCATCGACAACATCAAGATCAACCGCGGCGAGGAGATCGACCTCGACCGGCTGGGCATGGACGACCCCGAGTCGTACAAGCTGCTGGGCCGCGGTGACACGCTCGGCGTGTTCCAGCTCGACGGCGGCGCCATGCGCGATCTGCTGCGCCGGATGCAGCCCACGGGCTTCGACGACATCGTCGCCGTGCTCGCGCTGTACCGGCCGGGTCCGATGGGTGTGAACGCCCACAACGACTACGCCGACCGCAAGAACGGCCGGCAGGAGATCATCCCGATCCACCCCGAGCTCGAAGAGCCCCTGAAGGAGATCCTGGCCTCGACCTACGGCCTGATCGTCTATCAGGAGCAGATCATGCAGATCGCGCAGAAGGTCGCCGGTTACTCCATGGGCCGAGCGGACGTGCTGCGCCGGGCGATGGGCAAGAAGAAGAAGGAGGTCCTCGAGAAGGAGTTCGAGGGCTTCCACGCCGGGATGCAGGAGAACGGGTTCTCCGACGCGGCCATCCAGGCCCTGTGGGACACGATCCTCCCGTTCGCCGGGTACGCGTTCAACAAGTCGCACGCCGCCGGGTACGGCCTGGTGTCGTACTGGACCGCCTACCTGAAGGCGAACTACCCGGCCGAGTACATGGCGGCGCTGCTGACGTCGGTGGGCGACAACAAGGACAAGTCCGCGGTGTACCTGTCGGAATGCCGCAGGCTCGGCATCAAGGTGTTGCCGCCGGACGTCAACGAGTCGGGCCCGCGGTTCACGGCCGTCGGCGACGACATCCGCTTCGGCATGGGCGCGGTACGCAACGTCGGCGGCAACGTCGTCGAGTCGATCATCAAGACGCGCGAGGAGAAGGGCAAGTACTCCTCGTTCACGGACTTCCTCGACAAGTCCGAGCTCGTCGCGTGCAACAAGCGCGTCATCGAGTCGTTGATCAAGGCGGGCGGGTTCGACTCGCTCGGCAACACGCGGCTGTCGATGGTGCAGGTGCACGAGGACGCGGTCGAAGCGGTCGTGCCGCTCAAGCGTCAGGAGGCGATGGGGCAGTTCGACCTGTTCGGCGCGGGCTCCGCCGACGAGGGTGCCGACGCCGCCGCCTCGTCGTCGCCGCTGGCGCACCTCACGTTCGACGACGAGGAGTACCCGCGGAAGCAGAAGCTCGCCTACGAACGGGAGATGCTCGGCCTGTACGTGTCCGGTCACCCGCTGGACGGCGCCGAGCGGATCCTGCGCAAACACGCGAAGAAGCCCATCGCCGCGATCCTCGCCGACCCGCCGAAGGAGGGCGAGATCGAGATCGCGGGCCTGCTGACGTCGGTCGAGCGGCGCGTCAACAAGAAGGGCGAACCGTGGGCGATCTGCACGGTCGAGGACATGGACGCCTCGCTCGAGGTGCTGTTCTTCCCGAAGTCGTACGCGATCTTCGCCGCCGACCTGGTGGAGGACAACGCCGTCGTCGTCAAGGGCCGCGTCAACTGGCGTGAGGACAAGATGTCGGTGTTCGGCGGCGGTCTCGTGCCGCTGGACCTGTCCGACATCGCCGCGGGCGACGAGGAGCCGCCGCTGATGCTCGTCGCGTCGGCGGAGAAGCTCGACCAGAGCGTGGTGGTCGAACTCAAGCAGACGCTCAAGGCCCATCCGGGGGAGACGCCGGTGCGGCTGAAGCTCGTCGGCAAACGCGAGACCCTGTTCGCGTTGTACGACTATCCGGTGAAGGTCAGCTCGATGCTGATGGGCGAGCTCAAGGGCATCCCGGGAATCATGGCCGGCTGACCGTTCCGCCGGTGCGGACGTGGGGCTCCGCCGAGGGTCGTCGCCGCGCTCACCTCGCTGCGGCGCCCTACCGTGGCGAGGTGAGCGAAACCGCCGTGGCCACGCCGGATCCACGACGCTGGCGGGCCCTCGCCGTCATGCTGACCGCGGGGTTCATGTCGCTGCTCGACGTCAGCATCGTCAACGTCGCACTGCCGTCCATCCAGGACGCTCTCGACGCCGGCGTCGCGGGCACGCAGTGGGTGGTGTCCGGCTACGCGCTCACGTTCGGCCTGGTGCTCGTCACGGGCGGACGGTTGGGCGACGCGCTCGGCAGGCGGCGGATGTTCCTCGTGGCGCTGTCCGCGTTCGTCGTCACCAGCGGCATCGCGGGTGCCGCAGGGAGCGAGGGCATGCTGATCGCGGCGCGCCTGGCACAGGGCGTGGCCGCAGGCATGCTGGCGCCGCAGAACACGGGACTGATCCAGGAACTGTTCCACGGTGCCGAGCGGGGCCGGGCGTTCGGCCTGTTCGGCGCGACGGTCGGGGTGTCCACGGCCGTCGGACCGGTGCTGGGCGGGTTGATCATCGCGGCGTTCGGTGACGACGGGTGGCGGTGGGTGTTCTACGTCAACCTGCCGATCGGCCTGGTCGCACTGGTGCTGGCGGCGCGGTGGGTGCCGAAGCGGGAATCGCTCCGGACCGGTGTGGTCTCGCAGCTGGACGTCCCCGGCATCGTGCTGCTCGGCCTGGCGGTCCTCGGCGTGCTGCTGCCCCTGGTGCAGTCGGAGCACGGCGGGCTGACGACGCTGTGGTGGATGTTCCCGCTGGCGGGCGTGTTCGCGTGGCTGTTCGTGCGGTGGGAGCGCGCGGTGGTGCGACGCGGTCGCATGCCCGTCCTGCACCCACGGCTGTACACGAGCACACCCGGATACGCGCTCGGCGCCACGATCGGTGCTGCCTACTTCTGCGGGTTCGGCGGCATGTGGCTGGTGTTCGCCATGTTCTTCCAGCAAGGACTCGGCTTCTCCCCGCTCGAGTCGGGGCTGCTGGTCACCCCGTTCGCCCTCGGCTCGGCCGTCTCGTCGCCGCTCGCGGGCCGTGCGGTGGCCCGGTGGGGCCGGAAGGTGACGCTCACCGGGCTCGGCCTGGTGGCGGTCGGCGTCGGGCTCGTCGCCGTGCTCGTGCCGCTCCTTCCCGACGGAGCCGTCGGCTACGCCGTTGCGGTGCCGCTGCTGCTGGGCGGGATCGGCGGCGGCATGGTCATCTCACCGAACACGACGCTGACCCTCGATCGCGTACCGACGCACATGGCGGGTGTCGCCGGAGCCGCGCTGCAGACGGGACAGCGGCTGGGCACGGCCCTGGGCGTAGCCGTGCTGGGCGCCGTGTACCACGCGGGAGTGACCGATGGTGCCGGATATCGCACCGGCCTGGCGATGGCGATGGTGTGCGCCGTCGGGTTCACGCTCGTGGCGATGACCGTCGCGGTGGCCGACGCGCGGCGGCATCCGCAGCGCAGGCTCACCGCCGGGCAGTCGCCCGCGAGCCGCGACGGCCCGCTCACGTGAGCCGGGGCAGCACCTCGGCGAGCGGTTCGCGCAGCACCACGTCGGCGACGTTGTCGTACGGCGTGGGGGAGGCGTTGCAGATGACGATCGACGCGCCGGTACCCGCGGCGACGTCGACCAGCCCGGCCGCCGGGTGCACGGTCAGCGACGTTCCCGCGGCCACCAGCACGTCGCACGAGATCGCGGCGACCCGCGCGCGGTCCAGCACGGCGGCGTCGAGCGCCTGCCCGAACGAGATGGTCGCGGACTTGAGGATTCCGCCGCACACGGTGCACGGCGGGTCCTCGGAGCCCGCCCGGACGCGGTCGAGCGCCTCCGCCATGTCGCGCCGGTCTCCGCAGTCGAGGCACTCGGTGTGGAACATCGTGCCGTGCAGCTCGACGACCGTGTCCGGGTCGGCCCCGGCCCGTTGATGCAACTCGTCGATGTTCTGCGTGACGATCGCGGTGAGCGTGCCGCGTCGCTGCAGGGTGACGAACGCCTCGTGCGCCGGGTTCGGACTCGCCTGCCAGGCAGGGTGGTCGAGCCGCGCCTGCCAGGCTCTCCTGCGGACGTCGGCGCTGGCCACGTAGTCGTGCAGGTTCGACAGCTTCTCCGCCTCCGGATCCCGCGTCCACAGGCCGTTCGGGCCGCGGAAGTCGGGGATACCGGAGTCGGTGGAGATGCCTGCGCCGGTCAGCGCGGTGATGCGGCTCGCCCCCGTCGCCAGGTCGCGAGCGCGCCGGAGGTCGGCGTCCATGTGTTCCATGATGCGCCCGGCCGCCGCGGTCACGTCGACAGGGCCGCGTCGGTCAGCCCGGAGACGTCGACGGCCGGTCGTCCGAGTCCGGACCGGCTGCGGGAGCGGGCGCGTCACCGGCGGAGGACGTCCGGCCGTCGACCGCGCCGGTCGTCGCGGTGCCGGCAGGGTCGTCGCCGTCGGTCGCCGACGGCATGGCCGCCATCGCCTTCTTGCGCTTGAACCGCAGCAACGCGAACACGGCGATCGCCGCGAACACGGCCACCACGATCATGCCGCCGGTGCTCATGGCGTCCTCGACCTGCTTGGCCGCTTCACCGAGCGCCGCGCCGAGCGCGATGTGCAGTGCGGACCAGCACGTGGCACCGGCGACCGCGGCGGGCAGGAACTTGTGGAACGGCAGCCCCGACGTGCCGGACGCGGCGGGCGTCAGCGTGCGCACCACGGGGAAGAAGCGGGCGAAGAAGACCGCCCACGCGCCGCGGCGCTGGAGGATGCCGGTGGCCTTGTCCCAGGCGTCGACGCCGTACTTCTGGATCAGCTTCGTCTCGCGCAGCTTCGGACCGAACCGCCTGCCGATGGTGTAGCCGATCGAGTCGCCGATGCCCGCGCAGACCGTCACGACGATCCACAGCACGAGGAATCGCGGCACCGTGGTGGCGGTCGTGGCCGCGATCAGCAGCCCCGACTCCCCGGGCGCGAGGAACCCCAGGCCGATCGTGCATTCGAGCAGTACGAGCAGACCGGTGGCCCCCACCAGCGCCGGTTGCGGCAGGCTCTGCAGCCAGTTCAGTAAGTCGGTGACCACGGTCAACCCCTGTTCGTCATCCCCACCAGACGCGGCCTGCGAAACAGAACGCCGCGTGTGCACGCGACACTATCGGTCGGCGCGCACACGCGGCGTCAGGGATCACCCGAACGTCCTTCTCAGGACGAGGACTCACGCGCCAGCACGCTGCTGGCCTCCTGGGCGGCGGGCGCTTCGGCGGCCAGGTGCTGCAGGTTCTCGGGCAGCTCCTCCCCGCGGTGCGCCTTGGTCTTGGCGTAGAGCTTGCCCGCGCGGTAGGACGAGCGGACGAGCGGACCCGCCATGACACCGGGGAACCCGATCTCCTCGGCGGCCTTGGTGTGCTCGACGAACTCCTCGGGCTTGACCCAACGGTCCACCGGGTGGTGCCGCGGCGAGGGGCGCAGGTACTGGGTGATCGTGAGGATCTCGCAGCCCGCGTCGAACAGGTCCTGCATCGCGGGCGCCACCTCGTCCGGCGTCTCGCCCATGCCGAGGATCAGGTTCGACTTGGTCACCAGCCCGGCCTTGCGGGCCTCGGTGAGGACCTGCAGCGAGCGCTCGTAGCGGAATCCGGGACGGATGCGCTTGAAGATCCGCGGCACCGTCTCGGTGTTGTGGGCGAGCACCTGCGGCTCCGAGCTGAACACCTCGGCCAGCTGGTCCGGGTTCGCGTTGAAGTCCGGGATCAGCACCTCGACGCCGGTGCCCGGGTTGAGCCGGTGGATCTCGCGGACCGTCTCGGCGTACAGCCACGCGCCGCCGTCCTCGAGGTCGTCACGGGCGACGCCCGTGACGGTCGAGTAGCGCAGGCCCATCGCCTGCACGCTCTCGGCGACCCGGCGCGGCTCGTCGGTGTCGAGCTCGGCGGGCTTACCGGTGTCGATCTGGCAGAAGTCGCACCGGCGCGTGCACTGGTCACCACCGATGAGGAAGGTGGCTTCGCGGTCTTCCCAGCATTCGTAGATGTTGGGACAGCCCGCCTCTTCGCACACGGTGTTCAGACCTTCGCGGCGGACGAGACCCTTGAGTTCGGTGAACTCGGGGCCCATCCGGGCTCGCGTCTTGATCCACGACGGCTTTCTCTCGATCGGGGTCTGGCTGTTGCGCACCTCGAGACGCAGCAGCTTCCGACCCTCCGGCAAGGCAGTCACGGTTCCCACCCTACGCCCCGCTTCGGAGCGGACAAGGTCATGCCGGGTCGGGCGTGACACCCGTCAACTCGGCGGTGAGGTCCCACAATGCGGACCCGGTGGCAGGGTCGGCCGCCGGGGCCAGGGGGCACACCGTGCCGGGCTTGCCGCGCAGCTGGCCGGGGCCGAGCGGGCCGAGGTAGTCACCGCCGGAGACGTCCGGGGCGGTCGCGGCGTAGAGCTGCGGTGCGGTGCCCTGCTCGGTGTTCTGCGCCAGCAACAGCCCGCCGAGCCGTCCTCCGACGTTCATCACACCGCGCAGCACGACGTTGCGCTGGGCCCGTGCCATCGCCGGTGCCAGTCCGGTGTCGCTGTAGCCGGGGTGCGCGGCGACGCTCAGTACGTCGTCGCCCACCGCGCGCAGCCTGCGGTCCAGTTCGAGCGCGAACACCTGGTTGGCCAGCTTCGACTGGCCGTACGCCGCGACCGGGCTGTAGCGGCGGTGCTCGAAGTTCGGGTCGACCGTGTCGATGCGGCCCGTGCGTGCGGCGAGGCTGGACACCGTGACGATGCGGGCGCCGGGCCGGGTGCGCAGCGCGGGCATCAGGAGCCAGGTCAGCGCGGCGTGTCCCAGGTGGTTCGTGCCGAACTGGAGCTCGAACCCGTCGCGGGTCGTCTCGCGCGGCGGCGCCATCACGCCCGCGTTGTTGACCAGCACGTCGAGCGCGTCACCGGTGTGGTCCCGGACCTCGGCGGCCGCGCGGCGGACGGAGGTCAGGTCGGCGAGGTCGAGCTCGACGAGCCGCGGCGGGGTGGCGGCCCCGGCGGCGATGGTGTCGAGGGCCTGCTTGCCGCGTTCGGGGGAGCGGCACGCCAGCAGCACCATGGCGCCCCGCGCGGCCAGCACCCGTGCGGTGTGCAGGCCGAGGCCGGAGTTCGCGCCGGTGACCAGAACCGTCCTGCCGCTCTGGCTCGGGATGTCGGATTCGCTCCAGCTGTCCGTCCGCGTCATGGCCGACAACCTACCGACCCGTAGTGACGGGTCGCCAACAGAGTCGCGTCCTCCCCGGTGCGGCCGCACCGGGGAGGACGGTGAGGGGCCTCAGCCGGTTGGTGCGAGCTTGCGGAGCAGCTGGCCGAACGGGTTGCGGGGCGCGGAACCCGGTTCGGACGCCCGCGTGCGCATCAACCCGACGAGGGTGTTGCCGATCTGCGTCACCTCGTCGGCCGGTTCGCCGGGCTCGGCGAGCCCCGCGGTGACGGCCATCATGCGCAGTTCGGCCTCGTGGGCGCGGCGCAGGGCGGGGTGGCCGTCGAGGTGTGCGTCCAGGACCGCGCGGAGCGTGGCGTGCTCGGACAGCGTCGTGCGCCACGCGCGCGACACGGCTTCGACGTGGTCGGTGTCACGCCCACCCGGCAGGTCGGCCGAGTCCTCGGGGCCGCCGACCTCGGCACGCAGCCGTCCGCTCAGGGCCTGATGCCAGCGGTAGTGGAGCGCGAGGAGCAGGTTCTCCTCGGTGCCGAACTCGTCGGCCGCTCCGGGAATCTCCGAGACCGACAGTGGTGCCTCCGGGTCGCGCCGGGCGTGGCGCAGGACGGTGTCGAGGATGTCGCGTCGTCTGTAGTAGTCGTTCCAGCTCATGGGTTCCCCCTGCTGCGTGGTTGCGCGACGTCGCTGTCGGGACACTCTGTGGTCAGGACACTCTGTGGTCGGGACACATCGTCGTGACCGGGAAGAATGGCCATACTGCGGGTTTGCGGCATACCGTCGGTACGGAGCCGACGGCACGAACATACCACCGGTATGGCGGTGGGAAACCCGAGTAGAGTTGTGAGCGTGGTGACAATGCGGTCCAGGCGGGACGACTACTCGGAATCGACGCGAGCGGCGCTGGTCACGAGCTCCGTTCGGCTGTTCACCGAACGCGGGTACGCCGGCACGTCGCTCGACGAGATCACAAAGCGGGCGCGCGTGACGAAGGGCGCGCTGTACCACCACTTCAGCGGTAAGCAGGCCGTGTTCGAGGCGGCGTTCGACGAGGTCGAGGCCGAGGTCAAAGGCCGCCTGGAGAAGATCCTGACCGGCTCGCAGCCGCCGTGGGAGCGCGCGCTGGCCGGGCTGCGCGAGTTCATCGGCAGCTGTCTCGACCCCGCCTACCAGCGGATCGCGCTGCAGGAAGCGCCGGTCGTCATGGGCTGGGCGCGCTGGCGCGAGGCCGAGGACCGCTACAGCTTCGGGCTCATCAAGCAGGCACTACAGGACCTCATCGACGCCGGTGAGGTGCTGGCCGTGCCTGTCGAGGTGACGTCCCGGTTGTTGTTCGGCGCGCTGTGCAGCGCCGCCACCGAGATCGCCCACTCCACCGACCAGCGCACGGTCGGCGAGGAGATCGAGGACGTCGTCGTGCGGCTGCTGAACCAGGTCCGCAGTCAGGCCGCCGACGCGTGACGTTCTGGCCCGCCCGTCGCCCACCGCCGCCCAACCGGCCACGCTTCGCGTGACGTCCTAGGCCAGCCCGTCGCCCACCACCGCCCAACCCGACACGCTTCGCGTGACGTTCTAGTCTCGTGACCGTGGAACTCAGGATCTTCACCGAACCCCAGCAAGGCGCCGACTACGAGGACCTCCTCCGGGTCGCGAAGGCGACGGAGGACAACGGCTTCGGCGCGTTCTTCCGCTCCGACCACTACCTGAAGATGGGTGACGCGTCCGGTCTCCCCGGCCCGACCGACGCGTGGCTCACGCTCGCGGGCCTGGCCCGCGAGACGTCGACCATCCGCCTCGGCACGCTCGTCACCGCGGCGACCTTCCGGCACCCGTCGGTGCTGGCGATCTCCGTCGCGCAGGCCGACCGCATGTCCGGTGGCCGTATCGACTTCGGCTTCGGCTCCGGCTGGTACGCCGACGAGCACACCGCCTACGGCATCGACCTCCCGCAGACGAAGACGCTGTTCGACCGCTACACCGAGCAGCTCGCCGTCATCACCGGCCTGTGGGACACGCCGGAAGGGGAGACGTTCTCGTTCTCCGGCGACCACTACACGCTCGACGGCGCGCCCGGCCTGCCGAAGCCGGCGCAGCGGCCGCGTCCTCCGGTGATCCTCGGCGGCGGTGGCAAGAAGCGCACCCCCGCGCTCGCGGCCCGGTACGCCGACGAGTTCAACACCCCGTTCATGGACGCCGAGTCCGCGGCGGCGCAGTTCGAGCGCGTCGACGCGGCCGCGAAGGAGGCGGGTCGCACCACGCCGATCCGCCGATCCGCCGCCCTCGTCGTGGCCGTCGGCCGGGACGACGCCGAGATCGCCCGGCGCGCGGCCGCCATCGGGCGCGAGGTGTCGGAGCTGAAGGGGAACGGCCTCGCGGGCACGCCCGCCGAGGTCGTCGACACGATCGGCGCGTGGCGCGAGAAGACGGGCGTGTCGAGGCTGTACCTGCAGGTCCTCGACCTGTCGGACCTCGACCACCTCGAACTCATCGGTTCCGAGGTCGCCCGCCAGCTCGACTGAGCACCCGCGACGACGGACCGTCAGTTCTGGAGGGCGAAGGTGACGCCGGGGGCGGACGGCTGCTGGCGGGCCAGCCAGCGGTCGTCGCTCACCGGCAGGTCGCCGTCCAGGGCCGCCAGCACCGCGTCACGCGCGTACGGGAGCGCCTCGGAGACCGGTACCTCCCGGCCGAGCTCCTGCGACAGCGACGTCGTGCCTGCATCGCTGATGCCGCACGGCACGATCCGGTCGAACGCGCTCAGATCGGCGTTGCAGTTGAGTTCGAACCCGTGCATCGTGACGCCGCGTTGCACCCGGATGCCGATGGCGGCGATCTTGCGTTCCGGGCCGCGGTCGTCGGCGGGCAGCCACACCCCGCTGCGGCCGTCGACACGTCCCGTGTGCACGCCGAACGTCTCGCACACGTGGATGAGCGCCTCCTCGATCCGGCGGACGTACTGCACCACGTCCACCGGGTCGGCCAGCTTCACCAGCGGGTAGCCGACGAGCTGGCCGGGTCCGTGCCAGGTGATGCGGCCGCCGCGGTCGACGTCGATCACCGGTGTGCCGTCGGTCGGCCGGTCCTCGGGCTGGGTGCGCTTGCCCGCGGTGTACACCGACGGGTGTTCCAGCAGCAGCATCGTGTCGGGTCCGGTCTCGTCGGCGCGAGCGTCGGCGTAGGTGCGCTGCAGCTCCCACGCCTCGAGGTAGTCGATCGTGCCGACCTCCCGCACGTCGACGGGCTCGGACGCGGTACGGCAGGAAAGGTTCGCGTTCGCAGTCACGGAGCCGACTCTACTCCCGGCGGTCGCGGCGGGACCGGCGTCAGTCGTAGCGCAGCGACGGCCACCAGCCCCGCACCGGTGACCCCGGCGACCGCGCCCGCGGTGTCGGTCAGCCAGTGCACGTCCAGCACGACACGGCACGCCGCGCACGTCACGGTGGCCAGGACCGCGGCGACCGCGACCGTGCGACGCAGATGCGGGGCCAGCCATGCGGCGAGCAGCCATGCGGCGAATCCGGTCGCCGCGACGGACGTGACGTGCCCGCTCGGATACGCCCAGTCGGGGAACTCGCGGGGCCGGTCACGCGCGAACAACGGTTTCGCGACGGCGCTGACCAGCCGGCACACGCCCAGCACGACGAGGATCCGCACCACCAGCGCGGCACGCTGCGGATCGGTGCGTCGACGGCGCACCGCGGCCATGACGAGGGCGAGCCCGAGAATCGCGGGCAGTATCGGACCGAGCACGGCGCTGACGATCCACGCGACGTCGCCCACCGGTGTGCGCCACAGGCCGTGGAGGCGGTCGCTCAACGCGGTGTCGGCATCGGTGCCGTTCCGTGCGACGAGACCGAGCGTGACGAACCCGACGAGCAGCGCGACGCCCGCACCCGCGAGGCGGCGGCGTGCGGTCGGCGCGGCGGTCGACGTGGTGGTCGGCTGGCCCGGCACGGAGTCGGCGCCCGGTCAGGTGACGGCGGCCAGGGCCTGGTCGATGCGGGGGTGGGCGAACGTGAACCCGGCCTCGGGCAGCCGGCCGGGCACGGCGCGCGGACCGGACAGGAGCATCTCGTCGGCCGCGTCGCCCAGCACGGTCCGCAGCGCGACGGCGGGCACCCGCCACGGTGTCGGCCGGTGCAGGGCTTCACCGAGTGCGCGGGTGAACTCGGCGTTCGTGACCGGTTCGGGCGCGGTCAGGTTCACCGGACCGGAGACGTCGCCGTCGCGCAGCAGCAGTTCCGTCGCCGCGACGTGGTCGTCGAGTCCGATCCAGGGGAAGTACTGACGGCCGTCGCCGAGTTTCCCGCCGAGTCCGCACCGGAACAGCCGCCGCAGGGGAGTGAGCAGCCCGCCGTGGGCCGACAGCACGGGCGAGGTCCGCAGGTGCACCACCCGGGCGCCGGCGTGTGCGGCCGAGTCGGCGGCCGACTCCCACGCGCGGCACAGGTCGGCGAGGAATCCGGATCCGGGCCCGGCGGATTCGTCGACCTCGCGGTCGCCGGTGTCGCCGTAGACGTTGATGCCGGAGGCGTTGAGCAGCACCGGCGTGCCGTGGCGGGCGACGGCGTCGGCGAGCACCTCGGTCGGCTCGACGCGACTGTCGATCAGGTGCTGTTTGCGGGCGCCGCTCCACCTTCCCGAGGCCAGTGGTGCGCCGCACAGGTTCACCACGGCGTCGACGCCGTCGAACGCGCCGTCGTCGATCCGCCCCGCGGGCGGCTCCCACCCTCGTTCGTCGGCGGCGCGCGGCTCGCGCCGTACCAGCCGCAGGACGTCGTGCCCGGCGGTGCGCAACCTCGTGACCAGGGCGCCACCCAGCAGCCCACTCGAACCCGCGACCAGAACTCGCATAACGCCTCACCTTATCGGTGATTCGTCGCATTCCGCCGCCGCTGCCGGACACCGGCGCGGCCGACGACGCCGGGGTATCGGGTGCCGACTCCTGCGATCGGTCCCTCGGCACGGGGAGCCCGTTCACCGGACCGGTGGTCCGATGTGGACCGTGAAACGGGTCGAGGGGTCGGGCCCGGTACCGCACCGGGCCCGACCCCTCGAACGGGATCGGGCTCCGGTTCGAGGGTCACTGTTCGGGTGACCGCCGAACCGGCAGGCCCCGGCATGGAGCCGGGGCCGCGGGACTCAGAGCCCCAGCTCGTCCTCGAAGTTGCCCTCTTCGAGCCGCTGCTTGATCGTCGTCAGGAAGCGGCCCGCGTCGGCACCGTCGATGAGCTGGTGGTCGTACGTCAGCGGCAGGTACGACATCGACCGCACGGCGATCGTGTCGTTGCCGTCCTCGTCGGCCACGACCACCGGGCGCTTGACGACCGCGCCGGTGCCGAGCATGCCCGACTGGGGCTGCACGATGATCGGCGTGTCGAACAGGGCGCCGTTGCTGCCGATGTTCGTGATGGTGAACGTGCCGCCGGTCAGCTCGTCCGGAGTGACCTTGTTGGTGCGTGCCCGCTCCGCCAGGTCCGCGATGCGGTGGGCCAGACCGGACAGGCTCAGCTCACCCGCGTCGTGGATGACCACCGACAGCAACCCACGCTCGGTGTCCACGGCGACGCCGAGGTTGATCGAGCCGTGGTAGGTGATCTCCTTCGTCTCCTCGTTGTAGGAGGCGTTGACGTTCGGGTGCTGCTTCAGCGCCTCGACCGTGGCCTTGGCGAAGAACGGCAGGAACGTCAGGTTCACACCTTCGCGCTCGCGGAACGCCGCCTTCGCGCGCTGGCGCAGCTTGGCGATCTTCGAGACGTCGACCTCGTGCACCTGCGTGAGCTGCGCCGAGACCTGCAGCGACTCCTTGGTCTTCTCCGCCGTGATCTGGCGGATCCGATTGGCCTTCTGCACGGTGCCGCGCAGTGCGGCCTTCTCCGCGTCGGACACCGGCGCCGGAGCGGCGGGCTTCGAGGGTGCTGCCGACGACGCGGCCGGTGCGGCCGAACCGCTCGGAGCGGCCGCAGGGGCCTGCTGCTGCTTCGCGTCGACGGCGGCGAGCACGTCCTGCTTGCGGATCCGGCCGCCGACGCCGGAACCGGTCAGGCTCGACAGGTCGATGTCGTGCTCGGCCGCGAGCTTGCGCACCAGCGGCGTCACGTACGGCGTGCCGCCGCCGTCGCCCTGTGCGGGCGCCTGCTGTGCCGGTGCCTGCTGCGCCGGGGCGGGTTGAGCAGGGGCGGGCTGAGCAGGCTGTGCCGGTGCCTGCTGCGCGGGTGCCTGCTGCGCGGGAGCGCTCGGGGCGGGCTCGGCGGCCGGGGCGGGAGCCTCCTGCTGCGGCGCCGGGGTCGGCTCGGGTTCCGGCGCAGGCTCGGGCTCCGGAGCGGGGGCGGGCGCCGGAGCGGACGGTGCTGCGTCGGCCGAGCCGATCACCGCGAGCTGGCCGCCGACCTCGACGGTCGTGTCCTCGCCCGCGGAGATCTCCAGGAGCGTGCCCGCCATCGGGGACGGGACCTCGGTGTCGACCTTGTCGGTCGAGATCTCCAGCAACGGCTCGTCGACCTCGACGGAGTCGCCGACCTGCTTGAGCCACCGGGTGACGGTGCCCTCGGTGACGCTCTCACCGAGTTCGGGCAGGGTCACCGGGCTGCCCGAGGCGGAGCCCCCGGAGGACGCGGCCGGCGCGGCGGCGGGCTCCGGAGCGGGCTCGGCGGGCGCCGGCTCTGCGGGTGCGGCCGACTCGGCGGGCGCGGACTCCGCGGGCGCGGCCTGCTCGGCGGGCGCCGACTCGCCGCCACCGGAGCCGTCGTCGACCAGCGCGAGCTCACCGCCGACCTCGACGGTGTCGTCCTCCTTGGCGATGATCTTCTGGACGGTGCCCGCGACGGGCGAAGGGACCTCGGTGTCGACCTTGTCGGTGCTGATCTCCAGCAACGGCTCGTCGACCGCGACCGACTCACCCTCCTGCTTCAGCCACCGGGTGACGGTGCCCTCCGTGACGCTTTCCCCGAGCTCCGGCAATGTGACGGAGTACGCCATCGTTTGCTGACTCCCTTGGTTCGTTGTCGATGTTGGTCTTGGGTGCGAGCCGGGGCGTCAGCCGTGGACGTGCAACGGCTTGCCCGCGAGGGCGAGATGTGCCTCGCCGAGCGCCTCGGACTGGGTCGGGTGGGCGTGGATGAGCGGCGCGACGTCCTCGGGGAAAGCCTCCCAGCTGTAGATCAGCTGGGCCTCGCCGATGAGTTCGCCGACGCGGTCGCCCACGAGGTGCAGGCCCACGACCGGCCCGTCCGGCGCCTTGACCAGCTTCACCGCGCCGGAGGTCTTGAGGATCTGGCTCTTGCCGTTGCCGCCGAGGTCGTAGGTGAACGCCTCGACGTCGGAGCCGTACTTCTCCTTGGCCTCGGCCTCGGTCAGCCCGACGGAGGCGACCTCCGGGTGCGAGTACGTCACGCGCGGGATGCCCGCCTCGTCGATCGGCGACGGGTTCAGGCCCGCGATCTCCTCGGCGACGAACACGCCCTGCTGGAAGCCGCGGTGGGCGAGCTGCAGACCGGGCACGATGTCGCCGACGGCGTAGACGTTCGGATTGCTCGTGCGCAGGCGCTCGTCGGTGACGACGAAACCGCGGTCGAGCTGGATGCCCGCCTCCTCGTAGCCGTGGCCCGCGGTGTTGGGACCGCGGCCGACGGCGACCAGCAGCACGTCGGCCTCGAGCGTCTCACCCGATTCGAGGGTCACCGTGACGCCGTTGTCGTCCTGCTTGGCCTCGGTGAACTTCACGCCCGTCTTGTAGCCGATCTTGCGGCGGCGCAGCGCGCGTTCGAGCTGCTTGGAGGCGAACTCGTCCTCGTTCGGCACCAGCCGCGGCAGCGCCTCGACGATCGTCACGTCGGTGCCGAAGGAGGCCCACACGCTGGCGAACTCGACGCCGATGACGCCGCCGCCCAGCACGACCGCCTTCTTGGGCACGTGGTCGAGCTGGAGGGCCTCCTCGCTGGCGATGATGCGCCCGCCGAGCTCGAGGCCCGGCAGTGTCTTCGAGTACGAACCGGTGGCCAGGATGATGTTCTTACCGGTGTAGCGGGTGCCGTCGACCTCGACGGTCGTGCCGCCGACGTAGGTCCCCGAGCCTTCGACGAAGGTCACCTGATGGTGCTTCGCCAGACCCTGCAGGCCCTTGTACAGCCGGGTGACGATGCCGTCCTTGTACTTGTGGACCCCGGCCATGTCGACGCCCTCGAGCGTGCTCTTCACGCCGAACTGCTCGCCTTCGCGGGCCGAATCGGCGACCTCGGCGGCGTGCAGCAGCGCCTTGGTCGGGATGCACCCTCGATGCAAGCACGTGCCGCCCAGCTTGTCCTTCTCGATCAGCGTCACGGACATGCCCAGTTCGGCGGCACGGAATGCCGCGGCGTAACCGCCCGATCCGCCACCCAGGATCACCAGGTCGGCTTCAGCGTCGCTCACTTCTCCAACTCCCTCGCGCAGGTCTCCTCCGGCACCCGGTCGCCCTGTGAACACTACGCGGCGCTGTGCGGCGCCGGGTGCTCACGCGGCCTCCCAGAGGGTGTCTGTGGTGTACGCACGCGCGCACGCGCGCGCTTGTCATGCCTCATCCTGTCACTTCGTGTCCGGGAGGTGCGAAGTGTGGTCGGTGAGGGTGTCCCACGACTTCGGAAATAAGGGACAATGATCGTCGGAGGCGAACGTGGAGAGGTGATCGACGTGGGGCTGTTCGACCGACTGCGGAGCAAGCGCGGTGGGAAACAGCGACCCGGGACGTTGCGCGGGGTGAGCGACGCGGACACGGCCCATCTGGATGCGTGGGCGTCCGAGCGGCGCGGGGTCGAGGCGTACGTGGAGCCCCGGACGAACGTCACCGAGACGACGGTCGTGCTGGTGGCGCACGACGGCGAGTGGACCCGCAGGCGCATCGGCAGTCTGGGGAAGGCGCAGGACTTCGGCAGCAAGCGCTCCATCCCGGTGTACGAGGTGGCGCGCACCGGATACCCACAGCGCATGCGCGACTACACGCAGCGGCAGCGAATCCTGGAGAAGCGCAGGCGGCAGGCCGAACGCGACGCGTGAGACGCGGGGCGGGCGGCTCTGTCGGGTGACGCCGCCGGGCGGGCGTGTGCCCTGCGCGCCTGTTCAGCCGGTCGTCGGATGCATTCCACACGGGCGACCGCGAGCGGACATTCGGTGATCGACCGGGCCTGATGACTTGTCACTCCGATCGGTGAACACGACGGAGGAGACCTCATGAACGGCTTCGATCGACGCAGGTTTCTGGAACTCGGCGGCGCGGCGGGCGCCGCACTGGCGGCGGGCGGGCTGACCGCCGGACCGGGCTGGGCCTCGCCGGCGCAGCGCTCCCGGTTCACGGGCCACCCGTTCGCGCTCGGGGTCGCGTCCGGCGATCCGCTGCCCAGCGGCGTGGTGCTGTGGACCCGGCTGGCACCCGAACCGCTCGCCGAGGACGGCTCCGGCGGGATGCGGGGCCGCGGCGTGGTGCCGGTGCGATGGGAGGTCGCCGAGGACGAGCGCTTCTCCCGGCGGGTCGCCCACGGGGTGTCCAACGCCACACCGGAACTCGGCCACTCGGTCCACGTCGAGGTCGACACGCTGAGGCCGGACCGCGAGTACTTCTACCGGTTCCGGGTCGGTGGCGAGATCAGCCCCGTCGGGCGGACCCGCACGGCGCCCGAGGCCGGCGCGAACCTCGACCGGCTGGCATTCGCGTTCGTCTCCTGCCAGAACTATCCGGCCGGCTACTACACGGCACACCGGCACCTCGCCGACGAGGATCTGCGCGCGGTGGTGCACCTCGGCGACTACATCTACGAGGGCGGCGCGACCGGGAGCCTCGGCCGCGCACACGCGCCCGCCCGCGAGGTCGTCTCGCTCGCCGACTACCGCATCCGGCACGCCCAGTACCGGACCGATGCCGACCTGCAGCGTTCGCACGCGGCCTTCCCGTGGATCGTGACCTGGGACGACCACGAGGTCGAGAACAACTACGCGGACGAGATCTCCCAGCACGAGGGCGTCGCTCCCCGCGACTTCCTCGTCCGCCGCGCCGCGGCCTATCAGGCCTACTACGAGCACCTGCCGTTGCGCCGCTCGTCGGTGCCGACGGGTCCGGACATGCGGATCTACCGGCGGCTGCGGTTCGGCACGCTCGCCGAGTTCAACGTGCTCGACGGCCGCCAGTACCGCAGCGACCAGGTCGACCGGAACTCGCCGGAGGCGCAGGATCCCGACCGCAGCATGCTCGGCGCGGAACAGGAACGCTGGCTGCTCGACGGTCTCGGTGCGTCGACGGCGCGGTGGAACATCCTCGCCCAGCAGACCGTGATGGCGCGGGCCGACCGCGACCCCGGCGAGGGACTGCGGTTGCCGATGGACAACTGGAACGGCTACGAACCCGCCCGGCAGCGCCTGTTCGACGGGGTCGTCGAACGAGGCGTCGACAACATGGTCGTGATCACCGGCGACGCCCACTGCAGTATGGCCGCCGACCTGAAGCAGGACTTCGCCGACCCGGATTCGCGCACGGTGGGCGCGGAGTTCCTCGGCACGTCGATCAGCTCGGGCGGCGACGGCGCCGACATGGACCGGCGCGGTGAGCAGTGGCTGGCCGCCAACCCGCACATGAAGTTCTACAACCAGCGGCGTGGATACGTCCGCTGCACGGTCGACCGCGACAGCTATCGCGCCGACTACCGCGTGGTGCCGTACGTCACGCGGCGTGGCGCACCGGTGAGCACACTGGCCGGGTTCGTGGTCGAGAACGGCAGGCCCGGCGTCCAGGAGGCGTGAGCACGCGCCGCGGTGGTGCCGGCGGGCGTCGGCACCACCGTCAGGCGCTCGCCTCGAGCAGCCGCAGATGCTCCTCCAGTACCGACCGGATGCCGGGGTGGACGCTGCGGCCGAACAACTCGTCGTCCTCGGTGACCTCGCCGGAGGGCCACAGCGTCAGCACGGGCGGGTCGCTGATCACGACGCCGGGGCCGGACGCGCCGGTCTCGACGCCGTGGCGGAGCTCGGACACCCCGAGCAGCCGCGGGAACACCACGTCGGCCCGCAGGCCGTCGCACACGCCCAGGAACCTGCGGAACTCCTCGGGCAGCGTCCGGCCCAGCCGGTTCTCCGCGTGGTCGACGGCCGCCACCGAGGCGGGCGGCGGCACCGCGTCCGGTTCGCCGCGCAGCCGCATGATCTCGGCGATCAGCTCCCGCCAGCCCGCGTCGAGGCCTTCGGCGCGGTACCGCCGGTCGAGCGCGGCGACGAGCGCGGCCGTGTAGTTCCACGCCCAGTCGGTGTCGACGGCCAGTTCGCCGTCCACCAACAGCGGGGCGACGTGCCGGCACGCCGCGAGCGTCGCGGCGTCGGGTTGCGGGATCTCCCTGGCGACCTCGGCCCACCGGTGCAGTGCCTCGCGGGCGGCGTCGAGGTCGCCGGACGCTGCGGCGTGCTCGGCCGCCGCAGCCGCCTCCCGCTGCCGCCTGCCCCGCGGCGGCAGCGAGTCCCGCTCGGCGAGGACCTTCTCGTGCTCGGCCTGTTCGGCGTCCGGATCGAGCGGGACGAGCCCGTCGGCCCAGTCCGGTCGCCCGCGCCGGTTGTCGGCGTGTCCGTCACGGGCGGCGAGCAGCATCGCCCACGCCCGAGCCGTGACGGCGGTGGCGGCCAGCCGGTCGACGCCGCGGCCGGTGGCCGTCAGCCAGTGCCGTACGAGCCGGTCCGAATCGCCGAGCGCGCCCGCGCACGCGAGGAGCAGGGCCTCGCGTGCGACGGTCGCGTCGACGGCGTCGTCGGTTCCCGTGAGCACCGTCCGGACGGACCCCTCGGGGTGGTCACCGCTGCCCGCCGTCACCGGACGTCTCCCGACATCCTCGTTCTCCAGTGGCCGTGGGCGGTACGCGTCAGCCGTTGTCGGCGATGTCGGACAGCACCGCCGCGATGGTGCGCACCGGAACGCCCGTGCCGCCCTTGCCGGTGTAGCCCCACGGCGAGCCGGTGTTGTACGACGGGCCCGCGATGTCGATGTGCGCCCACGGCAGGCCGTCGGCGACGAACTCGCGCAGGAAGATGCCCGCGGCGAGCATGCCGCCCCAGCGCGCGCCCGTGACGTTCGCGAGGTCGGCCAATTTCGAGTCCAGTTCGGACCGCAGCTCGTCGGGCAGCGGCATCGGCCAGGCGTTCTCGCCGGTGGCCTGACCGAGCTCGGCGACACGGTCGCGGAACTCGTCCGCGCCCATCACGCCCGCCGTCCGGTTGCCCAGCGCGACGACCTGTGCGCCGGTGAGCGTCGAGGTCTCGATGAGGTAGTCCGGGTCGTCCTCGGCGGCGCGCACGATCGCGTCGGCGAGCACCAGCCTGCCCTCGGCGTCGGTGTTGAGTACCTCGACGGTCTTGCCGCCGTACATGGTCAGCACGTCCCCCGGCCGGTACGACGTGCCCGACGGCATGTTCTCCGCGAGCGGGATGTAGGCGGTGACCTCGAGCGGGAACTTCAGCTTCGCGGCCAGCAGCACCGACGACAGCACCGCAGCGGCGCCGGACATGTCCGACGTCATGTTGTCCATGTTCGCCGCGGGCTTGAGCGAGATGCCGCCCGTGTCGAACGTGATGCCCTTGCCGACGAGGGCGATCTTCTTGCGCGCCTTCGCGCCCCTGTAGGTCACCTTCACCAGCCGCGGCGGGCGCGACGAGCCGGCGCCGACACCGAGGATGCCGCCGAAGCCCTTGCGCTTGAGCTGCTTCTCGTCGAGCACCTCGACGGCCACTCCCGCGTCCTCGGCCAGCGCGCGGGCACGGTCGGCGAACGAGGCCGGGAACAGGTCGTTCGGCGGCGTGTTGATGAAGTCGCGCGTGGTGCAGACCGCCTCAGCCGTGGCCGTCGCGGCCTTCAGCGTGGCGCGGTGCTGCTTCGCGGTGCCCTCCGCAGGCGCCGCGACGTCCACGTTCTGCACGGGCTTGTCGCCCTTCTCGGACTTGTACTCGGTGAACGTGTACGCCCCGAGCGCGACACCCTCCGCCGCGGCCTGCAGATCGACGGCCGACAGCGTGGTCAGTGCGCGCTTCGTGCCCGCGAGAGCACGGCCCGCGGCACCGGACGCGCGCCGGACCTGCTCGGGCGTCACCTCCGGCTGTCCGAGTCCGACCGCCAGCACCACGTCGGCGGCCAGCCTGCCGAGCGACGGCACCTTCACGACCTCCTCGGCCGCGCCGGTCGCGCCGAGCGTGGTCAGGACCTCGGCGAGCGTGCCGCCGTAGGCGGCGTCGACCGCCTCGGCGCCGGGCGCCAGTTCGAGGCCGCCCGCGGCCTGCACGGTGCCGACGACGACGGTCTGCGCGCGGGTCTTCGCCAGCGACGCCTCGGTCAGCTCGGTCAGGGCAAGCTTCGGAACGGCCACGTCGGACTCCTCATCTCGGTTGTTCACTCGTCGGCCATGCTATTGACGCTTCCGGCGGTCGCGGGAAGTAGGTACGGACGATCGCGGCATGTAGGCACGGACGAAAGTGGGTGGACAGCGGTGTGGATCGCGCTGGGCGTGCTCGGCGGGCTCGCGGCGGCGGTGGCCGGCGCGGGCTGGTGGGCTCCTGCCGGCATGGCGCTGGCCGCGGTGTTCGTCCTGGTCGCCGAGCCGGGCGTGGGCCGTCCGGGCATGCTCGGAGAGGTGGCCGAAGCCGGCGGGACGCGTGAGCGCGACACGGCTCCCGAGGACGCAGGCGAGGCCCGGGAGGGGGCCGTCCGCGCCGCCGCGGCGGGCCGTCCCGACGTCCCGCGGCTGGTCGACGGCGTGGCCCGCGCGGCGCGGCTGGCGATCGTGGTGCTGGCCGCGTCGACGTTCGCGGCCTATCTGGCGCCCGACCACCGGCCGGCGGCCGCGGTGCTGCTCGTGGCCGGAGTCGCGGTCGCCGACGTGGCGGGGATCGGCCTCGACACCTACTGGCGGCGCTGGGTGGGCGGTCTGCTCCTGGTGGCGGGCGGCGCCTTCGTGGCGGTGTGTCTGGGCGTGAGCCCCGTGCGGTCGCCCGTGGCCGAACCGGCCGCGATCGGCGGCCCGTGGAGCGTGCTCGCCGGAGTGCTCTCCGCCGCCGCGCTGTTCGTGCCGGTGTTGCGCGGCCGGTCGCGGCGCACCGTCGTGGTGGGCGCCGTCGCGGCACTGGCCGTCGCGGGCGCCGCGCTGTACCAACTGGGTCCGCTCCGGCTCGGCCTGTCGTCGACGTCGCTGCGGGACGTCTTCGTCGCCGCCGACGCCGAGCCGCTCGTACCGGTGCTGGGCGGGGTCGTCGCGCTCGCGTGCCTGCCCGCGGCGCTCACGGCGTTCGGAGCCGTCCGCGACGGAGCTCATTCGTCGCGGGTGGTGAGCACGGTCGTGCCCGCCGCGGTGGCGGCGATCCCCGCGGCACTGCTGGCGCCCGCCGCCGCGGTGACGGTCGCGGCGATGCTCGCGCTCACCGAGTTCGTCACCCGCGCCGCCACCGGTCCGCGCGGTGCTCGGCGGGTGGCGGTCGCCGTGACGGCCGTCGTGCTGTTCGGCGGGTTGCTCACCCGGTTGTGACTCACCCTGCTCCGACCCGCCGGCACGCGCCCGCCCGCGACTCGCCCGCTCGCGAACCCGGACGGTCAGCTCATCGCGGATGCGAGCAGCAGCGCGACCACGGAGGCAGCGGCCAGACCGGCCACCGACCGCACCGGGAAGCCCTCCCGCGGGAACACCTTGCCGCCGTGCACACCCGCCAGCCACACGATCCCGAAGATCGCGCCGACGATGCCGATGAAGGCGCCGAACCCGCCGATCATCAGATAGCCGATCAGCACGGCCATACCGGCCGCGAACGTCAGCAGCGCGGCGCCGGCGAGGGTCAGGAATCCTCCCCCCGACGGCGACGGCTGCGCGTCGGCGCCGGCAGGCTGCGAACTCGGCGGGTACTGGCCGCCCTGGAACTGAGGGCCTGGGCCGGGGTACTGGCGGCCCGGGTGCTGGGGGTTCATGCTCACACCCGCGATCGTAACGACCGGGTATGGCCCTGTGGGGCCATTGGGGCGATATGCTCCGAGCATGACGACGACAACCCTGTTCACCCGGATTCCCAGTACGCACGCGACCCCCGTGGAACGCGTAGCCGAAGTACTGGAGAACCCGGGGTTCGGTGTCCGGTTTACCGACCACATGGTCACGGTGAAGTGGAACGCCGAGCAGGGGTGGCACGACGCCGAGGTGCGCGAGTACGCACCGCTGACGTTCGACCCGGCTACGCAGGTCCTGCACTACGGGCAGGCGATCTTCGAGGGGCTCAAGGCGTACCGCCAGCCCGACGGCACGATCGGCGCGTTCCGGCCCGAGGCGAATGCGCAGCGGTTCCGCGACTCCGCGCGCAGGCTCGCCATGCCGGAGCTGCCCGACGAGCTGTTCCTCGGCTCGATCGCCGAGCTCGTCGACATCGACAAGCGCTGGGTGCCGACCCGGCAGGGTGACTCCCTCTACCTGCGGCCGTTCATGATCGCCACGGGCGAGGGGTTGGGTGTCAACAGCCCGTCCGCCGAGTACCTGTACCTGCTCATCGCCTCGCCCGCCGGGTCGTACTTCTCCGGCGGCGTGAAGCCGGTCACGGTGTGGCTCTCGACCGAGTACGTGCGTGCCGCGCCGGGCGGCACCGGCGAGGCCAAGTGCGCGGGGAACTACGCGGCCTCGTTCGTCGCGCAGGCGCAGGCCAGTGAGCAGGGCTGCGACCAGGTGGTGTGGCTCGACGCCGCCGAGCGCCGCTGGGTCGAGGAGATGGGCGGGATGAACCTGTTCTTCGTCTTCGGCTCTGGCTCCGACGCGACGGTGGTGACGCCCGAGCTGAGCGGGTCGTTGCTGCCCGGTGTGACCCGCAGGTCGTTGCTGCAGCTGGCCGTCGACCGCGGCTACCGCGTCGAGGAGCGGCGGATCTCCACCGAGGAGTGGGAGAACGCCGCGAGGTCCGGCGAACTCACCGAGGTGTTCGCGTGCGGCACGGCCGCGGTGATCACGCCGGTCGGACACGTCAAGCACGCCGACGGCGAGTTCACGATCGGTACCGGCGAGCCGGGTGAGCTGACCATGGCGCTGCGCGAACAGCTCACCGGCATCCAGGAAGGCACCCGTCCCGACGACCACAGCTGGGTGCACAAGTTCGACTGAGCCACCTCCGCGCTCGGTGCCGGTCCGCGGAGTGCTGTGCGGAGCGGCACCGAGCGGTGCGGCGTTCGGCGGCCCGGGCGGCGCCGATTCGGATGACGCCGAAGCTCGCCGGGTGACGCCGGTTCGGACGATGCCGGGTCAGGTGATGTCCGAGTCGGCGGGCAGCGCGGGGCGCTGGGCGACCTCGGTGAGCAGCCGTGCCGCGGAGGCGAGCATCGGCAGCACGGTCGCGGCGCCGGTTCCCGCGCCGAGGCGGATCTCCAGGTCCAGCACCGGTTCCAGATCGAGATGTTCCAAGGCCACGACCTGCGCGGGCTCGGCCGCGCGGTGCGCGGCCAGCCACCACGACCGCGCGCCCGGTGCGAGTTCCTCGGCCAGCAGTGCCGCCGCGGTCGACGGCAGGCCGTCCAGCACCACCGGCGTCCGCCGCACCGCCGCCTGCGCCAGGAAGCCCGCCATCGCGGCGAGGTCGGCACCGCCCGCGGTGCGGAGCAGCCCCAGCGGTTCGCCCGTGACCGGCCTGCACCGTCGCAGCGCATCCCGCACGGCGACGGCCTTGCGCATCCAGGCGGTGTCGTCGATGCCCGAACCGCGGCCGACGACCGCCACCGGCTCGGTGTCGGTCAGGGCGGCGACCAGCGTGGCAGCGGGTGTCGTGACGCCCGAGCCGACCTCGGCCGCCACGAGGACGTCTGCGCCCTCGTCGACCTCGGCGTCGGCAGCCCGCATCCCGGCGCGCACCGCGGCCTCGGTCTCCTCCTCGGTGAGCGCGTCGGCCCTGCCGATCGAACCGGACCCGGTCCGCACGTGATCCGGGCCGGATCCGTCGGCCGTGCCCACGTCGACGACGCGGATGCCGGCTCCGGCCACGTCGGCGAGGACGTTCAGTGGTGCGGAGCCGCCGTCGAGTGCGTCGAGCAGTTCCCGCGTCGTGGCGGGGCCGCCGAGGGACACGCCGTCGGCGGTGACGCCGTGGTCCGCGGCGAACACGACGACGCGCATGCGCCGCAGTGGCCGGGGCGGCGTGCGTCCCTGGCACGCCGCGAGCCAGGCGCCGAGTCGTTCGATCCTGCCCAGCGACCGCGGGGGTGACAGCAGTGTCGCGTGCCGCTGCAGCGCACCGGCGCGGGCGTTCTCGTCGGGCAGGGTGACGGGGCCGAACTCGATGTTCACGCGCTCAAGCTACCGCGCGGCGCGTGCGAGCAGCGCCCTGGCCAGTGAGCTGTCACAGACCAGCACGTCGAGCACCGTGGTGTGCAGCGCCCCGAGCACGCCGTCGGCCTTCTCCGGGCCCGCCGCCACGCCCGCGACGGTGGGGATCGCCGCCAGGTCGGCCAGTGACACGGCGAGCACGCGGTCGTCGGCGGGGCCGGTGACCGCCCTGCCCTCGGCGTCGAAGAACCGTGCGCAGACGTCGCCGACCGGCGCGGCGGCGTCGAGGCCCGCACGTTCCTCGGCGGACAGGTTCATCGCCGTCACCAACGACGCCGACGACCCGCGGCCCACCCGGCCGATGCCGGCGAGCGCGACCTGCACCCGCCGGGCCGACTCCAGGGTGGCCTGGACACTCGGCTCGGCCAGTAGCACGTCCCTGCCCTCCTTGGAGGTCAGCAACGCGGGGGCGTGCAGGCGCTGGTACCGGCCGCCGAGCCGGCCCGCCAGGTCGCGGACCAGTTCCTCGCCGCTGATGGCGGTGTCCACTGCGGACAGTCCGCCCACCAGTGGCACCACCTCGACGTCGAGCCCGCCGTCGTCCGGAATGGACTGCACCAGCGCCTGCAGGCCCGTGCCCCACGACACCCCGATCCGTTGTCCCGGTTGGATCGTGTCGAGCAGCCAGCGCGCCCCGAGATCGCCGACGCGTTGCAGTGGCCGGTCACCACCGTGGATCTCGGCGACGCGGCAGTCCCGCAGGCCGAACCGTTCGGAGAGTTCGGCCTCGAGGTCCAGGTCGCGTCCCGTCGGATCATTGATCTCGATGCGCACGATGCCGTGTTCCCGTGCGGCCGTGAGCATTCTCGACACGCTGGAACGACTGATGTTCAGTGCTTTGGCGACCTCGTGTTGCGAGCGACCTTCCTCGTAGTACAGCCGCGCCGCTGCGACGAGCGACTGCTGATCGCGGGGCGGTGGCATCGACGGATCACGCGTCCAAATCGGACTCGAGCATGCGGGACAGTTCGGTGAGCGCATCGTCGGCGCCGTTGCCGTCGGTGCGCAGGACGACCTCTTCGCCGTGCCCGATGGCCAGGCTCAGCACCGACAACATACTGCGAGCGTCCACCAGGTCCGTGCCCGGCCTGCCGATGCGGACGTCGCTGTCGGTGGCGGTCGCGGCTTTGACGAACTGGCTCGCGGGCCTGGCGTGCAGTCCGACGGACGAGCCGACCTTGACCTGGATCTCCGGCATGGAGACGCTCCTTTGCTCTTCGGCCCCGGTCGCCTCCGGGGCCTTGTCGACGGTTCGACGGCATGTTACACACATCACTGGCAAACGTGAACAAGGTTTGCACATTCGTGCAACGAGACTCTTCCTCGGAGTTTCGTACAACCAGCGAGTCCCGGACAACAGGGTCCGGGGCGGCGATCGGGACGACGACACGTCGTCGGACCCGATCCTGCAGGCGCCGGACCGGTGGATCACGGGGTGGTCCGGATGCCGATCAGTGCATATCCGCGGGGGCCGAGAAGGAGGCCAGGCAATGCAAGTGCTTGCTGTAATGGCGCAGCAGCAGCCGGCTCAGCCGGAGGGTGAGACGAGCGGGGGTGTGCTGGGTGTCTTCGAATGGCTGGGAACCCATTTCATCGGCCTGTTCGAGGAAGCGGGCTCTCAGTTCGTCGATCTGGTGACCGGCATCCTGCCGACACTGATCGTGCTGCTCACGTTCATGTACGCGCTCACCACGTTCATCGGCGAGGAGCGCGTGACGCGAGCCGTCCAGTGGTGCGGCCGGTGGTGGATCACCCGCTACTCGGTCATGCCGATACTCGCGCTGCTGATGTTGACGAATCCGATGGCCTACTCGTTCGGACGCTTCCTGCCCGAGCGGTACAAGCCCGCGTTCTACGACTCCGCGGTGTCGTTCGTGCACCCGGTGACGACGTTCTTCCCGTACGCCAACGCCGGTGAGCTGTTCGTCTGGTTCGGCATCGCGAACGGCGTCACGCAGCTCGGCGAGTCCACCGTGCCGCTGGCGCTGCGCTACTTCCTGGTGGGCATCCTCGTGATCTTCATCCGCGGCATCGTCACCGAGAAGCTCACGGCGTTCATGATCAAGCGGACCGGCCGCAGCGAGGTCTTCGCCGATTTCGATCGGCAGTTCGAGCAGGCGAAGGCGGGTGAGAAGGCATGACCGAGCGCGAGACGACGGCGGGCCGGGAGGCGACGACCGGTACGGACACGGCCACGGTGTTCGTCCGCGCGGGCGCGGGCGGCTGGGGACCGGGTCTGACCCTGCGTGCCGACGAGCAGCGCACGAAGGTGCTCTCGGTGACCGGCGGCGGGATCCACCCCGTGGCGCAGAAGATCGCCGACCTCACCGGCGCCGAGGCGGTCGACGGCTTCAACACGACGGTGCCCGACGACGAGGTGGTGGCCGCCGTCATCAACTGCGGCGGCACCGCGCGCATCGGCGTCTACCCGCGCAAGGGCATCCCGACCGTCGACGTCTACCCGGGCGCTCCCGGTGGGCCGCTGGCGAAATTCATCACCGAGGAACTGTTCGTGTCCGCGGTGGGCATGAACGAGGTCGAACGGTCCACAGCGGACGGCGGAGCCGCGGGTACCGCCGCGGCCGGTGCTGCGTCGGGCGGGACGTCGGGCGGCGGGACGCCGGACGGCGCGGGTTCGGGCGGCGGCGTGCCGCCCCGGGACGAACGGCCGTCCGCGTCGGCGGTAGCGGCGACCCTCCCGGTCGGTGGCCCGCTGGGCAAGGCGTTCCACACGGTGACGAACGTGTTCGTCGGGTTCGGCTCGGCCGTGGGCAGCTTCGTCAACACGATGCTGGCGGCGGGCAGGCAGACGATCGACCTGACGCTGAAGACCATCCTGCCGTTCATGGCCTACGTGAGCCTGCTGCTCGGCATCGTCATGTACACGGGCGTGGCCGAGTGGATGGGCCAGGTGCTCTCGCCGATCGCGAGCAATCCGTTCGGCCTGCTCGCCATCAGCTTCGTCGTCGCACTGCCGTTCCTGTCGCCGGTGCTCGGTCCGGGCGCGGCGATCGCGCAGGTGGTCGGGACGCTCATGGGCAGCCAGATCGCCATCGGTGCACTGCCGGTGCAGTACGCGCTGCCGACGCTGTTCGCCATCAACGGTCAGGTGGGCTGTGACTTCGTGCCCGTCGGACTGGCGCTCGGCGAGGCGAAACCGGAAACCGTGGCCGTCGGCACTCCCGCGGTGCTGATCAGCCGCATGATCACCTCGCCGCTCGCGGTCGTCATCGCGTGGGCGGCAAGCTTCGGCCTCTGACGGCAGGCGAGTTCGGGTTCGAGGAGGAACACATGAGCTTCTACTACGAGAGCACGGTCCTGCGTGCCGGCGACGAGGCCGCGGAGATGGTCGAGGGTGGCGTCGTGATCCTGTACGCCGACCCCATCCCGGATGCGCTGGAGAGCGTCAGCGTGGTCCACGGCCCGGCGAAGGGGCCCGAGCGGGAGATTCGCACCGGCGACGTGTTCAGCATCGGCGACGAGGACGTCGACGTGGTCGCGGTGGGGGACAGGGCGCACGAGAACCTGAGCACGCTCGGGCACGTCGTGGTGTACCTGAATCCCGACGACGGCACGGAGCTCCTTCCGGGCGCCGTGCACGCCAAGGGCACGATCTCGACCCCGGCCGCGGGTGCGCGGGTCGGGTTCCGGGGAGCGACGCCGTGACGTGGCAGGCGGTGGTGCTCGTACTCGGCGCGTTCGTGGTGGCGGGCGTGCTCAGTTACCGACAGCACCTGGCGTATCAGAGCGCCGTCAACGCACTCGCCGACGACGAGAACCGCAGCGGGATGTTGCTGGTGAGCGGCCGGGCGAAAGGCCGGCTCCGCGGTGCGATCGTGCTGCTGGTGATCGACCGCAGGCGCGGTGAGATCACGCGGGCACAGGCGATGCAGGGCGCGTCGGTCTTCGCCCGGTTCACGGAGCGGACCGAGTTGACGGGTCCGATCGACGGTGCCGAGGAGCGGGCCGACACGGCGGCGCTGGCCAAGGCCGTGCGCGAGGCGATCGGCATGGCGGGCCGGCTCAACGCGGGTGGACTGCGCTCGGCGCGCACCTGACCGGGTCCGGTCCGCCGGCGCGGCCGGTGAACACGAGAACGCGGGCGGCCGCGTCTCCCCGACGACGGGAGGCGCGGCCGCCTTCGTGCGTTCCGGGACCGGTGTTCCGGCCGGGCTCCCTTGTCCGCACCTCCGGTCGTCCGCCGGCGGGTGCGGCCGGAACGGCGCCGTCGCCGACGGGCGATCGCGATCGTGGTTTCCCCGCCCGCCTCGCGTGCACGTATGTGCAGAGCCTTGGCGCTTGTGTGCTGCAGATCTCCCGTGCTACCAAGTAAGAACCAAGGTGCACATAGTTCTCACATTTGTGCAAACACGGCGTGTGGATGCGGTGGTGTGCACCCACGTTCACCCGCATCAGGCGCAGGCGAAGCGGACCGGAGGAAACGCGGATGAGGTATGTCGATCGGCTGCGAGCACGGGAGCGGGAACTGGGCCGGCCGGTCCGGGTCGGGCTCGTCGGCGCGGGGCAGATGGGGCTCGGCTTCGTGGTGCAGGCGAGCCGGATCGACGGGATGGAGGTCGCGGCGATCGCCGACATCGCCCCGGACCGCGGACGCCGTGCGTTCGCCGAGGCGGGCCGCGGCGACGCCGTACTGAGCGGCGACCGCGCGGAGCTGTCGCGGATGATCGAGGCGGGCACGCCCGTCGTCACCGGCGACGCCACCACGCTGACCGGCCTGCCGCTCGACGTGCTCGTCGACGCCAGCGGAGTGCCCGAGGTCGGCGCCCGGGTGGCGTTCCACGGCCTGCTGGCCGGCCAGGACATCGCGATGCTCAACGTCGAATGCGACGTGACCATCGGCTACCTGCTGAAGACCGTCGCCGAGCGGACGGGCCGCGTGTACACGGTGTGCCGGGGCGACGAACCCGTCGAGTGCAAGGCCCTCGCCGACTACGTGCGCGACATCGGCTTCGACGTCGTCTGCGCGGGCAAGGGCAAGAACAACCCGCTCCGCCCGTCGGCCACACCCGCGTCGTTGACCGAGGAGGCCGAGGCGAAGGGCATGAACCCGCACATGCTCGCCAGCTTCGTCGACGGCTCGAAGACGATGATCGAGATGGCCGCGCTGGCCAACGGTGTGGATCTCGTCGTGCCCTCGCGGGGCATGACCGGCCTGCACTGCACGGTCGAGGCACTGGCGGAGACCTTCCGACCGGAGTCCGACGGCGGCGTGTTGCCGGGCGAGGGCATGGTCGACTACTGCACCGGCCCGGTCGCGCCCGGCGTGTTCGTCATCGGCCGCAGCGACCACCCCGCCGTCGTGTCCGAAATGGCCTACCTGGGCATGGGCAAAGGCCCGTACTACACCTTCTACCGCCCGTATCACCTGGCGAGCGTCGAGGCGCCGCTGTCGGTCGCCGAGGCCGTCGTGGACCGCACTCCCAGTCTCGCCCCTGTGGCCTGGAACGCCGAGGTGCTCGCGGTGGCCAAGCGTGACCTCGCCGCGGGCGAACGGATCGACGGCATCGGCGGCGAGACCGTGTACGGCATCACCGACCGGGCCTCCGCGGTGCGCGACGACGGGCACCTCCCGCTCGGCCTCGTCCCGGGCGGCCGCGTGCTCCGCGACGTCCCCGAGGGCACCGTGCTGACGGCCGAGGACGTCGCCGTCGACGAGACCACGACGATCGCCACCCTGCGCAGGCTGCAGGACCGGCTGCTGGCGGGCGAGGAGGTGACCCTCCCGTGACGCTGACCACGGATCCGGAGTCGGCCAGGCACGCGCTCACCACCATGTGGACGATCCGCCGCTTCGAGGAGGCGGTGGACGACATGTTCGCGCGCGGCCTCATGCACGGCACGATGCACCTGTCGATCGGCCAGGAGGCCGTGCCGACGGGTGCCTGCATGGCACTGTCCGAAGGCGACTACATCACCTCGACCCACCGCGGTCACGGCCACTGCATCGCCAAGGGTGCGAAGCTCGACGCGATGATGGCCGAACTGCTGGCCAAGGAGACCGGCTACTGCCGGGGCCGCGGCGGGTCGATGCACATCGCCGACGTCGCCACCGGCAACCTCGGCGCCAACGGCATCGTCGCTGGCGGCGTGCCCATCGCGGCGGGTGCGGGACTCGCCGTGCGGATGCGCGGCGGCTCCGAGGTCGTCGTCAGCTTCTTCGGCGACGGCGCCGTCAACGAGGGCGCCTGGCACGAGGGTGTCAACCTGGCCGCGATCTGGGACCTGCCGGTGGTGTTCGTGTGCGAGAACAACCGGTACGGCATGTCGATGTCGGTCGACAGGGCGTTCAACGTCGACACCCTCGCCGAGCGTGCGCACGGCTACGGCATCCCCGGTGTGACGGTGGACGGCAACGATCCGCAGGCCGTGCACGACGCCGTCGCCGACGCCGTACAGCGGGCGAGGTCCGGAGGCGGGCCGTCGTTCGTGGAGGCGCTGACCTACCGCTGGAAGGGCCACTCCAAGAGCGACAAGAACCTCTACCGCACCCGCGAGGAGATCGAGAGCTGGCGCGAGCGCGATCCGATCGCGGCGTTCGAGGCCGCCGTCACCGGTGGCGGTGCGACGGCAGGCGCCGCCACCGCGCCCGCACTGTCCGCATCGGACGTCGAGGAGTGCAGAACCCTCGCGCGCGACCGCGTGCGGGAGGCGATCCGCACGGCGAACGCCGCACCGGACGCCGACGCCGCGACGCTGACCGACGCCGTCTACGCCCCGGCAGGGGAGCCGATCGCCGGAGGAGCCCGAGCATGACGACCACCAGCGACACGAGACCCGCCTCCGGCCCCGTGGACTCGGCGGCGGTCGAACCGCGGACACTGACCTACTCCGAGGCCGTGCGCGAGGCGATGGCGCAGGCCATGGCGGCCGACGACCGGGTGTTTCTGTTCGGTGAGGACGTCGGCACCTACGGCGGTGCGTTCGGCGTCAGCGGCGATCTGGTGCACCGCTTCGGCACCGAGCGGGTGCGTGACACCCCGATCAGCGAACTCGGGATCGTCGGCGCCGCCGTGGGCGCGGGCCTGGCGGGGATGCGCCCGATCGTGGAGATCCAGTTCTCCGACTTCACGGCCCAGGCGATGGATCAGATCGCCAACCAGGCGGCGAAGATCCACTTCATGCTCGGCGGCGCGGCGACCGTGCCGATGGTGCTGCGCGCGCCGGGCGGCTCCGGAACCGGCGCGGCCGCTCAACACTCGCAGAGCCTGGAGGCGTGGTTCGCCCACGTGCCGGGCCTGAAGGTGGTGATGCCGAGCACCGCCGCCGACGCGAAGGGCCTACTGCTCAGCGCGATCGACGATCCGAACCCGGTGATCGTGCTGGAGCACAAGCTGCTCTACAAGCAGAGCGGGCCGGTGCCGGAGGAGCCCGTGCGGGTGCCGCTGGGCGAGACGGCGGTCCGCCGTACCGGAACCGACGTCACGATCGTCGCCACCGGCGTGATGGTGTCGCGCGCACTCGAGGCCGCCGAGCGGCTCGCCGCCGACGGCGTGTCGGCCGGCGTGCTCGACCCGCGCACGCTCCGACCACTCGACGATCGGACCATTGTGGACAGCGTGGCCGCGACGGGCCGGGCACTGCTGGTGCAGGAGGCGCCGAAGACCGGCGGATTCATGTCCGAGATCGCCGCGCGCATCGTCGAATCGCCCGCGTTCGGCCGGCTGCAGGCGCCGGTGTCCCGGCTGTGCGGCCTCGACGCGCCGATCCCGTACGCACCCCAGCTCGAACAGGCCGCGGTGCCACAGGTCGACGACATCGTGACGAAGGCAGGGGAGTTGGTGCGGCGATGGTGAACAAGCAGGTCCCGCTGGTCATGCCGAAGATGTCGATGACCATGACCGAAGGCGTGTTCGTCACGTGGCACAAGGCCGAGGGCGAGCAGGTGCGCCAGGGCGAGGTCGTCTGCGAGGTCACGACCGACAAGGTCGACATGGAGGTCGAGGCGACCGTCGACGGTGTACTCGCCGAACTCGTCGCGGCCCCGGAGGACGTCATCGCCGTCGGCGACCCCATCGCCTACGTCGACTCCGAGGACGACGATCTCCTGGCCGGGCTGTTCGACGACCCCGCGCCGGATTCCGCCTCCGCGGAGCCGGACACCCCAGCACCGGACACCGTGGCGCCGGAGCCCGCAGCACCCGACACCCCAGTACCGGACACCCCAGCACCGGAGTCCCCATCGGCTCCGGTACCCGACTCCGCACCGGCGCCCGTGAACAGCGGGCAGGCGGTCGGCGCCACCCCGGCGGCCCAGGGTGTCAACGGCGCGGCCGGAGCGGCTCCGCCTCGCCCGCCCGCCGCCGTGCCCGCCGCGCGCCGGTTGGCAGGGGAACGGGGAGTGGACCTCGCAGCGCTCACCCCGACCGGCCCGTGGGACACGATCCGCGTGGCCGATCTCCCGGCCGAAGAGCTGCGGGCCGAAGAGCTGCGGGCCGAGCCGCCGCGGGATGGTGATCGGTCGCCGGAACCGGCGGCGTCCCCGGCGAACGCGCCTGCACGCCGCCGGGACGGGCGCGCCGCGATCGCCCGGCGGATGACGGCGAGCGCCGACGTGCCGCAGTTCGTGCTGTACCGCGATGTCGACCTCGACGAGGCGCAGCGCCGGCGCGGCGGCGTGAGCTGGACGGTCGTGTTCACCCGCGTCCTCGCCGCCGCATTGCGCAGGCATCCCGAGCTGAACGCCACGTGGACCGACGACGGGGTGCAGCCCTGCGACAGGCTGTCCCTCGCGATCGCCGTCGACACCGAACGGGGACTGCTCGCGCCGGTGCTGCCCGATCCGGACACCGGCGACCTCTCGACGCTGTCCCGGCGCATCGACGACGTCGTCACGCGGGCCCGGACGGGCCGGTTGGAGTTGTCGGAGCTGTCGGCGACCGCGTCGAGCACCGTGTCGAACCTCGGCGGCAGCGGCGTCGGCGGATTTCAGGCGTTGCTGACGCCGCCGCAGGCCACCGCGCTGGCCGTCGGCACGGTCGAGCCGCGGGTGGTGCCGGTGCCGGGCGGGATCGGCACCCGGCTGCGGTGCACGCTCGGGCTCAGCGTCGACCACCGGGTCGCCGACGGCGTCGCAGGCGCGCGGCTGCTGGCCACGATCGACGAGTTGCTCGGCGGCGAACTCGGATGAGTCCGGTCTCGTATGATCTCCGCCGTGGCGGAACGGAGAACCCGGCGGGGCGCGGCGGGCCGGAGCCGCCGGGTTCCGCCCGCGGCCGGCGTCGTGCTGGCCAGCGGGGCCGGGACGCGGGTCGGCGCGGAGATGAACAAGGTGTACCTGCCGTTGGCGGGGCGCAGGCTGGTGTCGTGGTCGCTCGACGCGTTCGCGCGGGTGCCCGAGATCGGTGTCCTGCTCCTGGTCACGCGCCCGCAGGACAAGGACCTGGTGGACTGGGTGCTGGACCGCGAGGTCGACGCGCCGGTGGAGCTCGTCTACGGCGGAGAGACACGACAGGAGTCGGAGCTGCGCGCGCTGCGCTGGCTGTCGAGCCGCATCGACGAGGGTTCGGTCGACACGGTCCTGATCCACGACGCCGCGCGGCCGTTGGTGAGTCCCTCGCTGATCGCGGGTGTGCTGCACGAGGCCCGGGAGTGTGGGGGAGCCATTCCGGCGTTGCCCGCCGACGACCTGGTGGCCGTGGACGGTGCGGGGGTGCTCACCGGACAGGAACCGGCGTCGATCGTGCGGGC
Source organism: Prauserella aidingensis (assembly GCF_024171865.1). Classification (GTDB taxonomy): domain Bacteria; phylum Actinomycetota; class Actinomycetes; order Mycobacteriales; family Pseudonocardiaceae; genus Prauserella; species Prauserella aidingensis. Next base: position 226,906 of record NZ_JAMTCN010000003.1, on the reverse strand, counting down.
CCAGACGCCGCAGGGCTTCCGCGCGGGGCCGCTGCTCGAGGTCTACGAGCGTGCCGCGCGTGATGACTTCGTGGGCACCGACACGGCCTCGGTGATGGAGCGGTTCTCCGGGCTCCCGGTGCGGTGGGTGCGCGGGGAGCAACAGAACTTCAAGATCACCTACCCGCACGATCTCGTGGTCGCCGAGCAGGTCCTGGCCGCGGCGGACTACCGGACGTGACGTCGACGAGGACGGAAGCGATGGGCGCGAAGGGAACGATCGAACACGCCACGCTCGCCTGCCACCGGTGCGGCCGCGAGACGCGGCACGAACTCGCCTACGCCGGGCGGCTGCTGGTGGTCACCACGTGCCTGACGTGCGGCACCTCCATCGAACGCGACGTCCGCCGGCGCTACCTGCAGGACTTGCGGCACCGCATGCTCAGCAAACCCGGCCGCATGGCGCGCAGGCTGCGCAGGCACCCGGTCGGGTTCACCGGGTCGCTGCCGCGCACGGCCGCACGCAAGCCGTGGCGGCTGCTGGACGAGGTGCGGCTCGTGTGGTCGGCCGCGGCCGACGCCCGCCGCCGTCACTCCGACGACGGCGGGCGCGACCGCTGAGCCTGTCCCGACTGAGCCGGCCCCGACCGAGCCGGCCCCGACTGAGCAGGGCCCGGCGATTCAGAGCGACTCGGGGCTCTTCGTCTCGCGCGGGTCGGTGACCACGACGTCGCCGAGCACGTCGTCGATGGCCGTCATCAGGTCGTCGTCCAGCGTCACACCGACGGCCTTGACGTTCTCGTGCACCTGCTCCGGGCGCGAGGCGCCGATGATGGCCGACGCGACGTTGCGGTTCTGCAGCACCCACGCCACGGCCAGCTGCGCCGGCGACAGGTCGGCCTGCTGGGCGAGCGGGGTGAGCTTCTCGACCCGCTCGAGCACCTCGTCGCGCAGGAACTTCTGGACGGTGTTCGCGCCGCCCTTCTCGTCCGTCGCACGCGAACCCGCGGGGAGCGGCCGGCCCGGCTTGTACTTGCCGGTGAGCACGCCCTGCGCGATCGGCGACCACACGATCTGGCTCATGCCCTCGCGCTCGGAGGCGGGCACGACCTGGTCCTCGATGACGCGCCACAGCATGTTGTACTGCGGCTGGTTCGACACGAACGGGATCTTCAGCTCGCGGGCCAGTTCGGCGCCGCGGGTGATCTGCTCGGCCGTCCACTCCGAGACGCCGACATAGAGCACCTTGCCCTGCCGCACCAGGTCGGCGAAGGCCTGCATCGTCTCTTCGAGCGGCGTCGTGTGGTCGAAGCGGTGCGCCTGGTACAGGTCCACGTAGTCGGTGCCGAGCCGCTTCAGAGAGGCGTGCGCCGACTCCATGACGTGCTTGCGGCCCAGGCCCTTGTCGTTCGGGCCCTTCGGGCCGGTCGGCCAGAAGACCTTGGTGAAGATCTCCAGGCTCTCGCGGCGCTGCCCCTGCAGGCCACGGCCGAGGACGGACTCGGCGGCGGTGTTCGCGTAGACGTCGGCTGTATCGAAGGTGGTCACGCCGGCGTCCAGGGCCGCCTTGATGCAGGCGTGCGCCTGGTCCTCCTCCACCTGGGAACCGTGGGTGAGCCAGTTGCCGTACGAGATCTCACTGACATTGAGGCCGCTGCGGCCGAGACGTCGAAATTCCATGCCACGAGCTTAGCCCTGTAGTTCGCGTGGCTAACGAACCGGAGGCGTGATGATCGAGACCGTGGCGCCGGAGCCGACGATCCCGGCGCGGAGCGTCGGCCGGCGGCGGCGCATCGACGACGGCGCATCGGTGACAGGTCGGATGCCGCAGTTGCTGGCCGCGATGCGCGCGGGTGAGGTCGAGTCGTACGGGTCGCGGCGGGTGCTGACGGTGGTCGACCCGCTCGACGATGACGCGGCCCGGGGTGTCGATGCGTTGTTGGCGGAGCGGCTGGTGGAGGCGCCGGAAACGGCGTGGCAAGCCGGGAATCTGGCCCAACGTGTGCGCAGGTTGGTGGAGAAGGTCGATCCGGGCGGGCAGACCGAACGCGCACGACGAGCACGGGCGGAGCGCCGGGTGGAACTCATGCCGGGCGAGCACGTCATGTCCTCGTTCGAAGCGCACCTGCCTGCCGAGGTGGCCGGCGCCTGCTATACGCGGGTGGATGGCATGGCCCGGTCGCGGCGCCGGCCCGGCACTGCGACCACGACCACGAGCACCCCTGGGCCGCGCCTGGCGGTGGCGGGTCGACGTCGGTTGCCAACGGCGGACCACGCTGCCGACGGCACCACCAGCTCAAAGACGATCCCCGCTGGCGTGTCCGGTACGACCCGACCCACGGGGTGACGCGGGTGACGACGCCCCAAGGGGCGACCCACCCCGCACGCCGCCACCCGGTCCTCACCCCGAAGCGCCCCGCCCAGGCACTCGACTCCCGGTCACTCGACTCCCAGGCGCCCGACTCCCGGACGCATCGGGGCACGGCACGCGACGCCCCGACACGCGGGCGAGCCACCGGAGTCGAACCTGCGCGCGACACGACCGATCCGACACGGCAGAGTCACGAGAGCCGCCCGCTCCGGCCGGACCCGGCCGGCAGGCCGGGCATACCGAGCGACCGTGCCGACGGTGGTCCGTGTCGCAGGTGGTGAGGTGGCACCGCGCGTCACACGGCCCGGTGCAGGTGCCACGGGCCGTCGCCGGCCCGCGTCGTCACGGGATCGGGTCGCCCGCCTTGAGTCGCGGTTTCGGCACCCGCAGCCGCCGCAGCTGGCTCGCCCGCACGAACGCGTACCAGCCGAGCGAGGCCCCGCGGATCGTCTCGTTCGGGAACCGCTCCCGCGCGGCCTTCGCCACGCGCCTGCCGTTGATGAAGCCCTCGACCAGCATGCCGAGCAGGAAGATCGTCGTGACGAGCGTGGCGTACTGCTGGATCGCCACGACCGGTACGAGCAGCGACAGGAACACCAGTACGGCCAGCGGCATGAACAGGCCCAGGATGTTGCGCCGCGAGTCGATCAGGTCGCGCACGTACTGCTTCACCGGCCCGCGGTCGCGGGGGAGCAGGTAGCGCTCGTCGCCCGCCATCATCTTCTCCCGGCGTTCCCGGGCGGCGGCGCGACGCGCTTCCTTGTCCTCCTTGGTCGCCGGATTCTGCTTCTTCAGCTCCCGGTTCCGGCGGATCGCCTCCCGCGTCGTGGTCGGGGGCGGCGCGACCGGGCCGCGGCGCTTGCCCTCGGCCTCGACGCGCTTGGGCGTCGGCCTGCCCTTGGCGGGGGTGTAGCCCTTGGGTGCGTGAGATTCGCCGGACCCGTCGACGTCGACCGTGGTCTCGGCGGAATCGGATTCGGACTTCTGGGCATTGCCCCGGCGCAGGAACCTCACGCTGCCAGGGTATTGCAGTGCTCACTGCCGATGTTCAGGCGGTCGGCCGATGTGCCACCATGGCCGTCGGGGAACAAGACGGCCGTCCTCCTTGTTGCCTCCGGTGGAATACTGGAGTGAGCATGGGGAATGTCCGCTCCGCGAGGTGACTGCCGCGTGGAGATCGAGCCCCGGGACAGCGACTTGAGGGAGTGCCATGACGACCGCTGAGCAGACCGGCAACACCGCCGCCGAGGAGGCCACCCACGGCGTCGTCCTGACCGAGACCGCCGCCGGCAAGGCCAAGGCGCTGCTCGACCAGGAGGGCCGCGACGACATGCACCTGCGCATCGCGGTGCAGCCGGGTGGCTGTGCGGGCCTGCGCTACCAGCTCTTCTTCGACGAGCGTGAGCTCGACGGCGACCTGTACCGCGACTTCAACGGCTTGCGCGTCGCGGTCGACCGGATGAGCGCTCCGTACGTCGAGGGTGCCCAGATCGACTTCGTCGACACGATCGAGAAGCAGGGCTTCACCATCGACAACCCGAACGCGGGCGGTTCCTGCGCCTGCGGCGACTCGTTCCACTGAGTCGCGCCCCACGAGCGGGGACGTCCGACTGCGAAAACGGACACAGCGAAACGGGCGCCGGTCATCGACCGGCGCCCGTTTCGCTGTCGTCGGGCCGGTCGGATGCCGCCGGCCCGGGGATGGGGAGTGGGGCCGCGATCGCCGTTGACCGCGGCTGGCGGTGAGCTTGCCTGGTGTCAGCCGTACACGTCCAGTCCTGCAACCTGAGCGTGACATGCCTCGTCCACGTTCCACGGCCGAGCGGACGGGTGCGGACGCTGTCCGGGCACGTGCGGACGAGGGATGTCGCGGCAGTCCGCGATGAGCCCGTCGAGGGACTCCGGTTCCGGCGCTCCCGGCGCGGACGTGCGCGACGCGAAGGTACGGGGTGACGGAGTGCGGAGGGACGGAGCGTTGGGGGACGGAGTGCGGAGCGACGGAGCGTTGGGCGACGGCGTGTCGAGGGACGGCGTGCGGAGGGCGGAATCGCGGTCGGCGCTGTTCATTGCGACCGAACCTAGGTAGCGCTGCGGCGGGGCGACAGGCTTACCAATCGGTAGTGGTGTCGTACCGCCCGGTAGTCGCTCGGCAGGGTTAAGCATGCGTCAGAACAGCGACGCCTGCGTCCTCGCGAAGAACGCGTTGTCCACCGCGATGATGCCGGCCAGGATCAACGTGCCCAGCGGTTCGGGAAGCGGGACGGGTCGCGTCAGGTTGTAGGCGTCCTCCCGGCTGAACATCGGCGGCTTGCGCGCGCACTCGACGACCTGGCGCCCACCAGCGTCGGTCAGATTGAGGACGTTGTTCCGGATCCCGCCCAGCTTCAACTGGCCGATACGCATGCCGCTCGCGTACAGGCCCATCGTGATCCGTCCGACGAGCTTCTCGGATTCGACGTGGCCGAGCGGGGCGCCGTCCGGCAGGGTGACGTCGAACCGCGGCTTGGCCGCGGACTGGGCCCGCAGTGCCCGCGCGACGTGGAAGTACGGCGCGCCGGAGGTGTCGAAGAGCTCGAAGTGCTGGGACAAGCCGATGCCGCCGCCGTCGTCGCTGTACGTGCGGGCCTGTTTCGACGCACCCGGGTCGACCTGGACGACGCCACCCAGGAGGGTGCCCGCCTGGTCCGTAACCGCATAGCTCGCGCCGACGAGCATCCCGACGAAGTAGCGCTTGTCCTGAACGATGTGCAGTGCCGGGGCGGTGTACACGGGGCCGGCGCCGAGCTGCGCCCCGGTGCTGTGCCGGCCGGCGTGCTGTCCGGCCCCGTGCGGATCGGCAGGGCCCTGTGCCGGCTGCGCAGCGCCGTCGGGCGCGTGCGGCGGAGCCACCTGCTGCGTCGGCGGATGGAGTGGTGCGGCCTGCTGGTGCCCGTACTGCTGCGGCTGCTGCGTGCCCTGCTCGCACTGCTGCCGATACTGGGCCTGGTGGGAGGGTTGCTGGGGCGGGTACGGCTGTTGCTGCACCGGCGCCGGTTGCGCCGGGTGGGGCTGTTGCGGGACAGGCTGGGTGTACGGCGTCCACCGGTAGCCGTCCCACCAGCGCGCGAACCGCGGATCGGTCTGGTCCGGGTACCACCCGGGCGCCGGCTGCGTCATGGCTGCACTGTAGCGGCGCACGCACGGCAGCGCGTTGTGGAACACACCCGGCCGCCGCCGACGAGCCGGGCACGCGGACCCCGGCCCGGCACCCCGCGAAGCCCGGTCGCCGGGGAAGGGGCCCGACACGCGACCGCCGGCGACACCCCGCAGGTACGGGGCATCGCCGGCGGCGGTCGTCGGGCGCGGTGCGTCCTAGAGGTACACCGGGTACTGCGGCTCCGGGACGTCGACCTTGACGCCGTTCTCCACGAAGATGCCGTGCCAGATCATGAACACCAGCAGTGCCCAGAGCCGGCGACTGTGGTCGAGCGTGCCCGCGCGGTGCTCGTCGAGCAGGGCCCGGACCGCGGCCTTGTCCAGCAGGTGACCGGTCTGCGAGTCGGCGATGATGCCGCGCGCCCAGTCGTACATGTCGCTGCGCAACCAGTGGCGGATCGGCACGGGGAAGCCGAGCTTGCGGCGGTTCAGCACGTGCGACGGGACGATGCCGTCGAGCGCCCTGCGGAGGGCGAACTTCGTCGTCTCCTTGGTGATCTTCTGGTCGAGCGGGATACCCGACGAGACGCGGAACACCTCGGAGTCGAGGAACGGCACCCGAAGCTCGAGGGAGTTGGCCATCGTCACCTTGTCCGCCTTGACGAGGATGTCGCCGCGCAGCCAGGTGAACAGGTCGATGTGCTGCATCCGGGACACCGGGTCCCAGCCGCGGGACAGGTCGTACCAGGGCTGCGTGACGTCCTGATGTCCCACGCCCTCGGTGTACTGGGGCAGGACCTCGCGCAGCTGGTCGTCGCGGAACAGGCGGGCGTTGCCGTAGTAGCGCTCCTCCAGGGGCAGTGATCCGCGCCGCAGCAGGTCCTTGCCGCGCGTGCCCTCGGGGATGGCCTTCGACACCTTCCCGGCGAGCCGCCGCAACGCACCGGGCACCTTCTCGAACGGTGCCAGCGACAGGGGTTCGCGGTAGATCGTGTACCCGCCGAACAGCTCGTCGGAGCCCTCGCCGGACAGCACGACCTTCACGTGCTTGCGGGCCTCGCGGGCGATGAACCACAGCGGCACGAGCGCCGGGTCGGCGACCGGGTCGTCGAGGTACCAGACGATCAGGGGCAGCGTCTCCATCATCTCCTGGGCGGAGACGGTGCGGACGACGTGCTTGACGCCGATCGCGGCTGCGGACTCGGCGGCGACGTCGACCTCCGAGTAGCCCTCGCGCTCGAACCCGGTGGTGAACGTGATCAGGTTCGGGTTGTGCTCCTTGGCCAGCGCCGCGATCGCGGTCGAGTCGATGCCGCCGGACAGGAACGCGCCCACGGTCACGTCGGCGCGCATGTGCTTGGCCACGGAGTCGCGCATCACCTCGGCGACCTCCTCGTGCAGCGCCGCGGTCTGCGCGGGCCCGGAGACCGGCTTGGTGCGGAACTCGGGGGAGAAGTACCGGTCGGTGCGTAGCTCGCCGCCGGGCGAGACGGTGAACGAGGTGCCGGACTCGATACGCCGCACGTTCCGGTGCAGCGACTCGGGCTCGGGTACGTACTGGAGCACCAGGTAGTGCTGCAGCGCGACGGGGTCGAGTTCGTCGGCCAGGCCGAGCGTGCCGGTCAGCGAGAGCAGGCTCTTCTTCTCACTGGCGAACGCCACGCCGTTCGGGCCGGTCGAGACGAACAGCGGCTTGATGCCGAACGGGTCACGGGCGCCGCAGACGACCTTCGCCTCGGAATCCCAGATCAGGAAGGCGAACATGCCGCGCAGCCTGCCCACGGCCGCCGGGCCGAGGTGGTGGTACGCGGCGACGATCGCCTCGGTGTCGCCTTCTGTGTCGAACGTCGCACCGTGCTGCTCGGCCAGTTCGGCCCGCAGCTCGAGGTAGTTGTAGATCTCGCCGTTGAAGTTGATGGTGTAGCGCGTCGGATTCTCCGGCGGGCCCCAGGTCAACGGCTGGTGCGAGTGGTCGACGTCGATGATCGCGAGCCGGTTGAAACCGAACACGACCTCGCCGTCGGCCCAGGTGTCGGTCTCGTCGGGGCCGCGATGCCGCTGGCAGCGCAGCGCCTCGCTCACGGCGGGCCGTGCCGTCGCCGCGTCGTTCTCACTGGGACACACCAGTCCAAGCAGGCCGCACACGCCTCTTCACACACCTTTTTGCTCGTTGCGGGCTCGCCGAATCGGCTCGTCACCCGGCCTGCCGGCGGCTGGCGCCGGGGCCGATCGCGCACCGGCCGTGACCCGGCCGTGAACCGATGCAGCGCTGGAGTCGCCAGTATGCCCGCAGTGTGTCCGCGGTTACGGCGGCGGGGGCACGGATACCCCTTGGGCGCCGATCCGGTTCACCTCGGCTAAAGTCCCCCTACGTCACGTAGTGATCGGGCGAGGAGGCATCGCGCAGTGGGCGTTCCAGAACGCACCCGGAACACAGGCCGGGGCAAGGTCGCCAAGGTGACCGTGCTCGCCGGGCTTGTCGCCGTCCTGGCGACGGGATGTTCCGGCGAGGAGGTCCTGCGGTTCGGGTGGCCGGAAGGCGTCACCCCCGAGGCCGACAGCATGCGGACCTTCTGGACCTGGTCCGTGATCGCCGCGCTCGTCGTCGGCGTCATCGTCTGGGGCCTGATGTTCTGGTCGATGATCTTCCACCGGAAGAAGCCGTCGGCGGCCGACAGGCCCGGCGAGGAGGCGCTCCCGCGGCAGTTCCAGTACAACGTGCCGCTCGAGCTGTTCTGCGTCGTCGTGCCGGTGATCATGGTGTGCGTGCTGTTCTTCTTCACCGCCACCACCGAGAGCCAGGTGCTGGCCGAGGAGGACGAGCCCGACGTGACGGTGGACGTCACGGCGTTCCAGTGGAACTGGGAGTTCGGTTACCCGGACGAGCAGAAGGCCGAGAACGGCCAGACGATCTCCACCGTCGGCAGCTCGTCGGAGATCCCGCTGCTGGTGCTCCCGACCGACCGGACGATCCAGTACAACCTGCGGGCCACCGACGTCATCCACTCGTTCTGGGTGCCCGAGTTCAACTTCAAGCGGGACGTCATGCCGTTCCCGGAGAAGAACAACCAGGACAACACCTTCCAGAACACGATCGACCGCGAGGGCGCGTTCGTGGGCCGCTGCGCCGAGCTGTGCGGCACGTACCACGCGATGATGAACTTCGAGGTGCGCGCGCTGTCGCCGGACCTGTACGACCGCTACATCGAGCTCCGGGCGCAGATCAACCCGCGGACCGGCGAGCCCAACACGGCGGCCGAGGCGCTGGAGGCGCTGCAGGGCGAGGGCTGCGACGAGGAGCTGTGCAGCCCGACCGCGACCACGACCACGCCGTTCGCCACCGACCGCACGCTGCGGACGGCCTCGGGCTGACCGGCTCGCCGCCCGCGGCGGCGCGGACCCGCTCCGCGTCATCGCGGGCGAGCGGGCGTCGAAGTATCGGATCCACTCTCAGTACGCTGATCACGAACGCTGAGCTACCAGTAAGGACACAGGGCACATGAAGAACGAAGCCAGGCTGTTCGACATCGTCATGGTCTTCGCGTTCTTCGTGGCGGTCGTCTACGGGGTGATGACGGGCGTCATGACCGAGGACGGGGTCGAGCCGATCGGCACCGTCGCGCTGATTCTGACCGGCGGCCTCACGCTCCTGGTCGGCAGCTACATCCGCTTCGTCGGGCGTCGTATCCCGGCGCGGCCGGAGGACAACGAGGAGGCCGAGGTCAGCGACGGCGCGGGCGAACTGGGCTTCTTCAGCGCCGGCAGCTACTGGCCGGTCGGCCTCGCCGCCTTCGCGGCCCTGGCCGGTGTCTCGCTCGCGTTCATGCAGATCTGGCTGCTGATCTTCGCCATCATCGGCCTCCTGGTCACGATCGGCGGTCTGGTGTTCGAGTACCACTCGGGCCCGAGCCACCACTGAGCCGCCGCGCGCGGCGTCACCGCCCCGCAGAGTCACCGCGACCGTAGCGTCGCACAGGCGAAGGCCCTGCCGCTCCGGTGTTCCCGGGTGGCAGGGCCTTCGCCTGTGTTCGGGGGACGGGGAGCGGGCGTCAGGCCGTCACCGTCGCCGAGAAGTCGATCCAGCGCTGCAACAGGTCCGCGGCCTTCCCGGAGTCGAGGACCTCGGCCGCGCGGCCGAGATGGGCGCTCAGGTCGGCGGAGAGGTCCCCGGAGAACCCGTGGTAGGCCGTGAGTGCGCCCGCCGCGTTCAGCAGCACCGCGTCCCGCACGGGCCCCGTTTTGCCGCTGACGAGCTCGTGGACGGCCCGCGCGTTGATCTCCGGGGTGCCGCCCTTCAGATCCTCCTCGGTGGCGAGAGAGATCCCCAGAGCCCGCGGATCGATCGTCGTCTCCCTGATGGTGCCGCCGGTGATGACCCACGCGGTCGTCGTGGTCGTCGTGGTGATCTCGTCGAGACCGTCGTCACCCCGAACGAGCAGCACGTCGTGCCCGCGATCGGCGTACACCTCGGCGAGCACCCGCGTCTTGTCCCGGTAGGCGCAGCCGATGAGGCTCGCCGACGGCTGCGCGGGGTTGCTCAGCGGGCCGAGCATGTTGAACGTCGTCGGCACGCCCAGCTCGCGCCGCGTCGCACCCGCGTACTTGAGTGCGGGGTGGAAGGCGGGCGCGAAGCAGAAGCCGATGCCGACCTCGGAGACGCACCGCAGCACGTCCTCCGGCGACATGGTGATCGCCACACCCATGGTTTCGAGCACGTCCGCCGCGCCCGACTTCGACGACGCGGCCCGGCTGCCGTGCTTGACCACCGGGGCGCCCGCCGCGGCCACGACCAGCGACGACATCGTCGAGATGTTCACCGAGCCTGCGCGGTCGCCGCCGGTGCCGACGATGTCGACCGCCGTGTAGTCGATGTCGAGGGTGCGCGCGTGCGCGAGCATGGCCGACGCCATACCGGCGATCTCCCCGGGAGTCTCGCCCTTGGCCCGCAGTCCGACGGCGAACCCGCCGATCTGGGACGGGGTCGCGGCGTCGGACATGATCTGGTCCATCGCCCACGCCGTCTCCTCCTCGGAGAGATCGGTGCGGTCGATGAGCCTGCCCAGGATCGTGGGCCAGGTGTGTGCGTCAGGCATGTGCGAGATCAACCCTGTACGGCAGGGAGGCGCTGCCTGCGCAGCACCTCGGCGATCGTTTCGGCGGCGGCGAGGGGGTCCAGCGGGTGCACCAGCACGCCGTCGGCCTGCGACCAGGTCGCGAGCCATCGGTCGTCGGCGCGCCGTACGGCCACGGCGATCGGCGGGCAGGCGGTGATCTCGTGCTTGAGCTGCCTGCACAGCCCGATGCCGCCCGTGGGCTGGGCCTCGCCGTCGAGAATAGCGAGGTCGACGGTGCCTGCGTCCATCTCGGCCAGTACGTCGGCGACCCCGGACGCCTCGACGTAGGTCACCGTGGGCAGGTCCGTCGCCGGCCTGCGCCCCACGGCGCCCATGATCGTGTCACGGACCTCCGGCCGGTGGCTGAACACGAGGATCCGCTGGGACTGATCGGTCATGTGCCGTCCTCCATGTCGGGCGTTCGGGCGGCCTCGTTGCCGCCGCGCGTCGATGTTAACCGTCCGGACCTCCGCGGACCCAGGCGATCACCAGGCGATCTCGAGGTTTCCACGACTCTCCGTAGGACCCGGGCTGCACGGCCGGGAGGCGAACAGACATAATGCGACTCGTGACAACGGCAGCTCCCAACATCAGCCAGCGAGTGCACTCGCTGAACCGGCCGAACATGGTCAGCGTCGGCACCATTGTTTGGCTGTCCAGCGAGCTCATGTTCTTCGCTGGGCTGTTCGCGATGTTCTTCACGGTCAAGGCGCAGAACGAGACGGGGCACTGGCCTCCGGTGAACGAAGCCACCGGAGAGCTGATCCACCTCGACATCGCGTATGCACTGCCGTTCACGATCATCCTGGTGGCGTCCTCGTTCACCTGTCAGTTCGGCGTGTTCGCCGCCGAACGCGGTGACGTCTTCGGCCTGCGCCGCTGGTACCTGATTACGCTGCTCATGGGCACGGTCTTCGTGCTCGGCCAGGCCGGCGAGTACATGACGCTGATCAGCGAGGGTGTGACGATCCCCTCCGGCGCCTACGGCACCGTCTTCTACATGACGACGGGCTTCCACGGCCTGCACGTCATCGGCGGTCTGATCGCGTTCGTCTACCTGCTCATCCGGACGAAGTTGAGCAAGTTCACACCGGCGCAGGCCACCTCGGCCATCGTCGTGTCGTACTACTGGCACTTCGTCGACATCGTGTGGATCGGCCTGTTCGCGGTGATCTACATCGTCCCCTGACGCATTGACCACTGTGATCCGTTCTCCCCAGTACGGCCGAACTGACAGCAAGGGTTGCCGCAGAAGATGACCTCCACCAAGAAGCCCGCAGCGGCGGGCGACCGGCGAGCGGGCCGCCGCTCGAAGTTCCGCAGGCGGGTCGCCGGATTCGCCGCGCTCGCGATGGCGCTGATCGGTGCGGGCGGTATGTACGCCGTGTTCGCGCCGGAGCCGCAGACCGCAGAGGCGCAGTCCGATCCGGCCCAGCTGCGCAAGGGCGAGCAGATCTACAACAACACCTGCATCTCGTGTCACGGGTCGAACCTGCAGGGCGTCCAGGACAAGGGGCCGAGCCTGATCGGCGTCGGCGAGGCGTCGGTGTACTTCCAGGTCTCCAGCGGCCGGATGCCGCTGGTGCGCCAGGAGGCACAGGCTGCGCGCAAGCCTGCCAAGTACACGCCCGCCGAGATCGACGCGCTCGGCGCCTACATCCAGGCGCACGGCGGCGGTCCGCAGAGCCCCGAGGGCCACGGCGAGCAGCTGCAGGGCGAGAACCCGGCGCGTGGCGGTGAGCTGTTCCGGCTCAACTGCGCGTCCTGCCACAACTTCACCGGTCAGGGCGGCGCGCTGTCGTCCGGTAAGTACGCGCCGGAGCTCGGCCCCGCGAGCGAGAAAGAGATTTACACCGCGATGCAGACCGGACCGGAGAACATGCCGAAGTTCTCCGACCGGCAGCTGACGCCCGAGGAGAAGAAGGACATCGTCGCCTACGTGAAGTCGGTCAGCGACGGCAACAACCAGCCGGGTGGTAACTCGCTGGGCGGCCTCGGGCCGGCTTCCGAAGGTGTCATCGCGTGGGTCGTGGGGATCGGCGCTCTGATCGGCGCCACCCTGTGGATTGGATCGAGGGCATAGGCATGAGTGGCAACGAGCCAGGACCCCGTCCTTCGGACGAGGAACTCGCGGCGATGAGCCGCGACGACCTCGTCGAGCTGGGTGGCCAGCTGGACGGTGTCGAGATCGTCGATTACCCGGACCCGTGGCCGGTCAAGGGCACGAGGGCCGAGAAGCGGGCCGAGCGCGCCGTGGCGCTGTGGTTCCTCGTCGCCGCGCTCGCCGGGCTGGCGTTCGTCGTGGCGCTCATCTGGTGGCCGTGGCGGTACGAGCCGAGGACCGAGGAGTCCGCGCACTTCTGGTACAGCCTGTACACCCCGGTGCTGGGCATCACGCTCGGCATCTCCGTGCTGGCGATCGCCTTCGGCGTGCTGCTGTACGCGAAGAAGTTCATCCCGAACGAGGTCGCGATCCAGCAGCGCAGCGACAACATGGGCGAGGGGTCGGCCGAGGTCGATCGCAAGACCATCGTCGCGCACCTGGCCGATGCCGGGGACCGCACGACCATCGGCCGCCGGTCGATGATCAAGCGCACGGCCGGGCTCGGCGTCGGCGCGCTGGGCCTGGGCGTGGTGGCGTTGCCGGTGGCGTCCTTCATCAAGGATCCGCACGACAACGCGGACAACAAGGACGGGCTGGTCCACACGGGCTGGCAGAAGCAGCACCCGGACGAGGTCGTCTACCTGCGCCGTCACACCGGTGACGCGAACGAGGTCTCCCTCGTGCGTCCCGAGGAGATCGACGCGGGCGGCATGGAAACGGTGTTCCCGTTCCGCGAGTCCGAGCGCGGGGACCACGAGGCGCTGCTGCACGCCGTGCGGCGGTCCGACAACCCGGTCATGCTGATCCGCCTGCGTCCGGGCGACGCCGCCAACGTGGTCAAGCGCAAGGGCCAGGAGGACTTCAACTACGGCGACTTCTACGCCTTCACGAAGATCTGTAGCCACGTCGGTTGCCCGACGTCGCTGTACGAGCAGCAGACCAACCGCATCCTGTGCCCGTGCCACCAGTCGCAGTTCGATGCGCTGCAGTACGCCAAGCCGGTGTTCGGTCCCGCAACGCGCGCTCTGGCCCAGCTGCCCATCACGGTGCACACCGACGGTTACCTGATCGCCCGGCACGACTTCATCGAGCCGATCGGACCCGGTTACTGGGAGCGCAAGTCATGAGCTCACTGACGACACCGACCAAGGGCTCCAGCGCTCTCGCACAGCACGCCTCCGAGGCGGCGAACAACGCCGACCAGCGGTACGTGCTGTCGAAGGGCCTGCGGCACCAGATGAACAAGGTCTTCCCGACGCACTGGTCGTTCCTGCTCGGGGAGATCGCGCTCTACAGCTTCATCATCGTCATCCTCTCGGGCGTCTACCTGACGCTGTTCTTCGATCCGTCGATGGCGGAGGTCGTCTACGACGGGCCGTACACGAACCTGCAGGGCATCGAGATGTCCCGCGCCATGGCGAGCACGCTCGAGATCTCGTTCGAGGTCCGGGGCGGACTGTTCGTGCGCCAGGTGCACCACTGGGCGGCGCTGATCTTCGTCGCCTCGATGGTCGTGCACATGCTCCGCGTGTTCTTCACCGGTGCGTTCCGGCGTCCGCGTGAGGCCAACTGGATCATCGGTGCGCTGCTGCTGATCCTGGGCGCGTTCGAAGGCTTCTTCGGCTACTCGCTCCCGGACGACCTGCTCTCCGGTACCGGTATCCGCGCGACGCTGTCCGGCATCGTGCTGTCCGTGCCGGTGGTCGGCACCTGGCTGCACTGGGCGCTGTTCGGCGGCGAGTTCCCGGGCACGGTGATCGTGCCGCGGATGTACACGCTGCACATCCTGCTCATCCCGGGCATCATGCTCGCGCTGGTCGCCGTCCACCTGGCGCTGGTGTGGTACCAGAAGCACACCCAGTTCCCGGGCAAGAAGCGCAAGGAGACCAACGTCGTCGGCGTCCGGATCGTCCCGGTGTTCGCCGTCAAGGCCGGTGCCTTCTTCGCGGTCGTCACGGGTCTGATCGCGCTGATGTCGGGTCTGTTCCAGATCAACGCGGTCTGGCACATCGGGCCCTACAACCCGTCACAGGTGTCCGCCGGGTCGCAGCCCGACTGGTACATGGCGTGGGCCGACGGCATCCTCCGAATCTGGCCCGCGTGGGAGCTGTATCTCGGCAACTACACGGTCCCGCCGGTGTTCTTCGCCGGCGCGATCGGCATGGGCATCCTGTTCACCGTGTTCATCGCGTATCCGTTCATAGAACGGAAACTGTCGAAGGACACCGCGCATCACAACCTGTTGCAGCGGCCGCGGGACGCACCGGTACGGACCAGCCTCGGCGTCATGGCGCTGACGTTCTTCATGGTGCTGGAGATGTCCGGCTTCAACGACATCTTCGCGTTCGCGTTCGACATCTCGCTCAACGCGACGACGTGGATGGGCCGCATCGGCATCCTGTTGCTGCCACCGCTGGCGTACTGGATCACGTACCGGATCTGTATCGGCCTGCAGCGGTCCGACAGGGAGGTGCTGGAGCACGGTCTGGAGACCGGCATCATCAAGCGCCTGCCGCACGGCGAGTTCATCGAGCTGCACCAGCCGCTCGGCCCGGTCGACGACCACGGCCACGCGGTGCCGCTGGAATACCAGGGCGCCCCGGTGCCGAAGAAGATGAACAAGCTGGGTACGGCCGGTTCGCCGGTGCCCGGCGGCTGGTGGTCGCCGGACCCGGCGGACGAGACCGCCGCGCTCGAGGCCGCGCACGCCGAGCACGAACGGGAGCAGCGCGCCCGCGAGCTGGAGTCGGGTGACTCGGACGAGTCCGAGACGCCCGCGGGCTCCTCGCGCGAGTAGTCACGGAAACGTAAGGGAGCCCCCGGTCACCAGGACCGGGGGCTCCCTTACGTGTGCGGGCCGCGGCCGGGCCGTCGCGGCCCGGAGGTCGGGTCAGGCGGACTCGATGCCCAGTTCGAACGCCGTACCCGTGTCCGCGCTCGAGTACGAGCGGAAGGCGATGTGGGTGTCGGTGTTCACGACCCCGTCGACCTTGCTGATCTTGGCGGGGATGAGTGCGGCCAGGTCTTCGTGGGAGGCCACGCGCACGATGGCGATGAGGTCGACGTCGCCCGCGCACGAGTAGACCTGGGACACGCCGTCGATGTCCGCGATCTCCTGTGCCGTTTCGGGAATCCGGTCGGCTGCTGCGCTGATGAGGACGATCGCGGTGATCACACTGGCCTCCTGGGGGAACGGACTGTCATGGGGGCGATCGTAGTCGCGGGTCAGCCGATGTTCTCGAGTGTCGCCGCCGTGGCGACCTTGTCGAGCCACGGTGCCCAGCCGCCCGCGCCGTGGACGGGTTCGGACCACGGCCGTGAGGTGCGGACCAGGCGCCTGCCGGGTGTGGTGAGCCATCGCAGCACCGCGCCCGTCTCTTCCGCGGGAGCGCCGCGCAGCGGTCCCGGCGACGGCAGGACGGTCTCGGCCGAGGCGACGAGTGCGTCGACGACGGGCATGGGCGGCGTGCCGCGGCGGGCCACCCCCGCGGAGGCGAGCCTGCCGTGCCGGATGACGGCGAACTCCCACCCGCCGGTGCCGTCCGGTGCGGCGGCGACCAGCTCCTCGATCGCCGCCAGCGCGCTGAGCCGGTGCGCCTGACCGACGCCGCGCAGCAGCGTGACGAGCTCGTCCCGTCGCCGCGCGGCCTGCTCGAAGTGGCCGTCTCCGGCGAGCGTGTCGATGTGAACACGGGCGGCGTGGAGGGGAGCGTCGGCGGTTCCGGCGACGAGGTCGGTGATCTGCCGCGGCGCGTGGGCGTACTCGTCGACGCTCTGCCTGCCGGCGCACGGCGCGCCGCATCGTCCGAGCTCGGCCAGTACACAGGGCGTCCCCTGCGGGTTGCGGGCGGGAATGCGTTGCGTGCAGGTGCGCAGACCGGTGGCGCCGGCCAGGGTGTCGGCCGCGGTCTTCGCCCGCGCCTGTGAGCCGAACGGCCCGAGCGCACCGTCCCGTTCGGAGCGGACGACCGACAACCGCGGGAACGCCTCGTCGGTGAGCACGACCCACCACTGGGTGTGCGGATTCTTCGAACGCCGGTTGTAGGCGGGCCGGTGCGCGGCGAGCAGCCGCAGTTCCCGCACCTGCGCCTCGAGAGCATGCGCGCATTCGATGCCGTCGACCCGTTCGGCCAGCGCCACCATCTCGCGCATGCGGCCGCGCGACTCGGAACCGGTGAAGTACTGCCGGACGCGTCTGCGGATGTTGCGGGCGGTGCCGACGTACAGCACCTCGTCGTTCGGCCCGCGGAACAGGTACACCCCGGGTGTCTCCGGCAGATCGGCCGCGAGGGTGCGTTTGCGGCGCTGGGCCGGCGTGACGTCCGGCAGGAAGTCGAGCAGCTCCTCCAGCGACTGCACGCCGAGCGGGCCGACGCGCTCCAGCAGACCGTGCAGCACGTCGACGGTGGCGCGGGCGTCGTCCAGCGCACGGTGCGTCGGGGTGGTGCGGGCCCCGAAGAGCCGGGCGAGGGCCGACAGCCGATGCGACCGAGTGTCGGTCTGCGACAGCACCCGCCGCGAGAGCGTGAGCGTGCACACGACGGCCGGCTTCGGCCACGTGTAGCCGTGGCCCTCGCAGGCGGCGCGCAGGAACCGCGTGTCGAACCCGGCGTTGTGGGCGACCAGCACGGCTCCTGCGGCGAATTCGAGGAAGGCGGGCAGCACCTGGTCGATCGGGGGTGCGGACTGGACCATCGCCGTGGTGATCCCGGTGAGTTCGACGATCTGAGGCGGGATCGTGGTGCGCGGGTCCACGAGTGTGCCGAACTCACCGAGCACCTCTCCTCCTCGGACCTTCACGGCGCCGATCTCGGTGATCCCGTCCGGGCCGGGCGCGCCGCCCGCGGTTTCCAGGTCGACGATCACGAAGGTGACGTCGCGCAGCGGGGTGCCCAGTTCGTCGAAAGCCAGCTGCATGGCCGCGGACTGTAGGGGCGGGCCCCGACAATCCCGGGCCCGGTGGACCCGCTGCCGAGGACGTGTGACCGACGGCGCAGTGATCCGTGGCTGCCTGCCGGTATCGCGGTGGCCGAGGCGGGGTAGTCGGGGACGCGTCCGGGCGCCGGGCGGTGATCGGGGAGGGATCTTCCGCGTGCGTTCACCCCGGCCTCATCGCGTGGCCGCTCCGTTCGGCCACGATCACCGTCGACAGTGAGAGCGCGAGGACAAGGTGGAGACATGCGGATGCGGGCACTGCGGTGGTTGGCGGCGGTACTGATGACGGTCGGGATGACGGCAGGCGCGATCACTCCGGCGTCGGCCGAGCAGCAGGGGCTCACGGTCCTGTCGTTCAACATCCACCACGCCGAAGGCGCCGACGGCGTGCTCGACCTGGACCGCATTGCCCGCGTGATCGAGCGCAGCGGCGCCGACGTGGCGGGCCTGCAGGAGGTCGACCGGCACTACTCGGACCGCAGCGAGTGGGCCGACCAGGCACGGCTGCTGGCGAAGCGACTGGGGTACCACGTGGTGTTCGGCGCCAACATCGACAACCCACCGCCCGCGAAGGGCGAGCCGCGAGTGCAGTACGGAACGGCGATCCTGTCGCGGTATCCGATCGTGGACTCCTCGAACACCCACCTGCACCGTTCACCCGACCAGGAGCAGCGGGGCCTGCTGCATGCCGAGGTGAACATCCGCGGCGAGCGCGTGCACGTCTACGACACGCACCTCGCGGCGTCGTCGCAGGCCGACCGGGTGGAGCAGGGGCGGCAGATCGCCGACCTCATCGGTGACGCTCGGCGCGCGGTGCTCGTCGGTGATCTCAACGCCGAACCGGGTGCGCCCGAGCTCGCGCCGCTCGACCGCACGCTGACCGACGTCTGGCCCGCCGTGGGCGAGGGTGACGGGGCCACGTTGCCCTCCGAGGAGCCGGAAAAGCGCATCGACTACGTGTACACGTCTGGTGACGTGACCCCCGTGTCGGCGCGGGTGCTCGACGACGAACCGGAGGCGAGCGATCACCTCCCGGTCGTGGCGGAACTCGACCTCGGCTGACGCCGGTCGCTCGGACCGGGTGGTGTCGGCCGGGCCGGGACCGGCGCCGCACCACGGGGGCCTGCACGGCGACTCCCCGCGCGGCGACGGGAGCCCGGGTGTGCGGACGCGCGCTGTCCGGAACCTAAGCTGGACGGATGCAACCCTCGTCGCACCGTCCCGGCCCGTCGGGGGACCGGTCCGGCTCCGAGCAGGGGGCCGGTTCCACAGCTGACGCGGCTCCCGACCCCGCCGCGGAGCAGGTTCGGGAGGACGTTCGGCCGTCCGGTGCCGACGGTGCGGCAACGGCGTGCGATGCCGGAGGGGACGAGCCCGTCGACTGGAGTGCACTGCCCGATCCGGTCCGGGAACGCCTCGCCGAACTCGCCGCGGCGGCGCTGGGCGCGCTCCCCGCGGCGGACGTGCCGAAGCGCGTGCGGCCCGTCGCGCGGTTCGCTCCGGCGAAACGGGCGGGCTCGGGAGCTCCGGCGTTGCTGGCCGGGCTGCGCGAGTCGCCGCGGTTCCGCACGGCGGTCGTCGAGTGGACGCGCGCGCATCGGCCCGAGGCACTCGACGCCACCGATACCGCCGATGCCGCCGCCGGCGCGGAGGCCGATCCGGCGACGACGGCCGCGGCGGCCCTGCTGCTGGGCCGCCGTGACGCCGCGGCGAAGGTGCGGGCCGTGGCGCGCCGCGCCGAGGACGCCTCGCTGCGGTCCGAACGGGACGCGGCGCTCGCGCGGGTGCGCAAACTCGAGGCGGAGCTGGCCGAGGCCCGCGACGAGCTCGCCACCGCGCGCGCCGACGTCGAGCGCGTCAGGGAGGAACGCACCGACCAGCTCGACAAGCTTCGCAGCCGCCTGCGTAAACAGGGACAGCAGCTGCGGGAGGCACGTGACGCGGCCGAACAGGCCCGCAGGGACGCCGAGCAGGCCACCGGTGCCCGTGGCGGTGAGGCGCAGCGACTCGCCGAGGAACTGGCGCGGGAGCGGGAACGTGCGGCCGCTGAGCGCACCCGCGCCGAACGGGCGGTCGCCGACGCCGAGGCGGCCCGCCGCTCCGCCCAGGAGGCCCGCGCCGCCGACGAGGTACGGCTCCGGCTGCTGCTGGACACCCTCGGCGGTGCCGCCGACGGCCTCCGCAGGGAACTCGCCCTCGGCGAGACGGGCACGGGAGCGGCGCCCGCCGACACCGTCGCGGGCGCCGCGGGACCCACGAGGGCGGCCGAACGGATCTCCGACGCCGACGCGCTCGGCAGACTGCTCCGGCTGCCCGCGGTACACCTCGTGGTGGACGGCTACAACGTCACCAAGACCGGCTATTCGGAGCTGCCGCTCGCCGAGCAGCGCTCCCGGCTGGTCGGCCAGCTCGGGGCGCTGCAGGCCAGGGTGGGCGCCGAGGTCACGGTGGTGTTCGACGGCGCGGGCGTGACGTCGGTCCCCGCCGCGAACCCGCGCGGCGTGCGGGTGCTGTTCTCCGAGCCGGGCGTGCTGGCCGACGACGTCATCCGCGATCTCGTGGCCGCCGAACCGCACGGACGGCCGGTGATCGTGGCGACGTCCGATCAGGAGGTCGTCACCGCCGTGCGCCGGAGTGGTGCCCACGCGGTGCCGTCGCACGTGCTGCTCACGCGGCTCGGCCGCACGTGAGGCCGGTCGCCGACGCGCGGTCGCCGCGAGACGTGCGTCACCGCGGTCGCCGGTTCGCGGCGTGTTCTTGTCGGTGGCGGGTTCTACCGTGCGCGACATGCAACGACAGGGGAACGAACGTCCACACCACGGGCACCCCGAGCACGGGCGATCCGAGCACGGGGACGCCGACGACGAGCTGATCATCGACTGCGACCGGTGCCGGGTGCGGGGCGACGCGTGCCGCGACTGCGTCGTCAGCGTGCTGCTGGGCCCTCCTCCGGAGCTCCGGTGGGACGGGACGGAACGCCGGGCCGTCGATGCGCTCGCGGACGGCGGCATGGTTCCGCACCTGCGCCTCGTTCCGGTGGAACCGGTCGAGACCGGGGAGCCGACCGACGACGGCAGGCGCGCAGGCTGACCACGCGGGGGTCGAGGACGAGGCACCGCACCACCCGTGGTTGCGCTGCCGCACCACCCACCGTGTCCCTGCCGCGCCGCCGCACGTGGTCGGCGCCGTCGTCGAGCGACGCCCTTCGTCGTGCGGTGAACGGTCCAACCAATCAGGTGAACGGTCACGACCACTTCGGATGCGCTGTGTAAGACCGGTCACAGCAACTGTGGAACCGCTGGTCCGAACGTGTCGGGCTCTGCGGTCGACGAATCACATGCCGAGGTCGCTGGACGTGGCCGGTGGGGTTTCGTAACCTGGCCGAGATTTCGCGTCAGGTAGCCGTTCCCCATGTTCGGCGACGCGGGATCGCCGCCGAGAGCAGCTTTTGTCGGGGAGCTGCGCCGGACGTCACGCACAGTAGTGTGGCGGGCCCGAACGTGGAGACGCATCAGTGCCGGATGTCGCATCCGGACGTCGTGGTCACCCGAGGGGCCGGCCGTGGTGAGGGCCCCCGACCTCACCCGGCCGATCGACCGGTAGGCGGCCCGACCGCAGAGGAGACATGAGCGACGTGCAGTCGCAGCCCGTGAAGCGCGTGATCTCGAGCGCGCTGGCGGCATCCGCCGTCGTCGCGGTTGTCACCTTCCAGTCACCGGCGACCGCTTCCCCCACCCCCGCTCTCCAAACGCCCCCGGTTTCGCAGCAGCAGACGCAGTCCGAGGCGCTCGAGGAGTACTACGAGCTCTCGGAGAAGGCGGAGAAGCTGAACGAGCGGCACCTGCAGGCGCAGAGCGACCTCGAGAGGAAGCAGGGGGAGCTCAATGATGCGAAGAAGCGCCTGAACAACGCCAAGCAGGCGAAGCAGCGTGCCGAGACCAACGTGGAGCGTTACCGCAAGGACGTCGACCGGTTCGCCGGCGCGTCGTTCGCGAGCGGTTCGCAGATGAACAAGATGTCGGCACTGCTGACCGGCGACTCCGCCCAGGACTTCCTGGAGAGGTCGTCGGCACTGGACGTGCTGGCCGAGGACCGCAACAGGGCGCTGTCCAAGCTCCGTGGTGCGGTCAACAGCGCCGCGGCCGCGGAGCAGAAGGCACAGCAGGCGCGGAACCAGGCGGCGAAGGCCAAGAACACCGCGGCGAAGCTCGAGGGCGACATCGCCGCGCGCAAGGAGGCTCTCGACGAGAAGATCGCGGAGGTCCGGGAGGCCTCCGGGATGCTGAGCGAGTCGGAGCAGGCCACGCTGCAGGACACCGGTCCGGACGTGGGCCCGGTCACCGCTCCCGGCCCGGCCGCGCAGACTGCCGTGGACACGGCGATGGCGCAGATCGGCAAGCCGTACAGCTGGGGCGCCACCGGTCCGGACTCGTTCGACTGCTCCGGTCTGACGTCCTACGCGTACAACGCGGCCGGCATCTCGATCCCGCGGACGGCCGCCGATCAGCAGGCCGGCGCGGGCACCCCGGTGTCGCGTGACCAGTTGGAGCCGGGGGACCTGGTGTTCTCCGGATCGCCCGCCTACCACGTGGGTATCTACATCGGCGACGGCCAGATGGTCCACGCGCCGACGGAGGGCGAGCCGGTCAAGGTCGGCCCGCTGCAGGACGAATACAGCGGAGCCGTTCGGGTCGCCTGATCCGCACACCGGCAGACCGCCCGGGCCGGGGCCGGATAGCGTTGTCACCATGCGCCGCACGCTCCTGGTGACCAATGACTTCCCGCCCCGGCCCGGTGGTATCCAGTCCTATCTGCAGGCCTTCGCCTCGCGGCTGCCGTCCGACGATTTCGTCGTGTACGCGCCGGCGTGGGAACGTGCGTCCGGTTCGTCGAGTGCGTTCGACGCGTGTCAGCCCTACGAGGTCGTCCGCCATCCCACGGCGCTGATGCTGCCGACCCCGGACGTGCTGCGGCGAGCGAAGGAGCTCGTGGCCTCGCGCGACTGCGACACCGTATGGTTCGGCGCCGCCGCTCCGCTCGCACTGCTCGGCGCGCCGCTGCGGGCCGCGGGTGCGCGCCGCATCGTTGCCTCGACCCACGGACACGAGGTCGGCTGGTCCATGCTTCCCGCCGCGCGGCAGGCACTGCGGCGGATCGGTGACACCACCGACGTCATCACCTACGTCAGCGACTACACGCGCAAGCGGTTCGCCTCCGCCTTCGGCCGGTTCGCCGGTCTGGAACACCTGCCGTCGGGTGTCGACCCCGAGACGTTCCGGCCCGACGCCGCGGCCCGTGACGAACTGCGCACCCGGTACGGGCTGGGCGATCGCCCGACCGTGGTGTGCGTGTCCCGGCTCGTCCCGCGCAAGGGGCAGGACATGCTCGTCCGCGCACTGCCAGTGATCCGGGAGCGGGTACCGGGAGCGGCGCTACTCGTCGTCGGTGGCGGGCCCTACCGCGGTCAGCTGGAGTCCCTGGCGCAGCACCTGGGCGTGGCTGACGACGTCGTTCTCACCGGATCGGTGCCCGCCGAGGAACTGCCTGCGCACTACGCGGCGGGCGACGTGTTCGCCATGCCCGCCCGGACGCGCGGCAAGGGCCTCGACGTCGAAGGGCTGGGCATTGTGTATCTGGAGGCGTCGGCGACGGGGCTGCCGGTCGTCGCGGGCAACTCCGGGGGCGCTCCGGAGACGGTTCTGGACGAGGTCACCGGGCACGTCGTCGACGGCAGGTGTCTCGAACAGCTCGTCGACACACTCTCGGCGCTGCTGGCCGATCCGGTGCGGGCCCGTGCGATGGGCGAGGCGGGCCGCCGGTGGGTGAGCGAGCACTGGCGCTGGGACGTACTCGCACGGCGGCTCGAGACTCTGCTCGACGGCCGCCTCGCGGCCCGGACCTGATTCCCAGTAACTGAGAATCGCCCGGGCGTTCCGGGTGAACACGACGTTTCTCGCCCCACTGGGCGTCGAATTTCACTCGAACCGGTTTTGTTCATTGTGTTCCCGGGATTTTGATTCCGAACGGTAATCAGGCCGTCCGGAAAGTCCGTTCATCGGGTGAGTGTCGAACCACCCATAGATGTTGATCTACATATCCGGCCGTCCTCTGTGGAGTGATGCGGATGTGAGCACTCCATGAGAATCCCTTTCCGGGGCGGACATTCGGTGCGTTCCTCTGGTACCTGGTGTTGGTACTCGCAACGCGCGCGGACGCCGCGGATCGCCGGACGAGTATCCGGCCCTTCCGCGACGACGCGTCCGTGGTCGCCGTCGACCGAGCGCCATTACCCCCGCGGAACGTGCGCGGGGGAATTCACCCGACCTCGAGGAGGCCGTTTCAAATGACGCTGACGACCGGTCAGGAAAGCGACCAACAGGAGGCCGACGCCGTGCCGTGGTGGCGCACGGTGCTGCGGTACGACGTACCGGCCTCGCTCGTGGTGTTCCTCGTCGCCGTGCCGCTGTCGCTGGGCATCGCGCTCGCGTCCGGCGCGCCCATCGTCGCCGGACTGATCGCCGCCGTGGTCGGCGGCATCGTGGCGGGGTCCGTGGGAGGATCGCCGTTGCAGGTCAGCGGCCCGGCCGCGGGGCTGACCGTGGTCATGGCCGAGACGATCAACCAGTTCGGCTGGGCGGTCACGTGTGCCATCACCGTGGCGGCGGGTCTGCTGCAGGTCCTGTTCGGACTGAGCAGGGTCGCCAGGGCTGCGCTGGCCATCTCGCCCGCGATCGTCCACGGCATGCTGGCGGGTATCGGCATCACGATCGTGCTGGGCCAGCTCCACGTCGTCCTGGGCGGCGATTCGAACAGCTCCGCCGTCGACAACATCCTCCAGCTGCCAGGTCAGCTGCTCGACCTGCACGGGCCCGCCACGTTCCTGGGCCTGCTGACCCTGAGCATCCTGCTCGTGTGGGGCAAACTCCCCGCGGCCGTCCGCAAGGTTCCCGCACCGCTCGCCGCGATCGTGGTGGTGACCGTCCTCGCCGTCGTGACCGGTTCGTCCGCCGAACGTGTGGATCTGCCCGGAAACGTGCTCGACATCCGGTTCGCACCGCAACTTCCCGACGGCGGCTGGGCCGAGTTCGCCGTCGCCGTGCTGACGATCGCACTGATCGCCAGTATCGAATCCCTGCTGTCGGCCGTCGCCGTCGACAAGATGCACACCGGCAAGCGCGGCAACTTCGACCGCGAACTCATCGGCCAGGGCCTCGGCAACATCACGTCCGGCACGCTCGGCGGCCTGCCGATCACCGGCGTGATCGTCCGCAGCTCCACCAACGTCGCCACCGGCGCACGGACGCGCGCGTCGGCCGTCCTGCACGGCGTGTGGGTGCTGCTGTTCACCGCACTGCTCGCGACGCTGATCGAGAGCATCCCGCTCGCCGCGCTCGCGGGCCTGCTGGTCCACGTCGGCGCCAAGCTCGTCAACACCGCCCACATCCGCGAGGTGCTGCGCCACGGCGACCTGTCGCTCTACATCGTCACCGTGGCGGGCGTGGTGCTGGTCGATCTGCTCTCGGGCGTGCTCATCGGCATCGGCCTGTCGGTGCTGCTCATGCTCCACCGCACGATGTGGTCCGGGGTGCATGCCGAGGGGGAGGGCGACACCCGCCGGGTCGTCATCGAGGGTGCGCTGACGTTCCTGTCCGTCCCGCGGCTCTCGACCGTCCTCAACGGACTTCCCGAGCGCAGTACCGTGACGCTGGAGCTCGTCGTGGACTACCTCGACCATGCCGCGTTCGACTGCCTGCACTCCTGGCAGGAGGCCCACGAGCGCACGGGCGGCCGCGTCGTCGTCGACGAGGTCGGCCACCCGTGGTTCGCACGCGGCAAGGACGGCAGCCCGATCGTCCGCAAGGATCGTGCCGGGGCCGCCGTTCCGCGGTGGCTGGCGCCGTGGTCGGAGTGGATGGCCCGGGACGGAGCCGCCGGGGAACCGCTCCCGGAGGTGCGGATCCCGGACCAGCGTCACGCACCGCTGCGTCGCGGCACCTCCGAGTTCCAGGCCCGCACGGCACCGCTCGTGCGCGACACGATGAGCAGGCTGGCGGCAGGCCAGCACCCGCACACGCTGTTCATCACGTGCGCCGACGCGCGCATCGTCCCGAACGTGATCACCACGAGCGGTCCCGGCGACATGTTCACCGTCCGCAACGTCGGCAACCTCGTCCCGCCGCACGGACGGCACTCGGGCGACGGGGCCGCCGTGTGGTCGTCGGTCGAGTTCGCCGTGGGCGTGCTCGGCGTGAGCGAGGTCGTGGTGTGCGGGCACTCCTCGTGCGGTGCGATGCGGGCGCTGCTCGACGGCACTCCGGAGGGGTTGACGGGCCTCGCGGGCTGGCTCGAGCACGGCGAGGCGGGGCTGGCGCGCAGCCGCGAGGCCGCGCCGGTACGCCTGGACGGGGCGGAGCCTGCGCACTCCGGTGACGCACTGGCGCTGCACAACGTGCTCCAGCAGCTCGACCACCTGCGGGAGTCGCGGTTGGTGCGGGCCGCCGTCGAACGCGGGGAACTGACGTTGACGGGCATGTACCTCGACGTCGGCAACGCGCAGGTCTACCTGCTGGATCCGGCGACGAGCAACTTCGAACCCGCGGGCGTGCGCGGCGCGGCACAGGGTGGGTGACGGCCGTCGGCACGGGCGGGCTAGTGTCGACCACGGAGTCGGCACGTGGCGTTCCCGCCCGCGCCGACGCCGACCGGCGGCGGGGACGATGATCGCTTCCGCCGCCGAGGCCGCGGCCATCGCGTGAGGTCTCCTGCCGGCGACCCCGGCGGAGACCCCCGCGAATGGCCCGGCCGGCCGTGACACCGGAGCCGCCCACGGCGGTGGCTCCGAGCGTGCCCAGGACGACGCGTTCCGGAGACGACACGGCGCACGAGGCGACACCGTGGGTGCGGGCGCCGGCGAGCACCGGTGCACGTGAGAGCCGGTTCCACCCGAGAGCCGTGTTCACCCGAGAGCCGTGGCCACCCGAGAGCAGAGCGCAGCAGAGAGCAGAGCGCAGCAGAGAGCAGAGCGCAGCAG